>MFHU01000017.1:21213-72003 GCA_001778695.1 Candidatus Giovannonibacteria bacterium RIFCSPHIGHO2_12_FULL_44_22 | reverse complement strand
CTTTCTTCTTTTCCTCGGCGGGGGGTGTGGGGGGAGCCGACAAAAAATGGAAAGGAAATTTTTGGTTTTGCTTCGCCGCTACCATATTACATTATACTATAATATTGGTGTATAATGTAAATGTTAATGTTATACTGTGGATATGAAAAGCGAGTCCGCGAAATTAGGTAGAAACCTAAAACGCATCCGAACAGAAAAAGGCATTACACAAGGCGATATTGTCCGAACACTCGGCGTTAGCCGAAGTTTTATAAGCAATATTGAAAATGGAAAGACAAATCCGACACTTTCAACCATTACCAATATTGCCAAAGCACTTGGTGTTTCGAGCGATGAATTGTTAAAATAAAGCTATGAAAAAGAACATAAACCCTTGGACAAAATTAAGCATTGAATACGCAAGTCAGCGGAGCTACTTAGACGATCTATTTCAAGTATATCCAACAATTCCGGACGGAATACGCGAACCTAACGGCGAACTTTGGAAAGGCGTAGAAAAGGCATTTGAAAAGCGGGACAATGTTACGCTTATGAAAAATCTTTTGAAACTAGATTTGTTTCCGATTAAAAATTCCTATGTTGCTTACCTAAAACGAGACAAAACTGCGTTAGAACGAAATCCTGCAACTTCTGCCCGACTTTCTGGACGCTTGTATGAAATGGGGCTTGATAAGATTTTTGCTCGTTGTTCTGAACCAAAGGAAACAAATCGTCAAATTGGTCCGCTTTTCAAACGCTGGCTTAATAAGAAAGCGTTAGGAATTCAACCGGTAAAACTCGATGAATTTTTGAAAGTGAAAGGAAACGCTATCTTGGATGCCAGCGATGCCGAAATGATGGCTTTTGCCCGCGAACATCTGAACTATAAACATAATAAAGGTTTAGATTTTATTGGTCGCTTCAACGGAAAATATGTTATCGGTGAGGCAAAATTTCTAACTGATTTTGGCGGACATCAAAACGCGCAATTCAACGATGCTATTGCGACAGTAAAAGCAAAAGGTGTAAAAGCAATAACTGTCGCAATTCTTGATGGCGTTCTTTATATTGAGGGTAAAAATAAAATGTATAAGGACATTACAGGCAAGCTCAAAAAAGAAAACATTATGAGTGCTCTTGTTTTGCGCGAATTTCTCTATCAAATATAGATGTTATGTTTATCACTTATGACAATAAAAAACCTGAGAAAGATATTCTCGAAAAAACTTCGAGAGCAGAGCTAAAAACTGTATCGGGCAAAGGAGCAAAAAATAAGCTTATATATGCCGATAATCTTTCTACCCTCAAAACTTTACTTGATGATTATTCAGGCAAGGTTGATTTAATTTATATTGACCCCCCATTTGCGACTAACGGACATTTCAAAATTAGTGAGGATCGCGCAAACACAATCAGTAGTAGTAATGGGGACGCAATTGCGTACAGCGATACTTTAATAGGAGCAGAATTTTTGGAGTTTTTGCGCGAGAGATTGATTTTGCTACGAGAATTGATGTCAGATCGCGGTTCAATTTATTTGCATATTGATTACAAAATCGGACATTATGTAAAACTTATAATGGACGAAGTTTTTGGAATAAAAAATTTTAGAAATGATATTACGCGAGTTAAGTGCAATCCTAAAAATTTCCAACGAAAAGCATACGGAAATACTAAAGATTTAATCCTTTTTTATTCCAAAGCAGAAAATCCTACATGGAATGATCCAAAATCTCCTTATTCTGATGACGATATAGAGCGTTTATTCAAGAAAACCGATAAAGACAGTAGAAAGTATACTACCATTCCTCTCCATGCCCCCGGCGAGACTGCAAACGGCAATACTGGCAAAGAATGGCGTGGGGTGATGCCACCAAAGGGAAGACACTGGCGAAGCGACCCAGTCGTTCTTGAAGAATGGGATAAACAAGGGCTTATTGAATGGTCGTCAAATGGTGTGCCGCGAAAAAAGATTTTTGTTGACGAAAGAGATGGGAAAAAAATGCAGGATATTTGGGAATTCAAAGACCCTCAATATCCTGCTTATCCTACGGAAAAAAATCTTGATTTGCTAAAGTTTATAGTTGGAGCTTCCTCAAACGAGGGTGACTTGGTTCTTGATTGTTTTTGCGGTTCAGGGACTACACTTGTCGCGGCACAAGAATTAAATCGTAATTGGATTGGAATTGATAAGTCGGAGCCAGCGATAAAGGTTGCAAAAAAAAGATTGCTTGCAGTTCCAACAAGTCTTTTCTCAAAAACAGATTTTGAGTTTCTTGCAGAAATTACAAACCCCGAAAAGCAGATTGAGATACATGCTGTAAAAAAGTTGGCAATTCATGGAAAATAAATATCTCAACAAAGTAACAACGCTACTTAAACAAGCTCGTCCAAAACTTCCCACAACACACAGGTTAGAATTCAAAAATGTTTTTGGGGCAGTTGGTGGATATGTGAGCGGAAAAATATTCATCTCATGCGGAAAGTTTGGTGTTGCGCTTAGACTTCCACCAGATGTGCTTGATGATCTTTTCCAAAAGAAAGAAGCAAGACACCTCAAGTATTTTTCAAAAGGTCATGTCAAAAAAGAGTACGCGGTGCTTTCAAAACAAATACTCGGAAATGAACATCAGTTGAAAAAACTTGTGGGTGAAAGTATTAAATTTGTGCTAAAATGAAAAGGTCGAAAACATTAACTCACAACTAACTAAAAACACTATGAAAACTCTAAAATGCGATTTGTGCGAAGTAACGGCGGAAGGCGAAACATTTGAAGTATGGATGAAGGCACTTATGCCACACTATATGCAGGCACACGCCGACGTGATGAAGGGCAAGGCTGGACTCTCCGACGAGGAGAAGAAGGCAGAACAGCAGAAGTGGATGGTTGAAAATAAGGCAAGATTTGAAGCTGCCTAAAACATATGCAAATTTTACTTGGAACAATTGCATATATCGTCGTCACATTTCCTTTGGCTGTTTTGTGGCACATGAAGATATTTAGAACGAAGTATATGGCGTGGAAGTATTTCGGAGAGGATGTGAAGCCGATACTCGGTCTTAGTTCTATGGTTGTGCAAGGCATAGTGCTTTCGTATGGCTATTCTGTTCTTACGGTCAATCACGCTTCAATGCTCGCAGGTATTAGCTATGCACTCGTGATGGGTCTATTTCTCTGGAGCGCACATGTTTTAGCCACGATGGGAAAAAGTTCTGCAGTCCGACATTTTGAATTTTTTTGGATGGAGACTGTTTATCTAGCAATTCAGTTCGCGGTGTACGGAATTTTAATAAGCTTTATCTTTTAAGGGAGCAATCCCCGCCGTTTTATAATATTTCCTAAAAACGGCGGGGGGTTGTGCGCGCACAGGGCGGGCGGGGCAAGCACATATAGATTTGTTTGTGCTTAGCACAATCCGCTTTATGAGTTATCACTGTCCGTTGTCGAAGGCACAGAGTTTCAAGCTACCACCAAACGCGGAGAGGAAGCGCCTCGTCTCGCCGTGAGGACGGAGAAAAGAGCAAACAAAAATATTGAAATAAGATTGCTCTTTTAGTAGTCTGAAACAGCGAAGCAAAACCAAAAATTTCCTTTCCATTTTTTGTCGGCTCCCCCCACACCCCCCGCCGAGAAAAAGAAGAAAGGTAAGGAAAATTTTTGGTTTTTGCTCCCGCGACCGCAGGGAGCGGACGAGGCGCGCAGATTAGTCCTCGCTCGGATTGTTTTGGTAAAAAGTTCGGATTTTATTCAGGATACACAGTTATTAAAAACTCGGATTTAGTTTTTCGTGGATTTCAATCGCCAGTTTCCGGAAGAATTCCTGCTTTCGCCAAAATAAATTATTTTGAGAAAATTCGTTATTCTGTATCCGGTTCAAATCATGGATGACCATATATCTCGCGTGCCCCAAGTCGCCTTTTGATTTAGCGCCAGAATCTTTCACTCCCTGATAAATTTGTTTCAAATGCGCGTATTGTATGGGAAGCCGTTTTGAAAGAGAGCTAAGTTCAATATATTGGACAAAATCATGAATAGCCACGAGAAAATCAAAGCTCGCCGGAGTTGCCAGCACTTTTTGAAATCTCCTGTCCAGCTCCAGTTTCATTGTTTCCGACAGTTTCATAGGTTTCTATTCTACCACCTTATCCGTTTTTAAGCTAGGATGGGCGTATCTATGCTGATTGACGAAATTACAATAAAAATTTCCGCCGGCAAAGGCGGCAAGGGCTCTGTGGCTTTTAATAAAAATGTAAATAGCCTGGGGCCAGTCGGAGGAAGAGGCGGCGATGGAGGAAATGTTTACGCGGTGGGAGTATCGGACCTCGGCGCTTTGGGCCAGTTCCGTTTCAAAAAAGAATCCGCGGCAGAGGACGGCATAGACGGCCGCGGGCAATTTCGCGACGGCAACGCCGGAAAAGATTTGATATTAAAACTTCCCATGGGAACAATTATTCATAATCTCGCGACCGGCAAGGATATTGAAATAGAAAAGATCGGCGCGCGAATCTTGCTCGCGAAAGGCGGGCTGGGCGGCAGAGGCAATTTTCATTTTCGTTCTTCCGTTAATACTTCGCCAAAAGAATTTCAGCCGGGCATCCTTGGCGAAAGTTTTGAACTCCGGCTGGAACTTAAGCTTATTGCCGATGTCGGATTTGTGGGCCTGCCTAACGCCGGCAAATCAAGCTTGTTGAATGTTCTCACCAAAGCGCGGAGCAAGGTCGCTAATTATCCCTTCACGACTCTGGAACCTTCTCTCGGCGCCTACTATGAGCTTATTTTGGCGGATATTCCCGGACTAATTGAAGGGTCTTCTGACGGGAAAGGGCTGGGCATACAATTTTTGCGCCATATTGAGCGCACCCGGATACTTTTTCATTTTATTTCGGCGGAGTCCGCGAATCCTAAAAAAGATTACGAAATAATACGCAAAGAACTGGGCGCCTACAAAAAAGAACTTTTGGAAAAACAGGAATATCTGTTTCTTACAAAAAACGATTTGTGGGGCGAAAAGGAAGTGAAAGAAAAATTATCGGCGCTCAAAAAAATAAATCCGCAAGCCCTAGCGATTTCAATATACGATTCGGAAAGCATTAAAAAAGTAGAAAAAATACTCAACATAATAAAAGCTCAAAAATAAATCCCAGATTCATATAATTGATAAAATAAAAAAGCCCGTCCTCCGCGATTCGCGAAAAATAGGCGCGCTAATTAATGCATAAATCCTATTGGCGGACGAAAGCCCGGAACTTCCAGCACTTCGGTTGGAAAATATTTTGCGATGATTTCAATATGCTTGGCGAGACTCCTATCTAAAAGTTCATTAAATTTTTCAGCAATTTTGAGGAGATCTAGCCACTCTTCATTTGAGAAAAGCTCAAACCATTTAAATTGGCACATGAGCGTAAAAATCCGTGAATCTTTGCCGAAATTTTCAGTAATCCATTTCTGGTCGGAAAATTTTTGATCGCAACGGTATGCTTCATATTGAAAATTAAGCAGCCTTAATCGCAGTCCATTGCAAGCCAGAAAAATGAATGCATTTTCCGCATCTTTATAATCGCGCATTAAACTCACCTCCTCTTTTTGGGTTTCAATCTCAATTTTTCTAATATAAGTTTAACATATGTTTCTAAAAATATCTAGACCGCGTCATGGTTCAATAGTTTTGCATCACGCTATGCACACTCTTCATTTTTTTATATATAGTATACTAATACCTATGAACAACTATATAAAGTCTGTTTTTAGCAAAAAGATTATTAATTTTAGGTCTTTTCTTGTCTTGGCGGCAGTAATTATAGCCGTGCTCGGATATATGTATAAGGGACTCTTTATCGCAGCAACGGTGAATGGTTCGCCTATCAGCAGGTTGTCAGTTATCAGTATGCTTGAAAAACAATCCGGAAAGGCAGTTCTTGATAATCTTATTACAGAGAAGCTTATTAACGGCGAAGCTAAAAGAAAGGGTATTTTCGTTCCACAAGAAGAAATAGACGCTGTTTTAAAAGATATAGAGGGGCAGGTAAAAACCCAAGGTCAAACATTGGATCAAGCGCTTTCTATGAGAAATATGACGAAAGACGATTTAATCAAACAGGTAACAACTCAGAAAGAGCTGGAAAAAATACTTTCGGATAAAGTTCAAGTTGCTGATGCGGATATAGATAAATTTATTACAGATAACAAACTCACCCCGCCGAAGGGCCAGGAAGCCGATTTTAGGAAAAATGTCCAAAATCAGCTCCGCCAGCAAAAATTCAGCGCTGAAGCCAACACTTTTATCACTGATCTCCGCGGAAAAGCATCTATCGGCCGTTTTGTTAGTTACTAGTTATTTATACGTCGCGATTTTAATTAACGCGAGTTCCAGAGGCAAAGAAGCGGAATAGTCGTCGGTGTGGATGTCTAATGATTCCATTATTTGACGAAGGGCTTGTTCGGCGCATCCCGCATCCGCCGGAACCATTGATTTAAATGACTCAATCTCATCGGAAGAAAATTCGCGTTCCAAAAAACGCTCCGTTTTAGGGTCAAGCGCCAAAAAATAAATTGCCCGCAAACTCCGCAAAAGCAACTTGCCCAAAAGCGCCGGATCAATCCCCTCCTCCAAAACTTTATCCAAAAGTTTCAAAACTTCTTCAACATTTTTCCCAAAAGCGGCTTTTATTATTTTTTCCACGCTTTCCTCCTCCGGCGCCCCCAAAAGCATCCGCGCATCCTTCTCTTTGATATTTTTTTCTCCCCCGCTCGCTATTTGGAATAAAATATTTTCGGCGTCCCGCAAGGAGCCGTCCGCGAAAAAAGCGATAAGTTTTAAAGCGTCGTCTTCTGCTACGAGTTTTTCTTCCGAAGATATTTTTTTAAGCTCTCCGACTATATCCGGAATCGCGATTTTATTAAATTGAAAATGCTGGGTGCGAGAGACAATCGTATCCGGAACTTTGGCGAGCTCGGTGGTGGCCAAAATAAAAATGGCGTGCTCCGGCGGCTCCTCCAAAGTTTTTAAAAGCGCGTTGAAAGATTCCTTGGTCAGCATATGCACTTCGTCAATGATATAAGTTTTATATTGAGAGCGGAACGGAACCATGCGCACGGCCTCCCGTAAAGCCCTTGCTTCGTCTATTCCGCGCGAAGAGGCGGCGTCAATTTCAATAATATCTTCTTCAGCCGAGCCTGCTTCACGGGCTAAAATTCTGGCCACAGTGGTTTTTCCGGTGCCTCGGGGGCCGGAAAAAAGATAGGCGTGAGCAATCCGCTTTTTTGCAACAGCGTTTTTTAAAATTTTGACGGTGTTTTCCTGCCCCGCCACATCTTCAAAACTCTGCGGACGATATTTCCTGTAAAAAACTTGTGACATATTATTTTTTTCCGCCAGAGGCGGATCCACCTTTGGCGGAAAATACAAAAAATTTAAAACCAAGAAAATTCCAGATAATCACCGCGATATTGGCGATAAATTTTGCAACATTCAGCCATTTTGACGGCCCTACAGCGGAAATTATTGAAACGGGCGCGTAGGTTGTAAGCGCTATAATAAGAACACTGTTGATGATAAGCCCGCCGATGCCAACGGCGAGAAATTTCGGGAAATCCGCAAAAAGCCCGGTTTTGACCCAAACCAGGTTTGGGTCAGTAAGTGACCTAAACCTGGTTTGGGGCGCGAAAACCCAAAGCTTATTCCATAAATAGCCGTTTATAACCGCGATTAAAAACCCCGGCGCGTTAACCCAGCCGACTATGACGCCGGCCGTTACGCCCGTGATATAGCTTGTAAAATTTAAGACCGAAAAATCAATCGCGGTAGAGAGAAATCCGGCGGCCGCGTAGCGCCCGAATTGCGAGAAAAACGGCTTGGCGCGCGCCCCAAGAAAATCGCCAAACCAGACCCCCGCCGCCCAAAGAATCGGAATAAAAACCAAAGCGATAATATACTGATAAGGGAAAGAAATTTTCAAAAAACTTAAAATAACCAGCGCGAGCGCTCCCGTAAAAAACCCCGCAACCGCCCCGATTAAATAATCCTTTTTAATAATCATAAAGCCTGATGCCTACGCCTGATTTCTTCTTCCACCTCCTCTCTCGGGCGGGAGTATTTTTGGCGGGAGAGGTCTTTAAGATATTGCGCGATTTCGGCCGAACCCTTTGGAGGAAAAGGAATAAACATATTAAACGGCTTTGAGGTTTGGCCGTCAATTAAAAGCTTAACATAAGCGTTCAGATTATCAATATTGAGCAAGTCGTTCGCCGCAAACACGGGCGCGAATTGTTTTTCCATATATTCTCCGTCGTCCGAACCGATGCGGAATGAACACATCGTGCCGACGTTTCCAAAAACCGCTTTTTTTATGTCTTCTTCCAACTGTCCGATAAATTGGTGTGTAATTGTCATATTCAATTTATATTTTCTTGCTTCGGAAAGAATTGTAGCGATTGATTTCGTCGTAACATTTTGGAATTCATCAATATAAAGATAAAAGTCTTTTCGTTCGTCCTCCGGCGTGTCAACGCGCGAAAGCGACGCCATCAAAATTTTCCCCACCATAATGAGCCCCAAAAGGCTTGAATTGAGCTCTCCCAATTTTCCCTTGGAAAGATTCAAAAACAAAATTTTTCTTTGGTCCATAACGTCGCGAATATTAAAAGCTGATTTTTCCTGAGCGATAATCGGCCGCAAAATTTCATTTGACAAAAACGTGTCTATTTTTGATACGACGTAAGGCACCATGCTGGCGAGAGCCGATTCGCCGCTTGCTTTTTCCGCGATCTGCTGCCAAAACGCGTTGACAACGATATTTTTTGATTTTGAAATCTTATAATCCCTAAACGTTTTATCCGACAAAACTCTTGAAATTTCCAAAAGCGTGTTCCCGCTTTCCGGGTCTTCCATAACGAGCGATGTGGAATTTCTGAAATATTGCTCAAACATCGGGCCTCCGGCGACAGACATATTAAAAAGCTTGTTGAAAATCTCAAAAAGTTCGTTGACTATCAGGCTTTTTTGTTCTGGATATTTTGGATCATATTCAAGCATATTGAGGCCCATCGGATGCTGTATGTCTCCCGGATCAAAAACAATAACATCATTCGCGCGCTCCTTCGGTACATGCCCTAAAATTTTATCAATCAAATCCCCGTGCGGATCAATGACGCAAACTCCCTCCCCGTTTTGAATATCTTGAATAATCATTTTTTGCATTAACGTGGATTTACCAGTGCCAGTCTGGCCGATTGAATAAAAATGCCTGCGTCTGTCGTCTTTTTTAATCCGCACCTCGCGCTCTTCGTCGCGGTATTTGCTCACGCCGATTGAAAGGCCGTCTTTTGGAAGATTAACCGGCGGAGCCGCCTCGCGCGCTTTTAGGGTGCGCACCATTGGAGCCGATTTTGTTGAAAAAGGCAAATGATAAATGCTCGCGATTTCTTCAACATTCAAATTTACAATATTTTTTTCGTCAAACAACCTAAAAGAAAAATTTTCAACTAATTTTCTCAAAGCTTTTCCTGAAAGCTCCTTTATTTTAAAACCGCTGCCTTCCGGATTGTTAAATTGTAGAAAGCTCGCGCCAATGTTTTTTAAAAGCCCGTCGGCCTCTCGGCTTTTGGCGGCCGAAGCCAGAATGCGGATATTGCATTCAAAAATTATCTTGCCGGCTTTCTCCTCAAAGAGCTTAGCCAATTCTTCGTCGTAAGCCGAAGTCCGCCCGCCGGCGGATTCTTTTCCTTTCTCCATTTTTCCGGAAAGTATATCTATAAACGCGCCCCACAGGCCTTTTCCGCCCAAAACATCTTTGCGGGAAATCCCTTCTTTTATTTTTTGGGCCGCCATGTGCGCACGTTTTTTTATGCTTTCGCCGCCAGCTCTTAGCGTTATCTGAAGCGCCGCTCCCTCGCCATATTCTTTTATTTTAGAAAACGCCGCGGTAATTGCTCCCAATGGGTCAACCCCCAATTTAGCGTATGTTTTTATCGGCAGGATTTGGGATTCTGCGCTTAACACAAGAGCTCCAGCAGTAGCTCCCTCAACATTAAAAATATTATAATCAGGAACTTTTTCCATTTTGGCGTCCGGAAAGGCGCCGTGCAACTGATTTGCCAAAAGTGTTTCGTATATTCTGGGAAAAGCAATATAGAAAAAAATTTCGCTCCCGCGATTATGCGATGCGATTTCCAAAGCGAAAGAAGGGTTGCCCCATAATTTCTCCGCCAGCCCTTTTCTTTGAAAAGTCGCCAGGCCGCTCAAAAATTGCTCCATCTGCGTAATGAAATTTTTCAGCGCCTGGATTTCATCGCCTTCTTGGGCCTTGATATTCTCCGGCGCGCTGATTAAATAAAGCGCCAGCCCCAGCCCCGAACTCACGCCTCGCAATTTTTTATTTTTTTGGTAAGAGAAAAAAAGCAAAAGCCAGAGGACTAAAGCTAAAACTATCGGCAAAATAATATAAAAAAAAGTGAAAGAATTCATGCTTTAAGTTTTCTGGCCGCAAGCAATTTTTCGTAATATTTGTCTGCCAGCGCGTCGTGAAATTCATCCAAGAGATGCGGATTTTTTAAATGATTGGCGGCTTTGACGGCGATAGCCAGCCCCTGGGCGAACGCCAAACTTATCAGCCCTTCTATAATCTGCCGGTGCTCTTTTTCTTTCAGAGCGTAAGCCGTCTTTTGGGCGGCGTCATCCGAAACAGCTACGACAGCGCCATGGGGACCAGTTGGCGGAGGCGTTTTTTCCAAAGAAACGTCTTTTATGACCTCGCGCACCATTTCTTTTTCAGGCCCTTCAACGCCACCGACGGCCAGCTCTTTCTTTTTAGCCTCCAGCCGCTCCTCCAGCCATTTTATTTCTTCATTAACCGCTTCCTGAACCATATGTTTATGATAACATGCTATAATTAAATCATGAAAAACTCCGTTTATTGGCTGATTTTGATTATTTTAATTGCCGGTTTTTTAAGATTTTATGATCTGAAAAATACTCCGCCGGGGCTTTGGTCCGACGAAGCCATGAACGGAACCAATACTATTCAGGCCCTAGAAGGCAATAAATGGAAAATTTTTTATCCTGAAAATTTCGGGAGAGAAGGCCTTTTTATAAATATTCAGTCTCTATCAGTCGCGGTCTTTGGGCACACGCCTTGGGCGTTGAGACTCCCCAGCGCGATTTTTGGCTTACTTACAGTCCTGGGGCTTTATTTTTTAACAAAAGAATTGTTTTCAGGGCGCGTTGCGTTGTTTGCTTCTTTTTTTCTGGCAACTTCTTTTTGGCATATTAATTTTTCGCGGATGGGTTTTCGCGCGATTATGGCGCCGTTTTTCTTGATCTGGAGTTTTTATTTTTTATTTTTAGGCATAAGAAAAAAAAGAGAATCCATTTTTATTTTAGCCGGATTGCTTCTTGGCTTGGGCGCGCATAGTTATATCGCCTACCGCGTCACGCCGATTATCGCGCTACTGCCATTGTGGAAGTTTTATAAAAATTGGCAACTTAGACGTCCGACATCTAACTACTGCGCCCCCTGCCTAATCGGTCTTTTTATTTTTATGGCGTTTTTGGCTGCGCTTCCTTTGCTTTGGTATTACGCCCAAAATCCAGCTGATTTTTTAGGGCGCACTTCAGCAATATCAATATTTAATATTCCCCAGCCGCTTGCCCCCACACCAATCAAATTGGTGTGGGGGCTTGGCCAATTTTCAGAAAATTTAGTAAAAACTCTGGGAATGTTCAATTTTGTTGGAGATTTTAACTGGCGACACAATTTTGCCGGTTCTCCACAGCTCTGGTGGCCGATAGGAATTTTATTTTTGATTGGAATTTGGTTATCTTTAAAAAAAATAAAATGGCCGGAATCTTTTCTTTTATTATGGTTTGTCGTTATGATTTTGCCAGTCGCGCTTTCCAACGAATCTCTTCCGCACGCGCTCCGCGCGATTGTTTTAATCCCTCCGGTCATGATTTTTGTCGCTCTGGGGCTAGAGTGGTTTTGGGGAAAAATCAGATCCAGCCTTAAAATTTTTATTTTTCTTTTTTTTATTGTCGCCACAATTTATATTTTTAATCAGTATTTTTTCCGCTGGGCGCCCAATTTCAATGTTTATGAAGCTTTTGAGACCGATATTACCGAAAGGGCAAATTGGTTAAATGGCCAGCCGAAGGATATTAAAAAATATGTTGTCACGGATTCCGTGGACAAAGTTGATGTGCGCGGGGCGCCGATGTCTTTTCAGCCGATTATTTTTATTACTGACACTTTTTTTGCGAAAAAACAGAAGGAGAAAAATATTTATTATTTAACCGCAAATCAAATCGGCTCTAAAGAATGCGACCCAAAATGCATCATAGTTCCAATTGACGCCAAACCGACTATTTATAAAACTTTAAAACAAAAAATCCCGAATCTTCGCTTAGATATAAGTCCTGGATTTGTAGTATTAAAAAATTATTAAAATCTACAGGAGCTAAAATAATAAATTATAACTATATACTATCTATACATTTACACACGATCGTATAAATTTGTATAGACGCGTTTTAATTAATGTTTATAGTGCCCTTGTTTTGTACTGTGAAAATATGAATATTTGGTAATAAATTTAATTCAGCTAAATTTTCTAAAAAATCTTGAGGTAACGGCCGATTTCCAATCCACACGCTTTTCTGTAGCGGCTTAAAATCACAGGCGATCAATTCTAATCTTAGCCAATCGCGTTTTCTCCGCTCACGCTCTGGAACATCAAATATTACAAGCCTTAAAACCCCATCTTTTTTAGGGAGAGTAGGCGCATTAATTTTTTTTATATTTTTGATAAATTTTTTGCCAAAATTCGTTATCCCCCATTTATTACTTTTTCTCTCTACTAGGCCTTGTTTTTGCAATCTAGTTAAAATGACTGAAAAAGTTTGGCGCTTAAATTGATAATCCGAATCTAATCCTAAAAGTTGCCTCCACGCTCTCACTTGTGGATACTTTTTAGGGAAGAAAGAATCTAAGGTCGCAATACCCAAATCGTCGATGGTTTTTAACACTAATTTAGTAAGATTTAATTTACTCATATTTTCATACTATTTCTAATATTAGCATACTATACACTTTTACACGATCGTTAAAGGTTGTATAGACAACTGATTTTATTAATCAATTCTAAAAAAATAAAAAAATCCCAGGCCTCCGTTTGGATATAAGCCCGGGATTCGTGGTTCTAAGAAGATAAAATCGATATGCTTACGTAGCCTCTTGGTTTAGGTACAGCGCGCGGGTAACTTTCGCGTCGTAACCTTTCTCCTGAACGTATTGGCGCAGATGTTCTTTGTACACGCGATATTTTGAAACCTTTCTATTTTCTGTTTCCTGCTCAATGCCCTCTTTCATAAAATAATCTCTCTCGAGCACCGTTCTAAAACCGCAACGCCTGTGATGCCTGTTGAAAAATACCGCGTATAGCGTTTTTTCTTCCCACATATACTATCCTCCTTTCTCTGTTGCTAAAATATCATAAGTAATTTAACACGTCAAACCCAATTTTTATATTGAAGTTTTTTGGATTAAACTAAAACTATGGATAAATTTGCGAATACTTTGGCCGTTTTGATGCTGGTTGTGATGTTTGGACTAATGCTCGGTTCGTCATGGAACGATTCTGCGATTTTTGACGAAGTGGCGCATATTCCGGCTGGATACACTTCGCTTATGCTTAAAGATGGCAGATTAAACCCAGAGCATCCCCCACTTTTAAAAAACCTGGCCGCGTTGCCGCTTATATTTTTAAACTTGAAAGGAAATATCACGGTACAGCCATTTTGGACGATGGAAAACGTCAACGACCGCCAATGGACCACCGGCAATTATCTTCTATATGAAGCCGGCAACAACGCAGACCGGATTCTTTTTTGGTCGCGGCTGCCATTTATGCTGTTGGCGATTCTTTTCGGCTGGCTGATTTTTTGGTGGGCGCGCAAAAATTTCGGCGATAAAGCCGCGCTTCTGACTTTATTTTTCTACGCCACCTCCCCCACTTTTTTGGCGCATTCAAGGTTTGTGACGACTGATATTGGCGCGGCGCTCGGATTTTTTTTGGGAATTATTTTCTTTTTAAAATTTTTGGAGCGGCGTGATAAAAAATCTCTTATTTATTGCGGACTTATTTTTGGTCTGGTTAATTTATTTAAATTTTCATTGTTCTTGCTCGCTCCACTTTATCTAATTTTAGGTTTTCTTTGGATTTGGTTTAAATACTCCAAAATTACTTACGAATTTGCTGAGCTCATCGGCCAGATTTTTTTAATTGGCCTTGTTGGATTTGCCGTGATTTATTTTGTTTACATTTGGCAAGTGTGGAATTATCCGATGGACCAGCAAATCAAAGACGTCCGTTATATTCTTTCCGACTATAAATATCCGTCTCTAGCTAAACTGGATTTTTGGCTGGTAGAGCATAGTCTGACGCGTCCGCTGGGACAGTATTTTTATGGATTTTTGATGGTAGCCCGACGGACGGCCGGTGGGAACACAGCTTATTTTATGGGCGAAGTTTCCTCCAAAGGCTGGTGGTCTTATTTCCCAATCTTGACTTTGGTCAAAGAACAACTGGGACTATATCTTTTAGCATTAATCGCTATTTTTACGAGCACCAAAGAGAAAATCTGGAAACAGAAAAATTTTTACGTTATCGCCGCGATAGTTTTTATAATCTTTTACTGGCTTTCTTCTATTTTAAATCCATTAAACATTGGCGTCCGGCATGTTTTGCCAACTTTCCCGTTTATTTATTTGCTTGTTGCGCTGGGAATTGTAAATTTTAAACAGCATATTTTTACGGCCCTCATAATGGTTTGGATGCTTGCGGAAGTTATTTTTACTTTCCCATATTATCTTTCTTACTACAATGAATTGGGCAGAGGATTGCAAAATGGTTATAAAATTGCGACAGATTCAAACTACGACTGGGGGCAGGATTTAAGGCGATTAGCCAAATGGAGAGAAAAAAATCATATTCAGAAAATATATTTAGATTACTTTGGAGGAGGTTCACCACATTATTATTTAGGAAACGGATACGAAGGTTGGTGGTCGTCATTTGGCCCACCGCCAAAAGATTCTTATTTTGCCGTATCGCTTAATTCATTAATCGGCAACCAAGCCAAACCAATCGGCGACATAAAAATAAAACCGGAAGATGCGTATTCCTGGCTCAAAAATAAAACCCCGATTGCTCGGGGCGGAAGCTCGATTTTTATTTATAAATTCTAATTTTTCAATTTATAAAATGCCTTATTCGGAAAACGCATGTCTATGTATTCTAGTCGCGAGCGATTGTCGGCGATTTTTTGAGAGATGAGCAATTGCAGATCTTGGGAAACGCGGTCCGCGTCAAGATCCGATGAAGTTAAAATATGCCATCCTTCTTTTGTAAATATTTTGATGTCTTTGTTTCCAGAGATTTCTATTTTTGAGAGCGCCAAATTTAAATTTTTTAGAGAATCAAGAAACACTCCCAAAAATCTGGCCTGTTGTTCCGAAAAAATTTGGTCGCCTATTTTAGGGAAGATTTGCTCCGCGATTGCTAATTCTAGCAATGGGCTTTCGCTGAAACGCGGAGCACGCTCACCCAAAACGCCAGAGCTGTTAACGTAAAAACAGGAGCTTTTATCTTGGCAGAAAATAAAAAGCGAAGGCATTGAAATAAAACGGATTAAAAGTGTGTTGGGAATTTGCTTGCTTACATCCTGCAGATCAAATCCTTTTTCTTTTAAAATTCGCTTGACATCTCCAATGTTTAGCAGAAAAAAATTATTTTGCGGCAGAAAAAATTTACCGCGTGAAGATAAATAATCCGCGAGAGCGATTTTTACGCTATTTTCATCCTGATAGCCCTCTACTTTAATATTCGCCACTCGCAAATACGGTATCCAAAAAAATCCCCAAACCAAAAAGAAAATCAATAACAATCCCCAGCCAAAAATAACAGCTTTGCCGATAAATTGCCGCCTTCTTCTTTTTTTATAATAATCCGCGAGCTCCATAATATTTTTGCAGAGCCTCCGGAATTTTTATGGAGCCGTCTTCCCGCAGATTATTTTCCAAAAAAGCTTCCAAGATTCTGGGCGTGGCGATGGCGGTGTTGTTTAGGGAATGAATAAAATGAATTTTCCCGGCGTTATCTTTATATTTTATATTAAGGCGCCTGGCTTGAAAATCATGAAAATAAGACGCCGAATGTGTTTCGCGGTACCGACCCTCCGATGGGATCCAGCCCTCAATATCGTATTTTTTGACCTGCCCCAACCCCAAATCGCCTCCGCAATTTATCACTACGCGGTAAGGAATTTCCAACGCTTGCATAATTTCTTCCGAATTTTTTGTAAGTTCTTCATGCCACTTTACTGATTCCTGATGATCAGCCCTGCAAAGCACCACTTGCTCAATTTTATAAAATTCATGAACCCGAAAAATACCCTTCGTATCTTTACCGTAAGACCCGACCTCTCTTCTATAACAAGGGGAAAATGCCACGTATTTTTTTGGAAGGTCTTCTTCTTTTAAAATTTCGTCCGCGTGGTAGCCCATCATCGGCACTTCGGCGGTGCCGGAAAGATAAAGATCATCCTGCGTTTTATAAATATCCTCTTCAACTTGCGGGAACCAGCCTGTGCCGACCATATTTTCTCTTCTTATTAAAACCGGAGCCAAAAAAGGCGCAAACCCTTTTTTTACCAAAAAATCAAACACAAAGTGCCAAAGAGCTAAAGAGAGTAGCGCTCCTTCATTTTTTAAAAAATATCCGCGAAATCCAGAGACTTTTACTCCGCGCTCCAAATCCACCATATCTAACCGCTTCATAATGGAAAGATAATCTTGGCCGGAAAATTTTTTAGGTTCTCTTACCTTTCTAATTTCCTGATTTTCCGCGTCAGATTCTCCTTCCGGCACCGATGGGTCTGGCACGTTTGGCACTTGAAGCATCAATTCATTAAATTCATCCTCAACCGCCTTCAGCTCAAATTCTTTATGGGAAATTTTATCTTTTGAGATTTTGGCTTCATCCGAAACTCCGGTAAATTTTTTATGTTCCTGCCTTAGCGCGTCTACTTCTTGAATCAACGCCCGCCTTTTTTCATCAATTGCCGAAATCCGGTCAATATCAACTTTCACGTGCTTCTTCCTAGCCGCTTCTTTGATTAGATCCTTATTTTCTCTGATGAATTTTATATCAAGCATTTAAATCAAATAATAGCAGAACTCAAAGAATTTACAAAATACGACTATCGGTATAAAATTGTTCACAATGCCTATATATGCGTAGCGTGGTATAATAGCATAAGGTCGAAAATTAAAAATAAAATTATAAATTAAAGTTTATGGCTACATCAGAACAATACAAAGAACTTTTAACTGAAATAATAAAGAAGCAAATCGTCATATTAGGTCCGGATATCGCTGTCTTAAAGGCGCGCAATATAAAAGAGATATCTGTGGAAAACGACGGCGCCGTTACTGCGATAGACGGCGATCCACAGCAAGTATTAAAGAAGCTCATTGATGAATACGTGAGTTTATCTGGTCTTATCGTAAAAAATATAGTAGGAACCATTATGAGCAAATATCCTGAAATCAAAGTCAGCGTTAATAATTAGTTTTAGAATTAATCTTAAAATCAAAAATATGAAAAATAAAATAATTTTTGGGGCGCTTTTGCTCGCTATGCCAATTATGCTTTTGGCGGCCGGAGAAAGCGGCTATTTATACGATTTTTCGCTTATCCCGGAAAATTTGGAGATTGGCTTAGAAGGATTAAATTTAATCTTGGCGCTTTTCGGCGCTTTTTTTGCAGTGAAGCTGGCAGCTTTGTCGCAAGGAGGTTCGCTTGAAAAAACATGGAATATGTTGGCAATGGCATCGCTTGCATTTGCAGTACTGGAGGTCTACGGAACGCTTTCTGGCCTAAAAATCCTACACATCGGAGGATTTGGAGATGTTGCGGAAACAGTTTTCGCTTCATTAATGGCAGTTACTTTCTACAAGACTCGCAAAGAGCTCCTCGCAAAAGTTTTGAATTAATAAGTAAATCGGTATAATATGTTTGCTGAAACGGCAGGTATTATTGTGTTTCTTTTGTTAATTTCATCCGCTTTTGCGGTTGGATTGTTTTTGTATAGGCGTGAACGCAAAGTACGCGCCCAGTTTGAAGTACGCCGCGCGGAATTGGAAGATCGCGAAAGTAAGATGCACCAGAGAATGTATGAATTAGCTATTTTAAAAGAATTAGGTGATCGAGTCGGATATTCTCTGGATGTCCATCAAATTGTTGATGTAATCACGGGGTCGCTTCACCAATTTATTGAATATAGCGCGGTTTCCTATATGCTCATTGAGCCTGAAAAAGTGCTTTTTAAGGTTCATTTGGAAAAATCCGTGCACCGCGGATTCATAGATGAAGTGCGCGACAGGATGTTGAAATCGCTATCCGCCCTTTTAGAAAAAGAATTCAAGCGAGAACAGGTCAATGAGATTTTATCCGGAGCTATTATTGTTGATGAAGTTGAGGAGCCCGTGCGCTCGTTTTTCAACATTCCATTGGCTATAGGAGATAGAGTTGTCGGCGTTTTAACAGTGTCCGATACGAAAGCTGGATTGTATAAAGAAGAGGAAATGACAATTTTATATAAAATTACGAGCCAAGCTTCTAAAGCTGTAACCAAACTGCAAGAGGTTGTAAAAACAGAGCAAAGCAAATTAAATGCCATGGTAGAAAGTATGGCGGACGGCGTGGTTATGACCGATTTAGACTATCGCGTTATGGTCGTGAATCCATCCGCGAAAAATATAATCGGCTGGCAGGGGAAAAATGAAGTCACAATCTTTGATTTTATAGACAAACTCGGCAATACATTTGATATTCGCGGAAAACTGGAAGAAAGCGTCAAACTTAACAAGTCTTATATTTTGGATAAAATTTTAATCAATGATAAATTTTTCCAAATTTTCACATTTCCAGTTTTAAACAAATATTCCCTTAAAGCCGGGGAGGTCTTGGGCGGCGTTGTGATTTTTCATGATATTACGCACGAGATTGAACTTGAACGCATCAGAAAGGATTTTACTTCAATGATAGTGCATGAACTTCGCTCTCCGCTAGACGGAATTAAAAAAATTAGCGAGCTTTTGCGAAATAAAGAGACGGATGTTAACAGCGCGAATACGCAGGAATATTTGCAGATGGTTTATCAAAACGCTTCCCGCATGCTTGATTTAGTCAACGATATCTTGGATTTAGCGAAGCTTGAAGCCGGAAAATTCGAAATAAGGCTTGAAGCGGCGGATATTAAGGATATTATTAATAACAGAATCTCCTTTTATGAGTTAGCCGCCAAAGATGCAGGCATTAAATTGAATCCGCTATTCGGCAATGATCTGCCGGATGCGTTGCGGCTTGATCCGCGGGCAATACAGCAGGTTTTAAATAATTTTATTTCCAACGCTTTAAAATTCACCAAAAGCGGAGGGGAGGTTAAGATTATAGCTTTCTTGCATAAGAAAGGATTTTCTTTGAGCGATGAGTTTTTAACACTCGGGGTTTCCTCCGGAATTCCTATTAACGCGGATTTGGCGCGAGACTACCCAAATGCGATTGCGATAGCCGTTTATGACACCGGCATAGGCATAGCGCTTGAAAGTATAAGCCAGCTTTTTGGTAAATTCAAACAACTCTACCCCGCTTCTTTGGATGGGAAAAAGGGAACCGGACTCGGGCTTTCTATTGCGAAAGCCCTAATAGAAGCGCATAAAGGAACAGTCGGCGCTATTTCAAAAGAGAAGGTTGGTAGTATTTTTTACTTTATGATACCCTTTGAATAATATGAAAAAGATACTTATCATAGATGATGACCGAGATTTTTCACGATTATTGATTGGTTTATTGTCCAAAAAATACAAAATTTTTGCGGCTTATGACGGCGAAGAGGGGTTATTAAAAACAAATGAAATAAAGCCGGATTTAATTATACTCGATCTGAAAATGCCGAAAATGAACGGGATTGAATTTTTAAAAAAAATACAGACGGGTAATCAAACGGGTGAGTTGCCAATTCCTATTTTAATTGTTTCTAATTTAGATGATACGGAAAAGATCAGTGAGGGTATAGCTTTAGGGGTGCGAGGGTATATTATAAAATCTGAAGAAAATTTTTTAACAATTGAACAGGACATTGATAGAATACTATTATAAAAAACCGATTTTATGCCCCCGCCGGGATTTGAACCCGGGTTACATGGATGAGAACCATGCGTCCTAGACCAAGCTAGACGACAGGGGCTTGTCTGTGCAGGCAGGCTTATTTTTTATTCTTCCAGTATTCGTCCTGCCTGGCAAGTAGTTCCCCAGCCCTTTCCGGTTCGGCAATAATTTCTTCGACTATTTTTTCCATACGCATGGATTGCGATCCTTTAACTAAAATTAAATCGCCTTCTTGAATTTTTGATTTTAAATGAATAGCTGCCTCTTGGGAAGTTGAAAAATTTATCACTTTAGATTCATCCATGCCTTGAACGATAGCTTCTTCGGCGGCGAATTTTGAGCGCGGGCCGACTGCGACAAAATAATCCGCGATTTTAGCGATTTTCTCCCCCACCGTTTGATGAGCCAAAATGGTAAATTTACCGATCTCCAGCATATCGCCGAAAGCCACAATTTTTCTTCCTCCATCTAATTCTTGAAGAGTGTCCAGAGCGGCATTGGTAGCCAACGGCGAAGCGTTATATGAATCGTCAAGAATCAAACTTTTTTTAATTCCCGGAAGCAGTCTTAATCTGCCGGGAGGCGCCTGGTATTTTGAAAGCGCTTCCGAAATTTCTATAAGGTTCATCTCAAAAATTATTCCCACCGCCGCGGCGGACAAAGCGGCGTACACAGAATGTTTTCCAAAAACATTTTTAAGGCGCACCGGCACCGAGGAACCTTTATAATCCATTTTAAAAGAAATACCGTCATCGGAAATTTTATAATTGGAAGCCAGAATATCCGCGCCGTTTCCGAAGCCGAAACCAATTATCTCCGCTCCGGCCTTTGGCTTCATGTTCCAAACTGTTTCATCATCAAAATTTAAAATAGCCCAACTTGAGTTTTTTATAAGTTTGGCTTTTTCGCTGGCAATTTCTTCCGGCCCGGCGAAAAATTCAACATGTACCGGAACTTCTCCGATAGCCGTAACTATTCCGATGTCCGGACGCGCGATTTTAAGCAATTTATCAAAGTCATGCGGCCTATCCACGCCCATTTCCAGAATCAATATTTTTGGGAAGTTTTTGCCCGCCTTGCCGGCAGGCAGATTAAAAGCTTCTTTAAATCCGTAAATGATATTTTTAATCCAGCTTAAAGGGTTATTCCAAGCTGTCTTTAATCCTAAAATAGCCAGCGCCATGCCTAGCTCGCTATTGTAGCTTTTGATGCTTTTTCTGACATTAAACCTACTTTCCAAAACCGCAGCCACGGCTTCTTTGGCGGACGACTTGCCAACGGATCCTGTTATGCCTATGACTTTCGGAGAATGGCGCTTCAGCGCGATTCTGGCTTCCCAAGCAAGAATCATTGTTATAATTTTTTTTATCATCGGTCAGGTGGAATTGTATAATAATTTATTAAAAACTCAACCAAGGCCTTGAAGGTATCGGTTATTGATTGCGAAGCATACTTGACGCCCTGGGGCTTTTCTAAAAATATTAGAATCAAAAATTTTGGGTCGTACGCCGGAAAATATCCGAAAAAAGAATGCAGAAATTGGTCGGAGTAGCCTTTGCCGCCGATGTTGGCAACTTGCGCTGTTCCGGTTTTAGCCGCGATGCTCATGCGAGGCATTTTGAGTTTTCCTCCAGCTAAAGACATATCTACTACGTCAACAAGCATTTTTGTAATGGTTTCGGAAGTTTGCGGTTTAATTACGTCGCGGACGATTTGCGGAGCGGTGCCGTCTTTTATAAAAGGTTTCATTAAATGTCCGCCGTTGGCTAGCGCGGAAAGCGCCATGGCAAATCCCAGAGGCGTCACGGCCACTCCTTGGCCGAAAGACGCCGTGGCAAACTCCACCTCCCGGCCCGATTCAAGATTGCTAAGATCGCCCCTAAGCTCCCCCGGCAAATCTACGCCGGTTTTATCAGCCAAGCCGAATTTATGAAAATATTCTTTCAATTTTTCTTCGCCTACGCTTTGCATGGCAAACACCGCGCCGGTGTTTAAAGATTCCTCTAAAACTTGAGTCATGGTGCGCGTTCCGTGCGCCTTGCCGTCAAAATTTTTAATGATGCGGTCACCGATTTTAATCTGGCCCATATCCACATAGGCGGTATCGGGAGTAAGGACTCCCTGGTCAAGGGCCGCGGACATTGTGAGCGGCTTAAAAACCGACCCCATTTCAAATATTTTTTCCACATATGGATTCAAAAAAACTCCGAGATTGTTTTCAGTTTGATATTTATTGGGGTCAAAATCCGGAGAGCCGGCTAAAGCTTTTATAGCGCCGGTTTTCGGGTCAATAATTAAAATCCCTCCGGCTGTGGCGCGCCATTTTTCTTTTAATTTTTTAAGCTCCTCTTCGGCGGCGCGCTGAACAATCGGTTCTATGGTTAAAACCAAATCTTGCCCTTCGGTTGGATTCACTTGCGAGGCTTCGCTCAAAGCGATCAAAATTCCTTTGGGATCGCTGTCGCCGGAGATTTTTCCCGGCGCGCCTTTTAAAATACCGTCGTAATATTTTTCCGCGCCGTATTTTCCGGTAGCGCTTTCATCTGCCGACAACGCCGAAATAAATCCTAAAATATGGCTACCGAGAGCTCCTGCCGGATAATCCCGCCATCTTTCTTCATCTAACCCGACGCCGGGAAGATTCAAAACGGCGATTTTATCGGCTTCCTCCCGACTTATGCGGTGTTTAAGAATTTCATAAGGGTCGTTTATTTTTTTTACAATCTTATTAAATAAATCGCGGTCTATTGACGTTACGGCGTTTAACTTATTAAACGTATTTTCCGATTCTTTTAACAATTTGGTATTTAAATATAAAAGAGAGCCTACTTTCGTAGTGGCCGCTTTGGCGAGCTCGCCGTTTTTATTTTTGTAGTAAATATCCCCGCGTTTCGGCTCCAAAATCCTGCTGAATCCCTGCTGTTTCTTGGCCAAATCCAGATAAGCCTGATGGCTGATAATCTGAATAAAAAAAAGGCGGCTGGCCACGGCCGCGACTATTAAAATAATAAAAATTACCGTAAGTTTCAGCCTGTCGGAGCTAGTAAAAATTTTGCTTTTCCACATTCTTGACGGCGACATTTCCTGCTTTTTTTATAACTCTTATATTTTTTGGCTCTTCGTAGCCACGCGCTATGAAATATGCCATGCCTTTGCCGTAGCCTTCATTAATAAATATGCTTTCGGCTTCGGCGTTCTCAAACTCGGTTTTATTCAGCAAGTTTACCAAATTCTCCCGTTGAAGATTTTTGGCAACAATCGTACCCGTAAGATAAACGTAAAAAGCGGTCAAAACAATAAAAATAATCGCCAAATTTTTCAAAAGATTTTTTTTCTTTCTGAAATTCAAATCTTCCAATGCTCCGCTGGCTTGGTAGATATAGGGCCTGACGTATGAAAATGTTAAATTGAGCACGCTCATAATATTAAATTTTTTCTAAGACTCTTAATTTGGCTGACCTGGAACTGGAGTTTTTGGTAATTTCTTCCTGGGACGCGGTTTGGGGTTTTTTGGTTAAAATTTTTCCTCTGGTGGAAAAGAAATTTTTTACGATTCTATCTTCCAGAGAATGATAAGAGATAACCGCCAGCCTTCCTCCCACGTCCAGCGCGCCAAACGCTTTGGGCAAGGCCTCCGTTAAAGCTTCCAGCTCGTTATTTACCGCTATCCGCAAAGCTTGGAAAATTTTGGCAAGGCTTTTTTTATTTTTGATGCCTAACGCGGAAAGCAAATCCCCCACCGAATAAATACGCTTTGCTTTTCTTGCCAAAATTATTTTTTTTGCGAGCTCCCATGGAGCGCGCACCTCGCCGAATTCTTTAAAAATCCTCACAAGTTCGCTTTCCGGACAAGTGTTTAAGATTAGCGCGGCATTTTTTTGAGACCTCGCGTCCATCTGCATCAAAATCGGCTCTTCCGGTCTCCCGAAAGAAAATCCCCTGCCGCTTCCTTCTATGTGCCACCGCGACATGCCCAGATCAAAAAGTATGGCCCGTATTTTTTTAAACCCGCGTTTTTTTATGATTTCATCAATATCCTTGAAATTGCCCAGGACGGCAGTGATATTTTTTTCTCCTGCCATTTTTTCAACCATATTTTTATCCTGGTCTATTCCCAGCACTTTGCCGTTCGGTTTTATAAACTCCAGCATCATCCGCGCGTGCCCTCCTCCGTCCAAAGTGGCGTCTACCGCGTTATCCCCCGACTTAAGATTTAAAAGTACTCTCAATTCTTTTACTAAAACTGGCGTGTGAATCTCTTGCATCAGTAAAGTCCCAGCTCTCCTAATTTTTCGGCAATTACTTCAACATTATCTTTTGTAGCTTCGCTATAACGCGCCCAAAGTTCCGGATTCCAAATTTCCACGCGGTTATAAAGTCCGACGATCATGGCCGTGTCCGACAATTTTGAATAAACTTTCAGATAATCCGGCAAAAGAATCCGCCCCAGCGAATCCACTTCTATATCGGTTGCTCCGGCAATCATCGCGCGGATAAAACTGCGATGCTCGGCTTTGCCCCAAGGCAGTTTGGCTAATTTTTCGGCGAGCTCTTTCCACTGGGCCAAAGGGTAAAGAAAAAGGCATTTATCCAATCCGCGGGTAAGCACAACAATCTTCCCCAAGTCTTTGCGAAATTTTGAAGGTACTGAAACACGATTTTTCTGGTCTATGGTATGTAAATATTCGCCTATTAACATATATTTAAAGTTATCCACACTATCCACAGGTTTATCCACATTTTCCCACTTCATATACATTGTAATCCACAGCTCGCGCTCATGCAAATAAAAACGTCCCGCTTTCAGCGGGACAAAATAAAGCTAAATCAGCTTATTTACTCACAGCTTATTCACAGCGTATTTATTTCGGCTTCATTGTGGGGAAAAGAATGACTTCTTTGATATTGTCAGTATCGGTGAAAAGCATGACCAATCTGTCCAGGCCTATCCCCAATCCGGCAGCCGGCGGCATGCCATATTCCAAGGCCTCAATAAACTCCTCATCCAAGGGCTGGGCTTCGGCGTCTCCTTCCGCGCCGGCCGCCGCTTCTTTTTTGAGCCTTTCCCGTTGATCTATGGGGTCGTTTAACTCATTAAAGGCCTTCACTATTTCTATTCCTCCTGCGACAACCTGAAAAGACAGAGCCGTATCAGGATTTTTGGGCGAGCGCTTGGCTAAAGGCAAAATGCTCGCGGGATAATCTGTAACAAAAATCGGCTGGATAAATTTCGGCCGGCAAACCTTAGCGAATATTTTTTCCGCGATTTTATCTTTGGATTCGTGGCTCTCCGGATTAACGCCGAAGCGCATTGCGATTGTCACCAAATCCCCCCGCGATTTTTTAGGATAGTCGGTAATTAAAGCGTGCCGCTCCAATGCCTCAATAAAAGTTATTTTTTTAAACGGAGTTTTAAAAGAAATTTTTTGCCCGCCGAAAGCTATAGTTTTATTCTTGGCAATTAAAGTGGCTAAGTCTCCGAGCAATTTTTCAATAAATTTCATCAAACTTTCATGGTCGGAATAAGCGATATAAAGTTCTGCGGTTGTAAATTCCGGATTATGAATTGCGTCTATGCCTTCGTTTCTGAAAATACGGCCGATTTCATAAACTTTATTGAACCCGCCGATTAGCAAATATTTCAGATGGATTTCCGTGGCTATTCTCAGCCAAAGGTCGATATCCAAAGCGTTGTGGCGCGTTTTGAAAGGCCGCGCCGAAGCGCCTCCCGCCGAGGTCTGGAGCACAGGAGTTTCAACTTCCAAAAATCCCTCTTTATTTAAAAGCGCGCGCAATTTATAAATAAGCCGGCTTCGGAATAAAAATCTCTCTTTAACTCCGCTGTTCATCAGTAAATCCAGATAACGCTTGCGGAAGCGCTCCTCTATATCCTGAAGGCCGTGCCATTTTTCTGGCAAAGGCAAAAGCGATTTTGCCAGCATCTCCCAGCGCGAAACTTCCAGCGTCAGTTCGGCACGTTTGGTAAAAAATGGTTTTCCATAAACAGCGATAAAATCCCCGATATCCACGGCTTCAGAAAACAGATTATAAGAATCGGTGCCAATCTTATCTTTACTTAAAAAAACTTGGAGCTTGTCTGTTCCATCAAATAAATCTAAAAAGGTTGAGCCACCATGTTCGCGTTTAGCCAAAATCCTTCCGGCAACGCCAATATTTTTTTTATTGGAAACTAATTTTTTAAAATTCTTTTTTATGTCTTCCGCCGCCAAAATTGCAAAAGAAATTTTGCTGGGATAAGGAACTATTCCAGCCCCTTGTATGGTCTCTAATTTTTTTACGCGGTAATTCCTAATTTCTTCTCCGGATGAAGCCATACTTTATATTATATCAACGATTTTATATTCCAGTACGCCCTTTGGCGTGTGGGCAGAAACGGTTTCGCCTTTTTTGTGGTTTAAAAGAGCTTTGCCCAAAGGAGATTCGTTTGAAATTTTATTTTCCGCGGGAGACGCCTCGTTGGCGCCGACAATCGTAAAATTTAATCTTTTGCCAGAAATATCCTCCACGGCGACTTGTGAGCCAATATCCACTTGGCCGCGAGACGCGGAATGTTCCACCACAACCGCCCGGCGGAGCATATCTTCCAGCTCCGCTATTTTGGCTTCGTTCATTATTTGGGATTCTTTTGCCTCTTGATATTCGGAGTTTTCCGAAAGATCACCTAAGCTTTTGGCGTACTCCAAGCGACCCGCGATTTCCTTGCGTTTTTTGGTTTTGAGGCTTTCCAGCTCTTTTTTAAGCTTGGCCAGGCCTTCTTTTGAAAAATATGTTGAATCCAGTTCTGCCATAATTTAATTTATCTATTTGGGCAGTATATCATTATCCAGTTTGGAAAGAAACCCGGTATCTGTTATCCAGCGGATGACCTGGGTAGCAACATAAGTGGCGCCCACGGTGTTTTGTCTCGGGCCGCCCTCCATTAAAATAACAAAAGCCACGCGCGGGTTTTCGTAAGGGAAAAAACCGATGGACCAGGAATGCACCGTGTTTGTCCCGCCGACTTCGGCCGTTCCGGTTTTGGCGGCAATCTCAATCGGCAGGCCGGACAGCCCCTGGGCAGTGCCGAATTTCGCGGAATCCCGCATGCCTTCTTTTATAACTTTAAAAATATCCGGCGATATCGGTAAAACGCGCCTGGAAGGATAAGAAAAAATCTGCAAAGGTTTTTTGTTTTTATCAACTACAGCGCGGACTAAGTGGGGATATCGTATAATTCCATCGGAAGCGATCGCGGACACGTAAGAAATCATCCCGATCGGCGTGACCGTGACATCTCCCTGACCGATAGCCATGTGATAAGTATTTCCTATTGTCCAATCTCTCCCGCCTTGTTTTTCCGAAGGGTCAGGCAAATGGCCCGACTTTTCTCCCGGAAGGTCAATCCCGCTTTTTTCTTCAAAACCGAACATGGAAAAATATTTTTTTATATTCCACGGCCCCAAACCTTTTTGGTCTTGATATCCTCCGCCGATTTCATAAAAATAAACGTCGCTGGAAACCGCCAAGGCTTGCCTCATATCCACCAGGCCGTGCGCTTTCCAATCCAAAAATATGTTAGGGCGCGCTGGGTCGTAGGGATTGGGCAGACTGATTGAGCCGGTGCTCATTATTTTTTTGTCAGGCGTAATAATATTTTCCAAAAGAGCGCCAATGGCTAGAGCCGGCTTCACTATGGACCCGGGCGCGTAAAGGCCGGAGACGGCTCTGTTTAAAAACGGCTTGCCTTCATCATAAAGCAATTTATTGATTTCTTCCGAAGTGTTTTTTTTGGAGAGTAAATTAGGGTCAAATTCCGGCGCGCTGGCCAAAGCCAGAATTTCTCCGCTTTTTATATCCATAAAAACGCCCGCGCCTCCTTTAAATCCCCTTTCTTCTTTGGTGCCGTTTATGGCTTCGGCAAGTTTTATATTAAGGCCCTTGGAAATTCCTGTTAAAATATTTTTGCCCTCCTGACCTTTTTCTAAAATACCCAGCTCAACAACATTTCCTTTAGCATCCACTTCTTCTATATTTTTATCCGGAGTGCCGCGCAGTATTTCGTCATAGGTAGCTTCCAAACCGCTGGCTCCTTTGGGCGCGTCGCCTTCTTTTTCCGGAGCCGTTAAAAATCCCAAAACGTGTAAAAATCCGGCTGGCGGATATTTTCTTAAGCTCTCCGTTTCGGTTGTATCGTTATAAGCCAGCGGATTGCCGTCTTTGTCGTAAATAATTCCGCGTTGGGCGCTCAAGCTTACCACCCTCAAATAATTTTTTTCGGAGCGTTCTTTTAATTCTTCCCCGCGCGCTAACTGAAGATATCCCACGCGTAAACCAAAAACAGTAAGCATAGAGATCAAAAAAACGCCCAAAAACCAAAAAATCTTATTTTTTATGGGATTTTCCAGCATGCCCTCCATGTTTTCCTGATGAAATCCCGGGGTGTTTTTTTGGTCCAAGAATATCTCGTCAACTTCTATCTCTTTGTTATTTTTTCTCCGCATGGCTGAAAGTATAAAGCAAAATTAAAAGCAAAGAAACATAGATGAAAATATGCCAAGTAAATTTTAATGATGGCGCTTTCCAGCCGTTTTTGAAGGAGGCCCAAAATATCATTAAAAAAAATCCAAAAACAAAAGCCGAGAACGCGTTAACTGCCCTAAGCGTAAAAGGAAGTTTGGCATATAAAAATGTTACCGCCATCGCCGGCAGTAAATAAAAACCCAGAACATCCGCCCCGAGGCTTTCAAATATCAAGCCGTAAAAAAAACCGGTTATTAAAAATTTCTGCTTAATCATTTTTTTTCTTTATTCTTATCCCTCTCCTCCACAAACTTTTTAACTTCTTCGTAGCTCATTTTTTGCGGCCAAAGCAAATTGCCATTTGAATCAAATATCGGTAGAAATGTCTTAATTTCAAACATAAGCAATACAAGTTCTTCTAAACTAAGTGTTTTCCCCACTGGAATAATGCCTTTAAAAAAACGAGGCGCAATTCTGTCGCGCATCACAAATCCACTATCCGGAATTGGCCCGACGCCATACCATTCATCGGAAGGATCTCTTCGGGTTTCCCACTCATGAAAGCCTCCTCTTTGATAATAGGTGCGCCGTTTTAAGCCGTCTTTTTCCCCATCATTTTCCCAACCATCCGCAAATTCTTTTGAATTGAATAATATAACAAATCCTTTTTCAGAACCAGACACTATTCTTGTCCAATAACTTCTACCTATATGGCGCATTACTGGGTTTCGTTCCTCCTGTCCGGCGCCAAGTATAGTTCTTCCAACAATATTGAAATGAACAATGTTTTTTTTTGTTTTTCGCGCCAAATAAGCCCACTTCTCCTTAGATCTGTCACCGCGATCACCAGTATCAAGACTAGGGCGTTGTGACCCAAGAAGTCCGTACTGTAAAACATTTTTTGTAGTGTCCAGAGTCTTGTCATCTTCTATTGCAGTAAATGCTGTGGGATACGATCCAATATCCTGCACTTTAGCCATCACCCTCTCCAAGACTTCCTGAGAAAGTTCGGATTCGGGAGATTTCGGCTCGGGATTATTTTCTGTATTATTTTCTGGTGGTTTTTCGGGCATATTAGTTATTCACATCTACTAATTGGCAGCGATATTGACATTTATATTAGGTTTGCTAAGCTTAGCCATGACGAACCTCTCCCTCGCTTGCGAGGGGGATTTTGTTTATAAGCTCGATTTCTTTTCTTAGCTTCTTAAGATTTATATATTTTGCTCTTTCAAGTAATTCTTTAGATATATGGCCTTTTACAGACATTACTATTATTAGCTTCCCATGGGATTTAATTCTATCGACAACCGGTGCAAAATCGCTGTCGCCGGACATTAAAATAGCTGTGTCATATTTATCCATCGAGTCCAGCATATCCATAGTCAATTCTACATCAAAATCTCCTTTCCACTGATACACACCGCTAGATAAACGAATTTGTTTAACAGGTTTAGTGCGCACCTTAAAACCAGCGCCTTCAAGCATTTTTATAAACTTTTCTTGATTTGGCCTCTTCGAATCATTGGCTGTATAAATAAAAATTTGTCCTGGGCTACATTCTTTCTCAAAATATTTTTTTAATTTTTCGTATGAAATACGCCATTTTAAAGTTCGTTGCGAATAAAATATATTCGCCGCGTCAATAAAAACATACACCCTACCTTTAATAAATTGCTTAATCATTTTTTGAAACTATATCTACTTCATTAAGCAAAACCGGCGACAGCGGAGAAATTAAGCCGATTTCCTTAAACTGGTCTCCGGATTTGAACGAAATCTTATCAACCATGCCAGCGATATATTCGGGATTTTCGGCTGAACGGAAAATATCTCCTATTTTTAAATTTGTCTCCGCCGGCATCTCTATTTGAAACTCTCCCCCGCCCAGGCCTATGGCTTCAATGGGAATGGATTGAATATTCTCAGGCGCATCTTGGCGCAGAATAATTTTATTTCCCAAACGCCCCAAAAGACCAATCTTGCTCCAATCCGCGCCAACTTCCGTAATCCGCCCGAGAAAAACCTCATTTTGATAAGTGACCATATCGCCGATTTTTATTCCCGCGTTCCAGCCCTGATTTATCAAAAGAATATCGGAAAAAAGATAACCTCCTCCAAAAACCGCGTTAGCCGGTATCAGCCTTGTTTTGGCATTTACGCCCAGCGCTTTTTGTAATCTTAAATTTTCTTTTTCAAGATCCCGGATTTTAATAAGCAACGCCAAAGCCTGATTGCCGGCTTGCCGAGATTCTCTTTCGGGAGCCAAAAAAAGCGATGCTTTGATAATTAAATTTTTTACGAAAGCTCGACTGCCGCTAAAAAAAATCAGCGCCAAAAGCGCCGCCCAAAAAATCTTATTTTGGAGGGATATCATAATCATCTTCAATAAAAACTTCGCGGAGGCTGTCTATATCTTCCAAAATTATTCCAGTTCCGCGCACCACGGCTGTCAAAGGGTCTTCTGCCAAATAAACCGGCATTTTTGTTTCGCGCTCCAAAAGCTTGTCTAGACCACGAATTAAACTTCCTCCGCCCACCAATAATATTCCGCGGTGCATGATATCAGCAACCAATTCAGGCGGAGTGTCTTCTATAGTGCCCTTCACTCCGTCCACGATCAGACGGATGGATTTAGCCAAAGCCGCGCGCACATCGCTATCTGTTACCAAAACTTCCCTTGGCAGTCCGGTCACCAAATCCCTCCCGCGCAAGGTTCCTTCAAAAATATCGTTGGTTTTCCAAACCGATCCGATTGAAATTTTTATGTCTTCGGCCGTACGCTCTCCTATTAAAAGTTTGAATTCATCCCGAGCGTAGTTTGCAATATCATCGTTAAATCTGTCTCCGGCTATTCTTAAATTCCGCGAAGTCACAATACCGCCCAAAGAAATCACGGCGATATCCGTCGTCCCGCCGCCCACATCTATAACCATGCTCCCCACCGCTTCCTGAATCGGGAGCCTCACGCCGATGGCCGCGGCCATCGGCTCCTCCACCAGATAAACTTCCCTGGCTCCGGCGTTGGAAGCTGCGTCCCTTACCGCTCGGCGCTCAACTTCCGTGATACTTGAAGGAATTCCAATCACTACGCGCGGGCGCGCGAAAAGCTGGGCCGAAGGGCTGTGCACCTTTTTTATGAAATAATTTAGCATTTCCGCCGTAACTTCAAAATCCGAGATAACGCCGTCAACCAAGGGGCGTAAAGCTGTAATATGGCCGGGGGTCCTGCCGAGCATTTTTTTGGCGTCATGGCCGATGGCCACCACCTGCCCAGTTTTTTGGTTGATGGCCACTACCGAAGGTTCGTTGATTAAAATGCCCTCGCCCCTTACGTAAACCAAAATATTGGCCGTACCCAAATCAATTCCCAGGTCTTTTGAAAACATGCCGAAAAGTTTATTTATCATATTTTTCTAAAAATGTTTTTATAACTTCCAGCCGAATCGTTTCGGAATTTCTTTCTTTCAGTTCCACGCTGTCTTTTTCCAAAGTTTTCTCGCTCACAACAGCTCTTAATGGAATTCCCAAAAGGTCGGCTTCGGCAAATTTTTCTCCGGCGGTTCTTTCCGCGCGATCATCGTACAATGCTTCCCCGCCTCTTGCAATAAGATCGGCGTAAAGTTTTTCGCCGGCTTTTTTTACTTTAGGCGACTCGCCTACAGCTATTAAATGGAGAGTGAAAGGCGCGACCTCATTCGGCCAAATAAGCCCTTTTTCGTCGCTCATAACTTCGGCAATAATTCCCATCACCCGTGACGTTCCAAAGCCGTAGCATCCGGCTGAAACCAATTTTTCCTTTCCTGCTTCGCCTTTAAAATTCAGATTAAAATCATTGGCGTATTTTTCTTTCAGCGGGAAAATATTTCCGGCTTCTATGGCTTTTATTTCTTTAGTCGGCCCCGCGCAATTTGAGCATTTCGGCGAGTTTAAACCGACAATCTCTTTATTAATTGCTAAATTACATTTCTTGCAAAAATAAATAGTGTCTTCGCCGGCATCGGAGGCAACTTGAAATTCCAGAGAAAGCTCCGAAAAAGTTCCGCCGGAAGCAGTGGTGGGAATGGCCGCTAAACCCAATTTTTTAAAAATTTCTACATAAGATTTTTTCATCACCTCGTAATATTTATCACGGTCTTCATCGTTCGCGTGAAAACTGTAAAGGTCTTTCATACGAAATTCCCGCGCGCGCAAAAGCCCGGCCTTGGGCCTTTTTTCATCTCTGAATTTTGTTTGGATTTGATAAATATAAACGGGAAGGTCGCGATAAGAGCTGATGTGTTTTTTAAGTAAAGAATAAAGCACCTCTTCGTGCGTGGGCCCTAGTGCGTATTCTCCGCCGAAATTACTTTTGGTTTTAAAAAGCGCGTCAAAGGCCTGCCATCTGCCGGTAATCTCCCAATTTTCTTTGGGATGCAGAGACGGCATTAAAATTTCAACCCCGCCGGCTTTATTCATTTCCCCCCGCACAATATTTTCTATCTTATTTAAAACCCGAAGGCCCAACGGCAAAAAAGTATAAACTCCAGCGGAGAGCTTCTGAATAAAACCTGCCTGCTCCAAAAGTTTGGCGTTTTTTGACTCTTCGTTTTTAGGAGGCCGCCTCTCTGTTTTTGCGAATAATTCCGAAAGTCGCATAGGAATATGTTAGCTTAGTCAGAACGTCCTAGCAATGTCGTGATAAGTTACCACTAGCATCAGCATAATTAAAATCGCGAGGCCGAGGCTGTGCGCCAGAGCGCTGGTTTTTGGAGAAATCCGCCGGCCGCGCAAAGTTTCAATCAAAAGAAAAAATAATCTTCCGCCGTCCAAACCCGGAAACGGCAAAATATTAATTAACGAAAGATTAATGGACAAAACCGCAAGTAATATAAGAAGCGTGCCAAAACCCAGATTGATGGCCGAAGAAGTTATGTTGAAAATTCCCACTGGACCGGCAACTTCAACAGGCAAGGCCTCTTTTTTAAAAAGGCTTTGGATAAGATCCCATAATCCCAAAACTGTTCCTTTTAAAATTTCCCAAGTAAATCGTGCACCGTCTATTGGAGCAAGATACCACGGAGATTTTTTCACGCGCACTAGCCCGAGAGCAACCCCCAAAGGCCCCTCCCCTTCCGGCGGATTTTGGCGGGAAAGCGCGCTCACTTCAAGCGACTTTTTTCCCCGAATTAGAGAAAGTGAGATATTTTTGCCTTTATTTTGTTTAATAAAATTCTGCACGTCTTCTATTTTTTGAAAGCCGAAAATCTGGTCTCCAGGCATAATTCCGGCGCGTGCCGCCGGCGAATCCGGCGCCACATCCATAATGGTTATTTTGGCGTCGAGATAATTGCCGCTTTCTTCTTCGGAAACGGCTTGTGGCACGCCCAAACCGCTTACCAAAGTAAGGGCGAGAAAAGCCAAAATAATATTTGCTAATACTCCGCTGGCCAGTATCACGGCTCTTTTTGAGGCGGATTTTGACCCAAAACTTCCAGAGCTATCGCCATCCTCGCCCTCTTCGCCAAATATTTTTACGAATCCGCCGAAAGGCAGAAGATTTAAAGAATAAAGAGTATCATGCTTGTCGCGCCACAAGCTCCAAATCCGCGGAGGAATCCCAAAGCCGAATTCTTCAACTTTGACGCCAAAAAAACGCGCCGTAAAAAAATGCCCCGCTTCGTGGGAAAGCACAAGAACCAAAAGAATAATCAGGAAAATAAAAAGAGTTAAAAGCATGGTTCTAGTTTATAATTCCATTAGTTCTTTTTCTTTTTTTGCGGCGAGCTCCGCGATTTTTTTATTTGTTTCTTCGGCAATTTTCTCCATTTTTTCTTTTTGGGAAAACTTTTGATTTTCTGATATGATTTTGGCGCATTCTTCTTCCTGAATCGTTTTCCAGATTTCGTCCCGGCGTTTCCTTACCGATATTCGCGCCTCTTCGGCTTTTTGGCCAACGATTTTCGTAAATTCTTTCCTGCGCTCTTCGGTAAGCGCCGGAAAAATCGCTCTAACCTGGTCCATTTCAGAAATTATAGAAAGCCCCAAATTAGCCCTCGTAAGCGCCTGTTCAATGGCCGGAAGCAAGTTTTTGTCCCACGGGCGGATTAGCACGCTTTTTGGATCCGGCGAAGACAGGGCCGCCGCGTGCGCCAAAGGCGACAAGGCGCCGTAGGATTCAACCATGACCCCCTCCAAAACCGAAGATGTAGCCCTACCGGTGCGGATTTTTTTAAGCTCTTCCGCGAACCATAAAATTATTTTTTGAAATTCTTTTTCTTCTTTTGAAAAATCAATCATGAAATTAAATTTAAATATTCGCCCAAAAGTCTTTTGTTGATGGTCGGGTCGTTTATAATTTTATAAATTCCGAGCGTTTTTTCAAATTTTAAAATATTGCCCGAGTTCGGATTCTTTCTTACGGCAATTTCAGCCCTAGCGAGCGACTTAATTAATTTTGTTTCTAACTCGTCGCCTGATTTTTCCAACTCCGGCTCCGGAGTCCAAAATCTAAAACTGGAAAAACGTGATTTTATCGTGCCGAGCAAAAAAGATTTGTTTTTGGTGGTCGCTATAATTATACTGCTTATTGAAGGCTCCTCCAAGAGCTTGAGCATGGCGGGAGACGCTTCGCGACTCAAATTTTCAATATTTTTTATCAGAAAAACGTTTTTTTTGCCGGAGACGGAACTCTGCGAACTTTTCATTTTAAGCAACCTTACCTCTTCTATAGTAATGGGGTCTTCTTCAATTTTAAAAAAATCTGGGCTATGCGCGTAATTTTCCCCCAAAAAATGAATCGAAAGCAAATGAACCGCCTCGTCCTTTGCTTTTTCATCATTTCCGTAAAATAAATACGCCTGCGGCAACATTCCGCATTTAATTTGACGTTTTAAAAGTGATAATTTTGAATTTTCCGGCGGTTTTTCTGGCATATTATCTTTATCTTTTAGCCACGATGCTTTTTTTGTAGGCGTCCAAATGTTCCAGCGCGATGCCCGTGCCTTTGGCCACGCAGTAAAGCGCGTCTTTGGCTACGGTCGCGGGCACGCCCGTGGAGCGCGTGACCAAAACGTTTAAATTGCGGAGAAGCGAACCTCCTCCGGTCATCACGATTCCATTTTCTATAATATCGGAAGCCAGCTCCGGCGGAGTGTTATGCAAAACCTGCTTGATGGCTTTTATAATATCGCGCAATTCGCCGTCAATCGCTTTCACCACTTCGTTGGTGCGTATGTCTATGGACCTGGGAAGCCCGGTCAAAAAATCGCGCCCCTTGATGGTTGTCACCAACTCTTCTTCAATTGGAATCGCCGAGCCTATATTTATTTTAATCTGTTCGGCAGTCGTGTCGCCTATCGCTAAGTTAAATTGTTTTTTAATATAATCTGCAATGGCCTGATCAATTTTATTTCCCGCGACTTTAACAGAAATAGAACTCACGATTCCTCCCAAAGAAATCACGGCTGTATCCGTCGTCCCTCCGCCGATGTCCACAACCATGTGGCCCCTGGGCTCGTGAATAGGAATCCCCGCGCCGATTGCCGCAAGCACCGGCTCTTTTACCACGAAGGCCGATTTGGCGCCGGCTTTTATCGCGGCTTCCACCACAGATCTTCTTTCTGTGGAAGTGACTCCGGCCGGAACCGAAATCAAAACTTCCGGCTTTATCAAATTCCACTTGCCCACCGTTTTTGAAATAAAATAGCGAAGCATCGCTTCCGTCACGCGGTAATCCGCGATCACGCCGTCCTTCATTGGGCGATACGCGATAATGCTTTCGGGCGTTCTGCCAATCATAACTTTAGCTTCATTGCCCACCGCCAGTATTCGATTTTCCGGCAAAGAAACGGCCACCACCGAAGGCTCGTTCAAAATTATTCCCTGCCCCGGCACGTAGACCAAAGTGTTGGCCGTTCCCAAATCTATTCCGATTTTTTTAATAAAGAAATTCATTTTTATATTTTTAAATATTTAAACCCGCTTTATATCCGCTCCGATGGAGCAAAGCCTATAATCTATATTTTCGTATCCGCGGTCGATTTGATAAATATTTTCTATAGTAGACTCCCCTTCGGCAATAAGTGCAGCGATAATAAACGCCAAACCAGCGCGAATATCAGGGCTTTCCATGGTTCTTCCGAATAGTTTAGCTGGCCCGTAAATTATGGCTCTATGAGGGTCGCAAAGCGTTATCCGTGAACCCATTTTATTCAAATCTTGAATATAATTCAACCTGCCTTCAAAAACAGTTTCGTGCACCAAGCTTTGCCCATCGGCCTGAGTCAGTAAAACGGTAAATGGAGCTTGAAGATCCGTGGGAAAACCGGGAAATTCTTTGGTGATAACATTGCTCGCGCGCAAAGTTTTTTTATAAGAATTTATAAAAATTAAATCTTTGTTTTCTATAATATATTCCGCGCCCACATTAGAAAGTAAAGCCAAAAAGGTCGGCAATTCCTCCGCGACAAAATTTTTTATTCTTAAATTTTTTCCAAGAAGCGCCCCTAAAATAGCAAAGCTCCCGGCTTCAATTCTATCCGGCGGCGCGGTAAATCGCGCGCTATATTTAAGAAGCTCACCGGATCGTCCTTCTATTTTTATAGTTGTAGTGCCGGCACCCGCGATTTTAGCGCCATTGGCATTAAGAAAATCAGCTAAATATTTAATTTCGGGTTCAAGCACAGCATTTCTTAAAATAGTAGTCCCTCTTGCCAAAACAGCGGTCATAATCAAGGCCTCCGTTCCAGTTACCGAAGGAATTTTAAATGTGTAATCAACCCCGAAAAGCCCTTCCGGAGCGGTAATTACATAATCCGTCGGAACATTCTCCGACAATTTAGTTTTTGCTCCCATGGCTTTCCAGCCATCTAAAAATACATCAATTGGACGTTCTCCAATGACGCATCCGCCGGGGTGAGGAAACGAAACTTTACCAAAGCGCGCAAGAGCTCCGCCAACCGGTAAAATTGACGCGCGAAATTTTTTTGCTATTTCATAATCAATCTTCCCGTCCGCATCCAATTTATCAAGAAGCTCTTTCATCCTTTTTGTGTCTTCAATATTTGGCAGATTTTCAATTTCAATTATATTTTTCCAGCCAGAGGCTGGTCCGCCTAGGGCGGAAAACAAAATAGAGGAGGCTAAAACAGGCAGCGCCGCATTTTTACTGCCATTGATTTTGATCTCGCCTTCCAGCGCCCGGCCCCCTTTTATCAAAAATTTTGCCATTAGTTTAAATTTATGCTATTTTAGACGATAAATCAAATTGATGCTATGTTTACCAAAACCAAAAGGCGGGTGCTGTTTTATCTCGCCATACTTATATTTTTACTACTTTTGTTTCCGGTGATTCTTTACAGTTTGGGCTATGGCATCGGCAGCGATTTCAAGCTTCATAAAACTGGGGGCGTTTTCATAAAAACCTCCGAGGCCGGCGCCGTAGTGATCATTGATAAAAAAACAAAAAAAACATCACTCTTGGCAAATTCCACTCTAATAAAAAATCTGCTCCCCGGCACGTACCAAACAACCGTTGAAAAAGACGGCTTTTGGAGGTGGACAAAGACGCTCATGATTCTGCCGGAAATAGTTGCGAATAGATCCGTGCTTTTGGTGCCAAAAAATGCCGAGATAAAAATTCTAGGTACCACAACTCCTGCCTTGGAAATAAAAAAGCCAAAATTTCCTGGCGTAAAGAAATTCTGGGTTATTCCGAAAACTGACGATTTTTTAATTTTGGGAGATGACGGCGGCTTTTATAAAAACAAGGATATTTTTGACGTTATCGGCCAATGGAGCACCACGACTTTTAAGATTTTAAAAAGCAAAAAAAACAGTTTTTTTGACGAAAATTTTTCAAGAATTATTTATTGGGATGAAGAAAATATCGATTCCTACTGGATTTCCGATTTAGACAAAATACCTGAATGGGAAAGGAACTCAACAACAAATCCTGAAAGAGGACTGCATATTTTGTCGGCCTCGCCTATCCGAGATGTGAAATTTTATCCTGATTGGCCAGATTATCTGCTAGTCGCGAGCGGAGACGCTATTTACGTGGTAGAAATGGAGCGGACCGGCGGACAAAATATTTCTCCGATTTATAAAGGCAAAGCGCCTAAAATCATTTCGGCTGAAGCCGGCCAACTGATTTTATTGGACAATGGAAACAATTATTTTGAAATCTCATTGCCCAGATAACACTTACTCGCCTAGCCAAGATTGACGACTTCTTATATGTTTAGTAAACTTATAGTTATGAATTTAATGCAAAAGAAATATCTAAATATACATCAAGCAGCCAGATTGATAGGTGTGACTCCTCTTACGCTTAGAAATTGGGATAATCATAGAAAATTCCAAGCCGCAAGACACCCTATAAATAATTATCGTATCTATACTTTGGAACAAATTGAATCATTGCTTAAAAAACTAGGTATGCCCAAACCAGCCAAGAAATTGGTAATAAAGATTCTGGAGGATTAGTAAGGTTTATTAATATTTTGGACCCGAGGGGAATCGAACCCCTATTTTCCGGATGCAAACCGGATGCTCTACCACTAAGCTACGGGCCCCGGGCACGATTTATTTCTTGCCCATGATTCTAAACATCTTTGTTCCGCATTTCCCGCAAGTGCCTGTCATCGCGCGGCGCTCCACACCTCCTTTTCCTTTCATAGAAACCTCTCGAGGGTTGGTCATCTCTCTTTTTTCGCGGCACTTTACGCAATAGGCCACAACTGGCTCTGGTTTGTTGTTTGCTAGCATAGTATTAAAAAACGCTTATATAATAATATATTTTGACCTTTAGGCGTATTCTAACATAATTTAGCTTTAAATACTAATCAGTTATTCACAAACGTCTAAAAAATTGCTAGGCTTAAAATTAGTAAATTTCGCGTGTGTAGTTCAGTGGTAGAACGCTGTCCTGATAAGACAGAGGCCGGAGGTTCGATCCCTCCCACACGCAATTCGACTTCGCTTGATGTGAATAAAATAAAAAACGCCTCCGCAGGTTTGCGGACAGGCGCTATTTCTTGACGGTCGATTCTCTGCTATTTGGTAAATAAATTTCATCATGATTATGCCACCGGAATAGCGGCAATATTTCAGAAGGTTCGAGAACCTCAATAAGTTGCGCGATTTCATATCCGCTTAATGGCACCCTAGTGCTTGCTCCAGGGAGCGCGCCTGTTTCCATTTTTGCTTGCTTTAACTTTAAAAGAACGCTTTCCGACCATTTTCTATGTGGCATAAGCTCTCCTTTTGCATATTATCTATCCAAATAATAACACAAAAAATCCGAATTTGTAAATTCGGATTTTTTGATTTTGTTAAAGCACTTTTTCTTTTGTCCCAGTCCCGCATTAGGGTTGCGGGACCAATACCCTATGCCGAAACGGCATAATCGACACATTAACTTTTGTTTATCACAAAAATTAAAAATTAAACTCCACGACCAGCTTCCGCTAGCCGTGCCTTGTTACGACTTACTCCCTGTCACCGAGCTTAGACTAATCAGCGAAAATCGCTGGCTTCATCTACTCCCGGCTCCCTTGAGTTGACGGGCGGATTGCGATAGTTAGAATGCTTCGCGTTCCCACGTAGCGGGCGGATTTCCCGCACTACGCGAGCCCGACGGTTCTTTGATTCATAAGCTTTTTTAGCTTCCATATTCGTTTTAAACCTCTTTTGGTTAAATGCGCTTTTGCTTGAAGCAAATTAGCAATTCGGCAAAAGATCTTAAAACTTTTGCGCTTTGTTGCGCTCTCCAAAGAATTTTGCTGAAAGAATGGAATTATCGTATTGAAGATATCCCGCTGCGCACTGACGGTATAGCGATAACATTGAACGTGGTTTCGGCGCTGTTCTTTTTGAAAATAAACTGCGCCGCACTTTAATGTATTTCGCACTTTTTCGAGCAACATCCTGTCTTTCTCCTGCATCTTTATATGAAAATGCATTTGAACACCGAACCCTGCTCGATATAAAGAAGATTTCCATATGTTTACATAGAAACATCCTTCTCCATCAGTAAGCCCAACAATATATTCTTTTGCAACCGTCGGTTTCATCCTTCCCATGCGCCTATTTTAACATAAAAATAAGTTGACGCACAGTACTATGATTCAGCTGACTTCTCAAAACGCAATAATTCCAGTGGCGTTATGAGATCTCCCGCGGGTCACTTGTATTTCTTTTCCAAACATCCTCATTAAGCTTTTCTTGGCGCTTCCCCATTACTCACCGAATGGGTCGCGCGGCCTTTCCCCGACTCAAGCCGGGGACTAATAAGGCTGCTTTTTGCTAATAGGATCCTTCAGTCCACAACCTCGCGGCCAAGGACTTATCCGTTTGCTACGCTCCGATTTTAATCGGAGGGACCGATTTTAACGGCCTAGAAATATAAGCTGCCGGGCGCTTTTAATTTTGAGTACAAGACTCGAGAACGTATTCACCGCAGTATAGCTGACCTGCGATTACTAGCGATTCCGACTTCATGAGGTCGAATTGCAGACCTCAATCTGAACTGGGCCGGCTTTTGATGGGATTTGCTTCGCCTTACGGCATCGCGACCCATTGTAACCGGCATTGTAGCACGTGTGTAGCCCAGGGCATCAGAGGGCCATGCTGACTTGGCGTCATCCCCGCCTTCCTCCCCGCTGAGCGGGGCAGTCTCGCGTGACACTTGTAACACACGATAGGGGTTGCGTTCGTTACCCCACTTAAGGGAACAACTCAAGCCACGAACTGACGACAGCCATGCAGCACCTGTGATTTTGTCCTTGTGAGAAGTCCAGCTTTCGCTGGAATGTCAAAACCATTTCAAGCCCTGGTAAGGTTTTTCGTTTACCATCGAATTGAACCACATGCTCCACCGCTTGTGCGAGTCCCCGTCTATTCCTTTGAGTTTTAATCTTGCGATCGTACTTCCCAGGCGGATGACTTAACGCGTTAGCTTGCGGCTCCCGAAGGGTCGATACTTCGGATGCCTAGTCATCAACGTTTAGGGCGTGGACTACAAGGGTATCTACATTTTGTTACTGTGTCCGCCATAGCTTTAGCGACGGCGGACCTCAAGAAATTCTGTAATCGGTGCTAATTTTTGGAGTCTATTGACAATAGACTGTATTTAGTGCTAATCTTTTTATGCAAGTCGGGAGTGGTCTAACGGTAAGGCGACGGGGTACCCCCTGCTAGATGTCAGTTCGAATCTGATCTCTCGTCTTGCGAACGCCATCACTTAATAGTGGTGGCCTTTCTTTTTCCAAAAATTAGCACCGATTTTCATTCTTGAGTGAGCAGAATATTTCTATCTGCTTCTCTGCATCGCTGCAGAGTTCGGACTATATCATCATCCTGAAATTAATCAGGAGCTCGGCGTATAGTCTCTACGGGGTTGTATGTTCAAATTTCTGGAGTCAATTTTCTTGACATTCTAATCCCATCATGGTATTCTTGCATCGGAGGTGAACCATGGTTATAATTGGAGTTCTAATAACACTTTTGACCGCTCTAAGTAAGCCCGTCCTCGCGTATGGACCCCTCGCAACTCTTGCGATGCTGCTACTAGGCTGTTTTCTAACAGCTCTGGCATGCGCTAAGCTTGAGTCTACTACCAAGCGATGACTTAGATCGATCAGTGATTTCCCAAGGCTCGGCACAGCTGCGCCTTTTTCTTTTTCCAGAAATTTGAACACACAACTTCCCTCGGGATTGTCTCGCTTCGCGAGATGTTCCCCGATATAGCCAAGTTTTTATATTGCGAATTACTTCACAATTGGACCAGTCCGCCTTGTAAACGGAACTTTTCGATCCTTTTTGATCCCCACGCTTTCGTGTTTCAGGGTCAGGAATGCCCCAGCAAATTGCCTTCGCCTTTGGTGTTCCCCATGATATCAACGGATTTCACCCCTACACCATGAGTTCCATTTGCCTCTGGCACCCTCTTAGCTTGGCCGTTTCTCCGCCGGATTCCGGGTTGAGCCCGAAAATTTAAGCGGAGACTAACCATGCCCCCTACACACCCTTTACGCCCAATAAATCCGGATAACGCTTGGCCTCCTCGTATTACCGCGGCTGCTGGCACGAGGTTAGCAAGGCCTTATTCATAGGGTAACGTCACTTTAGTTCCTCCCCTATAAAAGCGGTTTACACTCCGAAGAGCTTCATCCCGCACGCGGCGTCGCTTGTTCAGGCTTTCGCCCATTGACAAATGTTCTTGACTGCAGCCACCCGTAGGTGTATGGACCGTGTCTCAGTTCCATTGGTGGGGGTCGCGCTCTCACGCCCCCTAGACGTCATAGCCTTGGTGAGCAATTACCTCGCCAACAAGCTGATATCCCGCAGGCCATTCCCAGAGCCAATCTAAGTGATTTACTCTTACGAGACTATCGGGGATTAGCTAACCTTTCGGCTAGTTATACCCGTCTCTGGGGGATGTTCCTACGTGTTACTACCCCGTCTGCCACTAAACCTATGAATCCGTTGTCTTGATGTAATCGCAACTCCTTCAAAATAAGTTCCGTTTGACTTGCATGCCTTATCCACGCCGCCAGCGTTCATCCTGAGCCAGGATCAAACTCTCTTATGAATGAACGGGACAAAAGAGAAAATTTATTTTCTTATACCAGACCATAATTAATTGATAAAAATGGAATGGTGCTTCTGTCCGTTTGGACTTTTTATATTTTACTTGTACCAGACCATAATTAAGTTAATAAGTATGGAGTGGTATTTGTGTGATTCTTCGTAAATTGTTAAGTTTCTTTCCGATTCTAAAGTGCCACCATACTGGGTGGCACAAGCATCACTCCATTCTAGCCGCCATTTATTCATTGTCAATAGACAAAATAGGCCTTAAAATAAAGCCAATAAGGAGGTGGTTTATGTCAAAAGATGAAGAGCCGGCCCCAGATACCTTTCCATTGGCCTTACTGGTCTACGCCGTATTTCTCCTAGCATTCGCCGGGATGATCATCTTAATCAAATTTTGACAGCCACAAGACATAAAGAGCGGTCGCCCAAGGCGGCCGCTCGACTATTTTCTCTGCCTGTCGCGCCAGGAATTAATTTTTGCGTGATCTCCCGATAACAGGACACTCGGCACTTTATATTTCTTGCCGCCCCAGCTTAAAATTTCCGGCCGGGTGTAATGCGGGTACTCGAGCTGTTTTTCCTTGAGCTTCGCTTCCTTTTTTAATTCTTGACGCAAAAAAGATTCGTCTTCGAGCGAAGACCAATTTATTACATCCGGAATTAAGCGGGTCAACGCGGAGACGACAACCATGGCCGCGACATCACCATCGGTCGTTATATACGGCCCGATAGAAATTTCTTCAGCCTTCAAAATTTTTGCAACGCGTTCGTCTATCCCTTCGTATCTACCGGTCACGAAAATAAAATTGTTATATTTTTTAGACCAATCATGTGCCATTTTCTGGTTAAACGGCTTCCCTTTCGCGGAGAATATAACAACCTTCTGCTTTGACTTGGACGCCGAGCGTCCAAGTGATTTAACCGCGCGCAAAATTGGTCCGGCCATCAAAACCATCCCCGCGCCCCCGCCGTACGGCTTATCGTCAACCCGCCCGAATGACCACCCGCCAGAATGAATCTTTTGGGCTGGTTTGGTCGGGCGGGCTTTTTGGTGTTTTTTATCGTTCGAAAAATCCCGCAGGTTATGGACTTTAATCTCCGCTTTTTTCTTTTTGATAGCGCGCTTAATAATCGACTCGCCAAAGTAAGAGTCGAAAATTTTGGGAAATATTGTGATGACATTGAACCGAATCTTTGACATTGTGGTTATTATAATGCAAAATCACCTTAGATAAAAGCGTCCTTTTACTTCACAATGGAGGAGGCTATATGCTTAAAAAAATAAAAAATATTATTCTTTGGCTGCTGACTGGTTGGATTCTACCCTTAGCTATCATTGTCCTTGCTGCTGGTGCTGTTGTTGTTTTACTTCTCGCCCTTCAGGGTGGAAGAAAAAAACACAAGATCCAAGCGGAATTAACCTAGGGGGCGTATGTGAAAATTATAAAAATTCTTTGGATGGAAGGTAGCAGAAAAGGCACGGTAGGATATTGCACTAAGATGGATATCAAAAACAGTCCGCAGACCTTGATGCTGTTAGAGGATCTGGAAATAATTTTGGCGACTGACATTTGGAGTGGCAAGGTTGTTGTCCTTGGAGAGTCTGACAATCCCCCAAAAAGAATTTTGGATGCATTCGAGGACCTCCAGAGAAAACTTCACGGAGAAAGTAAGCCATCGTGAACAGTAAATAGCGGCTAGTTAGTCGCAAAAAAAACAGCCCAGAAATCGGAATGATTTCTGGGCTGTTTACGTCTTAAAATAATCCCTTGCCCCGCTTCTTTTTGTAAGGTAGAGTTCTCGCAGAAAGGAGGGAAAAATGGAAGCACTTTTTAACTATGGGTGGGCGCTTAAAGAGTCCTATCTTCGTGAACTGGTTCGCTTTCTCCCCTCCTGGGTGACTGCGAATCATATAACTTATCTTAGGATTCTAGTCGCCTCGTGCGTCTGGTATTTATACGTTACGGGACTCGCTCCAAGACTAATACCTCTTCTTGTATGTTTTGCGGTAATGAGTGATTTGTTTGATGGCCCGTTAGCCCGAGAGCGAAAACAAGAATCAGCTTGCGGAGCAAATATCGATCCCATCGCTGATAAGTTAATAATTCTGACCGTTTTTGGTTTCGAGCTTTATGCTCAATTGCCATTACTGGTTGGTGCAATTCTTGGTGGTGAACTTTTGTCCGTCGTGATGCGCTTTGCCGGATTTGCACTCAAGTATGATGCGCGCGCGAACTTATACGGCAAAATTAAAATGGTCGTTCAGTCAATGGCACTTATTCCTATCTTCGGTGGCTGGCACCTTATATCGGAAATAGTTCTGATAGCAGCTTTGTTTTTGGGTGCGCTAAGCATTCATGGCCAGATTAATGGGTTCCTGGATAGCCGGCGCAACTAAGTACGCCCACCAACTAACAAAAAGCCCCTCGGGTCCGACCCTTGGGGCTTTTGTCGTCATAAAGACTAAAATCTAATTAAAGTTTAAGGTCTTCCATGACCTGGTCCATACTGCCGGCTCCCGGAGTTCTTTGAGGCCTCGTGGATCCTTCCGGTTCCTCGATCTTCAAGTTCACGCGAGCGTGATTCTTCATCCCGACTACGCGCAAAAGAGTGCGGATAGCTTTCGCAGTATTTCCGTTTCGTCCGATTATCTTGCCCATATCTGTTGGGTTCAACTTGAGGTTCAAAAGAACCCCCATCTCGTCAACCGTTCGGCCGACTTTGACGTCAGACGGATTATCAACCAGGGATTTAACTACAAACTCTAGAAAATCCTGGTCTCCGAATTTTTCTGCCATCTCTTTAATATCGTAAATACTTCCCAATAATCTCGACCGCTATGATAAGTATAGCAAATTTTACGCTTCTGGTCAAGAGGCGGGCGTCTCCGTTTTGGCCTCTGCCTTCGGTTCCGACGCTCCGGCCGGAATCTTCGATTTCGAAGATACGTTTATCTTCTTGCCAGTTATAACCCCATTAGAAATCAAAAGGTTATTCATAGTATCTGACGTACGGGCGCCATTCTTTATCCAATGCAGAATGCGTTCTTTATCTAGCTGAACTTTGTCTTTATGCCGCGTATCATAATTGCCGACAATTTCAACAAATTTGCCGCTTTTAGTGGAGTTCCTGGAATCAGTAATAACCACCCGAAACGATGGGTCATTCCGCCTCCCTACTCTCTGTAACCGAATCATTAACATGGTCTATATTGTAACTAACAGCTAAAAAATAATCAAGTGTGCTATTGTAAATATATGCTCGACATAGTTCAGACACGACTTTCTATTTTCTTTCTGATACTCATCGGCCTTGTTATTTTTATATGGCTTTCAAAATATATCGATGTGGTTTTGCCTATTTTACTTTTTGTTTATGCTGCTCTTTTTGGCTGGGGCATTGGCATGAGCATCATGCGAAGAAAATGGTCTTTTCTACTTTGGTCTTTCTTAGTTATCGTTTCAACTTTTGTAGTTTTAATCTTGAGCCAACCAGGTCCATTCATAGCTTTCTAGGCCACTAAGGCTCCCGCTTCTTCAAACTTAATCGAAAGCAGTTTCGAAACTCCGTCGGAGCCCATCGTGACGCCGTACAAAATTCCCGCGCACTTCATCGTATTGCGGTTGTGGGTTATTAAAACCAACTGGGTTGTTTTTGAAAGATTCTCGAGCATTTTGGCGTAGCGGTGGGAATTCGCTTCGTCGAGCGCGGCGTCTGTTTCGTCCAAAACCAAGAACGGCGGAGGGTTTACCGCGGACATCGCGAACAGGAGGGCGATCGAGGTCAAAGCTCTCTCCCCTCCCGAAAGCGCGTCGAGCGAGCGGACTTTTTTCCGCGGAAGATCGACGTTGATATCAATACCTGATTCAATTTCATCCGGACTTCCCGCCTCCGCTAAAGCTTCGTCGGGCAGGTCGGCGGGCCTTCTTTTGTCCTGTTTGATAATTTTCAACGCCGCGTTTCCTCCGCCGAACATCGTCGCGAAAAATTCCTGAAACTCGGAATTAATTTTGGAGATCCCGGACTTGAAATCCAATTCAAGCCGCGCCTCTAAATCATCCATAACCTCTTCGAGTTTTTTATGCGACTCGTCCAGGTCCCCAAGCTCTTTTACCAAAAATTCGTCGCGCGAGGAAACTTCGTTAAATTCTTTGATCACGTCCGGATCAATCCCGCCAGCCTCTTCGAGTTTAACGCGCGTGCGTTCAACTTTTTTGCGGAGTACCTCCATCTCTTCCCCGGACTCAAAGGCTTTTCCCTTCTCGATTCGTGCGTCCATGTGCGGTTTTGCTTCTTCTATCTCGCGATGAAATTCCTCCCGCAGAAGTTTAATTTTCTCCTCTTCAAGTTCGATCGAGCGCAGGACGTCCTTCAATTTTCCCGCTTCGAGTTCCAACTGGTAAACCCTTTTTTCGTCTTTTCGCGTCTCCTCCGCTTCCGTCCGCGCCTTGGAAATTTCCTCTTCGTATCTTCGCGAAAGTTCTTTTGCCTCAAGGGCGAGCTTATCAATTTTCTCTTTAAGCAGGGCCAACTCTTTCTTTTTTTCTTCCAAATTTATTTCTTCTTTTTTCGCGGGAGATAAATTTTCCAGGAATTCCAGAACTTTATGCTTCAGACTTTTCAACATCTCGAGGCTCGTGATTTTATCAATCGCCTCGGCGATAACTTTGAGCATTCTCTCGGCTTCTTTTTTTGCGATGACTTCACCCGCGGAAGCTCGCGCCGCCCGTTCTTCGGCCGCGATCATCCCTTCGAGCTTCCCCAATTCCCGGAGTGAATTCATTTCATCCTCGCGGACCTTGCGCAGTTTTTCCTCGAGCTCCCGGTCCCTGCCGGAATCGTGCGTTTCCTTTTTATCTTCTTTCTCAATCCTTCTACGCAAATTCAAAATCTCGGCTTCAACCTCGCGCAATTCCGAAAACGGCCGTTTCTTCCGGAGGTGTATTTCGTCGGTTTTTTCTTCGATTGTTGCGAGTTTTTTCGAAAGATATTCCTCGAGCAAGCCCTTCAATTCCTCGCGAAGGGCGGAAGAAATCTGGAATTTCTCGGCTTGCGATTTTAAAAACTTTAAATGCGGCTGAATTTCTTTCTGCAACGCGACGATTTGCTTTATATTTTCCTCTGTCCGTGAAAGCTTTCTTTCCGCCTCTTCGCGCTTCAAGTGGAAAATTTTTAAACCGAGCGCGTCCTCTATCATCTCTTTTCTTTCCGAAGGGGAAGCGTACAAAATCCGGTCGGCCTCGCCTTGCCCGATTATGTGGTGGCGAGTTGAACCGAAACCAACTTTCGCGAGAAGTTCTATTATATCGCGCAGGCGCACGTCGGATTTATTTATCAAATATTCGTTTACGCCGTCGCGATAAACTCGGCGCTCGATCTGCACTTCGTCAAATTCCAAAGGAAATTCGCGTTTTTTATTATCAAAAACTAAAACTACGGACGCCCGAGACATTTTGGACTGCGTCGAGGAGCCCGCAAAAATCATGTCTTCCCCGCGCTTTCCACGAAGGCTTTTTATAGATTGCTCGCCCAAAACCCAGCGGATCGAATCCGCGACGTTTGATTTTCCCGAACCGTTCGGGCCAACCACGCCGGAAATCGCGTGCGGAAACTCCAGGACCGTTTGGCTCCCGAAGGATTTAAAACCGTTTAGTTCAAGACGGGTGAGCCTCATTTTACGCCCAATTTTTTACACGCAAGCCTTCTTCCGCCGCGCGGAGCTGGGCTTCCTGTTTGGACGGCCCTTCGCCCTCCGCGATAAGCTCCTTGCCCAAATACACGCCGACGATGAAATGTTTATTGTGGTCCGGGCCCCATTCTTTCATGACTTCGTATGTCGGCGTGATCCCGACGGCTTCCTGCGCCCGTTCCTGAAAAACGCTTTTTGGGTCACGGAAAAGCTTTTTTGCGATGACATCGCTTACTTTAGTGAGTACGGTTTCTTTGATAAATTTTTCCGCCGCGAGATAACCCTGGTCCAGATGAATCGCGCCGACCAAGGCTTCGAAAGTATTTGCCAAAATATATTGCCGGGCGCGCCCCAAATCCTTGGCTTCGCCGCGGGAAAGCATTAAATAATCGTTTAAGCCGATTTCCTGCGCCAACTCCGCGAGCATGTTGGAGTTAACCAAAGCCGCGCGATAGCTCGTCAAATCCCCTTCCGTTTTATCCGGAAAATTTGAATAAAGATGTTCCGTCACCGCCAACTCCAAGACCGCGTCTCCTAAAAATTCCAAGCGCTCGTTATGGTTTCCCGCCCAGTCCGGGTTTTCGTTTAAATACGAGCGGTGCGTAAAAGCCTCTTCTAAAAGTTTTTTATTCTGGAATTTTATATTTAGTTTTTCTTCTAACAAAGCGAGTTCGCTCATGATTGCTTGTTTATGATTTCGAGGGCTTTCGAAAAAAGAGGCTTGATATCCGGATAAGTCTTGATGTCTTTCAACTCGTCCACCTTAAACCACTTGGCGTCGTCGAGGCCGCCGGAGGGTTCCAAATTTAAATCCCGGTCTTCGGTCTCGAGCAGGAAATAATCCACCTTGCGCCGGACCTGCCCTTTTTCCGGGTCCTTCGCGATATATTCGTTCTGCCCTAATTTTTCAATGACTTTCGCGCTTTTAATCCCTAATTCTTCTTTAACCTTCCGCTCCGCCGCGCCCGTCGCTTCTTCGTTTTCCAATGGGCTTCCTTTAGATAGCGTCCAGTATCCGAAAACATCGTGCACGAGGGCAAACTGCAAATTTTTTCCTTCCTTGCGGTAAACTATCCCGCCGGCCTTCGCCTCTACCGGAAGGTTTTCCAAATCTTCGAGCGTCGCTTTTTTCTTGGAAGTCTCATCCCGTCCCGGCTCGCCGATTTCGCGATACACCGTCCCCAAGACTCCGTTAACAAAACGCCCGGAAGATTCCGAGCCAAAGGTTTTAGCGAGTTCAATTGCTTCGTTAATGGCGACTTTAGGCGGAACTTCTTTTCGGGAACCGAACAGGAGTTCGTAAAGCCCGATCCTTAAAACATTGCGGTCCACCATTGCAACCTGTTCCAAGGGCCATTCCGGAGCAGCCTTCTCAATAATCGAGTCTATCCTATCTCGATTCTTAAGAACGCCCTCCACTAGCTCTTTGACAAATTGGCGGTCGTCCAAACCAGGCGCGAATTCTTTTAAATTCGCCTCTAAAACTTTTTCAATCTCCTCGTCCTTTCTTCCATTGAAGTCCCACTGGAAAAGAGATTGCATTGCCACAGATCTCGCGAGGTGCCTATTTGCCATATTTATTTTTCAAAACTACTTGGGATAAAGAACTAATCTGCTAATTTTTTTATTAAGCCTTCGCCTCTTCTTTCACGGCGAGCTCTTTTTCTTTTTTCTTGCGTTCTTTTTTGTCTAATTTCTTTAAAACGTCGACAACCTGCCGGTCATTATAATACCCGCAGTTGGTGCAAATTACGTGCGGAAGTTTGATCTCGCTGCAATGCGAGCATTTAGAAAAAGC
>MFHU01000017.1:0-21206 GCA_001778695.1 Candidatus Giovannonibacteria bacterium RIFCSPHIGHO2_12_FULL_44_22 | reverse complement strand
TCTAAGGTCTGGTTGGCCCGGCGCTGGTCCCGGTGGCCCTTCGTATGCCGCATGTGATTTACCATGTTTTTATACTACCAAACCTTAATAATTCTTTCAATAGAAAAGGAGACTCACGAGGAGCCTCCTTTTTGGGGATTGAAAATCCTGTACGTTCGCCAACCCGACAAGATCAAAAAAAGTAGTCCAAATAACAAAACGCTAAAGGAGATAGGGGGCGGTGAGACAAAAATTTCAATCAGCATAGTCGTCGATGCGAGGGCTAAAATTAAAATCGCTGAAAAAATATCCGCCACTTTCTTGTCGACTTTCATTTCTAGAATCTCGATGATAACGATCATCACCAAAGAAACCAAGGCTGCCATAACGGCTGCCATAACAGTAATCCTCCACGAAAAAATACTCCCGATGTACATCAGAATAGCAGCTACGACCACAATCAATTTAAAGATCTTCACATTTCACCTCCAGAGTCAGATTTTAATTCGATCGAAGAATAGCAGATTCAGAGTCCGAGATCAATATCCGAAGACACCAACCCCAACACTATTTTAGACGATCGTTCCAAATAGTGTTGGGGTTTAGGTTAGGCTGAAATTAGCCTTGTACAGAAGGTTTTGCGGTGGATGGCTGAGAGGCCATGCTTTTTTATAAGTTCCCGGTGAAGAAGCGTCCCGTAGCCCTTATGGATTTCAAAATTATATTTTCGATATTTTTTGGCGAGACGGATCATTTTCCGGTCCCGGCTAACTTTCGCGATTATTGATGCCGCGGAAATTATGGGAATTTTTTCGTCGCCTTTTATGATCGTCTCCTGCAAATATCCCTCCGGGGCAAATAGGGAGCCATCTAAGAAAATTTTTAATTCCGAATTTCTAATTTCTAATTTCTCGAGGCATCTCTTAACGGCGAGCCGTAGCGCGTATGAGATCCCCTTACTATCTATAATAGAGTGGCTTACGGACGAAGAGACGCAGAAAATTTTGCCCTCGCGCTTCAACATTTTAAAAAGCAAAGCCCTTTCCGAAGGCGGGACTTGTTTCGAGTCGCGAATGCGGTGGAAAAATTTAAAATTGATTGGCGCTAAAACCGCCCCAACCGTCACCGGCCCCGCCAAAGGACCTCTTCCTGCTTCGTCTATCCCAATTATATATTTCACGGCCATGTTTATATGATAACAAAAAAGCCCGGGGTGGAGTTGGCCACCGCCGGGTTTATGAACCTATGTGTCGAAACGCCGTTCGTAGAATTGTCTAACTTCCTGGAACTCGTTCTCCTTTAGAAATTTATGGAGAACTCGTTCGGCCACTCTTCTGGCCGCAACTGACATTGTTATGTTTTTGTTTTGCAATGCGTTAATGAGGTTGCCAATAAGCATCCCATCCGGCTCGATCGAACACTGCGCGATGATGTTTAGAACAGGTTCGGCGCAAACCCCATGTACGATTGCCAACCAAATCTTGATCGATATCTGCTCCATATCCAGGAGTGGAAGCAATGTCTTACTTTTAGCTCGATCAAGGGCGACCCAGAAGCGGACGAAATCCTCCGCATTGCCCATCTCGAGGTTTTTGAAAGCCCCATCCATCGCCGCTAGGGTTTTCACTGTAAATTGGCGAGAGAGCATAAACACCTCCTAATGTAAATTTGCTTCAAATCTAGCATATGACGGAAATTTTGTCTAAAATTAGAAATTATGAGCTTCGTTCACCTGCACACACATTCCCACTACTCTTTGCTCGACGGCCTTTCGAAGGTAAAAGATTTAGTTAAAGAGGCCGCGAAAATGGAAATGCCCGCGCTCGCCATTACCGACCACGGAAATATGTACGGGGCGATTGAATTTTATAAAGCTGCGAAGGCCGCGGGGGTAAAACCGATAATCGGCGTCGAGGGGTATGTTGCGGCGCGCTCGCTTAAGGATAAGGAGCCGGGTGTGGATGAGCGGAGGTATCATTTAACGATGCTCGCGGAAAATACCGAGGGATATCACAACATGATCGAACTCGTAACGACTTCGCACCTAGAAGGTTTTTACTACAAACCGCGCGTCGACAAAGAACTTTTAAGAAAACACTCGAAAGGGATAATCGCGCTTTCCGGATGCATCGGCGGAGAAATTCCCCGGGCGCTTTTTAGGAAAGATTTTGAAGCGGCCGAAAAGCTCGTCGCGGAATATAAAGATATTTTTGGGAAGGATAATTTTTTTCTTGAAACTTCGCACCATCCGAACATCCCGAACCACGACGAAATCCAAGCGGCGGTGCGGGAGCTCGCCAAGAAAACCAACACGCCATTGGTCGGGACGCAGGATTCGCACTATTTGAAAGCCGAGGACGCCGAAGCGCAGGATGTTTTGTTGGCGGTGCAGACAAATTCCAAAATCGATAACGAAGACCGCTTGACGATGAAAGCGGACGATTTTTCTTTCGCGAGCCCGGCAAAAATGCGCGAGGCATTGAAGGATGTTCCGGAAGCGTTTGCGAATACGCTCGAGATTGCCAATCGCGTCAATATCGATATTCCCATGGGCGTCCTGCAGCTGCCGCATTTTGATGTCCCGCAAGGATTTACGGTTGAAAGTTATTTGGCGCATCTTTGCAACGAACGCTTGCCGAAGCGCTACCCCGCAGTTACTCCTGAAATCCGACAGCGCCTCGACTACGAACTTTCCGTCATCAACAAAACTGGATTTTCGGCATATTTTTTAATCGTCCAAGATTTCGTTAACTGGGCGAAAAAATCAGGAATCGTAACCGGTCCCGGCCGCGGTTCGGCCGCGGGCTCGATAATTTCGTATATTTTGGGGATTACAAACATCGACCCGATAAGTTACAACCTGATCTTCGAGCGGTTCATGAACCCGGACCGTATCTCCATGCCAGATATCGATTTGGATTTTGCGGACACTGGCCGAGACAAAGTTTTGGATTACGTCAGGAATAAATATGGGAATGATAAAGTTGCGCAGATTATAACTTTCGGGACGATGGCCGCGCGTGCCGCGATCCGCGACGCCGGACGCGCCCTTGGGATTCCGTACGGATTTTGCGACCAGTTAGCAAAGATGATTCCCTTCAACCCAACGCAAGGGATGAAAGAAGGATGGCTTGCCGAATGCCTGGATAATATAGAAGAGCTCAAAACGATTTACGAGCAAAACGCCGAGGCTAAAAAATTGTTAAACGCCGCGCTTAAGCTCGAGGGAGTCTGCCGGCACGCCTCCGTCCATGCTTGCGGAGTTGTCGTCACGAAAGATCCATTGAAAAATATTGTTCCCCTTCAGCACGCGACCGGCGAAGAGGTAACCGGCGAAGTTGTCGTAACGCAATACGAAATGCACGCCGTGGAAGATTTGGGACTTTTGAAAATGGACTTTCTTGGGTTAAAAAACTTGAGCATTATCGAGCGCACGCTCGAGCTTATTAAGCGGCGCGACGGGACACTTTTAGACTTAGATACGATTAAACTCGACGATCCGGAAGTTTTCAAAACTTTGGCGGAAGGAAAAACCGTCGGGGTTTTCCAACTCGAAGGACAAGGCATGACGCGATATTTGAAAGAACTCGAACCGAGCAACATAGAAGACATAATCGCAATGATTTCCTTGTACCGCCCGGGGCCGATGGAACTCATCCCTTCATATATTAAAAGGAAGCACGGAAAGGAACGCGTTACGTACATGCACCCGAAACTCGAGCCAATTTTAAAAAATACTTACGGAATTGCGGTCTACCAAGAACAATTGATGCAAATCGCGCAGGCCTTGGCCGGCTTCACCCTTGCTGAAGCGGACACGTTGCGAAAAGCCGTCGGTAAAAAAATTAAAGCGCTCTTGATCGAGCAGAAACAGAAATTCGTAAAAAGGATGATCGAAAATAGCGTCGAGAAAGATGTCGCAAAAAAATTGGGCGAACTTTTGGAGCCTTTCGCGCGTTACGGGTTCAACCGTTCGCACGCCGCCTCGTACGCGCTCGTCGCGTATCAAACCGCTTATCTCAAAACTTATTACCCGCTGGAATTTATGGCGAGCTTGATGAACTCTGACGAAAAAGATGTCGAGCGGATCGGATTTTTGATCAAGGAAGCGGGCGAACTTGGGATCGAAGTTCTGCCGCCGGAAATAAATTATTCCGACGAGGGCTTCGCCCCGCAAAAAAAAGATGACAAGCTCGCGATACGCTTCGGCTTGCGCGCGATTAAAAATGTCGGCTCGAATGTCGTCCGGGCGATAATCAGTGAGCGTAACCAAAACGGGATCTTCGCTTCGCTGGCGGATTTCCTGGAGCGGATCCCGTACCAAGATTTAAATAAAAAATCCCTTGAGGCGTTAATCAAGTCCGGCGCCGCGGACACGATGGGCGAGCGCGCGCAGATGCTCGAAAATATGGAGTCACTCCTTTCGCATCACCGCGATTCGACGAAGGTTAACAACGCGAACCAAGATTCATTGTTCGGCGAGCTTCCCCAAAAACTTGTCTCGACCTTGGCTTTGGCAGACGCCCCGCCGGCAAGCCAGGAAGAAAAACTACGCTGGGAAAAAGAACTGCTAGGATTATTCATCTCCGGACATCCCCTGGAAAAATTCCGCGAAGTTTTGGCGCGCCAGAAATTAAACATTAAAATGATCAAAACTTTCCGCGAAGGCACGCCCGTGATCGTTGGCGGGATCGTCGAGGAACTTAAAAAAGTTTTGACCAAGCAAAACCAGCCAATGCTTTTCATACGCCTCGCGGACCTCGAGGATTCCATTGAAGCTGTTGTATTTCCCCGGCTTCTAAGCAATAATGGGGATGTTTTCCAGCCAGATACTTGCATCGTCGTCAAAGGCACGATTTCCATCCGCGGCGGAAACCCATCGATTATTTGCGAAAAAGCCCAGAAGCTCGGGCAGAAAAGTAATACTCCAAAAGAAAGTGCAGCAGTCTGAAAATAATTCAATCGAAAATATACGCCATTCGCTGGCGCATATTTTGGCTTCGGCCGTTTTAAAAAAATTCCCGAAAGCGAAACTCGGCATCGGTCCCGCGATCGATACCGGTTTTTATTATGATTTCGAACTCCCCCGCCAACTTTCGCAGGACGAACTCCCCGAAATTGAAAAATTGATGCGCGAAGAAATCCGCCAGCATCTTGAATTTAAGGGCGAGGAGATAACAGCGGCGGGCGCCAAAAAACTTTTTAAATCCCAGCCGTTCAAGCTCGATCTGATAAAAGAGTTCGCGAAAGATAAAAAGAAATTAACTTCGTACCAGAACGGGGAATTTATCGACCTTTGCCGCGGCGGGCATGTCGAGAATACTTCGGAAATAAACCCGAACGCTTTTAAGCTTACAAAAATTGCGGGCGCGTATTGGCGCGGGAACGAAAAAAATCCCCAACTGACAAGAATTTACGGCGCTGCATTCAAAACGAAAGAGGAACTCGAAAATTACTTAGACCAGACCAAAAAAGCCGAGGAATCCGACCACAGGGTTTTGGCGGAACAATTGGGTTACTTCATGATGGACGAGGATATCGGCAAGGGCCTTCCGTTGTGGCTCCCGAAAGGTTTTATGGTGCGAAAAATTCTTGAAGATTATATGTTCGATCTCGAGCGGAATTTGGGATACCAGCACGTTTTGACTCCGCACATCGCCAAGGAAGCAATTTATAAAAAATCGGGGCACCTCGCCCATTACAAAGAGGACATGTTCCCGCCACTGAAACTTGATAAGGAAAATTATTACCTGAAACCGATGAATTGCCCGCATCACCACGTGATTTACAAGCGCGGTAAAAAAAGTTATCGCGAGCTCCCTTTGCGCATTGCGGAATTCGGGACGGTCTACCGTCATGAACGCTCCGGAGTTTTGTCCGGGCTCATCCGGGCGCGCTATTTCACACAAAACGACGCGCATATTTATGTTGATGCATCCCATCTTGAAAAAGAGTTGGTAGATATTTTAGCTTTGCATAAAAAAGTTTACCAGGAACTCGAGATCGAAGATTATTGGTATAGGCTTTCTCTCCCGGACTTTTCTAAAAAAGAAAAATTCGGCGACATAAAAAATAAGGAAATGTGGGACGCCGGAGAGAACGCCCTTCGCGCGGCTTTGGCAAAAAATAAATTGGAATTTGTCGAAGGGGTCGGCGAGGCTTCGTTTTACGGGCCCAAAATTGATATACAAATAAAAGATAATTTCGGGCGCGAGGATACTATCGCGACAATACAAGTTGATTTTTATTCAGCCGCTAAATTTGATTTGTCGTATATCGACGCGGACGGAAAAGAGAAGCCGGTTATCGTGATCCACCGCGCGATTTTGGGATCGTTCGACCGCTTCTTTGCTTTTCTTTTGGAAAAAACTGCGGGAAAACTTCCCTTCTGGCTGGCTCCCGTACAGATAATGATTTTGACAATAAACGAGCGCGTCACCGCATACGCCAAGCACGTCGAGGATACTCTCCGCGAAATGAGCATTAGGTTTGAAACGGATTACCGGAACGAAACAATCGGCAAAAAAATCCGCGATGCAGAAATGCAGAAAGTCCCATACATATTTGTGATTGGAGAAAAAGAAGCTGACGCCCTGAAAGTTTCCGTTCGCGAGCGCGGCAAAGGAGATATCGGACAAAAAAGCCTCGAGGAATTCTTCCGGATGGCAAAATAAAAAGCGCCGCGTATTTTCATACGGGCGCTTTTATAACCCCCTAGTTGAGACTCGCCACACGTTTCATTTCCTCAATGCTCCTCTCCCCGTTCCCCTCCAAAAGGATACCACCCACTAAGCCTACAACAAATATTTGTAAGCCATAGCGGGCATCAAGCACAGTTATTTTAAAGACCCGCTTCCGCTTTTCCTTCCCATCAACACCAGTTACGCGAAGCCTCGCGTTTCTTCCTGCCTTTTGGAGTTGGCCAAAAATTTCGTCGGCGACTTTCCTAGGGGCACCATTAGTCTGCATATGGGCATACACAAGAATCCCCCCTTTCACTAAAGTCATCCTCAATATAGTAGACTAAAATGAAAAAATCAAACCTTAAGATCATCGTCATTGTCGGGACGACGGCTTCCGGAAAATCGGAATACGCGAAAAAACTTGCCAAGAAAATTAATGGTGAGATTATTTCCGCGGATTCGCGCCAGATTTACCGCGGGTTAGATATTGGGACCGCGAAAATTAAGGGGCAGTTTTGCACAGATATCGCCGACCCTAAAAAACCAATGAGCGTTGCCGAGTGGAAGAAATGTGCCGAGGAAGCGATCGCAAAAATATACCAGAATGGCAAAATCCCAATTCTCGTCGGCGGTACGGGTTTTTATATCCGAGCCGTCGTGGATGGGATAGTCCTTCCGGAAGTTCCGCCCAACCAAAAACTCCGAAAAATACGTGAAAAAAAGTCCCTCGAATCCCTATTAAAAATTCTCGATAAAAAAGACAAGGCGCGAGGGAAAACCGTTGACCGGAAAAACAAAAGACGCGTTATCCGCGCGCTAGAAATAATTGAGGCCTTGGGAAAAGTTCCCAGGCTAAGAGCACGTAAAATATATGACGCGAAGTTTTTCGGGATGAAGCGAACTCCGGAAGAATTAAAAAAACGCATCGAGAAAAGGACGCGCGAGATGGTTAAAAAAGGCTTGATCCGCGAAGTTGGGAAATTGCGAAAATCCGGACTTACACAAAAACGATTCAACGAGCTCGGCTTTGAATATAAATACCCCGCGCTCTATCTTGAGAAAAAAATATCAAAAAAAGAAATGACCGAGGCGATCAATAAAGAAACGATAAACTACACCCGCCGCCAGATGCTCTGGTGGAAACGCGATAAGCGAATCAAATGGGTTAAAGATTCTTCAAGAAAATCTCTTTAAGCGTATCGGGGTTTGCGCCGATTTTTTGGGCTTTGGCTTCGCGCATGGCTTGTCCAATTAGGAACTGTAGCGAGGCTTCCTTGCCCCCGCGATAATCCTGGACGGCTGCGTCGTACGCCGTCATGACCGCTTTCACGATATTCTCAAGCTCGCCCGCGTCCGAGGTCTGCAAAAATCCCTCGCGTTGGGCAATTTCGTGCGGATCATCTCCCGCGCCGGTAACCGGATCAACCATCATTTTCAAGATATCTTTCGCCCCGCGCGAAGAGACTTCTTTGTTTACAATCATTTTTATAAGCTCCCCGAAATTTTCCGGCGTAACTTTTATTTCTTCCATCGAAAGCCCGACTTCCTTCAGGATGCCAACTAAATCCGAGGTTAAATAATTTGCCGTAAGTTCGATAACTTTTTTCGGGTCGGTCTCCCCCGTCCATTTATCCGCTTCTGAAACCGCCTGTTCGAAAAATTCCGACAGTTTTTTATCGTGTACAAAAATTTCGAGCTTGTCCCCGTCTATCCCGTACTCTTTGCGGAACCGGGTCCGTTTTTGGTTTGGGAGTTCCGGCAATTCGGACCGGAGCGCTTCAGGAGAAAATTCCTTAACCTCCGATAATTTCATCGGCGGCAAATCCGGTTCAGGAAAATAGCGGTAATCGTGCGCGTTCTCTTTGGAGCGCTGGGAAACCGTTTTCTGGTGCGTATCGTCCCACCCGCGCGTCTCCTGCTTCACCTTTTCACCTCCCTCCAAAACTTCTTCCTGCCGTTTCAATTCATATTCAATCGCGCGCTCAACGGCCTTAAAAGAGTTGATATTTTTTACTTCAACTTTCGTGCCAAGCTTTCCGTCTACTTTAGAAATGGAAATATTCGCCTCCACGCGCATCTGCCCTTTTTCCATATCCGCGTCAGAAATTCCCAAATATTTTAAAATTAGCTGCAATTCCTCCGCGAATTCTTTTGCCTCCGAAGAAGAATTCATGTCCGGCTCCGTCACAAGTTCCATCAAGGGCACGCCTGAACGGTTGTAATCGACGAGCGTTGCGCCTTTTTCGTGCTGGGAGCGCGCCGCGTCTTCCTCTAAATGCACACGAGTGATGCGGACTTTTTTTCCTGAAGGCCCGCCTGAACGGGCAGGTAATTCTAAAACCCCCGCCTCCACCAACGGATGCTGATATTGCGAAATTTGATAACCTTTCGGAAGGTCCGGATAAAAATAATTTTTACGGTCGAAGCGTGATTCGTCCGCGAGCTTGGCACCCAAAGCTGTACCTAATTTCAAAATCCTACGCACGGCGTCACCATTGGCTACGGGCAAAGCTCCCGGATGCGCAAGGCAAACCGGACAGACATTTGTGTTCGGGCGCCGCTCGTCGGGATCGTTCTTGCAGGAGCAGAACATCTTCGTCAGAGTCTTCAATTCCGCGTGCACCTCAAGCCCTATTGTGGGTTTATATTCGGACATAATATAGAAAGATTTTAGCACTTTTTAAGAATTTTTAAACCCCAGGGAACGAATCCGCTGGGGTTTATTTAACTCACCTCCTTAATTTATTTTCTGAGTCTTAGCTCACGACACTAACGCCGAGAGCGCTATGCTGGAAATTCACATCCCGCCTTTTCCCGAATTTATTGAAGCGGGGCTCCAGCTTCATGAGCCTCCTGAACTCAACCGTGTCGCCGACGTGCAATTTGGGAAAACTATTCCCGTTGGTCGGCATGTCCTCGGGTAACACCAGAACGTTGCCGTTACTTGCGGTAGCCAGAACCGCAAAGGAACGCGCATACCTGACGTGGATCACGAGGCCTTGATTCGGCGGAAGGTTCACCCTTCCGTTCGACGGTTTGTACGTTGAGATGTCAGGCAAGCTCGCAACCTTCTCATCCAAGAGCTTCTGGCAAAAAGTCACGAGCTCCGGCCATTTGTGTTCTCCGGCCAGATACGGGCTCCGTAGCTTGCCGCCCTCGGAATACAGGTCCGCCTCGTGGAGAAGCTGAACCCTGAAGAAAAAGTTGCCCTTGCAACCAATTAAGGAAACCTCCCAGACCTTCACATCCGCTTGCCCAAACTGGAGCAAGCAGAAGTTGTTCGGGAAAAACGGATAGTTGAACCCGGGCCCGACTCTCACATCTACCATCGCCTTGTACGATTTGCCGCTTTTGGGGACAATCGTTTTCCGGCCCGAGATCGAAAACCCGTAGACCTCAGCTTCCGGGTCAACCGTAACGACTATTTTTGCTTTCCCTGGCGGGAGACGACCTACAAAGCCGTCGCCATCCAAAACCGGAAGAACATCTCCGTTAAAAAACACCTTCGCGTCGAAAGGGGTTTTTGCTGCCATCGAGCTATCCTCCTTTAGTTTGAAATGCGCCTTAAGAACAGAATTATTAAATTGCCCTAACTATATATTAAATCTTATCAAATGTCAATACTAAAAGAGGCAATAAAAAAAAGAGGCCCGGGTGCTGTGTGGTCGGCAGCAGCCCGGGCCATTCGAAAAGGGTGGAGGGAGGCGTAGTTTAAAAGGCCCTCTCCCTTTTTTTATCAGCGGGAATGTCATTCGATGTTCCCGCAGATCCCGCTTGTCAGCAAGAGCGGATCGCGAGGCTACATCCCTTACCTTAAGGAACAGGGTCACGCTGAGCTCTAATCGCACTCTACCACCCTTGCTTGGAAATGTAAATTTTGATAATCTTTTGGAATGTTATCCTACACAGATTTAACGCCGGGGACGCAATTCATCCTCGACGGCGAGCCTTACGAAGTCATGGACTATCAGTTTATCCGTATGCAGCAGCGAAAGCCCTCCGTGCAGACCAAAATCCGGAATTTAATTTCCGGCAAAGTTATCGCGCACACCTTCCAACCCTCCGACGCGGTAAAAGAAGCGGACATCGAGCGGGAGATGATTAAATTCATTTACGGCCACCGCGGGGAATATTTTTTCCAAAAGCCGGGCGATGCAAAAGGCAGGTTTAGCCTTTCGGAAGAACTCCTGGGCGAGGCCGCAAAATTTTTGAAACCAAACCTCGAAGTTACCGCGTATAAATTTAACGAAAAAATAATAAATATAACTCTCCCCGTAAAAGTTGATTACGTCGTGAAAGAAGCGCCTCCGGGCTTCAAGGGCGACACCGCAACCGGCGGGAACAAAAGTGTTGTCCTCGAAAACGGCCTCGCGATAAACGCGCCGCTTTTTATCGAAGCTGGCGACGTGATACGCATCAACACAGAATCCGGCCAATACACCGAACGCGTTTCAAAGGCTTAGTATTCGATTGTAAAATCCTGGAAATTTTTTGGTACAGAGACCGTGTCAATCTCGAATTTATCAACGCGCGCAAAAAGCGGCCCTCGCTTGGCCCACTCAAAAAGTTCCTTAACTTTTTCCTGTTCCCCTTTCGTAATTATTTCAACGGAACCGTCCGAAAGATTTTTCACGTACCCCGCGAGCCCGAGAGACTGGGCCCGGCGCCTGATTGAATCGCGAAACATCACGCGTTGGACCCTTCCGAAGACGCGCATCCTGTGATGGATTTCCTCTTTACTATTTTGCATAGTTATATATACTACAATAGCGTTCTTATGCTAAATGTTTCAAATTGAATGAAATTAAATCACGTAGCGATTATCCCGGACGGAAATCGCAGATGGGCAAAGGAGAAGGGGCTCGAACCATGGAATGGGCATAAGGTTGGTGCCGAAAATACAATAAAAATTATCGAAGAGGCAAAAAAGTTAGAGATACCATATTTCACTATATGGATCGCTTCTCTGGATAACCTCAAAAAACGTCCCAAAATTGAGGTTACTTTTTTATGCCGAGTTTTTGCGGAATATTTTAAGCGCCTGGCCGACCATCCTGACGTGCACAAAAACGAAGTTAACGTGCGCGCTTTCGGTTTCCTGGAAGAAGTCTTTCCGGCAAGTGTCGTAAACGCGGTCCGGGAAGCGGAGAAAAAAACTGCATCGTACGACCGCTTCCATTTATCTTTCCTGATGGGTTACGACGGGCAAGTTGAAATGGTACAGGCGGTAGAAAAAATTGTCGCGCAGGCACTTACCGTAAATTCCCAACCGCAGCCAGTGACGAGCGAGCTGATAAAAGAAAATCTTTGGACGCAGAGCCTTCCGCCGGTAGATCTCGTCATAAGGACCGGAGTCGACAACGCCCCGCACTGGTCCGGAGGGCTCCTGATGTGGCAAACCGCCTATTCGCAGCTGCACTTCACCAATACCTATTACCCGGATTTTACGACAGAAGACTTTAAGAAGGCCGTAGAAGACTATCAAGATAGAGATCGCCGCTTCGGCTCCTAATTTTAACTTTTGCGTTCGAGATTATATTTCAATAAAGACGCAAAAAAGTCTTTTTGATTTTGCGCTGGCAAAGTTCTAATTAATTTTCTAGCCCTTTCTGTAAGATCCGCTATTCCAGAATTATTCACCTTGCCTCCGTCATCTAACTCGTCATCCTTTAGCTGAAAAATTATCCCTAAAATTTCGGCAAGCTTTTCAAATTCCCGAAGGCTCTTTTTGTTTTTTCCAGCAAGAATAGCTCCCGCGAGCAACGGCAGAACGAAAGTATAGCGAGCCGTTTTGGCGCGATAGAGCTCAAGATTTTTTGCCTTCCCCGCCAAAGCAACATCTTCGATTTGCCCAATAGCGGTCGTCATAAGCTCCTTCGAGAAAAGTTCCCAAAGATCTCGGCGTACTTTTTTAGATAAATTGAGCTCTCCTAACGTTTCAAAAGCGATAAAAAAAGCCACGTCCGATAAACAGATCCCCGCCCCTTCGCCGAAATGATAAGAATTTTTAATGCCTTTCTTTTTCCCTAAAATTTCGTATTGCCTATGGATAGTTTTCATCCCTCGCCGCATCTCGTCCTCATCCATTATGTCGTCTTGGATCAGGAGCGCAGAATGAATTAATTCCAGCGAGGCGCCGACATCCAACGCATCGTGGGCCAGTTTCTTCCTGAACAATACATAAGACAGGGCGACCAAAGAACCGCGAAGCGTTTTTCCCCGGAAAAGAAATGATTCAAGCTTTTTGCGCGAATCGGCACCCCAGAACCCCAAACCTAAAAAAATCTTTTTCTTTGCGGCAAGAATAGCCCGAATTCTGGCATCGATGCGCTTCTTATGGTTAAGGAATCCTGAATTCAAAGATTTTTGTCTAGAAATTTTATTGTTCTGTCCCAGGCGTCGGCAGCCGCTTTCGGATTGTGGGCTTCCCTTTCTTCGTTGAAAAAAGCGTGGTCGGCGTCGTCGTAGATTTCGATTTCGCTTGGTTTTCCTAAATCTTCGAGAGCATTCTTGAACCTGGAAACTAAATCTCGCGTGATGTTTTTATCGAGCCCGCCGAAAATTCCCAAAATAGGCTTCTGGATATTTTTCAGGATTTCCTTGTCGTCGCTAACCTTGCCGTAATAAATTACATACGCGCCCGCGCCGATATCCCGCACCGCAGACTCAAACGAGACCATCCCGCCCATGCAAAAACCCCAAACGGCAACCTTCTCATTATTTATTTGGTAATTTTCTAATATAAAAGCGAGGGATTTTTTAATCTCGCTAACTGCTTTTTCCACATCTAATTTATTGCGCATCTCGGAAGCTTCCTCGCGAGTTTGGGCGACCTTGCCGCCGTACAAATCCGCGGCTAACGCCAGATATCCAGTTTCCGCGACGCGATCGGCGACGCGTTTCATTTGGTCATTCACGCCCCAAAATTCATGAATCAAAACTACTGCTTTGCCGTTTGGTGCTACCGGTTGTGAAATATACATATATAAATTTTAAATTATTATGTTTAAACTTGACATGGCTTGACGTGAGATCTCTTTATGCTAGTATTTAGCAAATCTTTTAAAGGGAGGTGCGCTCATATGGTAAGGAGTTTTTTGGGAATTTTGGTCACAGTATTTATGATGGCTGGGTGCGCTGTCACGATTCAGTCCAATGTTCATCCCCTGAACCTCGGCGACGGCGGGAACTGGCAAATCGCGGCAGCGAAAACGAATACTCAAGACGGAGAGCAACAGGGGTTCCTCGCTTTATTCAACTGCCCCGTGAAAAAGACCACTGGCGAAACATGTAAGGTGTGGAGAAAATCGCCTTCGCAGAAGGCCGTGGCATCGTCAGCGACATCACCAGCATGTTCGGGCAAGCAGCCCACGGTGCCATTGGTCAGGCAGTTCGTCGGCCCGATCGGACAAGTATTGGAATCTCCAACGATTCTATTGGAGGCCCTGCCTTCGGAGGAAGCGGCTTCGCTTCCTCGTATGCAGCCTCGAGTGCACTGGCCTCGCAGTCGCAATTCCAACAAAGTTTCCTGTCAGCTTACCAGAGCAGCTACAACAGCGCTGGAGCGTACAACTACAGCTTTGACCTCGGGAAACCCTGAGGAAAAAGCTAAACGAGATAGCCAGGGCGAGATCGCAAGATCGAGCCCTGGCTATTTTTATGTTAAAATACTTCTATGGAAATTTTAACGAGATGGATTATTAATACGCTCGTGGTCCTGGCGGTGGCGTACATCCTGCCCGGGGTTCACGTCGACGGATATTTCGCCGCGTTCGTGGCCGCGCTCGCGATAGGCGTCATAAATACAGTCGTAAAGCCCATCCTTTTCTTACTGACCCTGCCCATAACTATATTGACGCTTGGGATCTTCGCGCTCGCCCTAAACGCGCTTCTTCTAATGCTCGCCTCGGCCATCGTCCCCGGTTTTGAAATCGCGGGTTTTTGGTCCGCTTTAATCTTCGGCATCATCCTAACCATAGTCCACTTAGCCTTTCACTTTTGGAAGAAGTAATTTTTTAAAAATTAGAATTCTTCGAGGAGGCGAACGAGTAGGCGCACCGGAGCCCCAGCCGCGCCCTTCGCTAAATAGTCGCCTTCTATTGTAGTCATTCGTGGGGCGATGTCCAAATGCACCCACGGATAATCTTTGGCCCATTGCCATAGAAACGCGGCAGCCGTAGTCGCACCGCCGTACCGAGTCTTGCTGATATTCGCCCAGTCTCCGAAAGTTCCCTTAATATCTTCTTCAAAATCAGCAGAAAGCGGAAGAGGCCAAACTTTATCTCCAGTTTCTTCTCCAAGCTTCCTAAAAACTGCTTCGAGCTTCTGGCTTGGGGTAAACAACCCCGAGTAACGCTGACCTAGAGCAACCATAGCGGCACCCGTAAGGGTAGCTACATCTACCACGAGCCGCGGATCATATTTTTTTGCGTACGAAAGCGCATCCGCTAAAATTATCCTTCCTTCGGCGTCAGTATTTAAAACCTCAATAGTCTTTCCGGACATAGTTTTCAAAACATCCCCTGGGTGATAACTCGAGCCAGACGGCATATTTTCAACCGCTGGTACTAAGGCTATTATATTTTTCTTAATCCCCAATCTCGCGGCCGCGCGCATCGAGTGGATTACCGCGGAGCCTCCGGACATATCCATATGCATTTCGTAAATCGCCTGCTCTGGTTTCAAATTAAGGCCGCCAGTATCAAATGTAACGCCTTTTCCGACAAGGACAATCGGCTTCTCTGATTTCTTCCCGCCCCAATATTCCATAATGATGAACCGCGGGCGTTCGGCTGAACCCTTAGAGACGCCTAAAATTCCACCCATTCCAAGTTCTTTAATTTTATCTTCCTTCAAAATTTTCACTTTTATCTTTGTGCCCTTAGAATCATCTTCCGCGTGCTGGGCTAAAATCTTTGGGGTCATATCTCCTCCCGGAGTATTGGCGAGTGACCGACAGGCATTTACCTCCTCTCCAATAGCCATTCCGCGTTTAAAACCTTCAGATATATTTTTATCCTTGCTTTTCGAAATTCCTTGCACTTCTTCTACGAAAGAAAAACCGTCTTTGGGCGGAGTTTTATACTTAACAAATTCAAAATCCGCCATAATGGCATTTGTCGCAACCCCCTCGAAGAATTTAACCGTTTCCTTCGGAGTTCCTACGCGCCCAACCCAGAAGGCGAATTTCTTTATCTTTTCCTTTCTTGCGGTCTGTACAGCCATGCGCATCGCGAGCGATCCTTTTTGGTGAATAAACTCTTTTGATTTTCCCAGCCCAACTAAAATAATTTTCCTTTCAGCGTTAGGAAGCAGGAAAACTTTTACCTCTTTTTCTGAAACTCGGGTAGCGCCAGGGATTTTTTTTAAATAATCCTTCTCTCCATCGGCCAAAAAATTAAAAAGTTTAGAGGACTTGGGGCTTTCCCCTTCAAACATAAAAAATACCAAAGGAATATCCCTCGGATCCGGCGCCCTCAACATGCGGAAATTTATTGTCATGATTGGGACAATCTTAGCAGTTTTTTGCGCAAAAGTCTACCCCGTGGCCTCTTTTTTGTTCTCTTCCTTCCGTATCTCTGACGCCCGGACGAAAATCTTTTCATACTCCCTGGCAGAAGTTATCCACGAGAAATCTTTTCCCATCGCCTGCTTCTGCAGTTTTTTCCAAGATTCCTTGTGGCGCCAATTCGTGAACGCGCGGGTCAAGGAGACCAAAAAAGCGTTCGGGTCGTATTCTCCAAAAAGGAAGCCATCGCCAATGCCAGTTTCCGGAGAAAAATCCGTGATGCTGTCCGCAAGCCCGCCGACTTTCCGCGCGACCGGCACTGCCCCGAATCGCATCGCTTCCATCTGCGTCAAGCCGGAAGGTTCGTAGTACGAAGGTATCAAAATTACGTCCGATCCGGCGTATACGAGGTGAGGAAGGGTCTCGTCGAATTGCAGGTGCGCACGCACCTGGTCGGGAAATTTTTTTTCGAGGGCCTGGAAGTAATCCATAAAATTCCCGTCCCCGCTACCTAAAACAATTAATTGCCCATTGGAAATTTTCAGGAACTGGTCAATGACGCCGCTAAAGAGGTCAAAGCCCTTTTGCTTGGTGAGACGCGAGACAACCCCTGCGACAAAAATATTCTTGTCCTCGGGAAGTCCAAACCTTTTCTGCAGGGCTAATTTATTTTCCAGGCGCTTAGCCAGGGAGCGCGCAGTGAATTTCTTTTCGACAAACGGGTCTGACGCAGGGTCATTGGTTTCGTAATCTATCCCGTTTAGGATCCCAAAAACCCGCGAGCGCCTTTCGCGCAAAAGCGCGTCGAGGCCCTCGCCGAATTCCTCGGCCATGATTTCGCTCGCGTAAGTTGGGGAAACGGTGTTGACGACATCGGCATATCGGATGCCGCGGCGGAGCGCATTTATTTTCTGCATCCTCGGGCTGAAAAAATCTGGCACCGGCCCGTACCCGTCATCCCTGTCCATCTCCGCGATATATTTGTGCTTGATCCCCTGCATGGCAAGGTTATGTATCGAAAAAACTGTTGCGATGGGACGCAAGCGCACGTAGTCCTTGTAATCAGTTTTTAAAAAATTTGGCAGGAATCCCGTCATCCAGTCCGCAGCGACAATGATGTCCGGAAGCCAGTCCCTTGAGTCATTTAAAAATTCCAGGCAACCGCGCGAAAGGAGAGCAAAACGCAAGTGGTCGTCGACATACCCGTAAATATTCGAACGGAGCTCGTAATATTCCTGGTTTTCTAAAAAATATGACGTGACTGGGCTTTTCGGGTCGCTTGTCTGGTCATATTTCCAGACATTGCAAAAAAGTTCCTTGCCTTTGTTTTCGGGAGCGGTCGGCACGGCCAAATTTTCCAGGACCATATTGAATGCACCGTGCGAGCGGACTTCTATTCCCGCATATCTCGGAGCCATGACGCGCGCATCGTGCCCAAGTTCGTTTAAGGCCCTTGGCAACGAAAACATCACCTCCCCCAGGCCCCCAGCTTTTGCAAAAGGAGCTTCTTCGGACGTGACAAAAAGAATTTTAAGTTTAGTATTAGAATTGAAAATTCCCATTACAAATAGAGTATTTTCCCCTACTTACATTATATCAGGAGAAATGATTACGCGCACCCCCTCAGCGAGGCCGGACAAAACCTCCACGCGCCCGTCATAACCGCGCAGGCCCAATGTAACTTCGATTTCGTCCGCCCGCCCATCAGGATTTTGTATGCGTATAAATTTTTTCCCGTCGCGCGTTATGATTGCCCTCTCCGGCACGAACAAAGCGTCCGCCTTTCGTTCGGTTACGATATCAATATTCGCGGAGAGCCCGGACTTGATCCTCTCATCCTCCTCCAAAAATGCCAAATTTACTTTATATGTCGAGACTCCTTCAATGACAGTTTCCGCTGGGTCAACTGAAATGACTCTTGCTTCAAAAACGGAATCGCCGTACGCGTCGAGTGTAACCCGGGCTTCGTCCCCGATTTTAACTTTCGAAACATCCACCTCCGGAAGGTTTCCTTCAATTTCAAATTGCGCGTCAGAAATTATAGAAACAACCGGCGTGGAAGCGGCGACGATCTGCCCGATTTTGGCATCCTGTTTCGTTACAACCCCTCGTATCGGCGAGGTGATGCGTGTTTTTGAAATCTGCGCCAAGATATTATTTACGCTCGCCTGCGCTTTCTCTACGCTCGATTCTTGTACGATGATTTCTTCTTCCGTGCTTCCGGCAAGTTCCTTGGCAAGTTCCGATTCCGCGATTTTTAGAGCGGAGACAGCGCCCGAGACATTATTTATCGCCGTATTAACATTCGTTCGCGCGGTTGAAACGTCTCCGCGGTAAGTCGTAATGGTTGCTTCCGTTAGCCCGGAATCCGTCCCAAGTCCGTTTATGGCAACCGCAACGGTATCGAGGAAACTTTTTATGTTACGAAGATGCTCGGCTGTCTCCGCGGCAAAAGGATAAAGATTATCATCCGCCTTCATTTTAATAAGCAAATCCTGCCAGGCCTTAAACCTCGCCACTAAAAGGACACGCGAGGTTTCCAGGTCTGCTTCGAGCTGGGAAGAAACCCTAAATTCCAGTTGCGGGTTCGTACTTCCTGGGTTTGAGAAAAATTGGTCTACTTTATTATGTATCGCGTCATCCGCTTTGGTGTACGCGTCCTCTATTTTATCAAAAAGATTTTGTTTGGCGTCGTTAACTTTTTCTTTGGCGATATCTATATCTTCTTCACGGGCACCTTTTTTAAGGTCGTCCAATTCCGCGCGTTCCGATTTTAAATTTGCCTGTGCTTCGACAAGTTGCGACGCTAAATCGCCACTGTAAACCTCGGCTAAAATTTGTCCCTCGGCAACTCGCGAGCCAATAGCCGCGCCGACCTTACTAATCCTCCCGCCTTTTTCAAACCCAAGTTCAACCGACTCCGCGGGCTTAACTTTTCCAGAAAGCGTAACTTCCTCGCGGATTTCCCCACGGGAGACCGTTACCGTTTCAAGCTCCGCGTCGCCGGAATTTCCGAAAAAGTAAAAACTGCCACCAGCGATTACCGCGATAGCTATTACAGAGTAGATATAAGGGCGTGCAAAAAACCACTTAAACATCTAAAAATTGTACCAGAAATGTTAGAGAATATCAATAAACCCCCGTCCACCAACCACCCTCCAAATAGTGTTGGGGTTAAAAGTTAGGCCCTGATGGCTTTGGGAGATTAGTTTTCGGGTGGAGGGGCTTCCGCTTCGACTGGAATTTCCGAAATAGTTTCCGGGATAGATTCCGTTTCAAGTTCCGGCTCCGGGAGATTTATCTCGGGTGCGTCAGGAATTTCGGGCATTTTTGGCATTTCAATTTCCGGAATATTAGGCATCTCTATCTCTGGAATTGTCTCGAGGACTTCTTCCACTATCTCTACTGTATCCGCAATATCCGTGGACGAGGCAATCGGTTCCGGAGTCGCTTCGGATGTTGATTCTATCGAATTGTGGTTATAATCCTCTTCTTCGTCGCACTCGTCATCGTGATGACCTCCGCCGAACGAGTCAAAATCATGTTCGTCATCGCACTCATCGCACTCGTCATCGTTGTGGCTTCCTCCGAAAGAATTGAAATCATGCTCGTCGCATTCGTCCGGCGGCGGTGGTGGAGGCGGCGGAGTTTCTTCCTCGTCGCAATCATCGTCATTGTGATGGCCTCCTCCAAGCGAATTGGCATCATTATTATTTTTGCACTCGCATTCGTCATCATTATTATTATGATCGCCTCCAGTAGTTATCTTCACCGGAGTCATGACCATGACACTTCCGCCCGCCTCCGTGCGGGTAACTTTTAACTTATAATCGTTTGAATAGTGGCCGCCTGGAAAATTCGGGAAGTCTGGAAAGTCATGCTCGTCGTGCTCATCATCTTCGTCTTCACAATCCGGCGGCGGGGGCTCCTTGCACGTAGAAACTTCCCCTGCGGTATTTACGCCCTCCACGCGGTCTTTCATATCCTCGAGCTCCTGGTTCGTAACCGAGCCCGGGTTAAGCGCGCTCTGCACGAGCATCTGGTCCGCCTCCCAAGCCAAATCGTCTATGCGAATATCTTCCCCGGGAACAAAGGCGCCCCCGATGTCGAAATGCGCGATATTAAATTTCAGCGCTAAAAGTTCTCGCGCTAATTTCTTAGCCATATCAGGGCCGCCATAGTTTAAAATTTCCGTGCTAGACGCGGCCGTATCAATGTAATCAGGCCCGACGGTTTGCGGAAGTATCCAAAGTTCGTCGTGCGTTTTCCAAAATCCATGCGAGCGTACTTCGCGTTCGTCGCAATTATCAATCGTCGCCGTAACATTTATTACGTGCGCTTCGAACGCAAAAATGAGCGGGAGCGAAGTAAGCGCCAAAAGAAGGGCGGACAAGACAATTCCAAAAATCGGGCGCGCCTTGAAGTCCCGTTTTTTCTTGCCCTTGGCCTGCGCCTTTCTCACGGGAATCGCGACTGCGCCAGGCCTTCGAATTATGTCTTGTATAATCATTTAAATTAATTTGCCTTTATCTTCGCTGACCAAACCGATATATAACCCATGTATGGAATCCTGACGGGATTTCCGTCGCGGTAAACCGTCCTCCCGATTACGTCCGAATATTTCACCGGCGCGTCTTCCGTAAAGTTTCCGTCTCCCTTCGTTACCAAAGTATTCTCGTTTAATTTCGCTATCCTGTGGATCGTAAATCCCTTGTCGTTCTGCCAGACGATTATATCCCCAACCTCCAGATCCTCTTTCGAAACCGCCTGGATTAAAACCAAATCCCCAATATGCAGGGCCGGCCACATCGAGCCCGAGGTAATCGCCGCTATCGGATAATCCGTTCCGAGTTTTTTTGTCAGATATTTCGGAAGTCCCCAAACGATGACCCCGACGATAGCCGCGTAAATAACGATATTCAGAAAAAACTTTAAAATCTTCAGCATATTTTTCTAAGAAGACCACGGTCCGGGGATTTTAAAGATAAAAACCCTTCCAGTAAGCTTTTCGCCGATCGGGGCGGAGGCGGGCATGT
>MFHU01000016.1 GCA_001778695.1 Candidatus Giovannonibacteria bacterium RIFCSPHIGHO2_12_FULL_44_22 | reverse complement strand
CTTTTGGATTCTGAATTCGGCGGGGGAAATGCATTAGTGTCGCGCCTTCGGCGCGACCCCGCTTTGTCCGTTTCTTCTGATTCCGAATTTTGGCGGAGGCGGGAGGATTCGAACCTCCGAACCCCTTTTGGGGGTTACCTCATTAGCAGTGAGGTGCTTTCGGCCACTCAGCCACGCCTCCTTAATTTTTCTAATCTATCATGTTTTTTTGAATTTGTCACTTTTGCTATAATCAAAAAATGGATACTAAAAAAACGAACTGCATCATAATTCACGGATGCCCATCAAACGCTGAAAAAGCAATAAACCTGGAAACGAGAAGCTACGACAAGCACTGGATTCCGTGGATAAAGAAAGAATTAACCGCGAGAGGGATGAAAACGGAAACCCCGCTTATGCCGACTCCTTGGGAGCCGGATTATGAAAAATTCAAAAAAGAATTTGAAAAATATGAAGTCACGGAAAATACAATTTTAATCGGCCATAGTTGCGGATGCGCCTTTTTGGTCCGTTGGCTCGGAGAAACAAAGAGAGCAATTTTCAAACTTATTCTTGTCGCCCCGTGGAAAATTTCGGACAAAGACGACGGATTTAGAAAATCATTTTACGATTATCCCGTTGATGAAACGATCAAATCGAGAGTGGGAGAAATTGTAATGTTCACTGCCGATGACGAGGAAAACAAAGGCAAAGAAAGTTTGAAGATTTTTAGTCAAGCGTTGGGCGGAAAGATTATTGAGTTAAAAAGACGCGGGCATTACACTATGGATGATATGGAAACGGATAGGTTCCCAGAACTGCTGGAAGCCGTTTTGCGATAAATGGCTTGATGGTGTATAATGGAATCATTACCGGTTAAATAATAAAAATCATGGCAAAGTCAAATTCGGCTTTTATGAAACCAATGAATGTGAGCGGGGAGCTTGCTCTTGTAGTCGGCAAAGGCCCTATGCCGAGGTCGGAAGTTGTAAAGAAGCTTTGGGTATACATTAAAAAGAACGACCTCCAGGACCCGAAGAACAAGCGGAATATCAACGCGGATGAGAATCTGAAAAATGTTTTCGGCGGCAAAAAGACCGTCAACATGTTTGAGATGACAAAACTTGTCTCAAAGCATCTTTCATAATAGCTTGACTATATAATCTTTTTCTTATAATCTTCGGAATAGTTATTTTGTTGTTTGATTTTGAGAGGAGGGCTATGTGATCAATTTATTTTGGGCGGAGCGAATTGCGCGGAGGGTTGCCGCGGATACTATCGCAATGTTTTTCTTCGGCGTATCAACCAGCGTACTCGCGCCTTTTGTTGTTCTATATGAATTTGTAGTCGCTGGCCTAACAATAGAACAGTGGACAATTATTTTTGGTATCTACAAAGTTTTGCGGTACATTGGGGCTAGTTTTTGCGCCGAGCTGAGAAATTCGCTCGGGGAGTGTTTTTTGGGAGCATTACGAAATCGTTTTAGGAGGGCCATGGCGGATGCCGCCGCGCTTTCCATCTATCAATTACCGCTCTATACAGTTAGTGCGCTAATTGCCGGGGTGAGCATTTATCAGATAGTGATTATTTTAGCCGTTCATCTTGCGCGTAATGCGCTCCTTGGTTGGTGGTACGGTGTAATTCTTGATTGGACGCATGCACGCTTTAGCACTTCTTCGGGAAAAATCAGTTCAGCCGTTTAAGAATAATGCTCTCGAACGGCCTTTTTAATATATTAGGTAAAAATGTTAAGCTGTTTTAAGCGGACTAGAAGCGTGGCTAAGTGGTTGAAGGCACCGGCTTGCCCCGTAAGAAATCGGTGGGTTGGCTGAGCGGTTGAAGGCACCAGTCTTGAAAACTGGAAGCCGCGAAAGCGGCTCGCAGGTTCGAATCCTGCACCCACCGATTTCTTACGGGGTCGTGAAAAACCGGAGGTTCCCTGCCCGCAATCGCTGAAGCGATAACTTCTGCAGGCGGGGAATCCTCCCGCTTCCGAAAATGTTTTGCTATAATTAAAAAATGGAGGCGAACGAAGAAGTAAAAAATTTGCAATCTTCTTAATAATTTTCTAAAATAAAAAAAGGCGCGAATGCTCGCGCCCCTCGGTTTCTAGCTGATTTTTTTCTGTCCCTCACCCTCGTTTTTTTTGGCGAGGCTGTTGATCCAGCTCGCTAAAGAACCCACAAAATTTCCCGGTTCCACTCCAAGAATCCCCGCAATTTGCGCCGGAAAATTATTGGGGAGTTTCCCAACAAATTCCGCGAGCACATCGGATACTGTGGCGATAGCTTGTTTGTTAGATTCCGCGGCAGTAGCGCGCAATTCCGCTGTCACAATAATGTCCTGCCTGTTAGCAAGGGCTTTGTTGCGTTCAAGCTCTATGCTTTTTACGGCAACATCAGTTTCCGCAGCGATGGTCAACTGTTCTTGAGCGGCATTTGCTACCCGAGCCATAAGATTGGCGAATGTCCGAACCTCTGCATCTGGAGAGCTCTCAAAATCCAGTTTAATAATTCTGAAAGAAGAGATCTCTATATAAAAGTTGTTTTCCAATTCACCCTTAAGCGCATTTTCAATTTCTTGCCTTATTTCTTCTCGCCCGCTAAAAAGTTCTTTTATTGCTTTTTTTGAAGCAACTCTTTTCGCGATGTCATCTACAAACGGAGCTATAACATCTTCTTCCAACTCTTCAATACTTCTTGCGAGGGCAATAACTTTCGGAGCATTTTTCGGGATTGTTTTAAAGACAAGCTCTGCTTGCATCGGAACGGTAAAACCATCCGATGTCACAATATTTACTTTATCAAATTCATCTCTAGAGCCGTCGAGTAAAACGCTTCTGGGGGTAGTATCCACTAGTATCAATCGATTGGCCACGGGGTGAAGAAAGTGATCTCCTGGACCGCGCACTTTTGATAGGATGCCGCGCTTGTCTATGACTTCATCTTTTAAGATAAAGACAGCATTGCCTCCTTTTTTTTCGCCCACATATTCTTTTTCTTCGTCCGTTGGGTCGTCTCCCACGTTTGAGATGAGGACGCCCACAAATCCTTGCGGTACAAACGGCGCAAGGACTACCTGAACACTGAAGGCGCTGTCGTTTATGAAGAATTTTCCAGTAAAAACTAATTCTTCTTGGATGCCCTCTGCCCCGCCGCCTCTAAGAAATGCGCTTGCGTCTTGGAAATTTTGGTGCCCGTCTCCCGCAAGAAATTCTGGTTTAGGAGCAATGATACGTTTCCCTTTTTGATCTTCAGGAATCTCTTTGCCTATAAAAGAATTTATTATCCCCATTTGCGCTCGCAATCGCTCTTTTTCTTCTCCGGTCGCTGGATCTTTATACTTTTCTGATACTGCGGAAACCTCAGTTGAATCAACGAAGATGAAATCAAAAAGAGCTTCGTTCATTGTCCATGTGCCGGACGGCACCATGGCTAATTGAAACCCTCTTTCGCCACCACCAAGTAAAAAAGCATCTCCATCAGTAAAGTTGGCACATTCCACATTTTTTTCAGATATTACCTTGCCAACAGGGAGCCGTTTTCCGTCTTTAGCAAAAACCTTGGCAAATTTACCTTTAGGAATCTTAACGAGATCATGCCTCGTTATTTTTCCAAAGAGGCCGACCAGAAAAATAAAATGCCATCCCGGACCGTATATTTTGGCCCGAATTCCCTGTTGCCATCCCGTGGCGATAAAATGCCCCCCGCTTACAGTAGGCGAGAACGGGAATCTCCACTCTGCGTTGATGTATTCGTCTGGCTCAACGTAGGTGAAATTCACAACCACTATAAGCACTCCAAACACTAACAGCACAACCGAAAAAAGTATTATACTCTCCATGTCAATGTACCTCCTTTGATAGTCGTAGCAGATTATCTCGGCACTGTCAAGATTTTTTATTACCCTCCATGCGCTACGACGAGGCCGATTATTTTTTGAGCACCGGATTTTTCCAGTGCGCGCGCCGCATGAATTAAAGTCGCGCCGGTGGTGGCGACGTCATCAATAAGAATTATGGTTTTGTACTTCGTAAAACTCAGCACGTTTTCGGTTACCGAAAACGCCCCTTCCAGATTTTTTATTCTTTTTTCTTTATCTTTGACTTCCACCTGCGCTGGCGTTTCTTTTATTTTAATAAGCATATTTGTCAGAAATTGAACTTTTGACAGTTGGGAAAATTCGCGCGCCAAAAGCTCGGCCTGATTAAATCCGCGCTCATGCTCTTTTTTGAAATGGAGCGGAATAGGAATAACCGCGCAATTCTTCGATTTTATTTCAGGGTAAATTTCTTTAAATTTTTTATATAAAAGATTTCCTAGAGGTTCGGCCAATTCTTTTCTTTTTCTGTATTTTAGCTGGCGGACGGCTTCGCGCAGAGCTCCATCGTATCTTCCGGCCCAGAGGACGTTTAACTTCCCAAGTAGGTGTTCATAGCAAATTTTTCCATCATTATTCCTAAATCCGCAGATTAAACAATGGGCGCCATATTTATAAGAGATCCCTTGGCAGTTTTCGCAGAAGGCCTCATTGGATTTTCCGCATCCGGCGCAGGATCTAGGTAAAATTAGGTTCAAAATCAGGGCGCTAAACATGTGGATATTGTTTTTCCAGTCGGTTTTCATTGTGGTATTATTAAATCAGATGCTAGAATTATGAGCAATGGAGCTAAAGTCATTATTAGAGAGATTCAGTTGGAAAAAAGCTTCCGCTTTTTTAAATAAAGAGAGCCGGTTTTTAGGCGTTGACATCGGTTCTTCCTCCATAAAACTAGCCCAGTTGAAAAAAGACAAAGAACGGGCGGTTTTAGAGACATATGGCGAACTGGCTTTGGCCAAATACGGCGAAGGCGCCGTGGGCAGATCAGTCAGGTTAGTGGACACGAAGCTGGCCGAAACTTTAAAAGATCTTTTGGCGGAAGCGCAGGTAAAAGCCAAAGAGGCCGTTGTTTCCATACCCTTGAAAGACAGTTTTTTAACCACCATGGACATGCCGGAAATGGGAGAGGAAGAAATGAAGGAATCGGTGCCGTATGAGGCGCGCAAATATATACCCATTCCGATAAGCGAGGTGACTATGGATTGGTGGACTTTGCCTCCAGGCGGGAAGGAGCAGTCGGCAACATCAATCGGCTCGGGAAGAAGAAAATTCCGCACGGTAATTTTAGCCGCGGTGCCCAAAGAGACAATTTCAAAATACAAAAATATTTTTGAGAAAGCCGGCTTGAAAATTTCCGCGTTTGAAATTGAAGTTTTTTCTTTCGCGCGGGCGGTTTTGAGGCATGATTTGGGCACGGCGCTGATGATGGATCTGGGAGCTTCGGCGATTAAGATGGTTATCGCCGACGGCGGAGTGGTGCGGGCCTCGCACGGTTTTGACAGGGGCTCGCAGGAGCTTACTTTAGCCCTTTCGCAATCTCTAGGGGTGGATTGGGACAGGGCGGAAGTTTTAAAAAGAGCAAGCGGCATCATAAAAAAACCGGAGACAGAAGGCATAGCTTCGGTTCTGGAGCCGACAGTTGAACTTTGGGCTTCGGAAGGTGAAAGATTTTTGTTGGATTGGAAAAGGCGCGGAGGACGCTCCATTTCTAAACTTATAATCGGTGGAGGCGGCGCAATGCTGCAGGGGGCGGGAGATTTATTCGTAAAAAAGTTTGGCGTGGAAGTGATGATCGCCAATCCTTTTTCAAAAGTGGTTTATCCGGCGTTTTTGGAGCCCGCGTTGAAAGAGGTTGGCGTGACATTTACCAACGCCGTGGGACTTGCTCTAAGAAATTTTTAAATTATGGCAGAAGAATCATTAATACCAAAAAAGTTTCCAACTCCGCAGTACGGCGGGGAAGGTTTCGGCATATTTTTGAGGATTTCAATGATATTTTTTTTGGCGTCCTTGTTGCTTACCGCCGGCATTTATGCCTATAGAAAGTTTTTAACAAATAATTTAGCCAGCCAGAAATTGGTTTTACAAAAATTGGAAATAGAATTTGAGCCCGCGACTATCGCGGAGCTTGAGCGGGTTTCGGGCGCCATCGCGGCCGCCGGGAATGTTTTGAGGGCGCACACAATGTCGTCCGCCGTTTTTGACATGGTTGAAGCCAGCGCGCTGTCCACGGTGAGTTTCAATACTTTTTCTTACTCCGCTGAAAAAAACATAATTACTCTGGCAGGAGAAGCGGCCAGCTATTCGGATGTTTCGGCACAGTCCAGCGTTTTTGAAGCTCTGCCTGCTGTTGAAAGCGCCACTTTCGGCAATCTTTCTTTAAAAGAAACCGGCACGGTCGGCTTTATTTTAAATATTCAACTTAAAAAACAATGAAGACCATAATCACAATAATTTTACTTCTGGCGTCAGTGGGTTTAATCTTTTTTGTTGCGAAGCCGATTTGGAGCGATGTGGCCTCTTTAAGAGCCAAGCAGGCGGTCGTCTCCGATGCTTTGGCCCGGCTGAAGGATTTGCAGGACTTGCGGGAAGATTTGCTTAAGACTTACAATTCAATTCCTCGGAGCAAGATTGACAGGCTCTATGACCTTTTGCCCCCCAAACCGGACAGCGGAAATATTTTGGTAATGCTGGAGAAACTTACTCGCGACCGCAACATTAGATTGCGGAGAATTGAATTTATAAAAGAAGCCAATTTCATAGCGCAATCCGCGGTGGCAGGAAAAATAATAAATAAGGAAGCTCAAAAATACAACACCATGTCCTACAATTTTACCGTGGCAGCTTCTTATGAGGGCTTCAAATCGCTTCTTTCTGCTATGGAGAAAAATTTAAGAATTATTGATGTAACAGATATTTCTTTCGTGGGCGGCGCTTCCGATCTTTTTGAGTTCACTTTAAAAGCAAAATCGTATTATCAAAGATGAAAAAAAATATCACGACTATCATAATAGTTTCGGTTCTAGTTGTGGCGGGAATTTGGTGGTGGGTGTCGTCGGGCGGAACGGGGGGCGTCCCGATAAACATCCCCGGCACCAGCGGGCCGACTTTACAGCTGGTGGACAGGCTGAAAAATATAAAAATTGACACGTCATTTTTCAACGACCAGGAATTTTTAAATCTGGAAGCAGCGCCCAAAACCGATATCTCCAGCCTTTCCAGGGGTCGCTCCAACCCATTCACTTCGAGGAAGAAATAAAAAGTAAGGATTGTGGTAGAATAAAGGTATGGCGATGAGAGGCGTTTTAGACATTTTGGCGGGTTCTGGAGATATTACGCTCCAGGAAGCCGCGGAGATAAGAAAATTGGCGCGGTCCAAAAATATTTCCATTGAGGAAGAGCTTTTGGAACGCGGTTTGGACGAGCAAAAAATTCTTAAAGCCAAAGGAGAGGCTTTTGGCATCCCCACGTTTTCTTTAGCGGGGAAGAAAGTGCCTTTTGATTTGCTTAAAAATATTCCTGAGGAATCAGCCAAGCATTATCAGTTTGTTCCGATTAATCTTGAAAACGGCATAATCTCTATCGGCATGGTGGACCCGGATAATATAGAAGCCAAAGAGGCGCTGAAATTTATCGCCACGCGGCTCAATCAGCCTTTTAAAATATTTTTAATCTCGCGCCGCGATATGGCCGCAGTTTTGGGAGAATATAAAGGCATTTCGGGAGAAGTGACAAAGGTTTTGGGCGAGCTGGAGGTGGCGCTTTCGGAGGAGTCAACACTGCCCAAAGAAATGATCAGAGAGGAAACGTCTTTTGTTGAAGACGCTCCCATTACCAAAATAGTGGCGGTAATTTTGCGGCACGCCACCGAAGGCCGGGCTTCGGATGTCCATATAGAGCCATCCGGGGACAAATTGCGCGTCCGGTTTCGCGTAGACGGCGTGCTTTACACCAGTCTTTTTTTACCGATGAAAGTGCACGATTCCATTATTTCGCGCATTAAAATTTTGACCAACATGCAGCTGGATGAAAAGAGAAAACCGCAAGACGGCCGGTTTTCCGCAAAAATCGAAGGCAGAGAAATTGATTTTCGCGTATCCACTTTCCCGACTTATTTTGGGGAAAAAGTGGCCATCCGCATCTTGGATCCAGAAACCGGCGTAAAAAATTTGGATGATGTGAATTTTTCTCCGGGCCACGCCAAAGCGGTAAAAGAAGCTCTCACTCGGGCTTATGGCTTGATATTGCTTACCGGCCCCACCGGCTCCGGCAAATCCACCACGCTTTACGCGATGCTGCAATCTTTAAATGAAGACCGCTGGAATATCGTGAGTCTGGAAGACCCGGTGGAATATTCCATCATAGGAATAAACCAGTCGCAGGTCAGGCCGGAGATAGGATATGATTTCGCGGAAGGCCTGCGGCATATTTTGCGCCAGGATCCGGATGTAATTATGGTGGGCGAGATCCGCGACAAAGAAACAGCCCAGCTGGCGATTCACGCCGCGCTCACTGGGCACTTGGTGTTTTCAACTTTGCACACCAATACCGCGGTCGGAGTCGTTCCAAGGCTTATTGATATGGGGGTGGATCCTTATCTTATCGCGCCAACTTTGATTATGGCCATCGGCCAGCGACTAGTGCGGACGCTCTGCGACGATTCCAAAGAGGAAGTGCTGGTGGAAGGAAAAATAAAAGAAGCAATTATGCAAGAAGTGAATACCATGCCCGAAAGCATCAAGCGAAACATAAAAATACCCAAAGTGATTTATAAACCGAAGATTTCCGGAACTTGCCCTAAGGGCTCTAGGGGGCGTATGGCGATTTTTGAAGTTTTGGAGGTGACTAAACCGCTGGAGAAACTTATTTTGGAAAAGCCCTCGGAGGTTGTAATGGAGGAGGAGGCCAAAAAACAGGGGATGCTGACTTTGCGCCAGGACGGCATTATGAGGGTGCTGGAAGGGCGCGTTGGACTGGAAGAGCTTTTAGAGGTAATATAAAATTAAAGTATGAAAAAAGGTTTACCCCCACACCAATTATGAATATGATACAGACCAATCGCCCAAATCAACGTTTGCACACTGGGAGTAAATTGGTGTGGGGGTTTACAATAATTGAACTATCAGTGATACTTGGGATAATTACCTTGCTTGCCGTCGTATCTTTAGTCTTTCTTGCGCCGTCCGCCGCCAAAGGGCGGGACGCTCGGAGAGAACAAGATATCAAGTCCATTCAAAACGCTTTGAATCTTTATGCAAATCAAAAAAGCATATACCCTGCCTGCTCCCCGGAAATAGCGGTGGACGGCAATACCGATTGCCTTTCTTCTCTGCTTCTTTCCGAGGAAACAATCAAGGCTATACCGCTTGACCCCAAATACAAAGGGACCGGATCTTGTGGGGACGCCAATTCGTTTCTTTACTGCTATATGTCCACCAACGGAATTTCTTACACCATTCGTTATCAATTAGAAACTAATTCGGTGCACGGTAAAAGCGCCGGATGGCAAAGCGTAAACCCATGAACCACAACACAAAAGTTTTAATAGTTGACGACGACGCTTTCCTTTTAGATATGTATTCCATAAAGTTTAAGGAATCCGGTTTTTCCGTGGAAATCGCGAAAAATGGAGAGGAAGCCCTGGCCAAAGCCAAAAGTTTGAACCCGGATGTTATTCTTTTGGATATTGTTATGCCTAAGATGGACGGCTTTGACGTCTTGCGCGAAATAAAAAAAGACAATATCGCGCCCAGCGCCGTGATTTTTATTTTGACTAATCTCGGCCAGAAAGAAGACGTGGACCGCGGTTTAAAATTGGGCGCCAACGATTACATTGTAAAAGCGCATTTCACGCCCTCGGAAGTCGTGGCCAAAGTAAACGGTTTTTTAGGGTCCAGAAAACCTGCCGATTTTCATTTTTAATTTTATTTATGGAATATTCCAAATTTTTAGAAGAGTTGATGACACAGGTGGCCGAAGCAGGCGCTTCGGATTTGCATATTGCCGTGGGACGCCATCCCGTGCTTAGAGTTTCGGGCCAGCTCGTACCGCTTACTAAAAAACCAATTTTAACACAAGCCGATACAGCCGGCTTGGTTGAGGCCATGATGGGAAAGGAATGGTTCCAAGAATTTCTTCAAAATAAAGAAAAAGATTTTTCTTATTCTTATAAAGACAAAATACGTTTCAGGGTAAACGTTTATTTTCAAAAGGGCTTTATCGGAGCGGCTTTGCGCATTGTGCCTTATAAAATAAAGACCTTGGAAGAATTGAATATTCCTCAGATTTTGGCGGAATTTTCCAAAAAAGAGCAGGGGTTTTTCCTAGTGGTCGGCCCCACCGGGCACGGCAAATCTACCACCCTAGCCGCTTTAATTGATTTAATCAATCACACCCGCACCGAGCATATCATTACTATAGAAGATCCGATTGAATATATTTTTTTGCCGGACCGCTCTATGATTGACCAGCGGGAAGTCGGTCTGGATACCAAGGATTTTGCAACCGCTTTAAGATCCATGTTCAGGGAGGACGTCAACGTGGCTATGATCGGCGAGATGCGCGATCACGAAACTATGGCCGCCGCCGTGACGGCTGCCGAGACCGGACACTTGATTTTTTCTTCACTTCACACCAATAACGCCGCCCAGACCATTGACCGCATCATTGATACTTTCCCCGGCGCGCAACAGGGGCAGATTAGGACGCAATTGGCCAGTACCCTCATCGGGATTTTTTCACAGCGCCTGGTTCCGAGAATTTCCGGCGGGCTGATTCCGGCCTATGAGCTTTTGCTTTCCAACGCGGCCGTGAGAAATTTAATCCGGGAAAATAAAGTCCACGAAATTGATTTGGTGATAGAAACCAATGCCGAAGTAGGTATGGTAAGTTTCAACCGTTCTTTGATTGATTTAGTCCGCCGAGGCGAAATTACCATGGAAAACGCCCTGCTTTTCTCTTTGAATCCGCAAGAACTTAGAATCTTAGCTGGGAAATAATGCAATTTCGTTATAAAGCCAGGACAGGCGAAGGGGAAGGAACCGAGGGGGTGATTGACGCGGCCAATTTGGATTTGGCTGTCTCGTCGCTCCAGCGGCGCAATTTTTTAGTTATATCCATTGAACCTGTAGAAGGACCAGGCGGAGTGGAACGCGTTGGTAAAATCACAGAATGGCTCGGAATCTTTGAAAGCATTCCGATGGAGGACGTTGTAATTTTAACGCGCCAACTCTCCACCCTTTTTGAAGCGAAAGTGCCGGTGGTGGAATCATTAAAAATAATAACCGGAGAGACAGAAAACCGAAAATTGCGCCGCCATATTTCCGACCTTTTGGACGACATTCAGGGAGGTATGCCGATGTCTGGGGCTATGGCAAGGCACCCCGAAGTTTTTTCCAGATTTTACGTGGCGATGATAAAATCCGGCGAAGAATCCGGAAAATTGGAAGATATTTTTAAATTTTTGGCCGACTATCTGGAGCGTTCCTACGAACTTTCCAGAAAAGCCAGAAACGCCTTGATTTATCCGGCGTTCGTTTTATCCACTTTTATTATTGTAATGGCGATGATGCTTGTTTTTGTGGTGCCGAACCTTGCCAATATTTTATTAGAATCGGGGCAGGCCATACCGATTTATACGCGCGCCATTATTGGCTTCAGCGAATTTTTGAGAAGCTTCGGCATAATTCTTGTACTGCTTCTAGCAGTTTTAGCAGTGCTTTTGGCGCGATACGCCAAAACGGACAGCGGCCGGCTTTATTTTTCGCGGCTTGCCATATCCTTTCCGATTATCGGCGGACTTTATAAAAAAATATATCTTTCCAGAATTTCGGATAACCTGCACACACTGCTTTCGGGAGGCATCACGGTGGTACGGGCTCTGGAAATTACTTCAGAAGTTGTAGGCAACGAAGTTTACAGAAAAATCCTTCTGGATTCTATGAATTCCGTAAAAAGCGGCAGCATGATTTCGGAATCTTTGGCCAAATACGCGGATATTCCGCCATTGCTTTCGCAGATGATAAGAATTGGCGAAGAGACCGGTAAACTGGACTATATTTTAAAAAGCGTGGCTGGGTTTTACAGAAGAGACGTGGATAATTTTATAGACAATTTGGTGAGCTTGATTGAACCGATTTTAATAGTGGCGCTTGGTTTGGGAGTGGGGGCATTGGTGGCGGCGGTTTTAGTGCCTATTTATAACATCTCCGCCACTTTTTAACTTTATCCCATCGGAGGAGCCATCGTGGTTATCCACAGCTCGGCTTATTTTAATCCCAATTTTTGGTATACTCTATATTAAGGTCGATTAGCTTTAATTTAATGGCCTTTTAAAATTTTTATGTTTAAAAAACAAAATAAACAAGGAGGTTTTACTCTTATTGAGCTTCTAGTGGTCATCGCCATTATCGGCATTTTAGCTTCGGTCGTTTTAGCTTCATTAAATAGCGCCCGCAAAAAATCGCGCGATGCCCGACGCATAGCCGACATTAGCCAGTTGCGAGTGGCTTTGGAGCTTTATTTTGACAGCACTTCCGGCAGCTATCCGACAGCGCTTAGCTCATTGGCTCCCGCTTACATCCCCGTTGTTCCTGTTCCACCAGCAGGCGGCGGTCAGACGGCGTATGCTTATGGTGCCGGTCCTGCTAGCTGTACCACGGCTTGTACCACTTATCATCTGGGCGCGGCTTTAGAAGAAGCAACAAACCCGGCGCTTCCCGGCGCAAATAGTACTTTGGGATTTGATGGCGGTACCGCGGATTGCGCTGTTGCTGCTGGAACGACTTGTTACGATATAATACCGTAAACGTTTGTAGTTCTGCTTAGGAAAAACACCGGAGAGTCTATTGTAAA
>MFHU01000015.1 GCA_001778695.1 Candidatus Giovannonibacteria bacterium RIFCSPHIGHO2_12_FULL_44_22 | reverse complement strand
AGGGTTGGCTGATATTAGACCAGCAAAAATTATTCGGCGGCATTTCGCTTAAAAAAAATGGGTGAATTAGCTAAAAAAATTGAAGCACTGCTTTTTGTTTCCGGCGAGGGGTTAGGTATTTCTCGCTTGTCCGCGCTCACCAAAAAAAGCGACGGCGAAATAAAATTGGCTCTTGAGGAATTAGAAAAGCACCTCTCCCGAGAGCATTTTATTACGATTTTGCGCGATGGCGACAAAATTTCTTTGGTCAGCTCCAAAGAAATTTCCAAGCTGGTGGAAGATTTTGCCAAGGAAGAATTCGCCGGCGAGCTAACCCGCGCGGCGCTTGAAGCGCTTACTATTATCGCTTATAAAGGTCCGGTGAAACGCATGGATATTGATTATATCCGCGGGGTCAATTCTTCTTTTATAATAAGAAATCTTCTGATGCGCGGATTAATTGAACGCGTTCGGAACGCCAAAGATTCCAGAACGTATCTCTATCGGGCCTCAACGGATTTTCTTAAATTTTTCGGGCTAACTTCCATTTCCCAGCTTCCGGACTACGGTTCTTATAAAGAAAAACTGGATGAAATTCAATAAATTTTATATTTTTTTTGGCGCGCTTGCTCTGCTTTTAATTTTTTTATATTTGCCTGCTCCCAAGGTAGATTTATCGAAAGTAAAAAATCCACCAGCTGACGGACCGGAAAAAAATTCGCCGGCGCCTAAAATAGAAGCCAAGTCCGCCTTAGCGCAGGATTTGCTTACCGGAGAAGTTTTATTTTCCAAAAATTCCGGTGAAACCCTGCCTTTGGCCAGCATTACAAAAATCGTCGCCCTGTTCGCGGTTTTAGATTATGCCTCTTTAGACGAAGAAACTGCGGTTTCTAAAACGGCGGTGTTCACTCCGGAACCGAGCTCTTTGAGAATCGGCGAGCATTTTTTAGTGAAAGATTTGGTTAGCATGACTATGGCGGAATCATCCAACGACGCCGTTACCGCGCTTTATGAATATGTTGTAGAAAAAAATCAGATTGCCGAAGAACAGGCCGAAGAATGGTTCTTGGATTTGATGCGAAAAAAGGCGGAGCGGCTGGGTGCGGCAAATATGAAATTTTACAACATCTGGGGCTTGGATGAATCGCTGGAACTCGCGGGCGGTTACGGGTCTGCGAATGATTTATTAAAAATCGCTAAAGCGTCTTTAGGTTCGCCCCTATGGCAATTGGGCACGATTAGCGAGATTATTTCCAAAGAGGGTATAAAACATAATTTTAAATTTACAAACGAACTGGGGCCGGAGCTCACCCCGCTTATCGGCTCAAAGACCGGATACACCGATTTGGCGGGCGGTAATTTGCTAGTTATTGTTGAATATCCAATCGGCCACCCTTTGGGAATAGTGGTTTTGGCCTCTTCGGAGAAGGGAAGATTTGAAGATGTTAAAGTTATTTTTGAATGGCTGAAAACTAAAAAACCCTTATAATAGGGTTAGAAGTATAAATATCAACGTTTTGGGCCTAAGTGGAGGCAATATGTCTGATGATAAGAAATGGGGATTGTTTTTGGCGAGCATGGCTCTTGTTCTGGCCCTTACGGTTTTGGCTGTGATGACATTGTAACAACCGGTTTTCGCTTTGACTCTTATTGAATCTCGGCGAAAACCGGCTTATTTTTTAAAAAAAATTGCGCTATAATTAAAATATGCAGCAGGATTTGATTTTGAATACTTATAAAGTTCTAGGGCTTGGGGGGCTGGCATTTTTTGTGGGAATAGCGCTGACGCCGATTCTCACCCATTACCTCTATAAGTATAAACTTTGGAGAAAAGACGCGCGCGCTATGGCGCCCGATGGAGCGCCCACGCCGATTTTTAACGCGCTCCATAAAGAGCGGGAAACCAAAGCGCCACGGATGGGCGGAATTTTGGTCTGGGCGACGACCATAATTTTAGCCCTTATTTTTTGGATTCTTCCCAAAATTTTCCCGGACGAACTTTTTTATAAATTAAATTTTCTTTCGCGGGAGCAAACTTGGGTGCCCTTGGGAATTTTATTCGCCGGCGCGATAGTCGGCCTTTTGGACGACCTTATGCTGGTTTTTCAAAAAGGGGCTTATCGCGGAGGCGGGCTCACTTTTACCAGGCGTATTTTTTTAATCACGCTGATCGCCGCTCTGGGCGCATATTGGTTTTATTTTAAATTGGGCAAAGATTTTGTTTTTATCCCCGGATTGGGCGATTTTCATCTGGGAATTTATTTTATTCCGTTTTTTATTTTGGTAATGTGGGCGGTTTTTTCGGGCGGGGTTATAGACGGTTTAGACGGCCTTTCCGGCGGGGTTTTTGCTTCCATTTTTTCTGCTTACGCCGGCATTGCATTTTTTCAAAATCAGATAAATCTTGCCGCGTTCGCTTCGGTTATCGTCGGCTCAATTCTGGCATTTTTATGGTTCAACATCCCGCCCGCCCGTTTTTATATGTCGGAAACCGGCATTATGGCGCTTACCACCGCTCTTACCGTTGTGGCCTTTTTAACCAACGCAATTTTTGTTTTGCCCATTATTGCGCTCCCCTTGGTTTTGGAATCGCTTTCGGTAATTATCCAACTGGGGTCAAAACGGTTTTTCGGCAGAAAAATTTTTTTGGTCGCTCCGATTCACCATCATTTTGAGGCCATAGGCTGGCCAGCCGAAAAGGTGGTTATGCGTTTTTGGGTTTTGAGTATTGTTTTCGCGATTTTAGGCATGATCGTACATCTCGTCAGCGTGCTATAATAAAATTATTATGGCGTTTTCAATTTTGATAAAAAACGGAACTATTTTGGACGGCGCGGGAGGCGAACCCTACGTTGCTGATTTAGGGATTTCCGCCAATCGCATAGAAAAAATAGGAAATTTAGCGGGCGAGACGGCCGATCAGATTATTGATGCCACAAATCTTTACGTTACCCCCGGCTTTATAGACATTACGAACCACTCCGATGTTTACGGGACGCTTTTTTCTTTGCCTATGCAGGAAAGTTTTTTGTGGCAGGGAGTAACCACAATTTTACTGGGTAATTGCGGAGAATCTCTGGCGCCGGTATCCAAACGCGAATCTTTAACGGAACTAGAACGCTGGACCACCGGATTCTCCGTGCCGATCAATTGGAATTCTTTAGCTGAATATTATGACAATATTGAAAATTTGGGCGTTGGTTTAAACGTGGCTACTTTGGTAGGACAGGAAACCTTAAAAAGAAACGCCAAAACTTTGGAAGAGAGGATTTTTTTACTTGAAGGCGCTATGAAAGAGGGCGCTTGGGGCATGAGCAGTAATTTTTCTTTCGCCGAGCGAAGCTCGGCCGCGGATGATGAAATTATAGCTTTGCTTAAAGTTGTAAAAAAATACGGCGGGCTTTATAAAATTCATCTTAAAGACGAAGGTAAAAATTTTCTGCCGTCTATTTCGGCAGCGGTTTTCTTGGCTAGAGCTAGCGAAGCACGCACGGTTATCTCGCACCTTAAAGCCATCGGCCGGGACGCTTGGAAGGATTTTGAAAACGCTTTAAAAATTTTTAAAAAAGCCCAAAGCGACGGAGTTGATATAACTTTTGACATTTTTCCGTATCTCCGGACCGGATCGGCGCTTGTTTCCTTTTTGCCTTCATGGGCAAAAATCGGGGCGAACAAAGAAATTTTAAAAATGATTTCGGACAAGGAAATTTCCAAAAAGACAATCAATGAATTAAAAAGCGCGACTTTACACGCAGACAGGATTTTAATCGCTTCAGCTTTTAAAGACAAAAGCTTGGTGGGGAAAACTTTGGAAGAAATTTCAAAACATTCCGGCATGCCAGTGGAAGAATTGATTTTGGAAATTTTAAAAATCAACGAGCTTAATGCCTCCGTATTCGGGAAAACTCTAAGCGGCGGGAATCTTTTAAGAGCGGTGGCCGAGCAGGGAGGCATGATATCCAGCGACGGCGCTGGATACGACGTTGATTTCAAGCACTTCGGAGATTTAGTGCATCCGCGCTCTTTTGGCGCTTTTCCGCGATTTTTCAGCGTAATTTCTGGAAAAGCAAAAATTTCTTTAGCCGAAGCAGTTGTTAAAATGACTTCTTTGCCGGCTAAAGCTTTGGGCCTCAAAGACCGTGGGATACTCAAGCCAAAAAATATCGCCGACATCGCCATTTTCCATCCGGAGGAATTTAAAGACCAGGCGACCTATGGCAATCCTTACCGCTACGCTTCGGGGCTTCGCGCTCTGATTATTTCCGGAAATTTAGCAATATCCGGAGGTAAGCTCGCTATAAAAAGGCATGGTTTGGTTTTACGAAAAAAGAATTGATATGCGCGGCGCCGGCAGTTACGACAAAATTTTTTTCACTTTAGCCATGCTGCTTTTGGTTTTCGGCCTTTTTATATTAGCCTCGGCGTCTTTGGGCATTTCAGTTTCGCAATTCGGTTATCCCTATTATTATCTTCTGCATCAAATATTAGTCGGAGTAATTCCAGGATTAATTTTGCTTTACGCGGCTTACCGCGTGCCTTATTTAATGTGGAGAAAATATGCTTTACTGCTTCTGCTCGCGGCTTTTTTTTTGATGTTTCTGGTGTTTGTGCCGGGCATCGGGCTTTATCACGGAGGCGCCCGGCGCTGGATAGCGCTTGGCTTTTTTTCTTTTCAACCAGCTGAATTTTTGAAATTAGCTTATGTTATTTATCTAGCTACCTGGCTGGAATCCAAATCCAAAGCCATCTCTTCGTTTAAATTCGGTTTTTTACCGTTTCTTATTATGAGCGCTTTCATCGCTTCCTTTTTGATTTTACAGCCGGATATCGGGACCCTGGGCGTGCTTTTGGTGTCTATTTTATTCATGTTTTTTTTAAGCGGCGGAAATTTTAAACAAATGGCTTTGCTTTCTCTTATCGGCTTAGTTATTATAAGTATACTTATTGCAATCGCGCCTTACAGGCTGGACCGTTTGACAGTTTTTTTAAATTTATCCAATGACCCGCAGGGAAAGAACTATCAGATTAATCAATCCTTGATTGCCGCGGGTTCCGGCGGTTTTTGGGGAAGGGGCTTCGGATTATCCCGCCAAAAATTCAATTATCTGCCTGAACCGATAGGGGATTCAATCTTTGCCGTGGTCGCCGAAGAGCTTGGTTTTGTGGGCGGAATTACACTACTGGCGCTTTTTCTCCTGTTCTTTTTGAGAGGGATTTGGACGGCAAGCCGGGCGCCGGATTTATTTGGAAAGTTTTTGGTCGCGGGAATTTTATTTTTAATTATGTTTCAGGCGTTAATAAATATTTCGGCTATAGTTGGGCTCCTGCCGCTTACCGGCATTCCGCTTTCTTTTGTGAGTTACGGCGGCACGGCTTTGGCGCTCACTTTGGCCGAAGTTGGCATTATTCTTAATATTTCAAAAAAAAGAGCATGAAAGTAATTTTAACAGGCGGAGGCACGGGCGGGCATTTTTATCCCTTGATCGCGGTCGCCCGCTCTTTAAAAAAAGAAGCCGAAGAAGAAAATATCGCGCGGCTCGAACTTTTTTTTGTTTCGAACGACCCTTTGGATAAAGAACTTTTGGTTCGTGAAAATATTAAATTCATAAAAATTCCGGCCGGAAAAATGAGAAGATATTTTTCTTTGAGATATCTGCCGGACACTCTAAAAACTATTTTTGGCGTTTTTTGGGCTTTTTGGCGGCTTTATCTTCTAATGCCTGACGTTATTTTTTCAAAAGGAGGATATGCCAGTTTTCCAACATTGTTGGCGGCGCGCGTTTTGAAAATTCCGGTAATTATCCATGAATCTGATATAGTGCCGGGGCTGGTCAATCAATGGGCCGGCAAGTGGGCTGACCGCATCGCACTTTCTTTCACGGAATCAGCCGGTTATTTTAAAGATAAAAACAGCGCCGTCATCGGGAACCCAATCCGCCTGCAGGTTATCGGCGGAAATGCCCAAGAAGCCATAGAATATTTCAAATTGGAAGAAAATCTGCCAGTTATTTTGGTTTTGGGCGGTTCTCAAGGATCGGAGCGCATCAATGAAACCATTTTAACCATACTGGACCAAGCTGTGAAAAAATATCAAATTATCCATCAAGTTGGTAAAAATAATCTGGCCGATGTTTCGGGAAGAGCTGGAGTTATTTTGGCAGGAAGCGAATTTAAGACCAGATACCATTCTTACGGATTTTTGGATGAAGGCGAATTAAGAGATGCTTCGCGCGTCGCTTTTTTAATAGTTTCCCGTTCTTCCTCGGCGATTTTTGAAATCGCCGCCTGGGGAGTGCCGGCTATTTTGATCCCCCTAGCAACTGCCGCGCAGAATCATCAGCGGGAAAACGCTTATGCCTACGCCGGGTTTGGCGGTTGCCAGGTGATAGAAGAAACCAACCTTACCCCGCATCTTCTGCTTGCGGAAATTGATAAAATTTTGGGCGATCCGGCTAGGCAATCAAAAATGAAGCTAGCCGCGCAAGGATTTGCCCGTTTGGACGCCGCTGAAAAAATCGCCAAAGAAATTATTAAATTGGGCGTTCATGAATAATTTTTTCTATTTCAATTAAATTCTCAGCCAAATCTAATTGAAAATTTTAGTTAATAGTATAGTATACAAAACAACCGATCGGTCAAAATATACACTATAAGGCATTAAACTATTAAGCGATGATAGCCTGAAAATAATAAATCAATTTGCCATTTGTAATTTCTCCGCTGACAAAAATCTCAACGAACGGATTTATTTGAAGCAAATCGCATAAAAATTTAACTTCGCTTTCGCACGGAAAAGGATGAACCCATACGCTTTTTTGAAGAGGGAAAAAATTAAGTTCTCGCAATTTTTGCTGGAAAGCGCGCCGGGCTAATTTATATTTTTCCGGAATATCAAATGATACTACCCGCCATTTGCCATCCCATTTTTGCTGCTTTTCTATTTCCAAGGTTTCCAATAAAAATTTTTTACTAACCAAACGTCCTTTTTCGGTAAACTGATATAATAAAGATCCATCGCTATTTTCTTTTTTAAGTTCAAATAGGCCACGTTTTTTAAGCGTATAAAAACGCTCCCACAATTTTCGGTAGCGTTCTTTCTGCTCTCTTTTGTGCGCTGCGGCGTTTTTCCCTAAGATTTTTACTAGTCCCGGAGCAACAAAAGCAACGGTAATAGCGCCGCCAAGCAAGGCAACTGCTAAGACCGCCTTAGATATGGAAGTCGCGGTTGGGTGTTTATCCACAAACCTTTTTATCTGCGCTTTATATTGTTCGGTTATATTGGGGTCTTTGAAGTAAATAGGCCGATGTTTTGGCATATAAATCTATAGTATACAAAAAAACCGATAGGTCAAAATATACACTATGATTTTTGGCATTGGGAAAATATAATGAAAGGAGATTGGAAAACAAAAAAGCCGCATGCGCGGCATCTATTAGCTAGCGATTTTCAAAATAGTATAAGCCCATGCCAAAAATGGCGCCAAGTCCAGATACTATAGCTGTGATAACAATGGCTTCGCTGTTATAAATGAAAGGTGGCAGTGAACTCCAATCGCCTTTAAGAATATGCCCGATGACATAAATGGGCGTACTTACCAATATTACCAGCAAAAAACCGACTACCGTACCTGACAAAATGTACCCACCTTTTCTCTTCACAAAAGCCATAAAAGCCCCCTTTCTACTCTAATTTATATAATACACCCAACATGAAACAGAGTCAAGTACGCACAAGGTTTGCTCCGTCCCCAACAGGGTTTTTACATGTCGGCGGGCTTCGCACTGCGCTCTATAACTATCTTTTTGCAAAGCAAAACGGAGGCCTGTTTATTTTGCGCATAGAAGATACCGACCGCGCGCGTTTAGTGGAAGGAGCCGAACAAAATATTCTTGAAACGTTGCGGATTTTCGGCTTGGATTTTGACGAGGGGCCGATTCGGCAATCTGATAACTTGGAAAGATATAGACAATGCGCTAAAGAATTAGTGGCCGAGGGCGCGGCTTACGGAGACAATGGTGCAATTCGTTTTAGAATAATCGAAGACGGCGCAACTAAATTCACCGATATTATCCATGGCGAGATTGAGATCAAAAATAAAACGCAGGAAGATTTTATTATTTTAAAATCGGACGGCTTTCCGACTTATAATCTTGCCCATTTGGTTGACGACCATGACATGGCAATCACTCATGTTATCCGGGGCGATGAATTTATTTCTTCAATGCCGAAATACATCGCTTTGCACAAGGCGTTTGGCTGGGAACTTCCCCAATATGCCCATTTACCGTTATTGCTCAATAAAAATCGAGCCAAGCTTTCCAAACGAGAAGGGGATACGGCAGTTAAAGATTTTTTGGATGATGGATATCTTAAAGAGGCCATTTTAAATTTTGTGGCGCTTTTAGGCTGGCACCCCAGCAAATCCGATCGGGAAATTTTTTCTTTGGAAGATTTAATTAAAGCATTTAAACTCGAAGACGTTCAAAAGGCTGGCGCGATTTTTGATATGACGAAATTGGACTGGATGAACGGAGAGTATATCCGCAGAAAATCGCCCCGTGAGCTTCTGGAGCTGGCAAAACCGTATTCACCCACTTGGGTGTCCGACACCCAAGTGGGTGTCGGACACCATTTAGATTTAGAAAAAATTATCGCTTTGGAACAGCCGCGGCTAAAAAAACTTTCCGAATTGCCGGGGCGTACTGATTATTTTTTCAAAGAGCCTGAATATGACGCCGTGCTACTGAAATGGAAGCAGATAAGTGATGCAGAGATTAAAAAATCACTGGAGACTTCAAAACAAATTTTAAAATCTATTAGCGATAAGAATTTCGGTAAAGAAAATCTGGAAAAAATATTTTTAGAAAAAGCTGGAAACTTGCCCGCCGGAAAGGCGGGAGATAGGGGAGAGCTACTCTGGCCATTGCGTGTTGCGCTCACCGGCAAAAAGGCATCGCCTGGGCCATTTGAAATTATGGAGATTTTGGGGCAAAAAAAGGCAATTTCTCGCGTTGAATCGGCAATTTCTATGCTAAAATAGGGCTATGGCGAAGATTGTGAAATCCGGCATTTTAGTTTTAGTTTTTTTAGGCGCGTTTTTTGCTCCGGCGTTTTCAGTATTTGCCGCCACGGTCGATGATTTAAAACAGCAAATTGACCAAAAAAATCAGGAAATTAAAAAACTGGAGGAGGAGATCGGGCAGTACCAAACAAGTATTGATGAAGCCGAATCAACTGCCAAAACTTTAAGCGGAGAAATTAAACGTCTGGATTCCGAAGTAAAAAAACTTAATGCTCAAATAACCCTAACCCAAAAACGCATCGCCAAAAAGGAATTGGAGATTAAGGAATTAGGCGCGGATATTTTGAATACGGAAGATTCCATAAAAAACCGCCAGGAAAACTTAGCTAGGATATTGGATAGTCTGCGTAAGACGGAAAATTACGATATGCTTGAGATATTTTTAAAGTACGATTCCTTATCCGGTTTTTTTGACGAGCTTGAAAAAATAAGAAATTTAGATTTTAGCGTCCGGCAAAATTATGAAGAATTAAAAATCCTAAAGATTGATTTGGAAGGTAGAAAAAAGAAAGCCGAAGCAGCGCGCAAAGATTTAAAAAATCTGCAAAATGATCTCATAAATCAGCGTGAAATACAAAAAGACACTAGGGCGGAAAAAACCAATTTGCTTTCTGCAACCAAAAATCAGGAGGCGCTTTACCAAAAATTATTGAAAGAGCGCGAAAAGCGCCGCGCGGAAATTTACGATGAAATCCGGCTTATTGAAAACGATTTAAAAAAACAAATAGATTTTAGCACTCTGCCGGCTTTCGGCAACAGAATTTTACTTAATCCTATAGACAGGGGAGTGCTTACACAGGAATTTGGGCTGACTAATTTTTCCAAATACACCGATGTTTATGGAAGCAATGGGCATAATGGCATTGATCTTAGGGCTCTAGTGGGGACGCCTGTGCGTTCTGCTGAAGGAGGAATTGTGAAAGCTACGGGCAACACGGATTACATTTGCCCAAGGGGTTCCTACGGCAGATGGATTTTAATTGAGCATCCCAACAAACTGGCTACGCTTTACGCTCATCTTTCCCTTGTGCACGTGAGTCCTCGCCAAGAAATTGCGCGCGGCGATATAATAGGTTATAGTGGAAATACCGGTTACACTACCGGTCCGCACCTTCATTTTACAGTTTACGACGCCCGAACCGTTCAGCTTAGGCAAAGCCGTGTCTGCGGAGTTCTGCCTTATGGAGGGTATCTTAATCCATTAAATTATTTATAAATAAAAAACAATGCGGAAACCAAAACAAGGTTTTATTCAAATAATTATCATAGCAGTGCTTTTGGTCATAATACTTAGCCTTTTGGGAGTGTCTTTAAATTCGCTGTTTTCCAACTCCGTCCTGCGGGACAATTTCGGATTTTTGGGGCGGTGGCTTGGACAACTTTGGGATAATTATTTCTCCGCAATCTTTAATTATTTTTGGAATATCTGGATTAATCTTTTTTGGCAACCATTTTTGGATACTATGAAGGGCTTACAAAATAGTATAAATCCCTTTAACTCTAAATAAGTAATGATGTCGCAAAAGCAACATTGTGCGACGTTGGTTATAGAATAAAACGGCCATTTTTGCTACACTCCCCTCATGCGCACTTCATATTCAGCACTGAATACTTTTAAGCAATGCCCGCAGAGATTCAAATTTCAGATAATTGATAAAATTAAAGCGCCGAGATCTCCCGAGGCTATGTTCGGAAGTTCAGTACATGGGGCAATGAAATTTATATTTTCGCATGATCCCCTTTTTCCTACTTTAGACGAAGTCTTGGGGCATTTTTCGGAAAATTGGAAATCATCCGCAGGCAAATCTTCAAAACAATTGCCTGTGGAACTCGTTCAAGTTTACGAAGAAAGCGGCAAGGGCATGATAAAAAATTTCTATAAAAATAACCCGCCATGGAATTTTTCCGTGGTGGATACGGAATCGCATTTTGAAGTTTTATTGCTGGATGAAAGAGGCCAAGCCCATATCTTGGCCGGAATTATTGACCGCGTGGATAAAATCGGCGAAGGCGAGTATGAAATTATTGATTATAAAACCAGTCGCCGGCTCCCCTCGCAGGAGGCGGCGGATATGGATTTTCAAATGTCGCTTTATCACATGGCGCTGATGCGAAGATGGCCCGGGACGAATCCCGCGAAAATAAAACTTTCTCTTTATTTTTTAAAGCATAATGAAAAAATTTCCTCCACGCGCACCAAAGAAGCGCTGGAAACAACAAAGGAAGTTGCGCTTCAAACTATAAAAATAATAGAAGTAAGCGTTAAAGAAGATAATTTTCCGCCAGTGGTCTCAAAACTTTGTGATTATTGCCCGTATAAGCAGATCTGCCCCGCCTGGAAGCATTTATATAAAAAAGAAGAGCAAAATTTTGACGAAGCCCAATTGCAAAGCGCCTTGAAAGAATATTTTGAAATAAAAAATGTTGATTCAAAAAATGAAGACCGCTTGGCAGAGCTTCAGATAGCTATTAAATCTTATATGGAGGCCAATAAACTGGAGCGCGTGTTTGACGAGCGCGGATATTATATTTCCAAAAAGCTCCAGCAGAGGTTTAAATACGATTTTGATAAAGTAAAAGAAATTTTAACCGCCGCGGGCATGGAAAACGAATGGCAAAAAATACTTGAAGCCGACGATAAAAAATTAAAAATAATCTTAAAAACCCTATCCCCCGCCCTCCGCGTCCAGATTGAATCGCAGAAGATTTTATCAAAAGAATTTACGGTCTTGACTGCTTCAACGAAATCAGTAAAATAGAATTATATGGCGCATACAAAGGCGGGAGGGTCATCGCAAAACGCAAGAGATTCGCAGCCCAAATACCTCGGGATTAAGCTTTACGCTGGCGAAAAAGCAAAGCCGGGCGCTATTTTGGTGCGCCAGCGGGGCACCAAGTTTATCCCCGGAGCGGGCGTCCGCATCGGTAAAGACGACACGATTTACGCCGTGAAAGAAGGCGTTGTGAGACACGAACTAAAACGAAAAATCAGATTTGATGGCTCTAAGAGTTCGGTTCACAAAGTATCTGTAATTTAATTTCTTCTTTTTCCAAAATGATTTTTGCTTCATGTGGGCCGATTGTTTTTATGGGAGAATCAAATATTATCATTTTGGCTTTCAAATTTTTTGGAACCGGAAAATCCAGTTTTTTCAGCGCCTCAATAATTTCCTCTCCGGAAATTGCAGCGTAAAGATTACCTTTGGCGTCCGATTTTTTCTTTATAGTTATCCCCCGTTCGGCTAAAGCCGAACGAAGCGCGTGGAGTCCTTCGTACTCATGTTCTTTTTGAACTTTTTTATTTTTTAACTCTTCTTCCGCTTTTTTTATATTTTCCGGTGTTGCTGGAGAAGCAAGATTTTGCAGAATCAAAAAATTGCGCGCGTATCCGTCGGAAACATCTTTGGTGTCCCCTTTCCGGCCCAGCTTAGCCACATCTTTTAGTAAAATCACGCGCATAAAATTACATTGCTCTAAGTATTTCAATAGCTTTCTCCATAACCGGATCTCTCTCGGCCGCGATGTTTTCTTTGGTTGGTTTTATCTCAAAATCCGGCGTAAGCCCGCCTTCGGAGATGGAATAACCGTTGGGCGTAAGCCATTTAGCCACGGTAATTTTTAGGGAAGTGTCCGTGGTAAGCGGCAAAAATTCCTGCACCGACCCCTTCCCAAAAGTTTTTTCGCCAATTAACTTTGCTTTACCATGGTCTTTTAAGGCGCCAGCCAAAATTTCAGAAGCCGAAGCCGAACCCTGGTTGACCAAAACGACCATCGGCAAATTTTTAAAAATATTGTAGCCCTTGCTGCGATGCGTTTTGTTTTCTGCCCGTCCGCCGTAATTTTCAGTAACCACAACGTCTCCTTGAGGCAGAAACCAGCTGGCGATATCCACAGAGGCCTCCAAAAATCCTCCCGGATTGTTGCGAAGATCAATTATTAATTTGCTTCGGTTCTTTTCAATCATTTCTCGGAGCGCGCTTCTGAAACTCCCTGGAGAATTTTCCGAAAAATTATAAAGTTTAATTACAAAAATATCGCCCAAATCCTCCGGTTTTTTCTCTCCGCTCTTTTGAGTTACGACTTCTTTGGTTGCTGTATTTATTATTGGAATTTTTATCACGTCGCGCTCTATTTCAATTACCCGGCTTTCTTCATCTCCATTTCTGGCGATAGTCAATTTAACTTTAGTGCCCTTAGGGCCGCGAATCAATCGCACAGCTTCTTCCACAGTAAGGTCAAGCGTAATTTTATCGTTTATTTTAAAAATCTTGTCTCCAGCGTGAATTCCGGCGCGTTCAGCCGGCGAACCCTTAAGCGGAGCGACCACTGTAAGGATTTCTTTTCTTATGCCAATTTCCATTCCCACTCCTTCAAATTCGCCCTTTATGTCGCTTTTGAAAATTTTTGATTCCTCCGGATTAAAAAATACACTGTAGGGGTCCCCCAGAGATTTCACCATTCCGGAAATCGCCCCATAAACCATATCCTGCCTTTTAACTTTATCTATATTTACGTATTTTTCTTCAGCGATATTCCAGGCGTGCCAAAATTCCGCAAAATCCACCTCTTCCTTGTTTGCGTTTATCTGTGGCGTCGCGTTCAATATTTTAGCCGTTTGGCTCTCCAGCGATGTTTTCAGGCCTGAATAGAAGCCTATAGAAAACACGACCGCTAAAACAATGACGGCTACAACTAACCAACCGGATTTCTTTAACCAATTCATTTACCCCATTATCTCAAAAAGGGATTTATAGTACAATAGTAAAATAGTGAATCTGAAAATTTATAATTATTTAACGAGAAAAAAAGAGCCGTTTAAGCCCATAAAAAAGGGCTCGGTTGGGTTTTACGCCTGCGGACCCACAGTTTATGACTACGCCCATATCGGCAATCTGCGCACTTATGTTTTTGAGGATGTTTTAAAAAGGGTTTTGGAGGTGAGCGGTTTTAAAGTTAAAGAAATAATGAATATAACCGATATTGAGGATAAAATAATAGCCGGAGCAAAAAAGGCAGGCAAAAATATCGACGATTTTTCAAAGCCCTATAAAAAAGCCTTTTTTGAAGATTTAAATAAATTAAATATTAAAAAATCCTGGAAATATCCCGAAGCCACCAAGCATATTCCAGAGATGGTTAAGATGGCAGAGAAGTTGCTCCAAAAAAAGATTGCGTATCAGGCTAAGGATGGAATTTATTTTAATATTTCAAAATTCAAATCTTACGGCCAGCTGGCAAATCCGAAGCCGAGCGACAGGAAAGATTTTGTTATTTGGAAATACGCAAAGAAGGGTGAACCATTTTGGAAATCCCCTTTCGGGCCGGGCCGACCAGGGTGGCATTTAGAATGTTCCGCGATGAGTATGAGATATCTTGGGGCAAGTTTTGATATTCACGCTGGCGGAGTTGATTTGCTTTTTCCGCACCATGAAAATGAGATCGCGCAATCAGAAGGAGCCACAGGAAAAAGGTTTGTAAAATATTTTGTGGAGGGAGAGCATTTGCTTGTGGATGGAAATAAAATGTCAAAATCTCTGGGTAATGTTTTTACGCTCCGCGATTTGGCGTGTCGCGGTTTTAATCCCATAGCCTTTCGCTACCTTGCGCTTTCGGCCAACTATCGTTCCCGGCTTAATTTTACTTGGGAAAGTTTGGAAGCGGCACAGGTGGCGCTGGACCGACTTTATGAGTTTATTTTTTCTCTTCACCAAAACTCTTCATTTTCTTCGCGCTTAACCCTCCCTCGAAACTCGGGGGGCTCCGACGCGTCTCAAAAAATTAAGAGTTTTGGCTTGAATTTCCAAAAAGCTATTTTTGACGACCTGAATACCACGAAAGCGCTGGCTGTAATATGGCAATTAATCAAAGATTACAACAAATCCGCCAGCCGGCGGACCCAAAAATACGCTCCTAAAGAAGTTTTGAGCGCTCTTTATGGATTTGATGAAATTTTAGGCCTTGGGTTTAAAAATCTAAAAGCCAAATCCCCTTCCGAAATAGCCCTCAAGCTCTTAAAAGAGCGCGAAAGGGCGCGCAAAACCAGAGATTTTAAGAAAGCAGACCGAATCCGCGAGCGCATCAGGCGCCTGGGCTGGCAAGTCAACGATACGCCGACTGGATCAAATTTAAACCCCGTTACATCTCATGATTGAGATTTTTACACACCTTAATCACAACTTTGCCGCTTGCGTTGCAGAGATGTAACGGGATAAACTGGAAATAATGGCTCAAGTTTTTTCACCCTTCGGCGTTTCTCGAATGCCTCCCCAAAATATTGAGGCGGAAATTTCGCTTTTGGGTTCTTTGCTTTTGGACGGCGGTGTAATTGATGAAGTGTCCGATATGCTCGGGCCTGAAGATTTTTATAAAAGGGAGCATCAGATCATATACGAAGCCGTAATTAATTTATTCAACAGGCAAAAAGCGATTGATGTTTTGACAGTCGGCGATACTTTAAAAGCTGATGGAAAATTGGAAGAAGCCGGCGGGAATTCCTGCCTTACTACTTTAGTAAATTCCGTTCCCACGGCTTCCAACGCTGTTTATTACGCGGAAATTGTGCACAAAAAGAAAATTTTGCGCGATCTCATTTCGGCTTCGCATGAAATTTCCCAGCTTGGATATAGAGAGGGTGAAGACGTGGAGGTTTTGATGGATGAGGTTGAAAAAAAAGTTTTTGCCATAGCCCAAAAGTCGCTGATAAAAGGTTTTGAGCCTGTGGCTGGCGCTTTGGGCGAAGCGTGGGAAAGGATTGATCGGCTCCACAAATCCGGAGGAGGAAATTTGCGCGGAGTGCCAACGGGATTTAAAGAATTGGACAACAAACTTTCCGGATTTCAAAAATCGGATTTTATCGTGCTGGCCGCGCGCCCTTCTTTGGGTAAAACCGCCCTAGCTATGGATATCGCGAGGCACGTTGCTTTAAATGAAAAAATTCCAGTGGGAATTTTTTCTCTGGAAATGTCCCGAGAACAGCTGGTGGACAGATTAATCGCGGCGGAAGCGCGGGTGGATTTATGGCACCTCCGCACCGGGCGGCTTTCTTCGGAAGATGATTTTGAAAGCATCAGAGACGCAATGGGCAGATTAAACAGCGCACCGCTTTTTATAGACGATGAAGTTTCAACGAATATTTTACAAATGCGCGCCAAAGCCAGAAGGCTTCAGGCCGAAAAAAATCTCGGCCTGATTATCGTTGATTATTTACAGCTGATGGTGCCCAGAACACAATTTGAAAGCATGGTTCAGCAGATTACGGAAATTTCGCGCTCTTTGAAAGCTTTGGCTAGGGAATTGAATGTTCCGGTGCTCGCGCTTTCGCAGCTCTCCCGCGCGATTGAATCCAGGCCCAATAAAAGGCCCCAACTTTCCGACCTTAGGGATTCCGGAGCGATCGAGCAGGATGCCGATGTAGTTATATTTATTCACAGGGAGGATTTGGTTAAAGAAAATTCCGATAGGCCAAACCAAGCCGATCTTTTGATAGAAAAACACAGAAACGGACCTACCGGCAAAGCAACTCTTTATTTCAACAAAGAAAAAGCCAGTTTCTCGTCTTTGGAACCGAATTAATGGAACCGAATTATTTTCTTGAGCTAAGAAATCTTCTGGAAAAACTTCCCGGCGTGGGTCCCAGGCAGGCCGCTAGATATGTCTGGGCATTTTTGGATTTTAACAAAAAAGACCGCGAAAAACTAGCAGATTTATTGGAAAATTTGGATAAAAATTTAAGAAGATGCGCCGAATGTTTCCGGGCTTTTATGGGAATTGGGGCCGTTTGCGGTTTTTGTTCGCCCGCTTCCCGCAGGGAACATAATAAAATAATGGTTTTGGAGCGCGACAGCGATTTATTAAATATGGAAAAATCCGGAATTTATAAAGGGCTTTACCATGTTTTAGGCGGCATCATAGACCCATCGGATGAGAATATCGTGACGCGAGGAAGAATGAAGGCGCTCTATGAGCGCGCAAACTTGGACGCCGGAGTTCCCCCGCCGTTGGCGGGGCGGGCAAGTGGACGTCCGGCGTCCTTAGAAATTATTTTGGCTCTTCCGACCACCAAGCTCGGTGAGTTTACCGCGAGCTATGTTGAAAAAATTCTGGAGCCAATTAAAAAATCAAAAAAAATAAAAATTTCCCGCTTGGCGCGCGGCCTTTCCACAGGAGTTGAGCTGGAATACGCCGACGAGATGACTTTGAGGCAAGCTATGGAAAACCGCAAATAACTAGATTTTCAAGATTTTCACCATGCTCACTTGCTGGCGGTGGCCTTTTTTTCTGCGATAGCGGGTTTTGGAGTGGTATTTGAAAATTGTGATTTTAGGGAGCCGTTTTTCTTCCAGAAGCTCGGCGGGTATTTTTTTACCTTCCAAATACGGCTTCCCTATTTCAATTTTGTCATTTTCAACCAAAAGCAAAACTTTATCAAAATCAAATTTATCTCCCGATTTCTGCGGGAGTTTTTCCACCTGTATTTTTTGCCCTTCGGAAACCAAATATTGCTTCCCTCCGGTCTCAATTACCGCGATTTTCATAATGGTTTCTATCTTACTCCATCTCATCCGGCTTGTCCAGAAGCGCCGGCTCGTATTCCATGCTGGCACCAGCTATCCGCAAAACGTCTTTGTCTATCTTTTTAAATTCTTTTTGGGCGCTGTTGTAAGCCCCAACCGTCTGCGAAAGGCCTTTGCCGATTTTATTCATAAAATCTTCGTAGCTCAAAAGGTGCTTGCCAAGCTCTTCAACTCTTTTTCTTATCTCTTTGGCCGATTCTTCAATCTGAAGCGCTTTTAAACCCTGAAGCACTGTTTGCAAATATGCTAAAAATGACGTGGGCGAGACGATTATGACTTTCTTTTCTTTAAAAGCGTATTCTATCAAATCCCTAGTGTTTACTTTAACCGCTCCTACTTGCGCCACCAAAAGGTCGTAATAAATCGCTTCGTG
>MFHU01000014.1 GCA_001778695.1 Candidatus Giovannonibacteria bacterium RIFCSPHIGHO2_12_FULL_44_22 | reverse complement strand
GCGGTCGTGCCCGCGATTCCTCCGCCGATAACCAAATAGTCCGCTGATTCCATTCAGCGCATTATATCATTTTTTGGCTTTCGGAAGCTGACCAAAAAGCCAACACGGCTATCACGATGCCCGTGATTACCATCAGCAGATTATGCAAATTTTCCGGCAACCCCGCGTAAGGCATGAGGATTATCCAAAGGCCCAAGACGCCGTTTACCCAATGTTTCCACATATTTTTATAATAATACTAATCCCCCCGACCTAGGTCGAGGGGATTAGTATTTAGTAGCGGTTTCTAAAACCGCCTCCGCCTCCTCCGCCACCTCCACGGGGCGGGCGAGCGGTCATGGGTCGGGCTTCGTTGACGGTGATTTTTCGTCCGTCCAACTCTTTGCCGTTCCAGATCTCAATAGCCTTTTCGGCGTCAGCATCGGAAGACATTTCCACAAAACCGAATCCTCTAGACCTGCCGCTCATGCGGTCAATTACGACCGAAGCGGAATCCACCGGACCGGCTTGCGAAAAGGCCTCTTTGAGACTTTCGTCGTTAGTGTCGTAGGAAAGACTCCCTACATATAACTTTTTAGCCATCTAACTTTTTAGCTAACCTGATAAAACTTGCTCTGTAGGCAGACCTTTCCTACTGAAGACAATAAATTGAGTATATACCCGAAAAATCTTTGTGTCAACAATCAGAATTACTTGCCATTTCCTTTTATTTCTTCTCTAAAGATTTTCAATTCTTTTTCAATATCGTTGAGCCGCTTTTGTATGTCATTTAATATATCAAGCTCCGTTTTTATTTCATAAGCAACTTTTTCATCCATCCTTTTTTCTTTTCTTAACCCAGAGATAATAATAGCATCGCCAATGAAAAACGACACAAAAAGCCCCGTAAAAAGAAGTATCGTAACGCTTACGAAAATAGAAACAGGGCCAGTTAAAAACGGGATGGCATCTGCAATCATCCACACCCCTCGCCAAAAAAGTACTATCGCGACAGCGCCAATAAAAGCATAAATGGCGGGATGTCTGCTAAGAGCGGCTCGAATACTATCTTCCAATTTATCGAAAAAACTAAGTATTATTTTCATATTAAGTATTATAAATCATTTTGTGGCATCAAAGTATAGCAGTTTAATTAGTTCTTATAAGAAGAAAAATTTCCAAAATGCCGATTGAGCAAGCTCATACTTTAAATTATACTAGAAAATAAAAAAGGCCTTGCTGGATTTTAACTAGCAAGGCTTGGAATAGCTATACTTATTCTTCATTGATAAGCGCTTTTTTTGCTTTAGCGACCTTGAAGCCTTCTTGAGCCTGTATATACCACTTGAGGATGGGGCCATGACTCTTGATCTCTTTCTTAAGACCCCCAATCTCTTCCTTGAGCTCTCTGTTTTCTTTTTTCAAAAGCTCCAGTTGGGCCGAGTTGCGGCGCTTGCTTTTCTCAACATCAAGCTGAGCACGCATGCGCCAGTTGGAGTCGAGAAAGTTATCAAAAAATTTCTTAAACCTTTCCCAAGTTTTATCGCCCGCGCGCGAGCTTCGTTCTACGCCGTTTTGTACCAACAAGCGGCGATAACGCATTTTTAACGCTCCCAGTGTTTGCGACTTTCCGGTTTCCTCACTTACTTCCTTAAGAACCTCCTGCCAATCAATTTTCCCGTCGCTCGTGCGCTCTTTAACCGAGCGTTCCAAGAGCGCATCGGAAGAAGTCGAATATCTTTTTGCCATAATTCTACCTCCTTATAATGTTTTTGTTGTCCGCCAAGATTATAGCAGGTATTAAAATCGTGTCAAGCGCTTGTTTAGTTTTGAAATTCTATATAGAATCAGATAATACAAAGGCCGAGGAAATTTATTTCTAAAAATATTTAAAAAAATGGCATCAAAAGGAAAAAGAGTCACGGCAGATTGCAGAAAATTTCCGAGCAAAAAGAAATGCACTCTGACGATTTCAGGCAGTATGACTGAAGTGTATCCGATGGCAATGGCCCACGCCGTAAAAAGCCACGGGCATAAAAACACTCCGTTGTTCCGTAAACAGCTCCGCTCAACAATTAAATAACAAAAATCCCAGAATTACATTCCGCCTTCCGGCTTGCAATACCGGCAGGATTTGCTGTGGGTTGCGACTTCCGCGATCGCGGAAAGTCCAACGAGGATAAATATCAATTTCGCCAGCGTGGAATCCATTCCGCCCAAAAGCGCGCTGATGTCCCACCCAAAAAGCGCCCAGATGCCCCAGTTAAGTCCTCCTATCACCAACAGAATAAATGTTACTTTGTGAAGTGCTTTCATAATAATTTACTCTTAAAATAAACCTAAAATCGACCTTTTTAACACAAAATGTATATGCTTTTATTATACCAAACTATAAAAAAAGCGCTTCCACAGGTGGAAACGCCAGCTAAACTTCGGCAATATTTTTCAAGCTGTTTGTAAATCTTTTTCCCTAAGACTTTCAAAGTAAGCCAATTTTTCTTTAAAGATCTTGACGTGGGGAGAGGAAACTATAGCAAGAACCTTCACAATGATATTTAAAATATCTATCTTCCCTTCTAATACGGGCATCTCTAGCCTATACACCCAGATTGGAATGCAGGGATTAGTCTCCGCAAATTGCCTAGCTGCCCGCATGGAAGGTTTATGCTGGATATGAATACGAAGTATTCTCCCATTCCTTCCGCATCGAACATGCCGCCCGACGATGAAATCAATGCCGGCGCCGTCCAAGCCTCTGTTTCTTTCAACGAACGCGAAAACTTTGTCTGCGAACATCAATTCCTCGAGAATCAATATGGCGGCTCGCTCATGAAAATTATCCTGCTTTATTTCAGAACCGGCTTCTCTAGGATGTTTATTGCAATTCCCGTTTGTTCTTCTTAAAAATTGTTTGCGCCACTGAAATGATTTACTCAAGATGATTACCTCCCGTATTTTTATTTTCTGCCAATCTGTTTTAAGTTTAAATTTTGCTTAAATATTGTCAAATCGGCGAGAGTGGATAAAAATATTTTAATATTATATAGTATATTATTGAAGTATTCCCCGGTAGCTCAGCGGTAGAGCGGCGCCCTGTTAAGGCGACGGTCGCAGGTTCGATCCCTGCCCGGGGAGCCAGATGAAACAGAATTATATAATAGCAATTATAGTTTTATTGATTCTGGGAGCGGGGGGATACTTCGTTTTTATTAAAAATAATATGGAAACGCCTAAAATCCAGAAGCGCACAGTCACGATTGAAACAAATATGGGAACGATAAAATTTGAAACATACGACGCCGACGCGCCGAAAACGGTTCAGAATTTTATCACGCTAGCCCAAAAAGGTTTTTATGATAATCTTATTTTTCACCGAGTTATCAATGGCTTTATGATCCAAGGAGGAGATCCGTTGGGCAATGGCACGGGAGGCCCGGGATATCAATTTGAAGATGAATTAAACCCCGCGACTCCGTCTTTTAAAGCTGGGTATAAAAGGGGCGTTGTGGCTATGGCCAACGCCGGTCCAAATACCAACGGCAGCCAGTTTTTTATCATGCTTGCGGATAATCCCCTGCCTCACAATTACACAATTTTTGGAAAAGTAATTTCCGGCCAGGACGTTGTGGATAAAATCGGCCAAACGCCCACCGGCCCCCAAGACCGGCCCATAGAACCAGTCATCATAAAAAACGTGAAAGTTGAGTAAAAATTCAACGCTATGTTAAAATAGTCATATGGCGCAAAAGCCGAAAACTTTGCAGGAGCTTAGGGCTTTGAGCAAGCCCCTGCGGAATATTAATATAGAGAGCCAAGAAAAGCTGAACAAGCTGGACAGGCTCGCGTTTTTTATCACCAAAAAGGTCGGCTCGCCTGGCTTTTTTTTGATAATATTTCTTTGGACAATTTTTTGGATCGGCTGGAATATTTTAGCTCCGGATACTTTGCGCTTTGACCCTTATCCGGCTTTCGTCCTTTGGCTTTTTATTTCCAATATGATTCAGATACTTTTAATGCCCTTGATTATGGTGGGGCAAAATTTGCAGGGGCGGCATGCGGAATTCCGCGCGGAAGCTGATTTTGAAGTAAACACTAAAGCCGAACTGGAAATTGAAACCATCCTTCTCCATTTGGAACGGCAAAACGAACTGATTTTGAAAATCCTCAATCATCTAGAAAACGAGAAAGGGAGTAAAAACGTTCAGTAAAGTTATCAACAAATGGTATTGACAGAAGATAATCGGGTTTGATACACTTAGATTATGACTAAATTTTCAAGTTTTAATAAGTTTGTAGCGGCGGTTGCCTTATTGTCCGTTTTCGCTCTTGTGAGCGCGGTGAGCGCCCGGGTAACCGTTGATAAAGAAGATTCGCATAAAAGAGTAATTGCTCATAACGAAGAAGAGGAGAGCAAAGCGCTTTCTTCTGGTTGCAAAGTTGTAAGAGAAGCAAAGACATTAAAAGCTCTTCGTTGTCCGCAGGCAGTAGCAGCATCTCTATCTCTCGCCGAGGACATAAAAGTTTTTGCTTTAGACGATGAGGAAGTAGACATTTTGAGAAGTCCCCGGCCCAGCGCGGCGAGCGCCAGCGCTAATCAGCAAATCGGCGCTACTATTGTTCACAACAATGGGAACACTGGAAATGGCAGAAAGGTGGTGGTTTTAGACACTGGTTACAATCGTCTTCACCCAGAACTAAGCTCTAGTTATTTAGGAGGAAAAGATTTTGTTAATAATGATAATGACCCGACGGACGATAATGGCCATGGCAGTCATGTGGCGGGAATTATTACCGCCGACGGAATTGATCCTAAAGCAAAAGGCGTGGCTCCTGACGCGGGAATTATCGCCGGTAAGGTGCTTGATGAAAACGGCTCCGGCTATTTTAGCGATGTTGTGGCCGCGATTTATTGGGCGATAAACGGTTCGGACGGTATTTACGGAAATGGCGATGATTTCGGCGCTGACGCAATTAACTTGAGTTTAGGTACCGTTAGGACTTACAAAGGTTTCTGTGACAGCGCCTTGCCTGATTTAACAAACGCCATTAGCTACGCTAAGAATAAGGGGATTCTGGTTGTGGTAGCTGCCGGTAATAGCGGAAACGCAGGCGTTTCTATTCCCGGTTGCATCAGTTATTCAACCACCGTTGGCGCCGTTAATAGCAGTGATTATGTCGCCAGCTTTTCCGGCAGAGGCAATGCTTTGGATATTACAGCTCCGGGAGTAAGTATTTATTCCAGCGTTTTGTTGAATGTCTATGCCACTTGGAGCGGAACAAGTATGGCAACTCCGATGATAAGCGGCGTGGTAGCGCTTATTAAAAGCGCTCATCCGACTTACACTCAAGTCCAAGCAGAGAATAAGTTATTTACTACTGCCAAAGATTTAGGTAAGTTTGGCAAAGATAAAGATTACGGTTGGGGCAGAGTGAGAGCAAATCTGGCTGTTCAATAAATTCAAGCGACTAAAAATCAATACTCGTGCAATTTTATGACTTTGTGATGCTGGCGGATTCTTTCTATGGCCTTGGCTTCAATCTGGCGGATTCTTTCGCGGGTGACTCCGAACTCCTTTCCCACTTCTTCCAAAGTGTGTGAAATGCCGTCGTCCAAGCCGAAGCGCATCCGCAAAATTTTATACTCCCTCGGCATAAGATCCACTAAAATTTCTTTGATATGGTCTTTTAAAAGTTTTCTGGCGGCTTCCTGCGCCGGAGTAAGCATTTGTTTGTCTTCAATAAAATCTCCAAGCGTTGAATCCTCATCGTCCTCGCCCACCGGCGCCTCCAAAGAAACGGTGTCCTGCGAAATTTTCTGAATGTGGTGAATTTTTTCCACCTCTATATTCATTTCCGCAGCCAATTCTTCGGCCAAAGGATCCCTGCCCAAATCTTGCGTCAAGCGGCGCCTGACCTGCTGGTATTTTGAAATAGTTTCCACCATATGCACCGGAATACGGATGGTTTTTCCCTGGTCGGCAATGGCGCGCGTTACGGCCTGGCGAATCCACCAGGTAGCGTAAGTTGAAAATTTATAGCCCTTGCGCCAGTCAAATTTTTCCACCGCCCGAAAAAGTCCGAGATTCCCCTCTTGAATCAAATCCAGCATGGTGAGATGCGGAGTCCTGCCCACATATTTTTTAGCAATGGAAACAACCAAGCGTAGGTTGGCCTGCGCCAGGCGGTTTTTGGCGTCTTCATCGCCGGCTTCAATCCGGCGGGCGAGCTCCTTTTCCTCGTCCGCGGAAATTAATGGAATCCGGCCGATTTCTTTCAAATACATCTGCACAGAATCCGCGGCCGTGATGTCTTGATCCAAAACTAAAGCGCGACGGCCTGCTTTTTTCTTGGCTGGCTTTTCTTCTTTAGCTTGGACGCTTTGAGGAAGTTCCAAAAGCTCCCGCCCTTCCAAAACATCAACACCCGCTGATTCCAAACGGCCGTATAAATCCTCCAAAAAAACAACATTATACTCAACATGCGGGAAAGCGGACAAAATTTCCGGGTAAGTTAAAAAACCGCGCTCTTTCCCCTTTTTAAGCAAAATCTCAACGCGCTCTTCGCTGAATTCTTTTTTTAGCTCGGCTTTGGAGGGTAGTGAAGCTTTTGCTCTACTACCCTCTTTGGTAATTTTTTTCGCTGGAGTTTTTTTAGCTGGCGGTTTTTTAACTGTTTTCTTTGATTTTATTTTCTTTTTAATTTTTCGTTTTTTAATCATAGCGTGTGAAGTTCTTTAGAAATTTTTTGAAATTCTCCCAATAAATCTCCGACGTTTCCTTCGCCTGTTTTTTCGGCGCTGCTTATTTGGGCGTTCAAATAAGCCAGCTTTTCTTTTAAATATTCTTTTTTGAGCTCCCTTTGGCATTTTATCAATTCCGCCTCGGCGTCTATTATGCCGCTAAGAAATAATTCCGCGAAAATTGCCGTCCGCCCGCCTGCCACGACGGTTCCGTCGGAGCCAGAAGAAATTAACGCGCTAAGCGCCGGGTCAAGCTTGGGTACCAACGCCGGATATTCCGCGACAATTCCCAAAACTTTTTCTTCGAGCAGTTCTTTTCTGGTTTTTGGTTTTGACGCTGAATTTTCAAAAACATTTTCCGTTCCCTCCGCTGGCTTATTTTTTTCGGAAGCCGACCAGACAGCTTCCTCTTTTATATTTAAAATCCTGCTTACTTCTCTCACCCAATGCGCGCGCTCTAAATCAGCCAAAGAAGATATAACCGGCAAGACAGTCCGCTGAAATTCTCGCTTGGCTTCAGGAGAATTCGGCTTGTGTTTTTTTAGCGCCGAATCTATGTAAAATTGCGCTATATGCCGCGAGGCCGAAACCGCTTTTTGCCAAAGCGCCGGATTTTTATAGACTGCATCCGCCGGGTCCTTAAGGCCCGCGTCCAAAGCCCCTGCGACTCGGACGTCGAATCCGCCAGCCAAAGCCAAATCAATGCCGCGTTTGGAAGCGCCTTCGCCAGCCGAGTCCATATCAAAAGCCACAATAAGTTTTTCGGCAAGCCGTCTTATTGTTTTCAATTGGTCGTGGGTTAAAGCCGTTCCGGAAGCGGCTACCACGTTTTTTACGCCCCCCTGCCATGACATTATCACGTCCATATAACCCTCAACTAAAACGCATTCGGACGCGCGTAAAATTTCGCTTTTGGCGAAATTTAGTCCGTAAAGAATTTTGCTTTTTTGATAAAGCGAAGTTTCCGGAGAATTAACATATTTTGCGACTGCTTCAGTCGCTCCGACAGCTTGGCTCGTCGGAGCTTCCAATATTCTTCCTCCAAAAGCCACAACTCTCCCGCTGTAATCAAAAATCGGAAACATAATCCGGCCGCGAAACCGGTCGTAATAACCCTGCCCGCTTTTTACCACGAGGCCCGAATTTTCCAAATCTTTTTCGGAAAAATTTTTTTGCTTGAGATGCGCGCCGAGCGCGCGCCATTCGTCCGACGCGTACCCCAAACGAAAAGTTTTTATGGTTTCATCTTGCAAGCCGCGCTTTTTGAGATAATCCAGTGCGGTTAAACCGCCAAGTGGCGGTTTAACCGCCAAGTTGGATTCAAAAAACTTGCAAGCTTCCTCCAAAAGCGCGAACTGCCGGGTTCGTTCGCTTTTCAAACGAGGGTCCTCTCTTTTTAATTCCACTCCGGCGCGGTCGGCCAGAGTTTTAAGCGCGTCGCCAAATTCAACTCCTTCAATTTGTTGGATGAATTCAAACATATCACCTCCCTTTCCGCAGCCGAAACAATGCCAAATCTGCCGCGCGGGAGAAACATTAAATGAAGGCGTCCGCTCGTTGTGAAATGGACAAAGCGCCTTAAAATTCACGCCAGCTTTTTGGAGCCTGATATAGGAGCCCACTAGCTCCGCAATATCCAAGCGGTTTTTGATTTCATCAATTTGAGAAGACATAATGTGGAATAATTATATCATATTACTTTTTATTTCAAAATATCCCAGATGGCCGGGTCTTCTCCGCCGTCTATTTTGAATATCGCGATTCCTCGCACCCCAAGTTTTTTGGCAAGATTAATTTTATCTTTTATGGCAACCGCGTCGCTCCACCAAAGTAATTTAAGCGACGAAGATTCTGTTGTGGTGGATATGTACATAAAGCTTAATTCTCCAGCTATGTTTCTTTGAGGAAAAACCCCTAAGTCCTTGGCTAAATCCAAAGCGTATCTCGGATTAAACGCCGAAATTAAATTATATCTAAAACCTTCTTCCGCAAGAGGTTTAACGTCAAATTCATAGCCGTAAGTCGCCACGCCTATAATAAGCTTCTTTTTTGAAATATTTTTTGCGGCAAGATTCACTACTTTTTCAACCCACTTCGCATCGGCAATCGGAATATAGGGGCCCAAAGCCGATTTGTTCAAGCGCAAATCTATCGTACCCTGATCGTAAGTCATCAACCTCACGCGGTCGCAATATTTATTGATCGCGACAAAATCATTGGCGTATCGGATATCTTTGGGAATAGTGTCATACCTAGAATCAAGCGGTGTGCGCGCCTCAATAGTGCACATCACCCACTTTTTTCCCATGCGCTGGTAAAGGCCTTTAAGGAACGTTGAAAAATAATTTTTCGTTTCCGCTTTTTTGCCTTCAAAATCAATATCAATGCCGTCAAACCCTTTTTCTTTAACCAACAAGGCAATCTCGTCCTCAAGAGCAATGCGTGTTTTTTGATTTGAAAGAATACGGTGAATTGCTTCGGTGTTGCTCCACATTACGGTGGGAATAATGCGAATCTTTCGTTTTTTTGCTTCGGCGATAAGCGTCGTCCACGGCTCCTCGTCTATTTTCATAGCGTCAAAAAGCGTCCCTTCATTTTTGACCGTGTAGCCGAATGGATTTATTTCTTTAAAAGAATCAATGTGCGCCAAAGCGTCGGCCGTCCCCGTGGCCGTCCGCCAATATGGAATCCAGCCGGATATTTCCAGAGGCGGCGTGGCGGTTTTCGCGTAGGCGCCCGAAGGCGCCAAAATCAAAAACACAGCAAGCGCGAATTTTAAAATCATTTGTTGTATAATTTTTGAATTTTTAAAAAAAATATCATCAGCAAAAATGAAGTAAGAGACATTATAGGAATAGTGATATATCCCAGCTCAAAAACATAACGTTTAGCGCAAGAGACGCTTAACTGGAGAGCATCGCAATTAAAAAACGGCGAGCCCCCGAAAGAGAGATAATTATGGTAAAGCGAAACAACGGTTCCGACAAAAAGCAGAGCCAAAGCGTAATCAATAATTTTATAATCTTTTCTATAAAGCGCCATCCCCAAAAGAATTACTTGAGGGTAAATAAAAATCCGCTGAAGCCAGCAAAGCTTGCAGGGTTCATATCCGGCGTAGTCCGAATAAAAAAGGCTCAAGATTAGGGAAGCCGTTGCCGCCAGAAATGCTAAAAGCATTCCATGCCGTCCGAAAAAATTTAAAATATAATTTCTTGTTTTGGGGAAAAACATTAAAACCAACGCCCACACCAAAAAAATTTGGGCGAAAAGCGTGAATATCGCGGAGATTTTATTTACATATTCCAAAAGCATATTATTTGGGCAAGGGGCTCACTTCGCTTTCGCTTTGGCGAAGCGGGCAGCTTGTTTTTTTAGACAATGTTTCTAGCGGCACTTCTCCGCTTTCCCTGCTTCCATCGGCAAACTCCCATGTTGGATAGCCGGATATTTTTTTATCGTTGCACAAGGGCAATTGGCTCCGGCCATCCGGCGTTGAGCATTCCACATATGGCAAAAATTTCTCGGAACTTCCAAACATCTTTTTTTGGTTCTGGCAGTGAGGACACCAAAAAGCGCCGTAAAAAATCGCGCCCTTGTCTTTCAAGCATTTGGTGAAATCATCGTATTTGGAGGGGCTGCTATCGGCTTTCATTAAAAACCAAGCCCCGCCGACGATTATCGCCGCCCCCGCGGCAATCCAGATCGCGATATTTTTTATTTGCATGCTACTAAAATAACTCTTTTGTTATGTAATATCAAATATCCCGCCTCGTCCGTTGTGATACGAACATTTTCCGCAATCCTCGTTATGCCCCGGATATGATTTGTTTAAGAGCTTCGCCATATCCGCGAGTTTTTGTTCAATCGCGCCTAAATCAATTTTCACGAGGTCCACGTGGCTCGCGAACTTCACTTCGATTGATGGATTGCTTTTGTCTTTCACAAAATAATGCAGAAGATATGCCCTGTCAGAAACTTTGCGCCCGTGTTTTTTAAACATAAATCCGTAGGCCGCTAATTGGTCGCGGTAATATTTTTGTTTGTCTTCCTTCGGCGCGTTGCCGGAAGATTTATAATCCGCCGGTATCAAACGGCCGTCGGCCTCCACCAGCACATCGTCAATTTTGCCCGTGAGTTCATAACCAGCGCCTTCGTCAACCACTTTCAGCGCCCCCGTCTTCGCCCGCCATTCGTTAAGCGTATCAATATCTTCAAATGGCTTGATGCCCTCTTTTTCAAGCTCTTTCGCTTCGGGCGGGAACGCGCCATCCGCCCGGTATTTGTCATACCTGGCTTTCAAAATGCTGTCCATCGCCGAATTTAAAAGCAACGGCAACATCGGCGCTTTTTTATAATGATTGTCCGCCCAAAAACAGCTTCGGCACTCGGTGTACCCGTAAAGTCCGCTCGGGCTTAATTTCCATAATCCTTCTTTTGTTTTCATTAATTAAATTATTCTAACATATCAATTTAAAAAGCGTTCGCTGGGGACTTGTCAGTAGTATTCCCGCTGAAAGTCACGTTCGTCGCCTGAATCGTTGAATTTGCGGAAATAAAAGCGGTGGAATTACCGGTCGGAGCAGTATGATTATTAAATTCAAAGTTAGTGAGCGTGGAAGTGGCGCGGTCATAAAGCCGCATTCCGGCAAGATAATTATTTTCAATCCGCCCGTCCGATAAATTAACGCTCCCGCCAAAAACTCCGATGCCCGCTATCGCGTTGGGGTTGCCTCCATCGCCTCTTCCGCCGTAGCGCAAAGTAAAACCCCCGCCGTAAAGATATCCTCCGGCGTTCACCTCCATTCCGTACCACTGTGCCGGAGCGGAATCCGCCACGGAAGTGAAAATTATGCTATCTTTGTTCGCGCCTTCAAGTTTTAAAGCGCCGTTAACCACAAATCGAGAATAAGGCGTAAGTCCTTTCCAAACAGCGCCTGTCTCAATAATCGCCGCGGATCCAGCCGCGACTTTTGGATTTTCGTAAGGATATTCGCCGATTAAATAAGGAATGGCGTTAGCGTAAATTGTAGTAGTGCCGGAGGCCGTAGAAATTGTTCCCGAAAGCGCGATGCCATTTTTGCCGTTTCCCGCGCCGGAATTTCCAGAAAAAGTACTGGCGCCGTTTATAGAATAAGCCGCGTAAGAAATATTGTTGGTAAAAACATTATCCGAAACGGACGCGGACCCGCCCTCCGCTTTAAATCCGTAATAATTTTCCAAAAAAGTATTTCCGGAAACTGTCGGCGAGCCGCCGATGATGTAAAGGCCTACGTTGTCCGTCGTTGTTGTGCCAACGGAGAAAATGCTGTTTTGAACCGTGGAATTGGAAGTTATTAATCTCATTCCCACAGAAAAGGAACTCTCAAAAATTGAATTGGAAATCGTTACGGAATTATCAATTACGCTGAAAAGCGCCCTGCGTTCCAAAGGAATATTGCTGGTAAATCCGCCGCCGTATTTAAAACGGGTATAACTCACGCTGGAATTTTGACTGCTTGAGGTAATCCGCACATTTCTCCAACTGCCCGAGAATGGCGGCGAGGATAAGCTGGTAAATAAAATATTGTTCTCCGCAGTGCCGTCGGATTTTAGAGTGCCGTTCACAATCAAATCCGCCGTGTCGCCCATTTTTACCGTAACTCCCGGTTCAATCGTCAAGGTTTTTCCAGCGGGCACCGTAAAATTCTCGCTTGGCCTTATGATGTAAGTGCCCCAAGATTTTTTGAGAACGCGGTCAGCCGATAATGTGGAATTTTGGGAAATTAAATAATGCAAAGAATTCCTGGCGCGCGGAGTCGCGGTAAGATTTGCTCCAACCGCGTCTTTTCCGTTTTTAATAAAACTGTTGGAGGCGCCGGAATTGGAAGTGCTCCAGTTTGTTGTATCCGTGCCAGCGATATCGGGGTCAATTCTTTCCATTGTGGAATAAACTCCGCCCGCGGCGCCCCCGCACCATCTTCCGGGACAAAGAGCGGTTTGGTCAATGGTAGTTGAAGCTTTAGAAAGAATTAAAATTTCTCCTGAATTTCCAAGCCCGGAGCCAGAGCTCAAGCCAGAGAAAGGCACAATCAAATCAGCCGCGACATCACTTACAGTATTATCATTCGTCCTTTCTATTAAATAATATCCTCTTGCTGAAACAGCCCCCAAAAGATTAATGTATGGGGCGCCGTCGCTCGCGTATAAAACCCAATTCGCGAGATTCACGCTTTGCGAACTTCTATTATAAAGTTCAATCCATTCGTCGTTCGCGAAAGGCGCGGACGTCCCGGCCCACGCCACTTCGTTAATGACTACCGGACGCAGGGAGAGCTCCGCGGTTTTTGTCGTCTGCGCGCTTTCGTTGCCGGCGCCGTCAACCGCTTTGGCTTTGAAAATATAAATTGAGTCGTCTGTCGGCAAAGAATAAATAGTAGAAGTGGCGGTGGTGCTCGCAAAATTAAATCCAGAGCATCCGCCAACTGGCGGACTGGATTTTTCACACTCAATTATATAATGATTTAGATCGTTCGCCGTTGAAGACCAAACTAAAGAAACCGTGGACGACGCGAGCAGGCATCCGTCTGAAGAAAGCGAGCTAGAACATTCGCTCACCGAAAGCGAAATATCGGGCGGGGTTGTGTCCGGCGGCTCCGAAGTTTCAGTCCCGCCAAGCGACTGAACCTCGGAGGACGTCGTGAGAATTTGAACAGATGGAGTTGGCGATCCGCCACCGCCAAAGCCAGCCGAGCCCCCGCCAATGGCTTGCAGTTGCAGAAAGGGCGGCAAAGACCCACTTTCCGTATTCCCACCCACTTGCGACATTCCAACATTCTCAAGAATGTTGGAATGATTTTCCTCCTCAACTCCGCCCGGAGAAACACCGAGTGTTGAGGAGCGAGATATTTCACTTAGACGTCCGACGTCTAAGTCCGATTTTGCGCCCACAATCTCTTCACTTGGCGGTTTAACCGCCAAGTTGATTTGGAAAGCATTGTCGGGAATTTCCGAAACCAGAGGTGTCGGCTCCGGCTGGCTTATCCCAACAACGCTGGCCAACCTATCTAAAACAGATTTATTTTTAGCGAATAATTTCTTTTCCTTCCTCTCCTTTTCAACTTCCTCAAAAAATAATCTCACAACGCCCGTCCCATGCAAAACAGCTTGTTTGGAAAGATGAGACCAGTAGTCGGTGAGGACAAGCTTGTCTTGGTCTTCAATAAAATAAAGCCTAGAATCAGTAATGATATTTGTCTTTATCTTCGCGAGTTTATATTTATCTAAGCCAACACTTAAAATAAATTCCGCAACATCACCAGTAGATAGTGTTTGTTTTATAGTCTTCCCCTCCAGTGGTTGAAAATAAATTTGGCTTTTATCTGGCGTTGTATCCTTACTGAAAAAATTATTATTAGAATAACTCGCTATTGAATCAAAATATCCCGCAAGTGAAGAAAAATGCGCCGGTTGCGAATCACTATGATATATCATAGTAGATAGCCCAGATATGGTTTCGGTATTCCATTTATCAGCCCAATGCTCGTAAGGGCTCGCTTGGTGAAAAAGTTTATCTCCGTAGGGCGGGTGCGCGTCGTTCCTGGTATGGTCCGGCACGGACATATCTTCAATCAAATGCAGAAGATGCCCCAAGCCATCCAGCCCGCGCGATTTATCCACCCAAACATAATCATAAACAGCGCGATCCCAAGAGTAATCCGTTGGCGCGCCAAAAATTCCGGTAATTGCTCCGGCAAGCGGCCGGAAAGCGCCGGCCTGCGCTAAAGTATTTTGCGCCCAATTTTTCGCCGAGAGCTGGCCGAATAAACCTCGGTTATAAACAGGATCATAAAAATGATGGAGCGCCCTTACTCCGTCATCTTCTCCAATACTCCCTACTTCAACTGCGGCAGATTCAATTGCCCCCAATTTAAGCTTTGGATAGTAAGCATTAAAAGTTTTGATTATCTCCTGCGTTAATGCCTTATGCGTTGTTTCTGGTTCGTA
>MFHU01000013.1 GCA_001778695.1 Candidatus Giovannonibacteria bacterium RIFCSPHIGHO2_12_FULL_44_22 | reverse complement strand
CTTTGTTGATTATCACATTCCGCGCGTCAAGCTGGTCTTTGAAAGTCAGCGCGTCTTTAGCCAATGATGTCATTAAGGATTCGGACAAAGATTTTTTTTGAAAGTCGTTAGGATTTCCTCCGGAAGCCCCTTGGGTGGTAAGATATTCAACAGCGAATTTTTGGGCGATGCGGTCGGTAAGCGTTTGAGGCGTAGCTGCGGCGGGCTTTTCCTCTTCTTCCGTTTTTTTAAGTTTGTCATTGGGCCCTGCAATGGCTGGATCACGCCCTAGTTTTATCTCTTCTCCGTCGGGCGTCCCATCACTGTCCGTGTCGGTTTTATTCGGGTCGGCTTTCCAAAGAATTTCTTCCCAGTCCTTCAGGCCGTCGTTGTCGGTATCGCGGTTGGCGTCTTGATAAGCCGCCAAAAAAGAATTGGAGACGACTTGCGAAACACTTTTGGATTTTTCCGGAGCGCTATTCCACACCAGCGAAACAAACCAACCCGCGAATAAAATAACAAGGGCGGCGGAAACAAGGGCTATGAAATTTTTTGACGGTAAATAGCCCATTTCTTCTACTTAATTGTAGCACTTTTACGAAGCAATTAAGGTGTGGACGGCTGTGTAATAGGAGCGGAGGGCTGTGTTGAGGGGAGAGAGTTTGGAGCTGGACCGGTGCCGATGCGGATTATTGGGTAACCATTGCCCAAACTAGGCGGTTTTTTCGGGAAAATGAAACTGAAAAGTGTGTAAACTAGAGAAAGTATCTGACCTACAACTGGGATAAAGTTCAAAGCGGTACTGATTAACGTATTTACAGCAAATCCAGCTATCCCGGCTGGGTTGCCTCTGCAGTTTACAGCATTGGGTTCTGCCAGACCTAAAGTCCATACCCCGGGCATTATTGTGTCATAGGCGTGAAGCGTGCTGGAATCCGTCAAAAGATATTTTCCTCCCATTGGCGGACCGATGGTCAGAAGCAGGGCCTTAGGGATTATGCAGGCCTGTATTTTTATAATTTTTCCGCCGAATGGCTTATTTAGGGGCTGGATTTCCTGGATCACTTGCGCCGCGAGTATGGTATAAAAAGGCAAAAACAGTGTTGTTATCATAAGAAACACCGCGCCAACCTTTTTTGCATTTGGACTCATTATTATTATTTTACTACGATTTTAATCCAATCTTCTAATGACAATTCCTCCGGGCGCTTGGTTTGGTATTTCTCTGGGATGTTGAGGTGGCGGAGAGGGGTAGTAGAGCTTCGCTTCACTACCCCTCGGAGCATTTTCCGTTTTTGCTGGAAGGCCAGTTTTGCCAGCGCGAGGATTTTTTCAGGATTAATTTTCATAACCCTCACAGCCCCCCTTACCTTAAGGGGGGCGAAAGGGGTTATTTTTATTATCGCTGAATCAACTTTTGGCGGTGGCGAAAAAAAATTTTTTGAAACATAGCGGATGATTTCCGCCTTAGCGTAACTCTGGACCGATAGCGCGAGAAGATTCATTTTGTTGGGCTTCGCGCAAATTCTTTCAGCGACTTCTTTTTGGACCATCAAAACCATAAGTTTTGGCCCAAACCTGGTTTGGGACAGGAACAATCTTAAAAATCGCGAAGTGATATAATACGGAATGTTAGCGACGATTTTATAATTTTCTAATTTTAAATTTTTAATTTTCAAAATATCTCCCTCTATAATTTCCATATTTTTAATTTTTTTGAATTTCTCACGCAAAATCGGGATCAATTCGCGGTCTTTTTCTATAGCAATAACTTTCCCGGCGCGCTCCGCGAGAATTTCCGTAAGCGAACCCAAGCCCGGCCCCACTTCCAAAACAATATCTTTCTTAGAGATTTCCGCGGAGCGCGCCATTTCTTCTAGGATTTTTTTATTTTTTAGAAAATGCTGGCCTAGAATTTTTTTTTGTTTATTCAACATAAATATTTTCTTCTATTTCCTCACTCTCCTGTTTATTTATATAAACCAGTAAGTGGCTCGGTATTTCTTTTAAAAATCTGGAAGGAATATTCGCGGCGCGCTCCCCGAAAAGAGTCCGGCGCCCGGCCGCGGTTAGGTAGAGATGGGTTTTAGCGCGAGTTATGGCCACATAATAAAGCCGGCGCTCTTCTTCCAAATCCTCCGGCTCAAATGAAAGCGTGTGCGGGAAAAGTCCTTCTTCCAAGCCCACTACGAAAACGGCTTCAAATTCAAGCCCTTTTGCTGAATGCATAGTCATTAGATTTACCCCCACACCAACCCCGTTGGTGTGGGGGTTTATTTCATCTTGTGCGTTATAAAGCGAAACATGCTCCAAAAATTCATCCAGATTTTCTATTTTTTGGGCGAGCCCCAGAAGTTCTTCCACGTTTTGCCATCTTTCTTTCCCTTTTTCCGTCCCGTCGTCAATATAATCCCTAAATTCTATTTCCCTGATTATTTTTTTTAAAAGTTCATGCGTTCCGGTGCCTCCGCCCGCTTTGCGAAAATTTTCCATAAGTTTCTCAAAATCTATTTTCTTTTTTTTGCGCGGCGGGACATTCGCGATTCTATTGTAGCTCAATCCGTTCTCTGGATTTCTAATAAGCCTTAGATACGCTATTAAATCTTTTATTTCGCGCCTTTCGTAAAATCTTACGCCGCCCGTGATTTTGTAGGGAATATTTTTACCCAAAAAAACTTCTTCCAAGGCGCGCGATTGAGCGTTGGTGCGGTAGAGAACCGCCATCTCGCTTAGTTTTATGTTTGTTTTTAAAAATTTTATCTCGCTGGCCACCATTTCAGCTTCCTTTTTTTCATCTTCCGCGAAAAGAATTCGGATTTGATGTTCGCCCACTCTTTTTGTCCAGAGATTTTTTGGGATGCGGAATTTATTGCGCGTTATCACGGCGTTGGCCGCCTCCAAAATAATATCCGTGGAGCGGTAATTTTCTTCCAAAAAAACAACTTTGGCGTCGGGATAATCTTTTTGAAAATTCAAGACATTTTTAAAATCCGCGCCCCGCCAGCTGTAAATGGCCTGGTCAACATCGCCAACCGCCAAAATATTGCGGTTGCTTTCGGCAAGCATTTTGGAGATGGCATACTGCGCCTCATTAGTGTCCTGATATTCGTCTATATGGATATAGCGCCAGCGTTCCTGATATTTTTTCAGCGTCTCGCTGTCTTTTTTAAAAAGCAAAACCGGTTTTAAAAGCAAATCGTCAAAATCCAGCAAATTCTGCGCTTTGGTTTTTTCTTCATAAAGCCGCCAGACTTTTCCCAATATTTTTTCAAAAGCGCTGCCTGCCTCGCCGTTAGGCGGGTCGTCTATAAATTCGTCCGCCGTTATCATCTGATTTTTCAGATGCGAAATATTGTTTCTGATTCTGGAGGGGTCAAACTGTTTCGGGTCAATTTTTAATTCCAAAAGGCATTCTTTTATAAGTTTTAAAGCGTCATCTTCGTCTAAAATCGTAAACCCCCCCACCAACCCTGTTGGTGAGGGGGTAAAATTTTTGCCGATATCCATTTTTTTCAGGTTTTCGCGGATAATCAGAAGCCCTAAAGCGTGGAAAGTGCCGATGAATGGGCCAGCGCGTGCGACGCGGGTTTTCATCTCCCCCGCCGCTTTATTGGTGAAAGTGACGGCAAGAATTGATTCGGGCGCCGCGCCCCCTTCAATTAAGTATTTAATCCGCTCTGTGATAACTTTGGTTTTCCCTGCTCCGGCGCCGGCCACAACCAAAACAGGCCCTTCCGTGGTCTCCACCGCCTCTTTTTGTTTGGAATTTAACTTGTCCGCCGAAGAGGCAGACGATTCTAAATCTTGCATGAGCGTATGATAGCAATTTTACCCCGCTTAGCGGGGCTGTGGACATCTTTTTGACCAGGATTGATTTTGGCCTCCCAAAATGCTAGCATTAACCCAACGGTCGGATAGAGAGCTGGGCGAGGCCTATTACCGAAACTTTAATTTTTTAAACTATTTTAAATAAGGCACATCTTAAAGGCTTGTTTTTGCCCGCCTCGGGCGTCTTTTTGATGCTATTTTTAGCATCTGCACCGGTCGCGCACGCCGGCCTTTTTTCATTTTTGGGTAATTTATTCGGCGCTGGCCAGAGCGACGCATCCACTTATAACTCACAGAACGTCCCGCTTCTAAAGGCCCCCAGCGCTTCCGACCCCAAATCTGCGACCGGAGGAGCGGTGATGAATATTGTGGACAGCTCATCTATTCTTCCGGTGGTCGGCCCCATGGGGAGTTTGGCCGATTTTGAAACCTACAAACTTGACCAGATTACGACTTACACCGTTCATGATGGCGACACTCTTTCCAAAATCGCCGACATGTTTGGAGTTTCGGTGGCCACAATCTATTGGTCAAACAATTTAAAACAAGGCGACCAGATTAAAGTCGGCGATATTTTGGTAATTTTACCGATTACAGGCATTCAATATCAGGCCAAAAAAGGAGACACGGCCGCGTCTTTGGCTAAAAAATATAAAAGCGACGCGCAAGATATTATCGCTTACAATGATTTACCGGCGGATGGTTATTTGGAAGAGGGCGCGACTATTATAATTCCCGACGCGGAACTGGGCCAAATTCCCGGAGCTCAGCCTAAATCGCAGTATTACGGAGGTGGCGGGCCGGAAATCGCCGGATATTTTATGCGGCCGATTTTTGGCGGAAGAAAATCGCAGGGGCTTCACGGGTTTAACGGCGTGGATTTGGCGAACAGTTGCGGCACGCCGGTTTACGCTTCAGCCGGAGGCACCGTGATTGTGGCCCGCTCCACGGGGTGGAACGGAGGTTACGGCAGATATATTGTGATTGCGCATCCGAATGGAACTCAAACTGTTTACGCTCACCTTTCTTTGGTTAACGTGAACGTTGGTCAATATGTGCCACAAGGTCACACCATCGGTGGTATAGGTTCCAGCGGAAATTCCACAGGATGCCATGTGCATTTTGAAGTCCGTGGCGCTAAGAATCCGTTTTAACCTTATAAAATAAGGTTAATTTTAAGAGCCAAGCCAAAAACTTGACTTTTTATTGTTATGGGTGTATACTGGCAAACAGAGTCCAAAAATCAACCAAAAACCATAGGAGGGAAATAAATATGATGGGTTTAAGAAAAAGCGAAATCGTTCTTTTAATTGTGGCAATAATTGCCGTCGGCTCACTTTTTGTTTATTTTGCGGGGAAAGAAAAAGAGCGGAATATCATTAAATCCGCCATGAATACTTTGATGGAGGAGCAATTCAACGCGATTTACCCCGACCAGACGATTTCATTTTTGGGTTCGCAAAGTCCGGATTACCAAAACACTCTCGACAGGCAGTCGGAGTTGAGGAAAGTTTTCATGAGCGGCGATGAACGTTTTCTGGAACGGAAATTGACTCCGTATGAACTCTCGGACGCCGCCGCCAGAGGGCGCTTCGCGAGATTCAAAGCGATGTGTCGGATTAAACCGCAACAGGGCTGTCCGTATTAAATTAACTGTTTCGGTCTGTATTGGAGCGCCTCTAGGAGGTGCTCTTTTTTTATATTTCGTTCATCTACCAAGTCGGCGATGGTGCGAGCGAGTTTGATTACGCGGTGGTAAGAGCGCGGGGAAAGGTCAAGCCGGGCAGCGGCTTGCTGTAAAACCGATTTTGACTCGTCGTCCAAAACGCAATATTTTTTAATATCTCGAACAGACATTTCGGAGTTGGTTGAAATTCTTGCCTTGCCGGCAGGCAGGTTTGAATCCGCAAAACGCCTTCTTTGTGTTTCCCGCGCGCGCTCAACGCGTCCCCGTATTTCATCAGATTTCTCTCTTTTAATTCCGGGCGCGTCATCTTCCAACTTTTTATGTTCAATGCCATAAACACCTAGCCAAAGATCAATGCGGTCCACAATCGGCCCCGAAATTTTTCTCTGGTAGCGATTGATGGCCGAAGTCGGACAGATACAAGTTTTATTGGAACCAAGATTTCCGCAGGGGCATGGATTCATGGCCAAAATAAGCATTATTTGAGCCGGGAAAGTCAGGGTGGCTTTAGCGCGGGCGACCGTCACAACTTTATCTTCCAAGGGCTGGCGCAAAACCTCAATTACCCGCCTTTCAAATTCAGCAAATTCGTCCAGAAACAAAACTCCGCGGTGCGCCAAAGTTATTTCTCCCGGCTTTGGATAACTGCCTCCTCCAACCAACGAAATGTAGGAAGAAGTATGGTGCGGATTTCTGAAGGGGCGCTCTCTAATTAGAGTTTCGTTTTCTTTTAAAGCGCCGGAGATGGAATGTATTTTTGTGACTTCCAACGCTTCTTCGCGCGATAATGGAGGCAAAATCGTGGAAAACGCGCGAGCCAGCATAGTTTTTCCGGTGCCCGGAGGCCCTATCATCAGGGCGTTATGCGAGCCCGCGGCCGCGATTTCCAATCCTCTTTTTGCGGATTCTTGTCCGCGGATGTCGGAAAAATCCGTTCCGAAAAAAGATTCCAATTTTACAAATTTTGAAGGAGGGCACTCTTTTATTAAAACTTTATTTTCCAGATGGTTTAAAACTTCTTCCAATGACGAAGCTTCAAAAACTTTTACGCCGTCAATCAAAGACGCTTCGGCGCCGTTTCCCTCTGGCAAGAATATTTCAGAAAACCCTTTTTTCTTAGCTGCTTCCGCCAGCGCCAAAGAACCTTTTATTGGGCGCAAGGCACCATCCAAAGCAAGCTCGCCGAGAAAAATTTTATTTTTTGTTTCAAAATTGGCTTGCTTGGAAGCCGAGAGATAAGCTAAAGCAATCGGCAAATCAAAAGCCGGCCCTTCTTTTTTTAAGTCCGCCGGCGCTAAAGAAATTGTGACTCGCTGGTTTTTTTGGTTAGGCGGCTTAGCTCCCAGGCTTTTTATTGCCGCGGAAACTCTTTCTTTAGATTCAGCGATTGCTTTATCCGCGAGCCCCACGATCGCAAAATTAAAAAGTCCGCGCGAGAGATCAATTTCTACGTCAATAATTTTTCCTTCCAAACCTACAACTTCCGCCGAATGAAGCTTTGTGGCCATTCCTGCCACTCTAGCGTTACTTCAGTTCTTTGTAAACCTTCCCGGCTTTTTTAATGGAGGGCTGAAGAGTTTGCGCGCCTTCATCCCAAGAGGCGGGGCAAACATGCCCGGGATTTTTGCGGACGAAATTAAGCGCTCTTAATTGTCTGAGTATTTCTCCGGCGGATCTTCCGATTTCGTCTGCGACTACTTGAGCCGATCTTAAAATGCTGTCGGGATCAATAATAAATGCGGCACGATGCGACTTTCCGCTCTCTTCGTAGTAAATACCGAGATCTTTGGAAAATTTTCCGTTATGGTCGGCCGCCATTTTATATTTTATACCTTTGAGGATTTCTTCCATCTCAATCCAAGCCTTGTGAGTATGAACAGTATCCGTGGAAACTGAAATTATCTCGGCATTCAAATTTTTAAATTCATCAAATCTTCTCTGGAGATCTACTAATTCAGTCGGACAAACGAAAGTAAAATCTGCCGGGTAAAAAAATAAGACAAGCCATTTGCCTGCAAAATCTGCTAACGAAATTTTCCCGACATCATCTTTAATCGGATCATATGTTTCTAGCGAGAAATGCGGAAATTTTTGGTCAATTGTGAACATATATTTTAATTTCCGTGTTTAACGCAGGTTGTTGCGGCTGGATTGGCGCGCAATCTAGCTTCGTCAATCGGCTCCCCGCCAGCGAAGCAGACACCGTATTTTCCTTGGCGCATTTTGTATAAAGCTTCATTTATATCGCGCAGGCGGGACTCCAAATTATACTCCACGCTTGCAGCGTTTTCCAACTCTTCCTGAACGTCCGCGACCTCTTCTTTTGCGGCAGGCATAACATTCATATCGGGCTGGCTCACAGCCCAATCCTCCGGCGCGTCCGGATTTCTATGCGCGATTGTTCCTAGCTCCCCCTCCAAGCGCGTTTTTTCCTCTTCTAATTTTTTCTTAAAATAATCTAAATCTAATGCCATTTGGCTATCTTATCAAAATTTTATCTCGGGGGCAAATTTTTTGTTCTTGTAAATTTAAAAAAGGGGTGTCCAAACTTTTGGACACCCCTTGGACAGAATTGAATTCCACCCTTCACGATCAGGAACGAGATGCTTGCCAGCGACGGAACTCTTCTTTGTATTTCCACACCCGCGACAGGATATAGACCGCTTGTGTGTAAATCATATTCAGGACCTTATCATCATCCGCCTCTTGACTGGTTATCTCGGCGATATTCTCAAGTCTCTCACCAAGAGCCATCCTCTGTTCCATAAGGTTTGCCCAACGAGACACGTAGCTGTTAATCATGGGCCACCCACCATCACTATTCTTCTGCATTAAAACCTTCCAACCTTCTGAGTCAGCCACCGAGAAGGGCTGAACACTATAATCGCGTTCACTCATTGTGACACCTTCCTTTCTTTTTGATTTATTTGCTGAGCCTATTTTTAATTCTAATTTAGAGTATAGCACCTTTTGCATTGCGTGTCAATACCACAAAAATCATTTCAATACTCATTAATACTAATGCGACACTTTTATCCGATCGTGCAAATATGTCGCATATCTATTTCGGCAGGCACGCTATCTCGGAGGCAAAGCAATCAAGCGGTCTAAAATTATGGCAAGCGCGTCGCGGGAGGTGGATATGATGACATATTGCTTATTAAAAATAACGTAACCTAAAATTATTTTGTCTCCGCCAGCTGGCGGATTATTTTTTAAAACCCGCGCGTCGTTATTTTTTATGAGATCATCCGCGAAAGCAAATTGCGGAATATTTTTTATGTCCTCGGCTTGCAGAAACGGCTTGAAATCCTGCCAGATCGTCCGTTCCCAATTAAAAAGCGACGCCAAGGTGCTTGGGAAATTTTTAATTTTTAAAATCACCGCGATATCCCGCGAATTTTGCCCGTAAATGGCAAGCAAATTGAAATCCAGGGTATTATCCAAAAATTCCGAGGGCGCCTGCCAGCCGAGCGAGCGAGTTAAATCAAAAACCTCTAAAGATTTTTCTTCGCCGGTGTTTTTCAGGATTTTTACGGGAAAATAAACCACTGTGCCAAAGCGGAGGTTTTTCCCGCGTTCCTCCAGAAGCGCGCTTGTCAGCGCGCCGGGGTTAGCTTCGGAGAATATTATTTCTTTAGTTCCGTCCACCGGCAAAAAATTAGCGGTCGGTTTTTCAACTGGCCCCGCTGGCGCGCGGGTAGCCGGAAAAAATAATCTGAAAGCGAAAAAAGCCGCCAGTCCCACGATTAATACGGCGAGCCCCGCGAAAATTATTATTTTATAGTTAAAACGCTCTGCCGGAGCCGTTCGTAAAACATCTTTGCCCGCGCTGTAGGCGCCGCGCGCGATATCCAACTGCGAGATTTTTTTCTCTTTCATAAAAACCTCAGCGTCGGTTTTAAACGTTCTTATATTGGGGATTTTTTTTGGCTCGTCGGCCATAATTTATTTTAACATTTTTATCTTCGGGGCCTGCGCGCTTGTTGGCGCCTGGCTTCGTCCTCTCCCGCCCGGCGGTCATTGTGAGATTTTAACGGCAATTCTTTTACCGCTTTTATGGAAAGGTTGACTCTTCCTTGGTCGTCAATGCCGATTACTTTCACCGGCACTTCATCTCCCGGCGAGACCACGTCTGTTACTTGCTCAACCCTAAACGGCGCCAGCTCCGAAATATGCACCAAGCCCTCCTGCTTCGGCGCGATTTCAACCATGGCTCCGAACGGGAAAATTCTGGTGACTGTTCCGGTAAACACCTCGCCGATTTCAAATTCTTTGGTTAGCATATTAATTTTGGCTTCAGCCGCTTTTAGGCTCTCCTCTCTTGGCGCGGTTATAAAAACCGTCCCGTCCTGCTCAATATCAATTTCAGCTCCGGTCTCGGCGACAATCGCTTGGATCATTTTGCCGCCTGGCCCAATGACATCGCGGATTTTATCCGGATTTATATGCATGGTTAAAATTCTCGGCGCGTAAGGAGATAATTCTTCGCGGGGCTTTGGCAATTCTTTTGTTACGACTTCCAAAATCTGGAGCCGCGCTTCTTTTGCCTGCAAAAACGCCTCACGCATAATTTTTAACGGAATGCCGGCAACCTTCACATCCATCTGCGCTGCCGTGATGCCGGCGGCGGAGCCAGCCACTTTAAAATCCATATCGCCGTGGTGGTCTTCCGGCCCCTGGATATCGGTTAAAACTTTATAATTATTTTCGTCAAACATCATCAGCCCCATCGCGATTCCGGCCACGGGAGTTTTTATGGGAACCCCAGCGTCCATCAGAGCTAAAGAAGATGCCGTAACCGAGCCCATGGAGCTTGAGCCGTTGGAGGAAAGCGTTTCGGAAACCACGCGGACGGTGTATGGGAAAATTTCCGCCGGAGGAATTATCGCCAAAAGCGCGCGCTCGGCCAGAGCGCCATGCCCAATATCACGGCGGGATGGGCCACGCATTGATTTTATTTCGCCAACGGAAAACGGCGGGAAATTATAGTGATGCATGAATCTTTTTTTGGTTCGGATTTCCATACCCTCAATAAGCTGGACGTCCGAAGGCGCGCCCAGGGTAACGACGGATAAAATATGCGTTTCCCCGCGATAAAAAATCGCCGAGCCGTGCGTCCGCGGAAGAATTTTGGCTTTAGCGGAAAGCGCGCGGATTTCTTTTATGCCTCGCCCGTCCGAGCGCTTATCTTTTTCAATAATATTTTTGTGTACGATATCATTAATAGCGTCTTCAAAAAGCGAATCAGCGATGTTCTTGGGCGTGTCTTTATATTCTTCTTCGCATCTTTCCAGCCACTCCTCTTTCAATTTGTTCATCGCCTCATATCTGTTTAATTTTTCTTTAATATAAATAGTTTCCTCCAATTTTTTTACGATTTGCTTTTGAAACTCGCTTTGCATATCTGGCGGGGCTTCGGCGATTTTGATTTCCGATTTTCTCTCCCCCAATTCGGCAATTATTTTTTTTTGGAATTCGCAAAGCTTGTCGTTTTCGGAAACCGCGAGTTCCAAAGCCCTCATCATATTTTCTTCGGGGATTTCCTGGGCGCCGGCTTCTATCATATTTATTTTGCCGTCCTTTCCGCAAATTACGGTATCCAATTCCGCCCCCTCCCTTTCTTTATAGGTCGGATTGATTATCAATTTACCATCGGCTTTACCGACTCTTACCGCGCCAATCGGCCCCGCCCATGGAATATTGGAAATTCCCAAAGCCAAAGAGGCGCCTAAAATCGCCGGCACATCCGGGTCGTTTTCTTCGTCAACAGAAAGCGCGAGAATTATCACTTGCACTTCATTTCTGGTTTTTTGGTTAAACAATGGTCGGATAGAGCGGTCAATAAGCCGGGAAACCAAAATTGCTTCGTCGGAAGCTCTACCTTCTCTGCGCATGAATCTAGAACCCAAAATCATCCCCGCGGCGTAAAATTTTTCTTCGTAGTCCACCATTAGCGGGAAAAAATCTATTCCTTCCCTAGCGTTTTTAGTTTGCACGGCGGTGGCCAAAATAACCGTGTCGCCGTAAGAGACCAAACAAGACCCGTTGGCTTGGTGGGCTAAATCAGTAAACTCGGCGATAAGAGTTCTTCCGCCGACTTCAGTCGTAAATTTTTTAGATTGCATATTTGCTTTAGGTGATCTCCAGATTTTAGTCCTGAGCTTGTCGAAGGACTATCTATCCAGAGACCAACAATATTAATTAATAATACTCTAGATACTATATTACTTGCCCAAAAATGTCAGTATTGACAAGATTTTGATAAATATGGTAAATTGTCGGTAGAAGGAGGTGAAATTATGATCTGTTATGCGGTTTACGATAATAAGGGTTACGGGCCGTTTGCGGCGGTTTTAGTTTCCAAGAACAAAACCTTTTCGCCCCAAAAAGCGATTAAGCGATATGCGGCGGAAATTGGAGCTAAGGCATTGTTCGATGGCGCGCGTCCAACAAAAAAGTTTGCCAGCGCGTCCATTAAACTATGCGGTAAAAAATCAAAATGTTACGTTGTTTATGCCAGCGAAGTAGCTATAATAATGGCGTAAAATAATTTTCCACAAGCCGCCTAGAAATCCCGGCGGCCTGCCCGCTAATATGGCGGGCGTTTTTTTTATTTCTTTAATTTCATAACCACCGCGCTTCGCGCACCCCCTTACCTTAAGGGGGTGTTAATTTGTAGATTTTTTCTAAAACAGCTTCCAAATCGTTTTCTATTTCGTCATTCCAAAATCTTATAACTTTAATATCATTAGCTTCCAAATATTGAGTTCGCTCAGAATCGTATATTCTTTGCTCGCTGGGTAAGTGGGTTTTACCATCCAATTCTATTGCTAATCTTGCTTTCGGACAGTAAAAATCAAGAATGTACGGCCCAACACTATATTGTCTGAAAAATCTATTGTCATCTAAATGCCTGTCGCCTATATGCCACCACAATATTCTTTCTGCCTCGGTCTGCTTATTACGCAAATCCCCTCTTCTTTCTCTGAATTTCTTATTATTATAAATATATTTCATATTATTTCCCCCTTAAGGTAAGGGGGAATCGCGTTTCGCGATGGGGTTATGAAATCCCACAGGGGGCGTTACTTCTTTATTATGTATTTCCCCGGTTCTTCGCCGAGGTCAATAAATTCGTCCACCGCTTCTTTGAGTTTTCCCGAAGAAGACCGACCGAAGGCGATGACTTCCACGCGGCGCCCCTGATTTTTTAAATATTCAACCAGCGGGATAAAATCGCCGTCGCCGGAGGCAATGACAATGGTATCAACAACTTCCGCCGTGCGGATTGCGTCCACCGCGAGCCCCACATCCCAATCCGCTTTTTTCGCTCCGCCGAAAAATTCCTGAAGTTCCTTTTCGCGCGTTTCAATGCCAAGTTTTATGAGTGCCTCAAAAAACGGCTTCTCTTCCCCGGTTTTGGTGCTTATCACATAGCTAAAGGCGCGGATTAATTGCCTTCCGCCAACCGCCGTCGCCAAAAGATTTTTAAAATTCACCCGTCCCCCGAAAAGGCTTCTAGCTGAGTGGTAAAGATTTTGCGCGTCAATGAAAACCGCGACTCTCTGATTTTTATGTTTGATATCCGGCATTATTTTCTTAATCCTAATTTTTTAATAAGTTTTTCATAGTTGGATTTATTTGTTTTTGATAAATACTCCAGAAACTTTTTTCTTTTTGAAACCATTTTTAAAAGCCCCCGGCGCGAATGGTTGTCTTTGGAGTGTTTTTTCAGATGCCCAGTGAGTTCATCAATTTGCTTGGAAAGTAGCGCCACTTGCACTTCGGCGGAGCCGGTGTCTTTTTCATGCGTGCGGTGCTCCTCCACTATTTTCTTTTTGTCTTTGGATTTAAGCATACTCCCTCATACTATCATAAAACGTGATAATATCAAAATATGGAAAACGTCGCAAAATTAAAGAAAGAATTTTTGGAGTATCTGGAGATAGAAAAAGGGCGAGCGGTGAAAACTGTGGAAAATTACGACAGATATTTAAAACGATTTTTTGCCTTTTCAAAAATAAGCGCCCCAAAGGATATTTCGGAGGAGATTGTCAGAAAGTATAGGATTTATCTTAATCGCGCGAACTTGGACAAAAATACGCAGAATTATTATATTATCGCTCTGCGGATGTTTTTGAAATATTTGTCCAAAAGAAATATTGATTCGCTGGACGCCGAAAAAATTGAATTGGCTAAGGCGGCGCCCAGAGAGCTAGACCTTTTAGATATTGCGGATTTGGAAAGATTACTGAACGCGCCCAAAGGAACTTCCGCGAAAATTTTGAGGGATAAGGCGATTTTAGAGCTATTTTTTTCAACCGGACTCCGCATTTCGGAGCTTTGCAATTTAAAAATTGATGATGTTAATTTAAAACGCGACGAATTTTCCGTCCGCGGAAAGGGCGGAAAAATCCGAGTGGTGTTTTTGTCCAATAGGGCTAAAGACGCCATTAAAAAATATTTGGAAAAAAGGGGAGAAATTGATAATGACAAATTATTTTCTGTAACCCCGCGCTCTATTCAAAGGATGATAAAAAAATACGCGATTGTCGCCGGAATTTCAAAAAAAGTTACCCCGCATGTTTTGCGCCACTCTTTCGCCACGGATTTATTGCAAAATGGCGCGGATTTACGCTCGGTGCAGGCAATGCTCGGCCACGCCAACATTTCAACCACTCAAATTTATACCCACTTTACCGATAAACAATTAAAAGAAGTCCACAAAGCGTTTCATGGGAGAAGAAGAAAATAAATGTAAATAAGAAACCCACCGTGCAGACGGTGGGCGGGCTCGATGACCCCACGATTAATGTGTTAACGGCGAGATGATTCCTACATCCTCGCCGAGATTAACTTCTAAAACGAACTTTTCAAACCCGTTGAATCGAACCCCAAAATCTTTGCATAACCCATTTCGTACCACGTCCCCCTCCGTATTTGGAGGGATGCGGATTCCGAGGCGCTCATCAACAATCCACCATTCTGCAATTACATGTTTTCTCATAGCAAACCCCCTCTCCTTTCTCACTGTCTCTATTATACTCCTTTCTAAGGTATTTGTCAAATACAAAAAACATGCTAAATTGGGCTTATGCGCCC
>MFHU01000012.1 GCA_001778695.1 Candidatus Giovannonibacteria bacterium RIFCSPHIGHO2_12_FULL_44_22 | reverse complement strand
CGTCGATATGGACTCTTGGGCGGAACTAGCCTGTTATCCCCGGAGTAGCTTTTATCCGTTAATCTTCCGCGGCATCGAGTGCCCACGGTCGGTTCACTATGTTCTACTTTCGTATCTGGTCGTCATGTCCGACTTCCAGTTAAGCCGGCTTGTGCCATTGCACTATCGCTCCGATGTCCATCCGGAGCTAGCCGACCTTAATAAACGCCTCCGTTACTTTTTAGGAGGCTTGCGCCCCACACAAACTGCCCAGCAGCTACTGTCCCCACCCGGTTTTGCCGGACAGGTTAGATTTTACATTTTTAAAAATGGGTGTTTCATTGGCGGCTCCATGCCGCCCGAGAGCGGCATTTCAAAGCCTACCCACTACGCTACGTAGTAAAAACGTAAAGCCAATAACAACTTGCAGTAAAGCTTCCGGGGTCTTTTCGTCTAACTGCACTTAACCGGCATCTTCACCGGTATCGCATTTTCACCGAGTAAATCCCCGAGACAGTCCCCCAGTCGTTATACCTTTCGTGCGCGTCTGAACTCACCAGACAAGGAATTTCGCTGTTCGCTTCCTTGGGGCGAAGTACCATATCTTCATCTACTTAGAGATGCACGGCGTATGGTATCTGAGGATCCTGTAATACCTAAAGGAAGAGGCAAAGAGTTTCTTTGCGCCTTCCTTACAGGAAGGGCTTGAACTACTTTTGCCCATTTGGAGTTTTCTCGAACATTGCATCCAACATTCCGCCGAACATGAAGACAGCTGGAGATTCTGGCATCTCGGCTGCTTCGATCTTTATTTCTTCAGAACGAACAGCCTGAAACTCTCTCAGCATTTCTTCATCTCCAACTTGAATTTGTCCCGTCTTCCACTTGTAGTAAAGAACGTCGATGTCTGCACGAGACATCCACCAACGTCTTTGGACAAGTACGTCCCAGTCATTTTTCATGTTCTTTTCCTCCTTTAGATATTACAGTTTCCTGCTGATTGTCCGCGCCACCTCACAGATTTTCACTTTATGACCCAAACCTGGTTTAGGACACAAAGTACTTGAGGATACTTGCGGAGTTTCCAGCATATAGCCATGTAATTTTGGACCAATTGCGTATTGCTACACAATGAGGCAGCTATTTTTGTTTAACATATGTATCGCTATAACAGTCCTAGTCCTTCCGGAATCATTTCAAAATAATTCCAGAACCTTAGGACCGTTATAGTTACGGCCGACATTGACGAGGGCTTCGGCCAGTCACCCGCGCAGATTGCTCCACGCGAACGCCAGCGTTAACCTTCTCGCATTGGTCAGGCATCACCCCCTATACTTCCTCTTACGAGTTTGCAGGGAGCTGTGTTTTTGTTAAACAGTCGCCAGGGGTACTTTCGCTGCGTCCCGCCTTCATTTTGATATTATCTAATGTTGGCGGGAAGGACATATCCCTAAGTTACGTCCGCTTTTTTGCCGAGTTCCTTGGGGATCTTTCACTCGTTCACCTGGGAGTTCTCCTCCCACCCACCTGTGTCGGATTCCGGTACGGTTGCGTATTGATAATTTTAGACAATTTTCTGGGAAGCCTGCTTTACCGAATTTTTTCGCATTGCTGCAAAAATTTTCAAAACATTCGCGCGCCCCCGCCGTGGCGGGGCTGGGCAGGGATTTTCCTCCGCCCCGCGCTTACGCAATGAACGCGAATCCAATAACGCGCCCGACATACTAGGCTCCGTCCTGCCGTCAAAACAATACGCAGTGCTGGAATATTAACCAGCTGTCCATCGCCTCCGGCTTTCGCCATTGGCTTAGGCCCGACTAACCCTTGGCTGATTTCCATTGCCAAGGAAACCTTGGGTTTTCGGTGGTACGGTATTTCACCGAACTTGCGGTTACTTGTGCCAACATTCTCACTTCCAAACGCTCCACCCCGGCTCGCGCCGTGAGCTTCACTGCATTTGGAACGCTCTCCTACCTCGCCAATGCATAGTATTGGCGCGCCGATTTACGCAGAATAAACGCAGAACATGCAGAATTATTTTCTGCGACTGTCTGCGTCAAGTCCGCGCTTTCCGCGCGTCAGTGCTATGCACTGACGATCTCACCTTCGGTACTCTGCTTAGCCCCGATAATTTTCGGCGCGAAGTCTCTTGACGAGTGAGCTGTTACGCACTCTTTAAAGGATGGCTGCTTCTAAGCCAACCTCCTCGCTGTTTAAGAAACTTCACCACCTTCTTTGCACTTAGCAGAAATTTAGGGACCTTAGATTGAGATCTGGGCTGTTTCCCTTTTGACCGATGGAGCTTAGCCCCCATGGTCTGACTACCCGCCTAAATAGATTAGCCATTCGGAGTTTAGTTGGACTCGCGAGATTTCTCCCTGTCAAGTCCATCTAGTAGCTCTACCTGCTAATTTTTGGCGGGCGCTAGCCGAAAAGCTATTTCGGAGAGAACCAGCTATTACGAGATTCGATTAGCTTTTCACTCCTTACCACAACTCATCCGATAGTTTTGAACGGCTAAACGGTTCGGGCCTCCCCCCGGATTTCTCCGAGGTTCACCCTGGTCATGGTAAGCTCATCTCGCTTCGGGTCTATCCAACATCTTTTTTTCTCCGACGTAACGTCGGAGAAAATCGCGCTTTTAACACTTGGTTTCCCTGTGCCTCCGGGCTAGGTGCCCTTAGACGAAAGGTGTTGGATAACTCGTTGGCTCATTCTTCAATAGGCACGCCGTCACCCAGCCCCACTTTTACAAAACAATAATTTCATAAAAAAGTCTCTCAGACTTTTTTATCTTTGCAAGATTACTCGCGTGGTAATACTTCGCAAATAAAAATTACATCGTAAAAGTGGGGCGGGGCTCCGACTCTTTGTAAGCATATGGTTTCAGGTACTATTTCATCGCCCTCACCGGGCTGCTTTTCAACTTTCCCTCACGGTACTTGTTCACTATCGATGATAGATGGTATTTAGCCTTACCAGCTCGTGCTGGCAGATTCCCCCGAACTATACATTTTTCGAGGTACTCAAGTAAAATCCAGAAAGTAAAAAATCATTGTCGTTTACGGGGCTATTACCCTCTTTGGCCGGCCTTTCCAGGACCGTTCTGCTAATGTTTTTATTCTCCCCATCATTAAAGACCAGGATTAAACTTACAACTTCGCCACTGCTGCGCAGTGGCGCGCCGATTTACGCAGAAGAAACGCAGACTAACGCAGAATTTATTCTGCGACTGTCAGCGTCCAGTCAGCGTTTTCAGCGCGTCAATGCGCAGCATTGACGATCTGGGCTGCTCCCTTTTCGCTCGCCGCTACTAAGGGAATAAATATTTTTTTCTTTTCCTCCGCTTACTGAAATGTTTTACTTCAGCGGGTTCGCTTCCGGCACCATTTAAGATGCAAGATCACGCCGATTTCTCGGCGCGGGGTTTCCCCATTCGGAAATCTTGGGATCAAAGGTTGCTAGCCACCTCCCCCAAGCTTATCGCAGGCACGCCACGTCCTTCATCGCCCATCTTATCTCGAGCCATCCGCCATATGCCCTTATAACCGTCTTGTTAGAAAATGCACTTACGAATTAACTAATCTTGTCAAAGTTCGCACGCGCTATGAACTCAAAATCCCGCCGTAGGCGGGATTTTGAATACAAGTTAAGACGACCTAACAGTGTTCCCGCTTTGTTGGCTTATTTAAGTTGAATTTGTTTAACATAGTTTGTGTAATGCCATTATAGTCCCATGGTTTTGGAAGTCAATAGGGTGGGGATAAACCCCCACACCAATGCATTGGTGTGGGGGTAAAAAGAAAAAAGCCCTTATGCGGGCTTGAGTCAAAATCTACCAATTGATGCTTGAATTTTGGAGAGAAACAGGGGCTTCTCTCCGCCTGCTTCTCAAATACTCCTTTCGTCGTTTTCGTGAAGCTCGCCATTATTTCCACTTTTCTTCTCAGCTTGGCCAACGAACTAAATTTGGAGGGGATTCGACTCGTGATTTTTCATGAGGAATCCCCAGTAAATATCTTCCTTGTCTTTAGAACGATCTCTACAACAGAAACGAAATCGTCAACGAGCCGAATAATTCCACGCTCGACAAACTGAACAAACATCAGTTTCTGCAAAGCTGTGATATCGACTTTCCTCAGCTTGAGGTTTTTCACCTCGGCGTTGAACACATCATGCACTGCCTTTCTGAGATTCTGCGTTACACAATCTCGTTCCTCTGCACTTATTCTCCAATTCGCTGTTTTTCTGATTTTCTTCGCCATGACGTTCTCCTTTCGTTTACCATTTACCGCCCCGCTCCTCGATTCTCGCTAAGAATTCGGGGCCACGGTCCAGTTGCTCCTCCGGCTTTTTGTCCGGCAAACTTTCTTCCTCGCAAGCTTCGATTAAATCATCTGCCAGCTCCCATATAGTCAGTCGTAATTCCGGTCCACGACGCAAATCCCCCCATTTCTTTCCTTGCTCTTCGACCAAACCATTAACGAGGCGGAAAATTTTTCCCTGAATTTCAAGCCTATCCATATTCACCTCCAAAGAACTAAAATTTTAATCCAAAATTCAAGCACCAATTCCTCACCTGCGGTACTCTATTTAGCCCCGATCATCTGCGGCGCAAAAACTCTTAGCGAATAAGCTACTATGTTTTTTTCTATTAAAATTCATAGCAAATCAAAAACCCGCCGTCAATAGCGAGCCGTGGCAACAATATTCCAAATTATTTTCCGCTGACAATGCCTAATTTTTTCTCAACCAAAGATAGCCGCGCCAAAATGTCTTCAAGTTCCATACGAGAAATCAACCCCTTCCTAATTTCGGCAATATCTCGTTCAATATAAATTACTCTTTCTTTAATTTCCATTATTTCTAATTCTAATTTAGCGATATCGCTTTTTAAACTGGTTATGTCGGTTTTTGTAGCCACCTGTTCAAAACTTTTTGCCACAACTCTAGCAAAATCATCTATTTTGTTATCAAGTAATCCTCTGATTTGAGATAGATCTTCTTTAGTTAAAGCCATAATTTAATCATATATCCTTTGTGAATATTGTAAAGTGTGAAAAAAAAGCCCATATTTGGGCTTGAGTCAAAATCTACCAACTGGTGCTTGAATTTTGGAGGGGAACTTATTAGGCTCCCCAAATTACTCCTTTCTTAGTTAGGAACGGATATCTTCATGTTCGCTACGGAAGCGTTCAGTAGATTGAATTATTAATCCCACTGCATCCTGGATGGTATCTTCAGAAAACTTTATATGCTTCTCCGCTTCGCCGACCACCAATTCGTCATTTACTATTTTTGCCGGAAACCCTCTCCCGTTTAGTTCCTCGATGATTGCCAAGCGAAGGCTTTTTGTCAGTTGCAAACGGAAATAGCATTCGTTCATACCCATGACTGTTCTCCTTTCGTTACTGTTTTCATTTCGGTTGTTTTTCTTTTTCCTCCCGCATCCGTTGGATTGCCGCACAAACTCCTTCTGCAAGAACCCTTCGCTTTCTCATGATTTCATCCCACCGTCTCGAAACCACTTGCTGCAATGCTCCATAGAAAATTTTTTCCGTTTCTTTGTCCACGGCCGTTCTCCTTTCGTTAATTAAGATTACACATGACGCAACCATCAGGGAATGGACATTTTGAACACCAGCGTCGCTTCTCTCCATCGAACTTTCGTTCGAAGGCACACGAATTGCCGTTGTTCAACTCTTCGCTTTTGTGTAAGTGATCCACGGCCCACTTCTCGCCTCTTTCAAGAGCTTTTGCAAAATCTTCATTGGCGAGAATCAAACTTTGAGTGTCTACGACTCTCTTCGTTTTTGATCTCGCACCAGATCTCGCAACCGCGACCGCAAAAAGTCCTTCCAACGATTTCCGAGATTTCTTTTTATTCTTCGCCATGACCGTTCTCCTTTCGTTCAGGGAAAATCTTTCATTACACCCGTTCTGGTCATCTCAAAGATTGCCGATTGCAATTCTTCCGACAGACTTCTCGTTACCTCTTTCACTTCTCTGAAAAGTTTTACATGAATGTGTTGCGGTATATCTTTTCTGTTCACGCCTCTTTTCTCGATTTCCTTGTAGACCACTTCGAAAAAGATCTCATTGTGCACTGCTTGTTCGATTCTATCCAGATCATCTCTGTGAGCCATATTCACCTCCAATGAACTAATTTTTTATTTTTTCCAAAATTCAAGCACCAATTCCTCACCTTCGGCATGTGTCTTAGTCCCGATCATCTGCGGCGCAAGGATTCTTAGCGAATAAGCTACTATGTTTTTCTCTATTAACATTCATAGCAAATCAAAAACCGCGTGTCAAATTTAAACAATTACTCTAATGTCTTGACGGCCGTTGAGTTATTGGAGTAAAACAAACAAAAAAGCGGCCATTTGGGCCGCTGGGAGAATTAAGCGATTTCGTTTTCCGATTCAACTGCCTCTCGGGCATATTTGTTGATGTGCGTGCAATGCGGGCAGCGGATAAAATAGAAAATGATTCTGTAATTTTCATCGTAACAATCTGCCCTAATTAATGTTGTATCGCGATTTTGTTGAAGTTTAAATTTTGTTTTGCATATCTCGCAAAGAAGCTCCGCGGACTCCTTGGTTCCGTTTATTCCTAGCCATTTTTTCCACCACGGCTTTGCCACATGCCTTCCTTTTTCAATAATTTTCACCCCTTCATCCTCCTCTTTCTTTTTTTGATTTTTTCCAAAATGAGAACTGAAATTCTGGCTTTTATACTAACAAATTAAAAACCCACTGTAAATAGCGGGTTTTTAATTTTGAAATTTCTAAATTAACGGATTAACGGTTAGATATATCCGAGCGCAGTTTTTCAAGATAACGGGACGCCGCTTCTTTACCTCCCAAGCCGAAAGCCAAGCCACCAGCTAAAGCAACCATTGCCACAAAAGCCGTGAAGATTGTTTGCACAAATGGACCCGCGATTCCCAATTGGAAAAGCGCCGCCAGAATGGCAAAAATCCAAATTGACCATTTGGCTACTCCGCCCAACAATCCGGCGGAAGGAAGATGCGCCGCCCGGGCGCTGCCTTGAACCACATTGTTCACGGTTTCAGCCAAAAGAGCCGCCGCGACCAAAATTAACGCAGCCACAATTACTTGCGGTATATAAGCAAGAACCACGGAGCGCAAAAATTCAGTAACCTGTGAAAGGCCTAAGACATCAAAAGCCGCCAGCACAAACACCAAGATAAAGAACCACCGCACGAGCGCGCCTATAAACGCTCCGGAGTCCAATTTCATTCCGGCGCGGGAAATAGGTTCCTCCATGCCCAAGCTTTTAAGAGCCGTATCCACTTTAAGCGCCTTGATAATCTGCTCCACGACTTTTCCCAAAGCCACGGCAATAATCCAGCCGATAATAAAAACAACCAAGGCGATTATGAGTTTTGGCACGAAAACAACCACGCCGCCCCAAAGTTGCTGGAAAGATAACACTAAAACATCACCCCAAGTTTGTACTAACATAATAGTTTAATTACTAATTATCAATTTCTAATTTCTAATAATCCGCCAGCTGGCGGACAACCAGGGCTCTCGAGTTGCCCTTGTTGCTTGAGCCTTCTTAAGCTAAAAACTCGACCTTTGCTTAATTCCAGCCCTTTAGCTTTATTTTAACATGAAATGACCACCGGCATTGTGAGGGTGTGGATAAAAGTGACTTAATTTTGGGCGCACTAGGAGTCGAACCTAGAGTCTTTCCGATGTGAACGGAACGTTTTGCCGCTAAACTATGCGCCCTCGCCTTATTCTACTCCCAATTTATTTATCAAAAATTCGTGGGGGTAGTCAAAGAGGTCGCGAAGGAGTTTGTCATGCATGGCGAAGCGTTGTTCAAATTCACGCGTACCAAGCAAAGTCCAATTTAGCTCCTTGCCAACCTCGGCCTCCATTTTTCTTATAAATTTCTCCACCGCGCCCTTTTTGAGTTCACCAGCGATAAGAAGGTCTAATCTTTTGGACCCATCCAAAATATCCACGAAAAAATCGTCCGTAAAAACTCCGCCCAAAACCAAAAGCTTGATTTTGCCCTTGTTTTTGAAAAATTTCAGCATCTTTTCACGGGATACCGGCGAGGCGCTGATCAAAAGCGTTCTTAAAGCCAGAAGAAAAGAAAAGGTCGGCGAGAGAACAAGCCCATTTGGGCGTTTTTTTAAAAAATTGATAGAAACAAGAAGCCTGATTTCTTTGGATGCCGCGTTTTTAGAAATTTTAAGAATCTTGCTGGCTTCTTTGGGAGTAAAAACTTTTTCCGGGGACAGCAAAAAAAGCTTTAAGATTTTTACTCTTGCCGCGCTCCCAAAAAGTTTTTCTAAGATGTTCATCGGTTTGAGAAAACTAAGTAATTTTTACGGTTGGCCTATTAGTAAAAATTACTTAGTTTTTGAAATTATTTCAACTCCACCGTAGCACCGGCGGCTTCAAGCTTGGCTTTAAGCTCATCGGCGGCGGCCTTGTCCATTCCTTCTTTTATGATTTTCGGCGCCGCGTCAGCCACGCCTTTCGCGTCTGCCAAACCCATTCCGAGCGCTTCACGAAGAACCTTGATCACGGCTATTTTCTGGCCTCCCGCCGATTTTAATTCCACATTGAAAGTGGATTTTTCTTCGGCTACTTCTTCTCCTCCAGGGGCGCCAACCGCGGCCATAACAGGCATCGCGGCTGAAACACCGAATTTTTCTTCAATTTGTTTTACCAAATCGGAGAGCTCCAAAGCTGTAAGTTTAGAAACTTCTTCTACAATTTTTTCTAAATTTGCCATAAATTATTGATTAGATGATAATTTTTTTTCGACCTCTTGTAAAGCCCGCGCAAAACTTGCCACAGGCTGTGAAAGCATAAACGCCAATTGGGTTAACAATACTTCTTGGGAAGGAATCGCGGCTAAGCACTTTATAACCTCGGCGTCAACAAATTTTAATTCGTAAATTCCTCCCAAAATTTTCAAACCTTCTCTTTCCTTTTTTATAAACTGCTGTATCAATCGTGGCGGCTCCGTCACCTCTCCAAATCCTGAAATAATCCCAACCTCGCCTTCCAACTTCTGCGTTCCGGAAAATCCCAGAGATTCCAAAACCCTCCTTAATAAAGTTTTTTTAACAACTTTATAACCGATCTCCGATTTTCTTAATTCCCGGCGGAGCTTGCTCGCTTTAGCCACGGAAAGCCCGTGAAAATTCACGAACACTAAAATACTGGCTTTCTCCCAAGCATTCTTTAGCTCATCAACTATCGTGTTTTTTTTCGCTTTTGTAAGAACCATAAAATAAAATTTGGAAGTAAAAAAACGGCCAAAAGCCGCTTTACTGCCTAGTGAGGTCTTACGGTATTCCCGCCCCACTTCTCCGGCTTTGATATTAAACTAGCAAGCTATAAAAAATAGTGCAATATTGACAAATAAATCATTATATGATAGATTTAAACAAGGAGGGTCATATTATGTTGAAAAACAAAAAAACAAACCTTAGGAGCAAATTGATAGCGTATCGCTGCATAAGTTTTAGCTGTAGGCAAGTAAATGCAAGCCCAGTAATTAAGGGGCATAGCTGCAATAGTTGCCATGGTAAGGATAACCTTGTGAAAGTTAAAATCACTAGGCGTGAGTTTTGTAAGTTGGATGACCATATTGACGGAAAAACAATATCGGCGAAATCACATACGCGTCGTTGTAAAAGATGTGGAATAATATTTACAGAAGAATTCTAGTCGATCTTTGTGCTTTACAAGAAAAGCGGTGAGAGATAAACCCAATACCCGCTTTTTTATTTTTCATTCAAAATATATTTAATAATTCTATAAAACTCTATACTACGTATTTTGGACGATAGGTCAATATACATAGTATATATTTTACGTCTATCTCTAAATATAATCTTTGAGTAATTTTCGGAAATTATAAATAACTTTCCCATTAGGCATTTCTTTGGTTAAATATATTTCCACAAAAGGCTGAATTTCTAGAACATCTTTTAGAAAATCCAGTTCAGTTTCGCATTGGAACGGATGAATCCAAACACTTTTTTGGGCTGGGTAACAGCCGAGGTTTTTTAATTTTCGCTGAAACGTTTTGCGGACCTTTTTATATTTTTCCGGGATATCAAATGTAATAATTCGCCACTTGCCGTCCCATTTTTTCGGATATTCAATCGATAAAGTTTCCAGAAGAAATTTTTTAGCGACGGTTCGTCCCTTATCGCTAAATTTGTAAATCCATTCGCCGTCCGGGCTTTCTCCAACATACTCAATGTCTTTGCGTTTTCTTAAATCATAAAACCTGGCCCACATTTGCTGGTATCTTTTGCGTTTTTCTTTGCGCTTAGTAATCGCTCTCTTCCCTGCTATAGCGGCTAGCCCCGGCATCACAAACGCAGTAGTCAAAACTCCTCCAATAATGGCCGTAGCGAGAACAGCTTTTAAAATCGAGGTAGAAACTGGATGCTCCTTCGTAAACTCTTCCACATACTTCTTAGCTTCCTCCGAAAAAGTTGGGTCTTTAAATCTAATTGGCTTATGTTTGGGCATATAATTATATACTACGTAAATTGGACGATAGGTTAATATACATAGTATGTATTATTTATTATAAATATTATTATTACAACTTTACTAGCCCCAAAGCAGGGTGTAGGAAGCAACCACGGCTGCGGTTTCGGAACGGAGGACAAGGCGGCCCAAAGATACTATGACAAAGCCTGCGCGGTTGGCGGCGTATAGTTCTCGCTCCTCCCAACCGCCTTCCGGGCCGATAAATAAATTTATCGTACGGTCTCCCGCGCCATGGATTTTATTGTCTTTTTCTGAAAGGTCGGCAAAATAAGTTTTATGCCCGGAATTCTGCGCCATGAGAGCCGCTTTTTCAAAATTTATCTCACTGTGAAGTTTTGGAATTATTGCCCGCACCGATTGCTCCGCGGATTCTTTTAAAATCATTTGGCATCGGGGAATATTCAAGCTCTTTTTTTCGGATCTCGCGGAAATTACCGGGACAATTTCTGAAACTCCGGCTTCCGTAGCTTTTCCTAAAACCCATTCAAATTTATCTTTTTTAATAAGCGACTGGTAAAGAATCAGTTTTTTGGATGGCTCGCGTATATTTTCCAATTTTTCCCTGAACATAAAAACTGCTTGGCCTCCGTGGCCAACGCCTTCAATATTTTTAAGCTCCGCGATAAAATCAAATCCGAGGCATTCCGGGTTGGCGTTAAAAAACACCGCCTTCTCGCCCTTTCTCAATTTTAAAACATCGCGCATCTGATGAACCATAGCGCGATCTTTTATCATGATTATTTCATTATCTAATATTTGATTTAAAAAAAATCGGTTCATCGTTTTAAATCTAGCGCAATAACAAATTCCCCGCGTATTTTTTCTCCAATAAAATATTTTTGGGCTTCCGATAATTTCCCGCGAAAAACTTCCTCATAAATTTTGGTAAGCTCACGGCCTATATTAACGTATCTGTCGCCACAGACAAGTTCCAGCTCGCGCAAAGTTTTTTGAATTCTATGGGGGGATTCAAAAAGTATTATCGGAATTTCAAATTTCGCGACGCGCTTGAAAAACGTCTGCCGGCCTTTTTTGCGCGGAGGAAATCCCAAAAAACAAAACTCACGCATATCAATGTCGCTTATGGAAATCATCGCCGAAAGCGCCGATGGTCCAGGCACAGGAATAATTTCAAAACCCGCCATAGTGAGATTTTTGACTAGTTTCGCGCCCGGGTCGGAAACAGCCGGAGTGCCGGCATCCGTGACCAAAGCGATGCTGTTAAATTTTCTATAATCTTTTTTAAACAAATACCGCAAGACCGGCTTATGAATCCCAAAATGCGAAAGCAGTTTTTTTGTAACTCTGGTATCCTCAGCCAAAATAAAATCAACTGATTTTAAAACCTCCAGCGCTCTTAAAGTTATGTCCCCCAAATTGCCTATTGAAGTAGCGATTATAAAAAGTTTTGCCATAAAATTAAATTAAAAGTATCAACCCTAAAACGATTAAAGCCAGCGAAAAAATTTTTTGTTTCATTTGACGCTCGTTAAAATAAAAATTGCCGGAAAGCATAGACCACAAAACGGCAAACGACCTTTGAGCCGCGGTGATCACCGAAGCAGAAGCAAAAGCGTAAGCGAAACTACCCAATACACCGCCGGCGCCGCTGGTTGAAGCTTGGACAAAAAATAGCGGATTTTTAAGAGAAGCTAAAGGATTTTCTTTGTGCATAAAATAAGCGCCAAAAAAAGATAGATCATAAGTATTATATATATTATGGATTGCTCCGCCTCCACGGAATTAAAATGGGCAATATCATATTTAAAAAGAGAAATAGTTAGTACTGCATTTACTGCGGAAAAAATTACAAATCCGACCCCGCGCCGATTTATGCCGCGGTCCAAAAAAAGAATAATCAGAGCGAGAAAAATTATAATAATGCCGATTATTTGTTTGAGACCTATCGCATATCCAAGCGCCAAATCGGCAATAAGCAAAAGCGGGACGGTCATCGTTCTGATAAAACCGTAGGAACTTCTTTCCGATTTCACTATCGCCAATATGCCCATGTGCAACTGTAAGATTTCCAAAATAGATCTTACTGCAAAAAATGGCAGTGACGCCAAAGAAAAGATAAAAGAATGTCTCCATATTCCGGCGGCAATAAGGAAAATCGCCGACCAAAAGATGCTTAAAAATCCCATGGTATAGATGCTTTCTGTATGATTACGAACGGCGCGCCTTCCTAGGGAATCTGAAATTTCCGAGAGGAACGTCGCGGAAGCCATAAAAAGAATTCCCAGCATAATCTTTGAATTATACTGGTGAAGCGGGGCAAATGTCCAGCAATTTTATTTTCGCCTTTTCGCGATTGGCGCGATTTCTCATTTCGCGGTTAAAATCAATTATTTTATAAGTTAGGCCGAACCATTCTTTTTTGGGAAAAAGCGCCATTAAATCTCTTTCTATTTTATTTGGGTCTTTTTCAAAAGAAAGCGCGCAGTAATTCGCGAATTGCCGAACATGCGTGTCCACCGCGATGCCTTCCACCACGCCGTAGGCATTGCCCAAAACAATGTTCGCGGTTTTCCGCGCCACTCCGCGGAGTTTTAATATCTCCTGCATGGTTTTTGGAATTTTACTGCCGAAATCATTTTTTAAAATTTTCGCTGAAGTAATAATGCTTTTTGCCTTTGCCCTGTAAAATCCGGTGGATTTTATTTCTTGCTCAAAAGTTTTTAAATTCGCATTGGCAAAATCGTCTACTGTCCGATATTTTCTGAACAATTTTTCCGTTACTTCATTAACTTTTTTATCCGTGCACTGGGCCGACAAAATCACCGCGACCAAAAGCTGAATATTGTTACCATATTTCAAAGCAATTTTAGCTTTAGGATAAGCCCTTTTTAACCTGCGCAAAATCTCCGCCGCCCTTTCCTTGCGCGCCTCAAAACTTTCTTTTTTAGCTTCCGCCATAGTAAAACTCTGCATTAAACTTATTTTAAGCCAAATCAGCCTTATTTTCAGCCCCTTGACTTTTTAAATAAAAAGAGTATAATTGGAAACATAGATCTTTTGAGAAAGGAGGCGCACGATGAATCCTACTTTATACGCTGTTTGCGCGGTGTTCTTATACGCAGCACAGAATGTAATTTTAGAGCAAAAACTTGCGTATGTTTCTCCGCTTATCGGTATGATCTTTTGGTACGTGGGCATCTTGAGCATAGCCATACCATTAGTGCTTTTCGGAAATCAATTTGGGCTAGCCATAACAATGCCTCAACCCGGGCACTATTGGCTGATGATGATAGTCGGAGCAATTCTCTTTTTTGCCGATCTCTCTTTTTTCACGGCCTATCACAGCGGCGGGTCCGTGGCTCAAATTGCAACGATTGTTGCTCTATTCCCAGCATTCGCGGCCGTAATCAAGCTACTAATCGGCGGGGGCATGCCATCCGTTCAACAAATCATAGGATTGGCATTGGTACCAATAGTCGTGTACTTAGTAAACAAGTGAGTTGCGTCAAAAAGGGGGGGCCCGTGAGCCCCTTTTTTTATTTCTCAAAAATTTTACTGCGCCAACTCCTTATCTATGTCCGAAAGCTCGCTGTCTAGATTATTTAAATATAATTTTGACATCATTTATAAATGATGTTATTTTTTATTTAGTTTAATCTCATGGAGGTTATTATGGCAAAATGGCTAGGCGATTGGGAGTTTAGAAATGTCATGCACCGCAAAGATGGTAGCTCCGGAACAGAAACGGTCGAAGCCCCGAACGAATCGGCTGCGGAAGAGGCTATTAGGTGCGAGGTATCGCAAAAGCTCTTTTATACAACGATGATGCGAGCTTATGTTCAGGTGTCAAACATTTCCAAAATTAAATATTAAGGAGGATTAAGATGTGTGTCATTAAAGAGTCCCCATAAGCAAAAATCGCTGATAGCAAAAGCCCTTCCGGAAATCCGGCGGGGCTTTTTATTTTGTAAAATTATAAAAATTTACTGCGCTAATTCTTTGTCTATGTCCGAAAGCTCGCTGTCTAGATTATTTAAATCGGTGGCGTTGAGATCCGCTTCTATTGATTGGGTTGTGTCCGACGGCGGTAAGATTCCATAATCGCCCGTCCCTACTGGCGTGTATCTTAAGTAGTAAACCAAAAACGCGGCGACGACTAAAATCGCTATGATTCCCGCTACCCACCAAACTAATTTTTTATTTTCTTCCATATTAATTAAATCATCGCGATTGCGTTGATGTGGCTTTGTCGCCTAAACGCAGACCTTTCATGGACTTAACCACGTCAACCAAGGCGCGGTGCGCGTCTTTAACTTTTTGAGCCACGCCTTTTACCAGTTCTTTTACTTTTTGGAAAGCCTCTTTTGGATTTTCGCTTTTGGTCATCGCGCCAAACTGCGCTTTAGCATCGCTCAAAGCCGATCCCGCGGCGGCAATTTTATCGCGTGCCACCTTCAGCATATCTCGCTGTTTGGAAACGTCATTGCCAGCGGCTTCTGTTTTGTTAAGCCTAGACTCAATCCTGTCCGCCAAATTATTCAAACGGTCAATCGCGTTTTCAAATTTTCTAACCATCTGGTTGAAAAATTGGTCTATTCTCTTTGCCCGCTCCTCGCCCACCTTTTTCTTAAGCGCGTCAATTCGCTTTTGGGCTTCGGCTTTGAAAGTTTCGCGCCTTGCCCTTATTTCCTGCATTAAAGCTTCGCGTTTTTGCTTGGCTTCCTGCTGAAGCGCCTGCTGTTTTTTTTGAATGTCTGTTCTTACCTGTTGGCGTTCCTGTTTTATTTGCCGTTTTACATTAGTGCTTGTGGCGTCGTTTTCTCCCAAAGAGACAAGAGGAAAAACCGCAACTGCCAAAGCTCCGGTGATTAAAGCTATTTTTGTCCTAAACAAAATATTCATAAAAGACCAACCTTTTAATTATAGCATAGTTCATAAAAATGGAAAATGGCGCCTGTGGACAACCCCGCTATTCGTATCTTAAAGCCTCAATCGGATTTTTAAGCGATGCCTGGCGCGCTGGATAATAACCGAAAACAATGCCGATTGCGGCCGAGACACCAAAAGCCAGAAAAACTGCTTGAATGGAAACAGACGTAGCAATGCCCGCAAATTGCGAAACCAAAACTGCGACCAACCATCCAAGCGCCACGCCAATCACCCCGCCTAAAAAAGTGAGCATCACCGCCTCCGCCAAAAACTGCAAACTTATATCCTTATTTTTGGCGCCGATGGCTTTTCTTAACCCGATCTCCCGCGTGCGCTCGGTCACGGTTGTAAGCATCATATTCATAATGCCGATTCCTCCGACCAAAAGTGAAATCCCGGCAATAGACGCAAGAAAAATAGTAAAAGTCGTAGTCACTTGAGTTAAGGCGCCTAAAATATCTGCCTGCGAAATTATTGAAAAATCCGGCTCGGCGACTCGATGGCGCTCCAAAAGAAGCTCTGTCGCCCGCGCCTGCACCTCCGGCATTTTGTCTTTATCGGAAACCGTAACGGCAATTGTGGAAAGGTAATCCGCGCCAGCCAAAATTTTCTGCATGGTGGTGAGAGGCACAATTGCTACATCGTCCGGATTAAAAAACCCGGCGCTGCCTTTGGCCTTTAAAATTCCTATCACTTTAAAATTTATTTTATTTATACGTATGGTTTTGCCCAAAGGATCGTCCGAACCGAAAAGGTCTCCTGCGACTGTCGGCCCCAATACGGCTACTCGGGCCATGCTGCGATTATGCTGGTCGGATATAAACGCGCCGCGATCCATGGAAACGTTTCTAACCGAAACGTATTCCGCGGTCGCTCCAATCACTGTGGAATTGGTGTTGTTGCCGGCTTGCGAAATGATTTGAAATCTGCGCTGGTGTTCCGCGGAAACATAAAGAACGTCGGGAATTGCGCGCAAAGATTCAGCATCTTCATTTTTTACCGTCTGTGCGGTTCCCCGCCCGGCGGATACTATGCCTCGGCCGGGCTGGACTATGCCGGGAAGGATTGTCAGGAGATTTGAACCAAGTCCTTCAATGCTCGTTTGAATCGTGCCCTGCGCGCCCTGCCCGATTGAAACCATGGCGATGACGGAAGCAATACCGATGACTATTCCCAAAATCGTGAGAAATGATCTTGCCTTATTTGCTAAAAGCGCGGAATAAGTTTCTTGAAATAAATCTGATGAGTTCATATATTGTTTACTAAACGGCGGCGATGATTTTTGCCGTCTTCAATAATTTCGCCGTCTTTTATATGAATAATCCGTTCGGCGTACTCGGCTATGTAGGACTCGTGAGTAATCAGCACTATGGTCCGGCCCTGCTCCATATGAAGCTTTTGAAAAGCGTGAAGCACGGCCTCGCCGGTTTTTGTGTCTAAATTCCCGGTGGGCTCGTCCGCTAAAATCAAAGAAGGATTATTTACAAGCGCGCGAGCAATCGCGACCCTCTGCATCATTCCTCCAGAAAGCTGATTCGGCAGATGCCCCCAAAAGTTTTGAGGAAAAGCGGCCGAAGCAAGGGCGTCCGCCGCGGCCTTCTCGCGCGCCTCTTTGCCCGCTCCGGCGTAAACCAAAGGCAAAGCTACATTCCGAAGAACGTTGGCGCGGGGGAGCAAATTAAACGCTTGAAAAACAAAACCGATTTTTTGATTTCTGATTTCCGCGAGTTCATTATCGTCCATAAGCGAAACGTCTTTGCCGTCCAAAAGATATGTCCCTAGCGTTGGCGTATCAAGGCAACCCAAAATATGCATCAACGTTGATTTGCCGGAGCCAGAAGGCCCCATGATCGCCACAAATTCTCCGTCTCTAATGTCAAAAGTCGCGTTTTTGACAGCCGCCGTTTCTATGGCCGGCTCCCCCGAGCCTGCCGAGTGGTTTTTGTAAATTTTAGTTATGCCTTTGCAAACAATCATCTTATTCCTGGGATTCTAAAGCCTCCGGATTGCTGCTGCGTTTGATTTGCGCTTGTTTGCGCGCTGATTGTGCCAGAAACAACGCTGTCGCCCTCTTTAAGGCCGGAGATTATTTCCGTAAATTCATCATTGGAAATTCCTGTTTCAACTTGTTGGCGCTCTAGAGAATTTTCGCCGTTTTTTAATTCTACATATTGCGCCCCTCCCTGCGATTTTATCGCGGAATTTGGCACAACAAGCACGTTTGTTTTTATATCAGTAATGATCGCCGCGGACACGCTCATAGACGGTTTTACGCGCTCATCTTGAGTGTCAAACGTAATTTTTACAATGTAAGAAACCACCCCTTGCGCAACCGTGCCGATAGTGTCTATTTCCGCGACTTCGCCGGAAATTGAAAGATCCGGCACGGCGTCAAAAGTAAGAGTAGATTTTTGTCCAACTTTTATTTTCGCGACATCAACCTCATTTAAAGAAATTTCCGCAAGCCGCTGTTTAGTAATAAATGTGGCGGCGATTGAGCCGCTCGAAACGGAGTCGCCTTTTTTAAAATTAATTTTTGCGACAATGCCGTCGGCTGGAGCGCGCACGAAATAATCGGAGAGTTTTTCTTTGGCATCTTCTAGCGCGTTTTCGCGCTGTTTGACGGAAAGTTCTTGGGATTTTAGATCAAAATCGGCGTTTATAAAAGCGTCTTTTTTATCTTGAATCGCGTCTTTAACGGAAAGAAGGCTTGTAATATGAGCGTTGGTTTTGCCCGTGTAAGTATTGAGGCTGGAAAGATGCGTGTCTGCAAGAGCGTTGGGTTTCAAATCCCGCTCTATTAATTTGTCTTTGTAAAACTGTATTAAATTGGACGCGTTCTTCGCCGCCTCGGCGATTAGTTTTGTGGCATCGTAAGTTTGATTTACAATTTTTTCTATGGAGACCTCGTCCGAGAAGCGGGAAACGGATTTGTAATCCGTAAAATTTTGGTCATATGCTTTGCGCGCCGCCTGATAGGAGCTGAAAGCATCGTCTTTATACAAGGCAGCCTTTTCGTCATAGGATTTGACCGCGTCAGAGTAATAATTGATATTGGTTTGGCTGCTTATAAAATTATTTCTAAAAAGCAAATCGTTGAGTCCGGCCATAATTGTCGGCAGATCTAAAAAAGCGTTTGAGGTCGCGTTAAAGCCGTCCTCATAGGCTTTTTTCAGGTCCGCTTCAAGCTTTTCTTTTGAGTTTTCAACTTTGAATTTTTCGAAAGAAAGTTTCGCGCTTTCCAGATTCACTTCCGTGTCACGGACGGATTTTTGAGCGTCTCTTGCGTCTAATTGGAGTATTAAATTCCCGGCGCTCACCGCATCTCCATTTTTAAAACCAACATAAACAACATCTCCAGAAACTTTGGCTTTCAAATCTACCTGATTTGAAACAGAAACTTGCCCGCTCCCGGAAACAGACGCGGTAATCGTGCCCTTTTTAATTTGCGCGAGCAAATATGTGGGTTGGCCGCTCGTGTCAGTTAATTTTTGATACGTCCAATATCCGCCGTATGAGAGCGCCAGCAAAACCAAAACCGCGATAATTTTATGGCTTGATATAAATTTTATATTTTTTTGAATCATGGTTGTTGCCGCAGCTGCATTGTTTGCGCGGTGATACTTCCGTCCGAATTGGCAGTGCCGTTTATGGAAACGGTTTGGCCTACCTCAAGATCGCTTAAAGCGCCGTCCGTAGATTTTGTGATTTTCATTGAGTCTGAAAGAAAAACAATTTTTGATCCGCCATCTTGCAATTTGACGGTTACGCTCTTATCGTCTTTGGAAATAATTTCTCCTGATATAAACCCCTGCCCGTCCGGCAGGCGGGCGCCTCCGCCTCGCTGACCGCCTCCCGTCCCGCCGCTAAACCCAACGCCGGCGTTTCCGCTAAATTGTTGAGCCCTTTGCTGGCGACTCGCCGTTGCTTTATTTTCCGCGTATTTCATCCCGCCGTAAAAAGCGCCTACCCCAACTATCAACGTGACTGCGATCATAATTACGATTGATTTATTCATGTGTTTTTTTAAAATAACCTTATAAGCTTGGCGTCAATCTGGCCTTGCTCGGTGGGTGAGCCGATAATAACAATGTGGTTATCCGTTTTCAAATCAGCCGGTTTGATTGTCTCCCGGCCGCGGCGAATAACGGTTGTGTCAGAAACCAAAACGGCTGTTTCCACATTGTCTTTACCTTTGATAAGGATTATATTTCCGTCAATTTTAATAATCGTTCCAAAAATACCGTGAGCGTCTATAAAATCTTTGTCGCCAAAACCGCGCTTTAAATCTCCAAAAAATCCTTCGCGGGGACCCGCGAAATTTCTGTGATAATTTTCTCCCCACTTGTAAGAAAACGATGCCTTTTTATAGCCGACAAAAACTCCTGCTTTAAAAACCAAAAGAAACAAAATCAGAGCGCCAATTGAAATGGCAATGATTTTGGAATTTTTCTGTTTTAAAAAATTACCTATATCCATAAACAAATTTTAAATCTCTACTAATAATTTTGAATGACTGGAGAAAAATCACGGCAACCGCCAAAAGTAGAGCAAGGCTTGCCGCTGGCAAAGTTTCCGCGAGCGCCAAAAGGAAATTTTGCCATGAGACCAAAATGACGCCAGAATCTGAAAACATAAGCGATATAAATTCGAAAAAACCGGATTCCGCCGCCTCCGCCGCCGCCATCCGCCAAACCGGCAAAAAAGCGGCCGCGGAAACGGCGAAAAGCAAGAAGAAAGCCGCCATTCTGCATTTCGCGTAAAAAAGCCCTTTTCTTCTGATACAGCCCATTACTTCCTCAAAAAGCCCCTCGCGAGGTTCCATACATATATAATACGATTTGAATGTTATTTTTGGTGCAAAAAAGCTGACTTTAGCATCATAAGAGCCCGCCGGTGGCGGCTTTTGATGGTATTTAATTTTTCGCCCAAAAATCGCGAAATTTCTGAAAAAGACAAATATTCTTCATACCTTAAAGTAATTACATCACCGTATTTTTGCGGGAGTCTGCTTACAGCTAAAGCAAGGTTGCGAAATTTTTCTGTTTTTTCGGAAAGTTCCGTCGGCAAAAGTGCTGTGTCAGCAAGCGTTTCGGCAATCATATTTTCTCCATCAGTGTTTTTCAATTCGGAAAATAAAATTTCCCTCTTTTTTCGGAGAAAATCAATCGCCGAATTTTTAGCGATAGAGAAAATCCATGTTTTAAAATTTTTACTTTGATCAAATTTTTTTAAGTTCCGCCAGGCCTTCAAAAAAGTTTTCTGCGTAATATCTTCGGCGTCTTCGCTGTTTTTTGAATAGCTATGCGCGAATCTATATACTTGCTTAAAATAACGGCCGAAAAGAATCTCCAGCGCTTTTTCATCGCCTGAAAAATAACCGAGAATAAGTTTTGCGTCAGAAGGTTCCATGCGTACATTATAACCTCTTTTTTATATTTTTTCTACTCTTTGCCACTCGGTTTTTTTGCCCCGCCTGCGGTTTTCAGCCATCGCGAGCTCGTCATAAATTCCGTCAATCAATTTATAATTTTTCGCTTCTTCTAAAACGTTGTACCAATAATCTCCGGTGTCTTTGGGAAAATTCGCGTAATCGGATATTTCCAATCTTCCGCCCGGAACCGTCCATAAGTTTGGCCAGCGCTTTTTGTTCGGAGAGCGCTTGGTAACTAGATATTTCCCGTCCTTTACGACAATAGCCGTAATCACCACCTCATGCAGATATTGATTTTGATTTTCCATATTTTTATTTTCCATGACACTTCTTATATTTTTTCCCCGAACCGCAAGGGCAGGGGTCGTTTCTGCCGATTTCACCATTTTTGTCAAAAGTTGAACTTCTGACATTTATTGTTGGCAAGTGAGAATGCGGGGCCATTTGCTGTATGCCGATTTTGAAAATTAAATTGGCGATGTAGACGTTGATGTGCCCCTCAAGCTCCTTAAACATTCTCGCGCCTTCGTTTTTATATTCTACCAAAGGATCTTTTTGGCCGTAAGCGCGGAGCCGCACGCTGGAACGCATATATTCCATCGCTTCCAGATGCTCCATCCACAAAGTGTCAATCGCCTGGAGCATAATTATTCTAAGAGCTTCGGCGAAACCGTCAACGACTTCTTTCTTTTTCAAAAAAGAAGCTTTGATGTAATTTTTAAGATAATCCAATAATTCTTCCGCGTTTGACGACTCAGAAATTTTTTTATGAAGCTCTTCCTGGTCGGCGTTTGAATTTACCAAACTCAAAATATTTTCCTCAATTGCTTTTTTGTCCCATTCGTCCTGTGAGCCCGCAGTGTGCGCTATAACTATTCTTGATAAAACATTCTCCAGCAAATTAAGCGCCTCCTCTTCCAACTCTTCGCTTTTCGCAAAAAGCAATTTCTTGCGCCTGGAGTATAACGCCGTCCTTTGCTTATTCATCACATCGTCGTAATCTAAAAGATGCTTTCTTTGATCAAAATTAAATCCCTCAATTTTCCCCTGCGCCGATTCAATCGCGGAAGAAACCATTTTATTTTCAATCGGCTCCTCCTCCGGGATGCCGAAACGGCCCATTAAATTTTTTATTTTGTCGGAAGCGAAAATCCGCATCAGATCGTCCTCCAAAGAAACATAAAATTGCGACTCGCCCGGGTCGCCCTGCCGGCCGGACCTTCCGCGAAGCTGGTCGTCAATTCTCCGCGCTTCGTGCCGCTCCGTGCCAATCACCAAAAGCCCACCGACTTCGCTGACTCTCCTTGCTTCCTCGAAACTTGGCGGGTTTCCTCCGAGAATTATGTCCACTCCCCGGCCGGCCATGTTGGTGGCAACCGTCACCGCGCCGAATCTTCCGGCTTGGGCGATGATGGAACCCTCCTCTTCATGATTTTTGGCGTTTAAAATTTTATGCGCCACGCCTTCGCGGCCAAGCATCGCCGAAAGCTTTTCGTTTTTTCCAATTGAAACCGTGCCCACCAGCACCGGCTGGCCTTTTTCGTGGCGCTCTTTAATTTCTTTGATAAGCGCTTTCCATTTTCCATTTTCCGATTGCAAAACTTTATCGGCCAAATCTTTTCTGACCATTTGCTTGTTGGTTGGAATTTGGACGACTTCCAAATTGTAAACTTTGTGAAATTCCTCGGCGGAAGTTTGGGCGGTGCCCGTCATGCCGGAAAGTTTTTTATAAAGCCTGAAATAATTTTGAAAAGTAATCGTGGCCAAAGTGCGCGATTCCTGCTGGACATGCGCGCCTTCTTTTGCCTCAATTGCCTGATGGAGCCCGTCCGACCATCTTCGGCCGGGCATCAGCCGCCCGGTAAATTCATCCACTATTATCACTTCTCCGTTCTTTACCACATAATCTTTATCCCTGTGGAACAAAGCTTCCGCGCGGAGCGCCTGTTCCAGGTGGTGAACAAATTTCATGCCTTTCTCCGAATAAATATCTTTTATCCCGAGCATCTGCTCAATTTTTTCTATGCCTGGTTCGGTAATCAGCGCCGTTTTCATTTTTTCATCAATAGTGTAATCGTCTTTTTCTTTGAGCCTTGGCACTATTTTAGAAAAAACTTTATAAAGCTCGGCCGATTCCGTGTCGGGAGCAGAAATAATCAAAGGAGTCCGCGCCTCGTCAATTAAAATTGAATCAACTTCGTCCACAATCGCGAAATTGTGCCCGTGCTGAGCCATCTGCGCCGGGGCATAAACCATATTGTCCCTTAAATAATCAAATCCGAATTCATTATTCGTCCCGTAAGTAATATCAGCGGCGTAGGCTTCTCTTCTTGAAACCGGTTTCAAAAATTCGTGGACAACTTTAAATGAGCCCAAAATATCGCGCTCTTTGTCGCCTTCGGTATGCGCTGGGTCATATAAATAACTTATTTCATGATTCAAACATCCCACTGAAAGACCGAGAGCGTTGTAAATTTGCCCCATCCACGCGGCATCTCTCCGGGAAAGATAATCGTTTACCGTCACAATATGCACGCCTCCCCCTGAAATAGCATTGAGATACGCCGGCAGAGTTGCCACTAAAGTTTTTCCTTCTCCGGTTTTCATCTCGGCGATTTCGCCCCGATGAAGCGCGATTCCGCCCATAAGTTGCGCGTCAAAATGCCGCTGATTCAGCGTTCGCCTGGCTGCTTCTCTAACTACGGCAAAAGCCTCGGGAAGAATTGCCTCTAATTCTTCTTGCTCCAACTTCGCGTCGGAGCTACCCTGAAGCCGTTTTTTAAACTCTCCTGTTTTATTTTTTAGCTCCGTATCCGAAAGTTTTTGGACGCCATCCTCCAGCAAATTTATTCCCTCAACAATCGGCTTTAAGCTTTCTATGACTTTTTCATTGGAATCTCCGAAAATTTTCCCAAAAATTGACATGATGCGTATTATACGCTTTTCTTGGAAAAATAAAAAGCCGGTTTTACCTGCCTTTTATTTTTCTCGCGTCTTTCAAAAGCATCGTCCGTCTTTTTTCTTTGAATTTTTTGATTTCCTGCTTAAGCTCATCTTCCGCCAAATCAATGGCTTCGTTTAAAGTTTCGCCCAAAGCTTCGGCGCGAAGCAGTGTCCTGCCAACGGACAAATTCGCCTCCGCGCGAAAAATCTTGCCGGCGCGGTGATGTTTAGTCGTTTTGCCAACCTCAATATCAAGCGCGACCGCTTCGCCCTCGCGGATAAGTAATTTTTCCACCATCCGGACAATTTTCCTATCCACATATTCTCTAGTGGATTCCAAAAGCGCGATATTGGTTCCTTTCAGCGAAACTTTCATGCTGTTTTTTGTTCCATAGTGTTATCATTATTATCCTCCACAAACACGGCGGCGGCAAAAACGGTCGTCCAAAGGCCGTCTTTATTTCCGATTGCCGACTGTGTCATATTTGATGTTTTTACGATCTTGCCGGACATTTTAAAAAGTTGTTCTCTCTCATCCCACGCGGTATCCGAGTTAAATTCTATTCCTAAGGTAGTCGCGAGCATGCTCGCGGCCAAATCTTCCGCGTATTCTCCAGCTTTTTCTTCTGTCTCGCCGTAGGCGTGATGCTCGGAAAGATAGCCGTGCTGATCTTGGTCTGCAGGAATTGCAACGCCCACAGAAGCCGCGATCAAACGATTCGGTTCGTTTGTCTGCTCTCTGTCATAAACGCAAAAAATAATCTCGCCCGGCCGAATTAATTTTACGCCCTCTTCTTTTGAAATCTTTTTGCATCCCGGCGGGAAAATACTTGAAACTAAAATCAAATTACAATAAGCAATCCCCGCGTCTCTTAAAGCAAGTTCAAAAGAAGCCAGTTTTTCTTTGTGCGTCCCGACTCCTTTTGTAAAAAAAATTTTCTTGGGAACCATCCTTAATTTAATATTAAACGACATAGTGTTAATATCAAGATGTGGATAACTTATTAAAACATCTCACGAATTTTAAATTCGGCGGGTCGGCTAAAAAAATCATCACGGCCGAAAGCGAAATAGAGCTTATTGCGACCCTAAAAGATTTAAAATTTAAAAAAGCTAAATACTATATTTTAGGCGGCGGCACGAATATTATCGCGAATGACAAAGGATATAAAGGCACTATAGTAAAAATTTCCGCGAGCGGTCTTAAAATAGAAAACCAAAAAATACTTTGCGAAGCCGGTTTGCCATTGAGAAAGCTGGTAAACGCGGCGAATTCAGCAGGACTTTCGAGCTTAGAAACTCTTGCCGGAATCCCAGGCACGGTCGGAGGAGCTATTTACGGAAATGCTGGAGCTTACGGGCGGGAAATTTCGGAATTTTTGAAAAAAGTAAAAATATTTGACGGCCGAAAAATTAAATGGGTTTTCAATAAAGACTGCAAGTTTGGGTATCGCGAGAGCGTTTTTTCCGCCAAAGGCGGAAAAAAGCCGTGGGTAATTTTAGCCGCGGAATTTTATTTGCCAAAAGGTGGCGCTCAAAAGCTCGCAAAAAAATCAAAAGAGATTATAAAAATCAGAGAAAAAAGATATAAACCCGGTCTTCGGTGCGCTGGCAGCATTTTTAAAAATGTTTTGGCAAAAAGCGGAAAAATTCCGGCTGGCCTGCTTTTAGAGAGCATCGGCGCAAAAGGCATGAGAATCGGAGGAGTTTATGTGCCTCGGCAACACGCCAACCTCATAGTCAACAACGGCCGAGGAAAAGCCGAGGAAGCAAAAAAATTGATAGATATTTTAAAACAAAGAGTCTATCGAAAATACGGCATCCGACTGAAAGAAGAAGTGCAATATCTGGGGTTTTGATATAATATTTTAATTAGCTTTCGCGTTTTAGGGGGTTACGGAGCTGGCACTCACATAAATGACATAGAAGGAGTACAACCCTCCGTAGCCCCCTCAAGCTCGAAAATTGGCATAAAAACACAAAACCCCCGATAAATCGTGGGCTTTGTGCAGACATAGACTGTAGCCCGACGCAAGGTCGGACAACACTCACATAACTCCATCCTAGCACTTCCTGTTTTAAAAGTCAAGAATAATATCCACAATCCGCTTTCAGCGCCTCTTTGGAGGAATATTGATATTTAAAACCGAAACGAGTTATTTTTGAGCCGTCAATAATAATAGGATAGGTAAAAGAATTTATGCCGGCGGGCACGGTTGGAATCCTTCCGCGAGAAAGATGCCAAAGCGCGCCGAACGCCAACTTTCCTAACCACATTGGGACTCGCACCGAAACTTTGCCGATATTTTTAGCTATGTCTTTTAACAACAAAAAATCGTCCGGCGCTAGATTAAATATCTCAAAATTTCCGGTTACGCCGCCGAAAGCCGTAAACCTTACGGCTTCCCATAAATCATCCTCATGGACATATTGCCTAGCGGAATCCGGCCCGGTAATCGGCACAATTGGAAGGCCGTATTTTACCATCTGTAGAAGCCCGAATCTTTTGAATATAAATTGCCCGCGGGGGCCGGTAACTGCGCACGGGCGGATTATCGCAACTTGAGTTTCAACGCCTGACTTTTCATAAAAATTTTGTAATTTTTCTTCAATAATCTTTTTATCAACCCCATATAAATATTTTGCTTCCGACAGGGGGTCTTCTTCTCTGAATTTTTTAGAAGTTGAGTTGGATGAGAGCGCTCCGTAAGAAGCAGCGGTTGAGAAATGAATCAGACGCGGAATTTTATTTTTAAAAACAAAATCAAAAACTCGCTCGGCGGAAGTTATGTTGCATTTTATCTGCCAATTTCTTTTTTGGCCATAGCCCTCGCGGATTACATACGCGCAGTGAATAACAATGTCAGGCGCCCCCCCAGTTAAAACTTTTTCTTCCCAGCCAGGGTCGGCCAAATTGCAAGTAATGTAAGAAATTTTGCCGGACTTCGAAGATGGCGGCGCGACCATATCTAAAGCCACAATGCTCGTTACTGCCGAATTTTCCGAAAATCTATCAACCAGCATTCCCCCGATGTAGCCTGATGAACCTGTTATAAAAATTTTCATATATGCTACGCGATTTTTCTTATAATCCCTATCCGTATGAGAACCATTTTGATTGTTTTTAAAATAATAGCCAGATCCAAAATAAACGACCTGTTTTTAATATAGTAAAGATCATAGGCAAGGCGCTCCCGGGTTTCTTCAACAGAGCTGGGATTTTCTCCCATAACTCTTTGAGAAACCAGCGCCCAGCCGGCAAGCCCTGGTTTTATTAGTGTGCGCACTTTGTAGTAAGGTATTTTTTGTTCAAGCTCCTTGGCAAAATCCGCGACATCGGGCCTAGGGCCTACCATGCTAATATCGCCTAAAAAAACATTCCAAAGCTGGGGCAATTCGTCCAAAGAAGTTTTTCTTAAAAATCTGCCAATACGGGTAACCCGCGGATCATTTTTTCCGAACCAGCTGACAGGCGCCCCCACTTTCATGGTGCGAAATTTAAAAGGCCTGAAATTTTTACCGTTTTGCCCGACGCGTTCGGGCACGTAAAAAATCGGCCCGCCGTCGTCCAATTTAATCGCTAAAATTACAAAGGGATAAAAAATCAAAGAGACTAGCCCCGCAAAAAGTGAAATCAAAATATCAATCAGCCTCTTTGTGAAATCAAACAAATCTCGCGAGGGAGACGAAATATTTTCTAAAAGCCAGGTTTCGTCCACCAGCGATATTGGGATTTTATGAAAAACCGATTCGTAAAATTTCTGGAAGCTAAAAAATTGCACTCCTTTGAAAACAGGTTCGTAAAACTTTCTAACGAGCCGTTCGTTATCTTGGTAAGAGGAACCAAAAGCCGTGGGCGCGACTATTGCCGCGAAGAATCCTTTTGTGGCTTCTGCTTCAATCTGTGAAAGATCAATGTCAGCTTCTGATTTTATGTGTTGGGACGCTTTAGCGCCCAAAACCTTTAAATTGTTATAATAAGGATTGTAAGTAAAAGCAGCCAGAAGTTCTTTTAATTCCGTCTCGGGACCGATAAAATAAAACGCGCCGCCGCCGAATGCCGCTTTAAGATGCGTGAGCCCCCAGCCACGCCACAAAAATATAAAAACGTAAGATAAAACAAGGTAGAGCGCCAGATTTACTTTTGGAGCGATATAAAAATAGGGTAGAAAAATGTAGAAAAATATAACCGCGATGACGCTGTTTATAAAATGAATCTTGAGCAAGCTCTGGGCCAAAGACAAGCGGTAGCCTATTATCAAAGTGCTGTAAAAATCGGCTAAATAAAAAACCAATACCCAAAGCAGAAAAACTAGAATAAAAGGAAGAAAATTATTTTCCAAAAAAAGCTGGTAAGACCGGAGATAGCTTCCGTAAGGCACAAAAAAATAGCGGATAGTCAGGGAAACCCAAAGAGCCAGAGAAAACGATAAAAGGTCTCCTAAAAGCAAAATAATTACAAGCAATCGAGATTTAATATTCCAGTTATACATGTCGGAATCAAATAAAAAAATAAAAATTTTATACGTAATCACCAAATCAAGCTGGGGCGGAGCGCAAAAATATGTTTATGATCTGGCGACCAATTTGTCTCAAAATGATTTTGAAATAGCGGTAGCCGCGGGCGGGTCGGGGCTACTTTTAGAAAAACTGGCCGAGCGCGGCGTTCGCACTATAAAGATACCTTTTTTAGAGCGGGACATCAATCCGGCCAAAGAAATCTTTTCATTAATCTCGCTTTTTCAGATCTTCAGAAAAGAAAATCCTGATATTGTGCATCTAAACAGCTCCAAAATCGGCGGCCTGGGCGCGGTTGCGGCCAGGCTGGCTTCTTTTTTTACGCGCCGCAAAATTTTTGTAATTTTTACCGCCCACGGCTGGGGTTTTAACGACGATCGTTTTTATTTCGCCCGCGTTATAATTTACTTTTTACAATGGCTTTCGGTTTTGTTTTGCGACCGTGTGATTGCCGTCTCCCGCGCGGTGCTCAACCAAGGTATGTATTTTCCCTTTTCAAAACATAAATTTTTTCTAATATATAACGGTGTTATGCCTCCGCAATTTTTAAACCAGAGTCAGGCGCGTAAAAAACTGGCTGATCTTACCCGCCTTGACTCGGCGAGGCAGGTTCTCTTAAATAAAACTGATATTACTGGCGGAGAGTTTCCATGGCTGGGCACAATAGCGGAGCTCACTCAAAATAAAGGGCTTAACTATTTAATTGAAACCGCGGATCTGCTCAAAAAATCCGGACATAAGTTTAAAATTTTTATTCTGGGAGGAGGAGAAGACGAGCAAAAATTAAAATCGCAAATAATCGCTCTGGATTTGGAGCATGAAGTTTTTATTGCCGGATTTGTTCCGGATGCGGCAACTTATTTAAAAGCTTTTGATATTTTTGTCTTGCCGTCCACAACCGAAGCTCTGACCTACGCGCTAGTTGAAGCTGGGCTGGCGGACCTTCCGGCAGTGGCCAGCCGCGTCGGCGGGCTTCCGGAAATACTTGAACATCAGACAAGCGGAATTTTGGTAAAACCAAAAAATCCGGAAGCGCTAGCGGAGGCCATAAAAACTTTGATAGAAAATCCTAAGCTTAGAAAAAAATATGGCGAAACGTTTAAAAAGAAAGCTTCTCAAAAATTCTCATTTGAAAAAATGCTGGAAGAAACTATTAACTTGTACCGCAAAACCGCCCTGTAAAATTTATTGCGCGGGCGGAGCCGGCGTAAGCTGTAGGAACCACGGCACACCGCTGGAAGATGGTACTGGTGTCGGAGCGATGGGAGTTGGGGTTGGGGTTGGGGTTGGGGCAGCAACCGGCGTGGGAGCAGCAACTGGAGCTACAACTGGTGCCAGAGCAGTGCTTCCGCCAAATACCTCTTTTATCTTAGCTCTTGTTTTGGGACCTAAATTTCCGCTTCCCGGGTCAGTGGCTTTTTTAATAACTCCGTATTTCAATTGAAAATTGGTTATAGCTTTTTTAGTCAATGCTCCGAAATAACCGGTGGCTAATCCTTCCGGATAAATTGATTTATCCCGCGCTAAAAGTTGTTGAACTCTCTTCACATCATCATTTCTAGCTCCGATTGAAAGATTGCGATTAAACACGGGACTCACTGCTTGAGCAACAGCTGACGGTTGGGCAACAGCCGAGGGCTGAACAACAGTTATAGCAGGAACTGAAGCGAGAGCCGGTATACCAGTTTGAGGAGGAATTATAGGCGCGCCTCCTCCACCACCGCCACCCCCTCCGCCACCTCCTCCGCCACCGCCGCCTACAATGCCACCGCCGGAAGAGCATGCGCTTGTTCCCGGTGTAACAGTAAAGGTTGCGGTCGCGCCTCCGGACGGGTTAGTGATGGTATATGTGCTTTCAGAAGAACCGCAAGTAAACGAGCCCTGGATAGAACCGGTCTCGGACATGCTTATGGTAAGTTTATCGGAAGAGCTGATTTTTAACGTTTGCCCCGCCGACATAGTCAAACTAAAACTGCTACCGCTTACCGTTATGGAATCTAGGACGGCGCTGTTGCCAGTTACATTCCAATTCTTGCTATTTACACTAATAATGGATGTATCGGCGCTTAGAGTAACCTCGCCAACAGCGGAAGCGAAAGCTAAAGGTACTGACAGAAGCACGGCGAAAACTTTTAAATAAATTTTCATAAGTAATTAATAATTAACTTGTCAAAACTTACTTGCAAGAGCCTATTTCCACCTGCAGCATTTGCGTGGCTTGGTTAAGCGAGGTTGTTGTGCCAACATAGATTCTGTAAACATTTACGGTCGCTCCTCTGGCTTGCATCATTTCAATGCAAGTGCCGGCATTTGTTCCACTGGAGTCAAGATACATAGTTGTGGTCCCCGAACCTGTTGCGGACAACTCCGTTGAAGGAGTGGACGTTCCGCCGGCGCCGATTTTGCCTTGCGTAGCAAATTGCCCGGAAGAAGCGGTTGTTGTAGCGGTGCCATTCACATCGACATTGCCCTTGACATTTAATGTGCTGGAGGCGGATACAGGCCCAGCTATGTTAAGATTTGCCGCTATAGAAGATGACGCTACAGAAATATACCCTGCGGTTAATGTTGAAAGACCCGTCACAGTAAGAGTGCCCGTGGCGGTAACATTTGCCACATTTGATAAATTACCAGAAATCCACATGTTCCCATGCACTCCAAGTATATTAGAAACAACGGGGGTTGAACTGGCTATACCTACCGCTCCGGTTAAGGTAGACGCTCCAGTAACAGCAAGCGTGCCAGTTGCGGTAATATTGGAAACATTCACTAAAGCGCCTGAAATATAAGCATTGCCTTGAACCGCCAAACTATTTCCGGCCAAGGTAAAGGGAGTGGAAGTTGAAACCCCTAAAGTGCCACCCGTAGTGATGGCTCCGGTCAAGGTTGAGGCGCCCGAAACCGTAAGCGTGCCACCAGTGCTTATATCGGTACCGATGGTTGACGAATAAACTATGCCTGAAACAAGTAAAACTGAAGCCAAGACCGCCAGCGAAATTGCGACAGACTCCCGTTTGTTAATAAGAAAATTGTTCATAAAAATCTAAATTAATAAAAGCTTATAAAATAAAGCATCGACGCTTTAAAGATTGTCTTTAGTATAGCAATCTAAAGATATAAAGCGCAAAATCCTCGTCTGTGGATAACCCTTAGCCTACGGATTTCGCCCGGCCTTAATTTCTTCTATAAATTGCTCGCCCTGCGCTTTAAATTGCGGGTTTATTTCTATGGCTTTTTGCAATTCTTTTATAGCGTTTTGCCTTTCTCCCAATTGCATATAAGTCGCGGCCAGATTCACGCGGTACTGGGCGTTTTGTGGGTCATTTTTGATAAATAATAGCCAGATGTCTTTTACTTTTTTAAAATTTCCGACCCGGGCGTAAGCCGTAAGCAAATTTTGGTCGGCGATTACCGCTCTACCAAAAGTTTTCATCAGAACTTCCTCGGCGTAATCGCTTTGATTATTCAGCACCGCGCCCAAAGCCAGATTTTTAGTCGCCTCGCCGTAAGTTGAATCAAGCTCATAAGCTTTTTTTAAAATTTCAAAAGCTTTGTTATTGTCTCCCTTCCCTATTAAAGCGTCCGCTTGCAAGAAAAATATCTGTTGTTTTTTTGGCGATAATTCCTGCGCCTTGTCTAGGGCTTTGAAAGCATCATCTGTTCTCCCGCCTTTCAAATAAAGCGCCGAAAGAAAAAGATGAGACCTCGTGTCTTTTGGATTTTCAGCAACTTGACGCTCCATTTCAGAAATGGCTTTTTGCAGGACCTTAATCTTGAGTTCGTTTGAAATATTAAAAGCAAGCGCGTTGCTGGCGTAACTGCTTAATTGCTCCCTTGCCTCGCCACTGCCGAAAGTATTGTACCTAAAAACTTTATCAAAATTACCCAAGACAACATCAACATTTTGCGCTGAAACGGCTATGTCTTTCAGAGTATTGAGTAATGCTTGACCGGCCAAAAGCGGTTTTATATTTACGAAATATAAAGAGAAAATCACGGCAAGAAAAATAAAAATGACAGCGATGTATTTAGCAAAGAAAGTTTCCGCGCCTGAACGATTGACCGGCTGAATATTTCCCAAAAAATGAATGAATCCCAGAACGGCAAAAAACATAAAATAAGAAGTGAGGTTGTCAAAAACAAAAAAGTTGTGAAAAAAATAGGCGGCGAAAAGCGCCGTAAAAACAGCTTTGGCTAGCTTGTCCGATTGCTTTTTCCAGAGCGTGTAAAGCCCCAAAATAAAAGCGCCGAGGTAAGCCAGAAGGCCTAAAATGCCGCCGTGGATCAGCCAGTCAAAAATTACGTTATGCGCCCTGTCAAACCACGGCTCCTGCGGCCAAAGCTGGGGCTTATAATATTTATTGAACACCAAATTAAAATTTTCCGGCCCCCAGCCAAAAATAGGATGCTCCTTAAACCCCTCAAAAGCCATCCCCCAAATAGTAAACCTCGATTTAACCGTCTGCTCCTTCAGCGAAATATCAGAAAAACGTTTAAGCACGTAATTCTTATTTATAAAATCAGTGTTTCTTAACGCGAAAAAAATCCCCAAGAGCGTTAAAACGACGCTTATAATTCCTCCGGCTAAAATCTTTGAACGTCGGCTCCCTTCCAGCAACGCCATTAAGATGGAAAAAAGAACGGCGCTGCCAATGAGGCCCAAAATGGCGCCGCGTGTTGCCGTCAAAAAAACAATAGGAACTTCCATGACTAAAGCAAAAATAAGCAAGCTGCGCGCCCAAATTCTCCGCTCCTTTAACAAATAATAAACCGCGAGGCAAATATTAAAAATCAAAAAAATGGCGAGGTAAGTAGCATTTCCCAAAGTTGCATCAAGTCGGTCGCTTGATTGATGAATCTCCAGTTTGCCCATGAACTGGAGATAGGAGTACGCAGTGATAATAAAACTTACCGCTATAGAGGAATAGAAAAACCTCCGCCAGTCGGTTTCATTTTTAAATACGCTGATTAAAATTATAAAATATGCCAAAAGATGGAGATGCGCCACCAGCCCCTCCATTCTTTCGTAATTTGACCAGAAACTGCGGTAGGGATTTTCGCCGAAAATCGTAGAAAGCGTTAAAACTCCCACAGTAGCCAAAACCGCCCAGAAAATTGGCGACGTATGCGGGCGGTATTTTTTATCAAAGATGGCGGCGGTTGCCCACAAACCAAATAGGATTTCAACTACTATTCTAAAGAAAAAATTCTTGCCGGCGATAAACGGGAAAAATAAATCGCCTACTCCGGGCATAAAAATATTGGCGAAAAAATTGCCGGCCACAATCAAAGACAAAACCGGTAAAATATAGAGCCCGATTTTTACTGCTAAAACAATATTGTTTACAGTTTTTTGCGACATTTTTTAATGATACCGCAATATTACTTTCTTCTCAACTTCTGTTTTATCGGAACCTCCGCATCAAGCAAACGCTTAATGCCATCGCCCTTGGCGTTCTCCCATTTTCTGATATCGCGAGCCACAAGCGCGATGCCCTGCGGTTCTAAGCTCGCCGCCTGGTCGCTCCCCCACATTGTCCGGTCTAAAGTAATATGCCTTTCCACCATGTCCGCCCCCAAGACCGCCGCCATTACTGATGTGGATACTCCAATTTCATGCCCGCTGTATCCAATCGGGACGTTAGGAAATCTTTTTTTGAGAGTTGTTATCGCCCTAAGATTGAGATCTTCGTCTTTGGCGGGATAAGTGGAAACGCAGTGCAAAATAATCAAATCTTTTTCTCCCAAAACTTCTACCGCGCGTTCAAGTTCTTCCATCGTGCTCATGCCGGTGGACAAAATAACGGGTTTGCCCTTTGATCGGATATGTTTTAGGAGGTCTTCGTCTGTGAGACTTGCAGAAGCAATTTTATAGCAAGGCACATCTAACTTTTCCAAAAAATCAACGCTGGCTTCGTCCCAAGGCGAGGCAAGCCACAAAATATTTTTCTCTTTGCAGTATTTATCTATTTCCCGATACTCGTCTTCAGTCAATTCCAGCGCCCATTTCAAATCGCCATTAAGGGTATCTAAAAAATTTGAAGTGGCAAAACGCGCCACAACATCTTTGCCAAATATGTTCCTGCGCATCGCTGACACAAGAATATCGTGAGGAACCTCGCGTGGTTTTTGAAGTTCGCTTTGGCTATAGACCGCAGGCACCGTCCTTTTTTGAAACTTCACCGCGTCGCATCCTGCGGCCACGGCAACATCAATTAATTTCTTTGCTATTTCTAAACTGCCATTGTGATTGATTCCAATTTCGGCCACCACAAAACAAGGATGTCCTTCGCCCACATACTTTTTGTTAATTTCTACTACTGACATACAATCATTATAACCCCAATAATTTCAATTATGTAACAGCGCCTTTTTTTATTTTTTGCCAAATTTTTTCATCAAAAGTTCTGCGAGCCAGAGGTCGTGTTCGTTATCAATTTGCAAAGATTCTGTCTCGTTCATTAAAATTGCCGTCACGCGAGCTTCACTGCCGCCAAAGCGATTTTTTGTTTTTTTAAAAAAATCAGTCTTGGTAATATAAAACGCGCCGTTTTCATGATAAATTTTCGGCAAGTCTTGACGCCTTGGGCGGCGCTCCACATCATGTTCAGGGATAAAATGTTCGCCGAGGTCTTCTTTTCTCCACTTAAATTCATGCCTATCCGGCAAAAAACAAGTAATGCATGAATTAAAACCTTGGTTCAGAACCTTACCAGCAGCTTCGCGAATAATTTCTTTGTTTAAAAACGGCGAGGTGCATTGAATCAGAGAAACATAATCCGGTTTGTAACCGGCGGCTTCAACAACTTCAAGCGCGTGCGACATAACTGGCTCCGTAAGCACGGCGTCCCCCGCCAATTCCATCGGTCGATCTACGACTTCGGCGCCGTATTTGCGAGCAATCTCGGCTATTTCCGCGTCTTCCGTGGAAACTACGAGTTTATCAATCACGCCCGATTCCAAAGCGGCGCCGATAGTCCAGGCGATCAGCGGCTTGCCGTTTAAAAGCCGGATATTTTTGCGCGGGATTCCCTTTGACCCTCCGCGAGCAGGAATAATGGAAAGAATTTTTGTCATTTTTTGTTTCTGCAAAAAAAAGTCATAAAATTCCCGTAAAATGGAGGCGAGATTTTTTTTCTATTAAAAAGGCGGTTTAAATTTTCTTTCGTGAAAAATCGCGTCTCAAAAAACGGATACTCAACCTGTAAAATTTTAAAGCCATGATCGCGGAGGAATCTATGCATAGAATCGTTTGAAAATAAACTGATGTGCGTTTCATCATGAAGTAAGCGGTAATTCTTCCTGAATAACCTTGCGCATCCTGAATCAAAATCCGGAGTGCCAAGAATTAAAAGCCCGCCGGGTTTTAAAATCTTTTTTATAATCTTAAAATCTTTTTCCGGTTTTTTAAGATGTTCAATCACATGATGCATAAAAACTACGTTAAAAAAATTATCTTTATAAGGACTTTTCGAGAGCGGACCGTGGAATATTTTACCGAATTTTCCGGCAAATTCGGCGGCTACCTTTGAAATTTCCATGCCATATTTTCCCCATTCGTCACCTAATGCAGATAACATCCAACCTAAACCGCATCCCACATCTAAAATTTTTCCCGGCTTCAAATCAGAAATATAATCAAGTATATAGTTAATATCTCCCAAAAAAACTTTTTTTTCTTTTAGCCTGTTTCTCACCTTTCCGTCCGGATCCACAACAACATGCCAGTAGCTTTCTTCAAAATCCTTGTTGCCAACCGGCGGCATCGAAACATAATACTTTCCGGTTTCATAAAGTTCATTTATTTTTTCAGGTAGATTTCTTAAAATTTTGTCGCGAGTCATGATGTTTCTATTTCATCAATAAGTGCCTTTGTAAGATTAGCGACATTTTCTTCTTCGCTGATTGTAGAAAGTTTCTTAAGATGCGGCTCGACATAGCCGGGGAAACTTGCCCTATCTACCGCCGCGAAATAATTTATAAGCTGCTGAGTGTCTATCCGAGCGCCTCCAATAATTTTTTTTATTGCCTCCCGGCAGGAATCCGTGTCCCGCACTACAAACATTCCCGGGCAATCCCTATACCACGCATACCCGAAAACAAGAACTGGTTTTAACCGCAGCGCGGCTTCCAACCCAGCAGTGCCAGTATTTATTGCGACAGCTTTAGAAAAATTTATCAGCGAATATGTATCGGTTGTTGTCGGGACAATTTGCACTTTTTTTAACCGAGCAATGTCTTCGTAATATCCACAGTACCGATATTGCGAGAAATTTAATCCGGAAAAAATAAATTGCCTGGGATGCTCTTTTACGTAAATAACCCAGTTGTCTGGAATCGCGGCGGCTAAAGTTTCAATTAAAAGGCACTGGTCGGCAAAATTCCCAGCCAACGGGCTAGTGGTCGCCTCCGGCTGATATTGCAACGGCACATAGATAAAATTTCTGGAAAGATCCGGGGGTTTTTCCAAGCCTTGGTATTCTTTCCGCAAATTTGAGCCGAATCGCTTTTTTGCGTAATTAACCGCCTTAGAGAATAAAGTAAAACTCTTAATTGCGTCCAACAAAATTGCCGCCCTGCTTCGGCCGTATTGTTTTTGGATATTTATCATATTTGGCGGAGTAGGATCGCCACCCTGGCTGGTATGTTTGAAAAAATATCCGCGTAGATCATCGCTCAAATCCTCCAGCGAAAATTGTTTTTGCTTATTTTCCTCAATTGTTTTTTTTAATATTCTGCCTCCTTCAACAAAATCATTCATTACCATAAGGCGTATAAAATCCTGCGTGGCTGTAAACATAACGGTTTTAATGCCTAGGAGCTTGGCCAGAAAATAAATCACAAGATCATAAACTGAGTGGGGAACAAGCGGAAAAATAATCACATCAGGCCGATAATGTTTTAAAATCCCCTGCCAGTATTGTATAAGCCGATAATAAAAGCGTTTCCGCTCACTCACCGACAAGTGACCGTAACGCTTGTTCATCATAGTTAAGAGAAGCGATTCCGTCTCGTAAAGCTGTGCGATCAGGTCATCTCCCGGCGGTGTAAATTGAGAAGTATCCACCGCCGCAGCCGACCTACCCTCAATGGCATCCTCCAAATCGTGAAAAATAGTCCCAGAAAACTGCGACCTGTCCAATGGCCAATTTTTATCCGCAACCCAATATACGATTTTGTGCGATCGCGCCTTTAATTCTTTCACAACATCAAAAAGCTCCCGCACAGAATCGCCGCCCCATTGTATTAAAAAAATACGCATAGTTAGGTTGTTCTTAAATTATAAACTTTAAAAAAATACGAATCTTTGTTTTTAAGAAGTTCTTCCGGGGAGCCTTCTTCAATGATTTTTCCTTCGTCCAACACGATAAGCTTATCCGAAGCTTTAACCGTAGACAAGCGGTGAGCTATTGCCAGCACAGTTATTTTCCCTCGCAGACCCTCAATGGCTTTTTGTATCAAAATTTCCGATTCGTCATCCAGCGCGCTGGTAGCTTCATCTAAAACCAAAATCTGCGGGTGCCGGGCCAAAACCCTAGCCAAAATTATCCGTTGGCGCTGACCGCCAGAAAGCAAAATCCCGCGTTCGCCTACTACGGTATCAAATTTATTCGGCAAAGATTCTATGAAATCGTAGATATTGGCCATCTTAGCCGCATGCGCCATATTATCTTTGGTGACATCATCGCTATAAAACTTTATATTGTTCTCAATCGTGTCATTAAGCAAAAAAATGTCTTGCGAAACATACCCGATGTTTTTCCGCCAGTCCGCCATGCGGACATCAGTGATATTTTTTCCGTCAAGTAAAATTTCGCCATTTCGCGGCGAATAAAGGCGCAAAATCAAATCAACCACCGTGGTTTTCCCCGCTCCAGAGGGGCCGATAAGTCCAGCCATTTCGCCTTTCGTTAGGGAGAAAGTAACATCCCACAAAACATTCTGTTCTCTATACTTATAAAAAAAAATTACATTGTTAAATTCCAATTTATTTTGAAAATAGAAACTCGCTGTTCCCAAATCGCGCTCCTCGTGTTTTTTTGCCTCGTTTTTATATTTCAATACGCTCGCCAGATATGGAATCTGCCCATTGATAGTGTGGATGTTGGACTGGGCCTGCTGAATAAGAGCGAAAATTTTGTTGATTGCGTAAACTATAACCGCAAATGAAGCGAAATTAAAAACAGTCATTTTGTAAAAGAAAGCAAATATGGTAATAACAAAAATAAGGCCTATAGGCTGAATTAAAACTGTGGTTGCGTTTCTTAAAGCGGACACTCTCAAATTTAATTTTTTTATTTTCTCAAAATATTCTCTGCTTTTTTCCAAAACCCTTTCTTCAACAAAAGCGGATTTTACAAATTTCATTCCCAATACGTTTTCGTTTGCATGATGCGCCAGTTCCTTATAGATTCTGCTTTTTTCCTCCGAGATTTCTGTGTTTTTATTAAAAAGCGGCTTTAATGCTAAAAGCACCGCTCCGCCCAAAATTAGCGTAAGTAGCGCCACAACCCATGAAATGTTCACCACCAAAAGACCATAAGCGATTAAATTGGCCAAAACTATTATGGATGAGCTGATATAAGTAAGAAGCTTGGAACTTTGGTCTATGTCGTTAGTCAAAACCTGATCAAGATACCCCACTTTCTGCTCCGAAAGATAAGGCCAATCGGCTTTTAAAGTTTCCGAGAAAAGTTCATTTCTAGTTTTAGTTTCAAAAGCAACGGTAGTGCGCGTGGCCAGATAGGTAGCCAAAAAAAGAGCTGCGGCTTTTACCAGAAAAAGCAAAATTATAAAAATAAGCAGAGAGGTTAGAGTGTATTCCAGATGGGCGTAGAAAAAAAATTTTTCAATGGCTCGGGAGATAAAGTCGCTGCTGGGCGCTTGATCCTTGCTCACAAAAGAAAACAAAGGGATTATGGCGCTTATTCCTACGCTTTCTAAAAAACCGCTCAGAAACGAAAGAAATGTCAGTAAAATTATTTCTGATTTGTATTCCCCAAAGGCCCTTCTGAATAAATTAAGCCGAGTTAAATTTTCGCTAAATTTGGTGGACATCGGCGTCTTTGATAAGCTTCAGAAGCTTGATTTTGGAAAGTTTGGGAGCAAATTCGGATGAAAAATTTTCGCTGCTTACTTTTAACGGCTTAGCCGGATAACGCGCCCCGTATTCGTCCTTCAAAACTTTTTGGTGCGGAGTCAGAATATACATATCTTCCATTTCTAAAACTCGCGGTATTTCATGATCGGCCAAGAGTTTTTCATGAATTTTTTCCCCATCTCGGCGACCAGCCACATTAACTTTAATGTCCGCGGGTTTTTTGCCGCAAAGCGGCGCGTAGTAAGCCACGGCTGTTTTTATCAAATCGGTCAAACGCACGGCCGGCATTTTAAGAACGAATACTTCCTGCCCACGCATTATATTGGTCGCTCGGAGCACGAGGCTTGCCGCTTGAGGTACTGTCATAATAAATCTAGTCATTCTTGGATCTGTCATAGTTATTTCTCCTTTTGAATTAATCTGCTTTTTTAAAAGTGGCAGAATGCTTCCGCGACTGCCTAAAACATTCCCGAATCTTACGCAAGCAAATTTTGTTTTTTTGTTTCCTTTATAATAATAGGAAGCCAAAAACAATTTTTCAGCCATAAGTTTGGACACGCCTAAAACTCCTTCTGGCTCCGCGACTTTATCGGTTGAGATGCCAATCACTTTATTAATATTCAAATCACGCGCCACTTCAATTACATTTTGAGTCCCCACGATATTAGTTTTAACAACTTCAAACGGATTATATTCCGACATAGCCACTTGTTTTAAAGCCGCCGCGTGAAAAACAACATCCACGCCTTCCATAGCCATTCTCAACCGGTCCCTGTCGCGGATGTCACCAATCACGAACCGCAAGCTTTCATCGTCGGCGACTAGCTCGTTCATTAAAGTGTAGTGCCTGTCTTCGTGCCGCGCGAAAACACGGATTTTTTTCGGCTTGAATTTCAAAAGCTGGCGCACGATCTCGGAACCTATGGATCCGGTGCCGCCAGTGACTAAAATTGTTTTCCCTTTAAACTCGTTTTGCACGCTTTATAAAACGCCAACTCTCACGAGCTGGTAACAGAGCATTTTTATGTATGTCAGTTTTTGCGGTTTTGCCAAGAACTTGGTTGAAATATTTTGGGGAGAGCCCTGTGCCGGGGCGCTTGATGGCCAAATTTTCTTTATTGAATTTTTCGCCTTTTTTTATATCGCGCGCCGCCACAATGCTTTTTCTGGCCACGTTCATATATTGCAGTTCTGGTTTAAGCGCCTTTTTCGCGCCCGAACCCATAATGATCGGCACCCGTTTTAAGGCTTCCACCATTTTTTTAAAATCCCTTGGCTCCATAGAAGCAACATGGTCAGGGCCTTTCATGGTTCGGTCTAAAGTAAAGTGCTTTTCAATCATGCAGGCGCCCAACGCCGCAGCCATTATCGGAACCTCGCGGCCCAATGTATGGTCGGAATATCCAATAAGCACCCCCAGTTCTTTTTTAAAAGTGTCAATGGCGCGCAAATTTACATTTTCAAGCGCTAAAGGATAATCCGTAGTGCAGTGAAAAATAAGAATCTGATCGTTGCCGGCATTCTTTACTGTTTCAATCGCTTCTTTCACTTCTTCCAAATTAGACATGCCGGTTGATATCAGCATGGGCTTTTTAAATTTGGCGGCGTATTCCAAAAATGGCAAATTAGTGATGTCGCCTGAAGCGATTTTAAAAGCCGGAAAATTGTAGCGCTCCATAAAATCAATCGCTTCAAAACCGCCATGCGGAGTGGAAAGTAAAATAATATTTTTTTCTTTGGCGCGTTTAATTAATTGGGGATACCATTTTTCTTTTAACTCCAACTTTTTTAACATATCAAATTGCGATTCTTCTTTTCCGATATTGCGTTTTTGATAGTCGGCCATTTTGCCAGCTTTGGTCGCCAATTGTTCCGCGCGCCATGTTTGAAATTTAATCGCATCCGCTCCGGCTTCCGCCGCCGCGTCAATAAGTTTTATGGCCAAATCCAAATCACTGTTATGATTTACCCCGCCCTCCGCAATAATAAACGGCGTCAGCCCATAATTTACTTTTTTCCCCTGAATAATTATGTCTTTCATATTAATAAGTTATCTGTTTGGCAAGCAATTTGGGGACGAGCTCCACATTCTCCAAAATTTTGGCGACTCTGGGGCCAGTTTTGCCGTCGCCCCACGGGTTTTTGATTTTTTTAAGCCCCGCCAAATATATTTTATTATTCAAAGATTTATCTACGGCTTTTTTAATTTCATCGCGGTCGTAGCCGACATTTATAACATTATCCCCATGCTGGCGGCCCAGTTGGCGCGCGCCCACGTTTACAACCGGCGTTTTAAAAGAAGAGGACTCAATCATTCCAGCGCTGGAATTGCCCACCCAAACAGCGGCCTCCCGCTCTAAGGCAAGAAAATCTTCATGTTGCAGGTGTGGAAAAATTCTAAATTGAGGGTTCTTTTTTTCTCTTTTTATAACTTCTATTATTTTTCTGCCTCCAGCGTCGGCGTTTGGATATGCCACCACAATAGGCAAACCAAAAGATTTTACGGCGGAGAAAGTTTTTGTTATTTGCCGCCCGGCGTCTTTCCATGCCTCGCTTACCGGATGCTGGGTCACTAAAATAATTTTTTCTTTGGGATCTAAATTAAGCTTTTTATAAAGCTCCGCTCGGCTTGGCAGTTTTTCATTTAAAATAACGTCCAGCACAGGCGCGCCGACAATATGAATTCTCCACTTATCTTCGCCCATTTTTTTTATGCGTTCCGCGGATTCCTTTGTTGCCGCGAAATGAATATGCGCTATCTTGGTAATTGCGTGCCGCGCCAACTCGTCCACCGTGGAAGTTTTCTCGCCGCCATGTATATGCGCCACAGGAATTCCTAAATAGAGCGCCGCCATCGCCGCCGTCAACATCTCTACCCTGTCGCAAGGAGCAAAAACTATATCTGGTTTATCTTTTACCAAAACCGGTATCAATTTCCCTAAAAATTGAGCGGCAAATTTCGCCATGCCCTTGCGATCGTCCGATTCAAAAGCCACGGGAATTTCTTTCACATTCGGAAAAAGTTTCTTAACAATATTAATTGTGCCTCCAAATTCAGGCATAAAGTGCGTGCCGGTCGTATAAAGTCTTAGCTCTAATTTTTTGCTCTTTTGGATGGCCTGTAAAATCGGCGTCATCAGCCCAAAATCCGCCCGATTGCCTGAAATATAAGCTATTTTTTTCATCATAAATAAAACTCCGCATAATTAGCGCAAGTTTTACTAATTATTTCAAAATTTTGAGCAGCTCGCCCAATGCCGATTTTATGGCGTCCAAAACGCTAGCTAATTGATTTAATCTTTCTCGGGACGGAGCTGTGTTGTAGGAAGTGGCGCATACGCTACTGAAATTAGAACCGCCCGACTCATCATACCAATAGCGATAATGTAAGGCGCCTGAACTATCCACATCTTCCGGATCTATTCCCCCGTATAGATTATTTTGTTTGAAAAGCAATATGCCCTGATAACAAGGAGAGGATTTATCATATATTCTTATGGAATCTTCGGCGTTACTGAAAATATAATTCGCTGCGCTAGTAAATTGACAAATACTGGTAATGCCTTGATAGCCGTGTGATGAAGGATAGGGACCGCAAGAAGTTGTGTCAGATGGAGTTGGGTTGGCAAAATATAATATCGGACTGGTGCGGCCTGCGGATCCAGGAATGCCCGAATAAATGTAACCGCTCACTCCGGAACCGCCTACACTATACTCGATAGTCCCTGTGCCAAAGCTGAATGTCTTGCTGTCTCCAACTGTACCAGTCCCGGTTTTAATAGAGGGAGGGGGAGCAGAAGACGACGGAGGCGAAAGAGATATAAAGGTGTTATCACCGGATACTGCGATATTCCCAGTGGCATCTTTTGATTTTACACGAAAGTGATATGTGATACTTCCCGCTAGATTTAAAATCTGCGCCGAATGTGCGGTTACCAAAGCAGAATCCACGGCTGTGGTATTCCCGTAACTAAGGGTTGCGCCATATTCCACTTGGGAATCAGCAATCTCATTTGTGCTCCAACTAATTGTTGCTGCATTTTGAGTGATATTTGATGTTTGTATTGAGGAAATCGCGGGCGGGGTGGTATCAGCAGTTGTCGCTGAAACTGAACTTGACTGCGCCGAAACATTTCCTGCTGCATCATACGCGGCGACGGTATAACTGTAAGTTGTCAAAGAAGGATAAAAAAGGTTGCCGTCCTCGGAAGGAATACAACACGCCGATTTCAGATACGTGCCGTTGCGGTATATGTTGTAGCCTGCAACGCCTATGTTATCGGTTGATGCCGTCCAGGAAAGGAAATTCCGGTTGTAAGGGTCGGGCCAAACCCTAAGGCCGGTTGGCGTTGAGGGTGGAGTTGTATCGGAACCACCACCGCCCATCGTCAGCGTCGTAGTCATTATGTTCGAATCAGGACCACAATTATCGGTTACTACCCAGACATTTCCCCCATATGAAGGAATGTACGAAACGGTAGAACAAGTGTTCAGCTTATAATAGTACGTTCCCGTTCCTATATTAAGGTCCGAAAAGGTATTGCCCTGGACTTGTCCAACAAGTAGCCAGTCCCCGCCACCAAACCTTCGCCATATTCTCCGATAGGTGAGGTCGTTGGTAGTCGTGTTCCATTGTAGGGTGATGGAGGATATCAAGTGTTGATTAGGAGGTATAGGAGAATAGGGGGTGATAGAGGTAATGGTTGTCGCTGTTGTCGTGGTTGTCGGTATATTGATTAAATCGCCACTCGCTGATAACCGCAACGATTTAGAGCCGCCGCCACCGAAAGCCGCAAGATAGTTCACAGAAAGGACATATTCTGTGCCAGCCAAGGCGACCGACAATGTGTCTATCTCCTTAGTTGGTTCGCTACTAATAGTTTTTATAGAACCAAGCGGTTGGCCGTCCGGGCTGAATTTTCTAAAACGAATTTCATTGGGTCGGTAATTAATGTAAATTAAAATATACTCGGAACCATTCCAAAACAAATTCATTTGGTTGTATTGTCCACCGGTGGCAATTTTGATATCAGCGCCTGATTTTTGCCCTTGAGAATTTATTCTAGAAAAATAGGTGCTGTAAGAACTGTATGTGTTGGAATGAAGCGGGACATTGCCCCAATAGTCTTCATAAATTATGCCATAATTGCTGCCGTTCCAGGCAATGGCGTAGTTGTCATCGGCAGTAGAGTGACCGGTACTTACCATGAGATCGTTCCCAATCTTTATTCCGCCCGATGTAGTTCTGGCGAAAAAGATTTCGGTTTCGCCGTTTCGAACTTCCCGTGACCATACTATTCCATATTCACTGCCTGTCCAAACTGATTTAGACCAACTCGGAGCTGAAAACTGACCGGAAGAAGGAGTTGTAGTGGTTGTTGTTGTAGCCGTAGTAGTAGCAGTCGTGGTTGTCGTAGTGGTAGCAACAGTTGCTGTAGTTGTGGTTGTAGTCGTTGAAGGAGCGGGAGTTGGTGCCGGAGTCGGAGCCACCGGCGCCACATATGTTTGGCCAAGGCATGCGTCAACGAATCCATAACAGCTATTTCTGCACCAATAATATCCATTGGCGGAGCATTCTGTTGGGCCTACGCAATAATTGTATGAAGCGGCGCATGACTCTGGGCGAGGCCGCGTTGAAGTGGCGGTTGCAGGTTGTGCAGGAATGGTTGTTGTGCCAGTAAGACCAATGGGTTGAGCTGGGATAGCTGGAGTTGCTGTTTGTCCTCTAAATTCGTTAAATCTAGTAATGGTTTTAGGACCGATAATGCCCAATGATTCAATATCGTGCTTTTCTTGCCAGCGCTTGACTGCCCCTTCAGTTAAAGGTCCGAAGTATCCGGTTACTAACCCTTCCGGATAAATTTCTTTGTCTTGTGATAAAAATTGTTGAAGACCGCGGACATCGTCTCCGGATAAGCCGCGGTAAAGATTACGGGTGAGCCCCGGCGGGACAGCTGATATCGCTATTTCTGGTTGCTGACCAAGTTCAACTTTAAGAGTCGTTACCTGCTGCTGTAGGGCCTGAACTTGTTTTAGGAGGTCTTGGATTTGAGTTTGAAGCTCGGCAGTGGTAGAAGATGAAAGATTGGCGCTCTGGGCATAAACTAAATTGGGGCTTAAGAGAACCAAAAACAATAACACCGCGAGCTTTTTCATATCTAAATGATACCGATTATATTCACCTTAGGTCAAACAGCTAGCTGTTAATAAAGAACGCGTTACACTGTTCTCAAATAATTCTTATAAGTTTTTTTCAGGCCATGAGCCAAATTGTATTTGAGCTTATAATGCGATAAAGCTAGAATTTTTTGATTGTCCCCGATATTTATTAATTTTTCCAAAGTAGGAGCACCTTTTTCAAAATTTATTTTTCGTCCGGTAACGCGTTCTGCCATATCAATCAATTCTTGGATGCTGTAAGCGGAGCCAGTGCAAATATTAAAAATCTCTTTTAGGTTTTGTTGTTTATAGAAAATTAAAAATTCCAACAGATTCGCGGCGTCTTCTATAAAAATATAATCTCTAATTTTCTTATCCTTGTCTCCGTAAACTGTCAACAGGTTTCCCTTGATTGCTGATAATATAATATAATTTATAATCCCGCGGTTTTTAACATCTCCGTAAACATTGCTAAGTCTCGCTATGCATAGTTGGCAACCGATTTTTTTTGCCGCTTTCTCCAGCATCAATTCTTCTTGATATTTATTTCTTTCGTATTCAGTTTTCGGGTCTGGTTGAATATTTTCGTCCTGTTTTTCAGAAGAATCGGGATAAATCAGCAAGGTGGATAAATAAACTATTTTCTTTAATTTTTTAGACGCAGTAATCGCCGGAATTAAAATATCACTTACCGGTGAGCCCGGCTGGGTTAAAACCACTATCATTTCCACGTCTAAATCCTTTCCCCGTTCTTTTGAATATCTATCTATTATTTTTAATTCGCAACCGTCGCGACCGGCTAGATTTTTTGCCAAGTATTCTCCTATGAAGCCGGCTCCGCCGAAAAGTAAAATTTTCATTTCATTACAACATAATTCCCCAGCACCAACGCGTCCAGCCCGCAAGAAAAAAATGTGCGTATGGCGTCGGTGGGAGTGCAAACGATTGCTTCCCCTTTCAAATTAAAAGAGGTGTTTAAAACCAGCGGAATTTTAGTTATTTTATCAAATTCCCCTATCAATTTATAAAAACGGGGGTTTGTTTCTTTGCCTACTGTCTGAAGCCTGCCTGAGCCGTCAATATGGGTCACAGCCGGAATTAATTTTCTTTTTTCCGGCCTTACCATAAAAACCTTCTCCATAAAAGGCACCCTATCGCTTTTGTTGCACTCAAAATAATCCGCCACATGCTCCTCCAAAATGGACGGAGCAAATGGCCGGAATGCCTCGCGGTATTTCACCGCTTTATTGACTTTGTCTTTCATCAAAGGATCCCTCGGATCTGCCAAAATAGAACGGTTACCCAAAGCGCGCTGGCCGAATTCCATCTGCCCTTGGAACCAGCCGACAATTTTCCCATCGGCAATTAAGCTGGCAGTTTGCTTTTCTATATCTTCCGCCCGTTTGTAAGGAACTTTATATTTATCCAAAGCGTCTTTAATTTCGGCGTCGCTGAATTGCGGGCCATAATAATTATGTTTCTCTTCTTTGCGTTCCGGGCGGTTATAAATATGGTTATAAACATAAAGCGCCGCTCCCCAAGAAGTGCCGCTGTCGTCCGGACAGGAAGATATAAAAACATTTTTAAATTTTGTTTTTTGGGTAATTTTACCGTTAAAGACGGAGTTCATAAAAAATCCTCCGCTTAAGGCGAGATTTTCCATGCCTGTTTTCTTATGAAGCCAATTTAGCATGTGAATCACCGTCTCTTCGGAAACCCTTTGTAAAGCATTGGCGATTTCATAATGCCGGTTAGTCAATTCAGTGTCGGGCGAACGCGGCTGTCCGAAAGATTCCACGAATTTGGGCGAATACCAAGCGTTGCGGTCGTTCAAATAATAATGAAAATAACTTAAATCCAGCTCAAAGGTGCCGTTGGGGCAAAGTTTAACCAGATTTTTTACCTTCTGATAATATTTATTTTGTTTAAAATCGCGCCCGGCCAAAGCCATCACTTTCCATTCATCGGAATGCGGAGTAAAACCCAGAAATTCGGTGAACGCTCCGTAGAAAAGCCCCAAAGAGTGGGGGAGTTTCACCAACTGCAGTTCTTCTATTTTATTTCCACGCCCGACAAAAAAACCTGCCGTATCCTCTTCGCCTCGGCCGTCAATCGTGAGAATGGCGCTTTCTTTAAATGGAGAAATAAAAAAGGCATTGGCGGCGTGAGAGTGGTGATGGGTTACGTAAATAATTTTAATGTCGTTTTTGAGCTGTTTTAACGATTGTTCAACATAATCTACATGATGCGTTTTAGCCAACGATAAAAGAGCATGGGGGATGGCATGCAAATGTTCTCCACGCCAGCGGAGCACATGCCCAAACCGCATACTAGACGGCTTAATGTGAAGTCCTGGGTTCCACCCCAAAGCGACGCAATCAATATCCTCCAGCTCGCAGCCGGCCGCCTCCAAACAATATTTTATGGCCTGCATCGGAAAACCGCGGTAAAGCTTCTGCCTTAAAAACCGTTCCTCCGGCGCCCCGGCCACCACTTTGCCGTCTTCCAAAAGCACGGCGGATGTGATAAAAACATCCGAACAGATTCCCAATATTCTGATTTTTTTATGCGGTATTTTACTTGCGCTAGCCATTACTAAATTAAACCAAAATTTCCAATAAATAGTTTCTTTATAATACGACTCCTCCGCCTGCTTCTAACTTATAAAGCGTTTTTAAATTTAATAAATCTTCTTCAAAGGTGTAAGGATACGGCGTGCGGCCGTAAATTGCGTCCAAAAACGCTTTTATTTCTTCCTCGTGCATCGCTTCGGATTGCGTCGTGTATCCAGCTGCTGGATTTTCTTTGGGCGCGTTGATGACTTCTGTTTTCTTTGACGCCGCGTCATAAACTTTAATGATCCAGTCCTGCCAGTCCCACTCCAAAGTTCCATCGCTTCCCATAATCCGCAGGTTCCTTACCGGTTTTCTGGAAATCGCGTCAATCATAATGTTGCCGAAAACATTATTTTCATACCGCAAATTCGCTGCTAACACGTCTTCCGCGTCCATATCTAAATCCGATACTTTTCCCAAAGAGCCGGAAATACTGGCTACGCGGGAATTTATCAGCCAGTTTAACCAACAAAGCTCAAACGGAAAAAGCTCGCGGCAAGCGCCGGTTTCTTTTTTTGAAAAAAATACTTTTCGATAATCCTCCCACGGATGCCAATCCGGTAAATATTGCCCCATGTGGTATTGATATGCAAATATCTTGCCTATTCTACCTTCGCTAACTAATTTTTTTATGGTCTTAATGGGAAAAAAATGTCGCATCGTGGCTGAAGACGCTTTTATGATTTTTGAACTAGCGGCTCTGAAAATGTCTTCATAGCCGTCGTCGCTGGTAGAAACCTCAGTAAAGAAATGTTTTTTGTGTTTTAGGGCAAAACGAATATAATCGCCGTGCTTATTCGGGGGAGTGGAAATAATTATCGCGTCAAAATCTTTATCTAATAATTTTGTTAAATCATCAATAGTTTTAATTCCGTATTTTTCTTCGGTTTCTTTCCTCCGCTCCGGAGACAAATCAAAGCCAATGACATTCTTTTCGCCATTGGCGAAAAGGTTCCTGATTCGGCGCTTGCCCATAGACCCTAGCCCTATTTGCAAAAATGCCAGTTTATCTGCCATGTTTTTTTAAATATTCCACGTTTTTAACATCCCGAATCGCTTCTTCCATATTTGAAAAATATTTGCCGCTTTTTACTAAACCGACAAAAAAATTAATTTCTCTCTGATACATCTTGTTGCGGTCTTCGGCATCCGAAGAATCCCACATTAAACTACCTTTTGAACCTACGATTTCCAGAAACCTTCGGCCAGGGATTCTTAGGTAATCTTGGTGCACAGAAACCATTACTCCGGTCCTTTGCGCAATAAAAATATTTTCCGCAATATCCTCGGTGTTAATTTTAAGGTCGGACATTTTTCGCACCAGCGCCCGCTTTGGCGCCAAAACATCATCCAAAAGCCATGCCGGATAATTAATGTCATGCACCAAATCAAGCATCACCCCTCCGCCAAATTCTTTTTTCGCAGAATAAATTTTGCCGTAGTCCCGGCCCGGCCTCCACTCTTTTAAATCCTGCCCCACGGAAACGCGCATATAATAAATTTTGCCGAGTTTCCCGCTTTTTATAATCTTTTTAATTTTAAAAAACGGCCTGAAAAAATGAAAACAATATCCAACAAAAACACTTGTCCGATTCTTCCGCAAAAGTTCAACCAGCGCGTTCAAGTCTTTTAAATTATGCGATAGCGGTTTTTCTACAAAAAGCGCCCGCGGCTTTAAAGCAACGCACTTTTTAATAGTCGCGACATGTTTTGAAGTTTCATTCGCAATAATTATGCCGCCATAAGGCCCTGTTTTTTTAAAATCTTGCCAATTTTCAACCTGATGCGGCAAATTGACGTCTTTTCTTTTAGAAAGCACAACAATATTTTTTGTATGCAGCAGCAAATTTTCATAATGCCGCTTGCCTATGGAACCGAACCCTATAATTCCTACTTTCATGCTATTTAAATTTTTTTATCTGCTTTTCTATTGCCTTTTTATTTTTAAACAAAAATTCAGCCATCGCCCAATCTTCCGGAGTATCCAAGTCTACAGAGCGCCACCTATCGCAAACAACCGCTTTTGTGTTTTTCGTAATCACATTTCGTTCACGGATTAAAGCGTCTGTTTTTGTTATATACACAAAGCATCCGTTTAAAAGATAGGCCGGAGGCCATGCCTGGGTATTGCTGGATTTGCTCGCGCGCTTATTCGCCAAAATAATATTTTGCTTATTATCCAAATAATAAAGACGTGGATGAGTGGGCGCGACGGTGAGAATGGTGGTCGCGTTTGATTTTTTCATCAAATCCCAGCATACTTTGATATCTTTTTCTTCCCGCAATGGCGAAGTAGTTTGCAAAATCATCACGTGGGTCGGCTTGTATCCTTCTTCTTTTTTTAATCTATTTAATAAATGAATGACCGCATCAATAACCTGAGCCTTATCGCCCGCCAAGTGTTCAGGTCTTAAATATGGCGCTTCTGCCCCATATTTTTTCGCTAAAGCCGCAATTTTTGTAGAATCTGTGTCTACAATTATCCGATCAATAAAAGAAGTTTCTTTGGCCTGCAAAATCGTATGCGCGATTAAGGGCTTCCCAAAAAAATTCCGGATATTTTTATTCGGTATCCTTTTTGACCCCGCTCTGGCAGGGATGATCGCTAAAACTTCATTTTTTTTATAAAGATTATTCATCAAATTTAAAATGCTCTAATTTTTCTTTCTCGCTGGCGCGGTATGCTTCTAACCCAATCGTATCCTCGCCCGGGCGAGGAAGAACATACGCCACTATTTTTTCCAAAAAACCCATGCGTACGCCTGCCTTATACATCCTGATTTCCAAATCAATATCGTTCACCCGATTGTAGGTTTTTCGCCAGCAGTTAATATTGTATTTAAAAAAGCGGAGATACGAGCGGTAAAGCCAAGTTTGCGTTCCTCCGAGTTTGGGGCCTAAATCACCGCTCTCGTTTTTCGGATTAAAATAAGAGCCGTTGGCGTATTCTCCGTCAATTACTTTTCTTTTCCAGCGCCTCTCTTCTTCATATAACGCTGAAACAAATTCGAAGTTGCCTTCTTTCGTAAAATCCAAAAGCGAAGCAAGGTGTGTATCCGTCCAAACATCGTCGTCGTCAATCCGCGCGATCCATTTTCCACGGACCATTTTAAGCGCCGTGTTCGCCGCAACTACCGGGCCAGCCAGCCAATGATTTTCAGTAGTCGGCGGATAACGATATCCTCTTTTTGAAATATTGTAGAAACGCACCCTTGAATCATTTATTTTAAACACTAATTTTTCCGTGTCATCGGTACAGTGGTCGCCGACAATAATAAGTTCAAAATTTTTATAAGTTTGCGCAAGCACAGAAGGCACAGAGCGCTCCATTAAAATTTTTGCCCTGTTATAAGTCGGAATATAAACGCTGATTAGCGGTTCTTCATTTTTATGTTGGTAGAATCTTTCATGCCTCACGCGCGCGAAACGCAAAAAAATCGGTTCCGTCACCGCATAACGAAAAACATTGAGACCGCTAATTAACTTGTCTGAAAAATTGCGCACAATAAAAAATAAAAAGCCCCGCTGCTATATTGTAGCACCGAGGCATAGCGATTAAAACCTGACCAAATTCCCGTCCACTCTGTAGGGGCGGTGGCTATACGGAGCCCAGCCCTTTTTTATTTGCTCCTGGATTTCTTCTTTTGTAAAAACTTTATCAGTCAATTTGTACTTTCCACGCGCAACCCGAGGAGACCCGGCATCTTGCAACCGTTTCAAGTTTGAAGGAGAAACAAGATCATAATCCGCGTGCGCACTTTCTCCCGGCATCGGTACCGCTCCGCCGCATTTCGTACAAGACCTTTCAACCTGATCCATAAATTCGTTGGGTTCACGAACCCACCATCCCGGCTCAATAGGAAATCCACCCGGACCGTTAAAAAGCCAATCCAGAGAAGCGGCGACCTCGCAGAAAAACGCGCCCTTTGGCGTAATTGAAGCTGACCATCTCCACTGCACCCAGCAGTTCCCGATCAGCCGCCACATCAACTCCTTATCTTCAACGCAATCCTCTGCCGCAACCAGCAGGGGCTGATGCGTGCCAACATCTGTATCCTGATGGCTGTTATAAATTATATTGTCGGGATCAAACGTTTCGCCGATTACTGCCTTGTACTTTTCCCAGCCCCATCCATCAGTCCAGAGCTGGCGTTTGTGTTTTTCCGGAATCAGTTTCTGGAAAAGTTTGCAGATTTCGGCAAATTGCGGATGCGTTGTCGGCTCTCCACCCATGATGCCGATAGTGCCCGGAAAGCCCTGCGGAAAACCCGCGACAGGCTCAGTCAGCGAAACTACGGCCTTGCGAATCATTTCCAAATCCATTTTAAAAATCTTTTTGTGGTGCCCTATGTGCCTGGTGCAGTTTGAGCACTCCAAATTGCAGCCGTTCGTAATTTCAATGTGAATCTCCGGCATTCGGTAAATAGGTATCATTTCAACCCCCTTTTTGGTTTATAGTTCTCTATTTATATAATCCCCTAGTTCACATTATGTTTCAATTTCCATTCGCCGTTTTCCTGTTTCCAGAGATGCGGGTCGCGGAAAGAATCAACGATTTCCGTAAATTCTTTTTCTGGAAGATCAAGGTATTCCAAAAATTCCTGAAAATATCTTTTTGGAAATTCGCCGTCAAACCTTCTGACCAGCGCGACGCCCTCGTCTCTAGTAATATGATGGTTGCGAATTTCTTGCGCCGCGTCCTGTGTCGCGCGGCCATAGCCGAATTTTATATAAGTCGTGTAGTAAAAATATCCGTCGGTTTTGTCGTCTATGCTGTTATATTTTGAATATGTGCCTTCGGTTCTCACTGGGTTTGCCTCAAATCCAGTATGTTTGACCGCGTAATAATAACATTCCTGCGGAACCCATTTTATGTAATAGCCCAAATAATGCACATCTATATTTTTTTTATTTATAACATCGGTGTCAAGCGGCAAATAAGAACCGAGGTCTCCTAAAGTTATCCCTTCTTTCAAATAATCGGCTACTGATTTGCCGCCCAAAAATATTTCTTCAGGATTTAAATTTTTATCAACGAAATCCAGCCGGTAACCTTCTGAATTTGGGGCGAATTTCTTCTGATTTATTGATATATTAGCCCCATATTCTCCCGGGTTTTCTCCGTAAAAAATTAGTGGAATATTGAATCTTGCCGCCATTTTAACCGCGAAAGTTTTCTGGCCCAATATAAAGGGCTGGAAAGGATGGAGTAAATTAATGAATGCGTTTTTGGTAATCAATCTGTGAATTTTGCCGTTGGGAGTAAATAAATAATTATCAAAACCGCCTTTATGAATCCAATTTTGGAAATTTTTCCAGCCGATATCGGTATAAAGATGCGAAGACCAAGTGACGGTAAGAGGATGCATGCCATACTTATATTTCAAAATATGCGAGGCAAAAACGCTGTCCTTGCCGCCGCTTCCCGGGACTAAAATGTCGTAAGATCCGTCGCTGGAGCGATATTTGTCTAATAATTGGAGGAGTTCCCTTTCGCGCTCCTCCCAATTTATATTTTGATCCTTAGCTTCGCAAAAACGGCAAGCCGAGCACACTCCCTCTCCGTCAAATTTAATAAAATCATGCTCGCGCGCTACCGTGTGTTTGTATTCATTGCTAGAAGAAGGGCGCGTATTCGGCATTACGCATTTTTTGCAAAATTTTATTTCTTCAGGCAAACCGTATCTCATATAAGATTGATAAAATTTTTAATTACCTCCAAACCGGCTTCGCCGCTTTTCTCCGGATGAAACTGCGTCCCGTAAATATTGCCTTTTTTCACAACGGAGCAAAATTCGCGCCCGCCATACGTTGTAAGCCCGAAAACATTCTCGTGATTTTTGGGATCCAAAATATAAGAATGCACGAAATAAAAATCTTTATTCCACACACCTCCGCCGGGCGACTTAACCTTATTCCATCCGACATGCGGTATTTTTTCGCCGTTCGCCAATTCAGGAAATTTTACAACTTTGCCCGGTATTATATTTAATCCCTCAAAAACGCCGAATTCGTGTCCCTCGGAAAGCATCAACTGCGCCCCCAAACAAATTCCCAGAACGGGTTTATTTTTGGCGGCGAATGCTTTGACGGCCTCCGCAAGCCCTCTGATTTTAAGCCCCCGCATGCCGGCCTCAAACGATCCCACCCCCGGCAAAACAATCGCGTCGGAGGCCAAAATTTCATTGGCGTCTTCAGAAACGACTGCATCAACGCCAAAAAATTTAAAAGCTTTTTTTAAACTTTGAAGATTCCCCACGCCGTAATCAATAATGATTATCTTGGAACTCATATTTTAAACACGTACATTGATATTTTTTTCTCTTAAATAATTTTTAACGCTCGCCACGTCAAAATCTCGGTAATGAAAAATTGAAGAGGCGGAGACTGCGTCTGCTTTGCCATCGGCAATCGCTTTAAAAACCGATTCTGGATCTCCGGCGCCTCCGTGAGCAATGACCGGAATCGGAGAAAAACTGGCAATTTGTTTTATTAAATCCAAATCGTATCCGCGCCGCGTGCCGTCTTTGTCAACGGAAGTAATTAAAATCTCGCCAGCGCCAAGTTCAATTCCCCGCCGAGCCCATTCTATGGCATTGAACCCGGAACGCTCGCGCCCACCGTCAGTGAAAGCTTCATAGGTTCCGTTTGGCTGTTTTTTTGCCTCTATGTAAAGCGCGATGCATTGCGACCCGAATTCTTTGGCAGCCTCCGATAAAAATTCTGGGCAGCGCACGGCGTGGGTATTTATAGCCACTTTATCGGCGCCGGAACGCAAGGCATTATTAATATCGTGAATGGTGCGAATGCCTCCGCCCACCGTCACAGGAATAAAAATAGCATCGGTAACCGATTTTAAAAGGTTGAAATCCAAGTTTCTCTGGTATAAAGAAGCGACAATATCCAAATAAATCAGCTCGTCAGCGCCCTCTTCATAATAACGGCGCGCGAATTCTTTGGGATTGCCAACAACACGCAGGGCCTCCGTGTGCACCGGCTTCACGACATTCTGCCCCTTTATGTCCAGCCGCGGTATGATGCGGATGTTTTTCATGCTTATTAATGTAACTAAAAAGTATGTTTATTTGTTTTAGAAATAAGCTTATGAAAGCATGCTTTTTATTACAAAGGAGGTTCGCATATGTCGGGCACGCCATGGCAAAAATTCTTAGCGAAAAATACGGCGTAAATGAATTTTGCGGCTATGTTTCAGTGCGTGCCAGTTTTGATTTCTTAAAATCCCAAAAAGACATAAAATACAGCGCCTTGCTGCTGGATGACGAAATACATAAAAAATTCAAGGCGGAGCCCCTGGACTACAATTATTTAAAAGAGCTTGAAAAAAGATTCGGCATGCCTAATCTTTGGCCCTATATCGAAATGGACAGGGTGGTGCGCCGCAACCAGCTTCTGAGAGAATATCCTTACGATACTCCGCCCTACACGCACGAAGAAATGCTGAAAATCTTGCAAGTAAAAACCAAAGCAATATGGAAATTCTTGCAAAAAGAAAGGCCGGACGTGTTAATCCTCACCGTAGTCGCGGACATCGCCACCTTATTTCTTTTAAACGCCGCGAAAAGCATGGGCGTCAGGGTTTTGTTTTTAAAACCGGCGCGCGTTGGAGAACTGCACACGCTCACGGAAGATTTTCCAAACTTAAGCTTCGCGGAAAACGTTTTTGCCAAGCTTCAAAGCGGCGCGATGTCTTTACCGGAAGAAAAAAGACGCGCTGAAAAATTCTTAAAAGAGTTCCGGGAAAAACCATCTCCCTACTCGCACCAGGACACTCCGGATAAAAAACCGGTCAGCAAAAGAAGGCAGTTTGCGTTTTTGGCTCCAGCTAAGTTTTTGATATCCCTGCGCTGGACGCTTAAAGTTTTTATTGACTACGCGAAAAATCCGCACAAAGACGACCTGTTTGTGGTAAAGCCGTGGCATTATGTCTGGGACCGCTTAAAAAGAAAAGCCCGGGTTTTGATCGGATTTGAAGATCTTTACGATGAAATTGATTTTAGAGAAAATTACGCTTTTTTCCCGCTCCAATACGAGCCAGAGGCAGGAACGTCGGTGTTTTCAAAGTTTTACACGGACCAGCTGTGGCTAATCCAGCAAATAGCGCGCTCGCTGCCTGTTGATTTCAAGCTCTATGTAAAAGAACACCCGGCAATGTACGGCTATCGCAGTAGAAGATTTTATAAGGAGCTCAAAAAAATACCCAACCTGAAACTGATCCGTCCGACCGAGTGGAGTTTTGATCTAATAAAGCATTCAAAGCTTATCGCGACAATCACCGGCACTTCCGGTTGGGAAGGGATTTTACTGAAAAAACCGATCATCACTTTCGGAGATGTTTTTTACAACAAGCTGCCAATGGCAAAAAAATGCGAAAACATCAACGATCTGCCGTATCTCATAAAAGAACGGGTGGAAAATTTTCATCACGATGAAAAAAAACTTATTGATTTTCTGACGGCAATTTATAAAGAAAGTGTTGACGTTGATCTTATAAAAATCTGGGAAATTGAAGGCGGCGCACATGTTGAAAAAAACAAACAGGCGCTAACCGCCTATGTTGATTTAATCGCGGAGAAACTGGATCTGAAGCCGCGGAATTAAAGATTATAGAAGGATATTTCACATTATTTGTTTTTAAGCTACTATATAAAGTAGCTGTTATTTAATTGAGCACATTGAAATTAGGGAGGGCAAAAAGATGAGAGAAGGAACACTGAAAGACTATGACATTGAAAGTCTGGCTGGCGTAATGAAATCAAGCCCCGCGACTGTTGTGTTGTTTGGAGCCGGCAGTTTGAGCAAGCTTACGCTCTACGCTCTTAAAGCGCTTGGCATTCGGGTTGACTATTTTTACGACAATGACGAGAAGAAGCAGAAAAAGTTTTATTGCGGCGTCAGAGTGCTTTCCCCAAAAGAGTTGTCGGAGCTAAGCCCGGATGCGCGTGTATTTATATGCAACAATTACATAAGTTCGGCGTTATCAACGCTCGAACAGATGAATTTTGCGGATCTATACGCTTCTGCGACTCTTTTGGAAAACACGGACTTCTCCGCAATGGGCTTGGAAAGAGCTACGGAAGCCGATCCGGATTTCGACCACAACCCGTTAGAGGTCCGGAGAATTATAAAGCTTCATAGAAGTTCGCTGATTGCGGACAACACAAACCGAAACATTCTGGACGTAAAATACATCGACGTCGTGGTCACGGAGCGCTGCTCGATGAAATGCAAGGATTGCGCTAATCTAATGCAATACTACGTCGATCCGAAAGACAGCGATTTGGACTTGCTTCTGGGCTCGATTGATACACTGATGAAGTGCATCGACCGCGTCTGCGAATTCAGAGTGCTTGGGGGAGAGCCGTTCGTAAATAGGCAGCTTTACAAAGTTATAAACAAACTTGTGTCCTACGATAGTGCCGATAGCGTTGTTGTCTACACAAACGCGACGATTATCCCCAAGGACGAAAATTTGTCGTGCCTCAAGCACGCGAAAGTGAAGCTTGATATCACTAATTACGCCAATGTAAACGAGTCCAAAAAACACGACGGATTGATCGCAATACTGGAATCCAACAGCATCGCGTACGTCACGCATCTTGCGACCTTTTGGACAGACAGCGGCACGATAAAATACCGCGGGAAGACAGAAAGCGAACTCGTCCATATGTTTGAGAACTGCTGCGTGGGCGACGTATTGAGCTTGCTAAACGGGAAATTGTACAGATGCCCTTTCTCCGCAAATGCGCATAATCTTAACGCGATCCCCTTCGAGAGCGAGGACATTATAGATCTACCGGAGGAAAGCATGGACATGTCTGCCCTGAAAACCAAGATGATGGGTATGCAGGGAAGGAAAGGCAAAAAGGGGTACCTAGCGGCATGCGCCTACTGCGGCGGGAGAGACTACAGCACTCCGTATGTTCCGGCTGGCGTTCAGACAGACAAGCCCATCCCGATAGAATCCTATAAATAGAAAAAATAAAGAGCGCACAATGTGCGCTCTTTTTTTATATAATTTCAAGAATATTACTTAATACTATTTGCTCTTTTTGCAAGCCGAGTGTCCGCAACTGGCCGGATATCGCATCAATGTTTTTTTGAAACTGGTTACAGATGATAACGGCGGTTTTTGCCAGAACCGGTCTTGATTTCTCGCTTAAAATTTTTGGCGAATTTACAGCCAGGCCAAAAATCCTGGAGCCATGCAATAATTCATTATTATCCAAAAACCCTTTCAAGCGGTATCCAGCGCCAGAGAGCGCCCGCGCTACAGAATCTCCGTAAATGCCGGCGCAGAAAATATAAATTTCTTTTCCCTTTAAGTTGCCGGCTAAACCGAGCAGTTTTGCCGCAACTGCCAGCTTATGACCCACAAAACGCGGCGACAAGTTGTATACTTCCTCATCGCTAAGCATAAAAAGGCACGAAGTAAAAACATCTCTGATGTTGCCGATTCTTGAGAGCACAAACCTTTTTTGGGCGCTTGTGAGCAAACCGTCGCGTTCAGAGAGAAATTCAGTAAGCTCATTCATCGCCGCAAGCCCCGCGGAGGCAAAACCATAACTCATCTTCTGCCCTACACTCCCGGACCTGATTTTATGAATATAGAAAGTGCGGTCGTGCAAAGCAAAGGTTTTGCAAAGGCATAATAGCTTGGCAACAAACACCGTATCCTCAAATATCCTGATGGGGAGGAAGCGGAGATTTTGCTCAAGCAAAAATTTTCTGTTAATGACGTAGCACCAGCTCACGCTTGTAAAACCGCGTGGGTTTTGAACATACCCCGCAATTTCTGTCGGCTTATCTTGCAGTCCTTTTCTTCCGAACAAGTATTCAAAACTAAATTCGCTGTTGATGTCCGGCTCGCAGACAAATTTCCCAGCTACGATATCCATCTCCGGTTTTTCGCGAATCAATTGCGCAAGCCCGCTCAACGCTCCATCGGCCAACCTGTCATCGCTGTCCAAGAAGATAATGTAATCGCCTGTCGCCGAATCTATGCCGGTATTTCTTGCGGCTCCAACGCCAAGGTTTTCCTTGTGACGAACGGCTGTTACATTAGGAATACTTCTAGATAATGCTCGAGAGAGCGCCCAGCTTTTGTCCGTTGAGCAATCATCCACCAAAACAATTTCGCAGTTTTTGAAATTCTGCTTTAAAACACTCTCTACGCTTGCGTGCAAATGTTTCTCTGTATTGTAAACTGGAATAATTATGCTGAATAGCGGCATACATCCTCCTTTTAATTTATACTCTTTTAAGAGAGTACATCAAAATAAAAAAAAAGTAAAGCTTCTTACTTCTTGGCAAGTTTCCAGAGTTTTTCATTCCAAATCGGGATTTGTTTTCTGTAATCCATTGAGTCTTCACGAATTCGCTTGTAGCAATTTCTGGAAAGTGTGGCGCGGAGGCCGTAGTCGCCCGCAAGTTTTTCTATTGCGCGCGCCAGGCCGTCGTGGTCGCCATTTCGGACATAAATCGCGGTATCACGCGCCTGCCATTCAAGCCCCCCGCCGCCCGGCAAAATAGACGGCACTCCGAAAGCCATGGCATAGAGCTGGGAGATAGAAGTGCCCTCCGGCTTCCAGCCGGTTTGTATGTAAATATCAGCCTCTTTGTTGTATTGAAGCAGACGTTCCCACGAAACCCACCCGGGAAACTCCACATATTTTTCTATTCCCAAATCTTTCGCCATTTTTTTGAGCGTCTCCGCCTCCGGCCCCGTTCCGGTTAAAACCATTTTAAAATTTTCCTTATTTTTGACTCTAGCAAATCCATGGAGTAATAAATCAAACCCTTTCCCGCGAATCATCCGGCTGGAGTAAAAAAGGAGGAAAGGCCCCGCGCGTTTATTTCTTTTCAGATAAAAATCTTCGCTGATGCCGTTCTCGCGCATTATTTTCTGGAAATCAATCAAATCGCCTATCACAAAAGTTCCCGGATCGCGCCTCAATCCAAAATCTTCATAAACGGCTTTGAGATTCGGGCTCACGAAAGCGAAAAGGTCAATGCGGTTGGCAAGCGGCATGCCGATGTATTTTTCAATCAGCCAGCGGATTTTCTTTTTTGCGCGGATAAAAATATTTTCTTTGGGCAGCGGGGTCAAACTTATCGCCGTATCCTCCCAGCACATAAGGTAATAATTAAAGTACGCCGCGACCGAAACTCGGCCGCCAAGAAGTTTATAAAGCCCGGCGCCGTATAAAAAAATATGGCCGTCAATGTGGAAAATATCGGCCATTTTTTCGTATTTTTTTAAAATTTTATAAAGCTGCCAGGCGATGCCCAAAAGGCGCGGGGATGTAATTTGCTCTTCTATGACTTCGTATGGGCGCTTCTCGGGAATTACATTATTTGCCGAAAAAGCGGTTACGGTTTTTACGTCATTCCCCAAATTCTGGAGGGTCTGCATCAGCAAATCCAACTCCTCAATTGAGCCGCCGGCGGT
>MFHU01000011.1:20200-28387 GCA_001778695.1 Candidatus Giovannonibacteria bacterium RIFCSPHIGHO2_12_FULL_44_22 | reverse complement strand
TAAATAGCGATCCCTCAACTTGTTTGAGCGCGTTTTATGGTCCGAAGCTCTGTATAATTGCAGAAGAGGCTTCTGTATCAGAAGGCGGCACTGAAATAATCATTGATGATTATCAGCCGGCACCGAATTTTTGGACGCCGAACCATTGTGCTAAGTTTATACAAAGCATTATGAAGGAACGATATGCTTTGGGTTGCTTGCAGTCCGACGGTAGAGTAAGCTATAGCGCAGATGTTTTTGATAGAATTCCATTTGGGAAAGCAAGCCCTCCATATAAGAGCGCCGGCATTCCCAGCCCCAATTGCGGATGGTAAGTGTAATGGTGAAATCCAAGCATATTTATAGATTTGAGTTTTAATGAAAATAAATTATAAAATTTTTAGTTATGGAATTGCCGCGATTTTCATAGTGTTCGTCGCGGTTTTAATGGCAAGTCATTTTAATGTAAAAAAAGTCAGAGCTAGTGTCGCCGACAATCTTTCCGGCTGGGCTTGGTCCGAAACGATCGGCTGGATACATTTTAATGACGCAAATTACGGTGTAAATGTCGCCGCCAATGGCGCGATGTCCGGCTATGCGTGGTCTGAAAATATCGGATGGATAAGTTTTAATGAAAATTCGGGATGTCCTTCCGCGCCTTGCCAACCAAAAATGAACCCAGGCAATGGAGAAGTTTCCGGTTGGGCTAAAGCTCCGGCGGCGGACGGCAACGGCTGGGATGGCTGGATTCATCTTCGGGGTTCAAATTACGGCGTTTCAGTTTCTGGTTGCGATTGGGATGGATACGCATGGGGGTCGGATGTCGTCGGTTGGATTCATTTTAAAGGAACTGGGTATGGAGTAGTAGGAAGCGGGAACGCTTGCCAATCTACACCTCCTCCCGCTGGTTTCTCCTGCAACTCTCAAAACCAATGCGTGTTTGGCGGCGGAGGAACAAGCTGTTTAACTGGCGCCGGCTGTCCCGGAGGAGGCGGAGGCGGAGGCTGCACCAGCAACTGCGGAGGCGGAGGAGGCGGCGGAGGCGGTTGCACGGATCCAGCTACATGCCCGTCGCTTTCTAATCCCGATGCCAGCCAGCTATCTTCTGATACCAGTTTCTTCTGTCCCTCCAATCAGGTTGAGCTTAAATGGAATTATTCAGACCCCAACAACGACCCGCAGAACGCTTTCCGCCTGCAGGTTGATAACAACTCCGATTTTTCCTCAATGTTAATCGACGCCTATAAGGACACCAGCGATCATCTTTACATTATTCCTCCCAACGTTCTAGCTTTTGGGACAACCTATTATTTCGTGGTTTCCGTAAAAGATTCCACAGGAGCTTGGTCCAACTGGTCTTCCGCTGCTTCTTTTTACACTCCCTCAAGTTGCGCGCCCGTTTCTGATTTCGGCTTGAATAAATCAAAAGACATTTCGGTAAATGTAACCGGTTCCGGGAATTCAACCAGCAACGCTTCTCAAATTACCGTAACTCCTTTTAGCGGATTTGCCGCGGCTGTAAATCTCTTAGCTATATCCATTTCACCAAACCTGCCGGGCATTTCCTACAGTCTCAATCCTCCCACTCTCAACCAAACCCAATATTCTTCCGGTTCTGCTTTTCAAGCCACAATTCCAGGTTCAACTATTCCCGGAAACTACACTATTACTATCCAAGGCGTGGGCGGAGGGTTTACTAGAACAGTGAATGTCATACTCAAAGTAAATTCCATCAGCTCCGTGATTAGGGAGATTTGATATGGATCAAAAAACACTTATTCCGGGAGCGATTATTTTGGCTGGGGTAGTTATCGCCGGCGCGGTTTTATATACGAAACTTCCTCCCGCGCCCGGGACCCCGCTTAGCGGGGTTGGGGACTCAACACCCGGTGTTGAGGAGGGCGCGGCATCAGATGCCCTAAAAATCCGCCAAAATGATTTTGTTTTGGGAAACCCGACGGCCAAAGTTGTTTTAATTGAATACGGCGATTTTCAATGCCCGTTTTGCGGAAGGTTTTTCCAAACCGCGGAGAAACAGATTATAGAAACATATGTTAAAACGGGCAAAGCCGTATTTCTGTGGCGCGATTTCGCGTTTTTAGGAGGAGAATCATTTAGAGCCGCTGAAGCCGCAAGGTGCGCGGGAGAGCAAAACAAGTTTTGGGAATATCATGATTATTTATTTAATCGTCAAAACGGCGAAAACGAAGGCGCGTTTGCCGACGCTAATCTAAAAAGGTTTGCAGGCGAGATTGGTTTAAATCAAACAACTTTTAATGCCTGCTTTGATTCCGGAAAATATAAAAAAGCGGTTGAAGACGCAACAACAGAAGGAAAATCTTTGGGCGTCAACGGCACACCGGCGACATTTGTAAACGGCCAAATGATTTCCGGCGCTCAGCCGTTTTCAGTGTTTCAGAAAGTAATTGATGAAGAGCTCAAAAAATAATTATGGACGGAACGAGCTTATCAAAAAAAGAACGGCGTGAAATGAGGCGGCAGGAAAAGCAATCAGCCCAAGTTTCAGGAGCTCGCTCAAAGATAATTAAAAAAATAGCCGGCTGGGTTTTGGCGATTATTATTGCCGCCGCTCTGGGGTATGTCGGATATGTTTATCTTTTTAAAGATTCGGCTATTTCAGAAATAGGCCAATCCTACACTATTGAAGGCAGAGAACATGTTGCGGACGGCGCTAAAAGTGAATATCACACCAATCCGCCCTCTTCCGGACCGCATTACGGAAGTCCGGCTGAGTGGGGAGTGTATGATAAGCCGTTGCAAGATGAGCAAGTAGTGCATAATTTGGAGCATGGCGGCGTTTGGATTTCTTATAAACCAACAATTTCTGATACCGCGAAAGATAAATTAAAAACTATCGCCAAAAGCTATAGAAGTAAAGTTATTTTAACTCCTCGCGAAGCTAATGATAAAGATATCGCTTTAGTAAGCTGGGGGAGGGCATACAAATTCAATCTAAATCCAGACGGTACATTTGATGAAAGCTCGGTCAATAATTTTATTAAAAAATATAAAAACACCGGGCCGGAAGTAGTACCTGATTAATATGCCTTACGACGTCATTATTATTGGCGGGGGCCCCGCCGGAGCGGCCGCCGCGGTTTATTCCGCAAGGAAAAGGTTAAAAACACTTTTAATAACCGAATCATTCGGCGGGCAATCAATTGTTTCCGATGATATTCAAAATTGGATAGGGGAGCCGCACATTTCAGGATTTGATTTGGCGCAAAAATTGGAAGAACACGCGCGGTCTTTCGGTGACGCGGTGGAAATTAAAATGCCGGAACGCGTCGTGGAAATAAAAAGTATCAAATGCAGTGAAAATAGGATTTGCGATTTTGAAGTTAAAACCGAACAAGGCAATGTTTATGAAGGAAAAGCCCTGATTTTGGCGATTGGCGCGAGAAGAAAAAAATTAGGGATTCCGGGAGAAGAAAAATTTAACGGCAAGGGCGTTGCCTATTGCTCAACTTGCGATGCTCCGCTTTTTTCTGATAAAAAAGTGGCGGTTGTCGGCGGAGGGAACGCCGGCTTGGAAGCGGTGGTGGATCTTTTTCCGTACGCGTCAGGGGTTTATTTATTCAACCGAGGAGATAGTCTAAAAGGCGATCCGGTCGAACAGGAGGAGATTAAAAATAATCCAAAACTTAAAGAGATAATTTTTAACGCCGAAATACTTGAGATTTTAGGCGAAGGATTTGTAAACGGTATCAAATATAAAAATATAAAAACCAGCGAAGAAAAAGTTTTACCGGTTGAAGGCGTTTTTGTGGAGATCGGTTCAGAGCCGAATTCGGAAATAGTCAAAAATTTGGTGAATTTGGACAAATGGGGGCAGGTGATAATTGATGCTAAACATGCTTCAACTTCGCATCCGGGGATTTTTGCCGCCGGCGATATTACAGATGATCCTTACAAACAAAATAATATTTCTGCCGGCGATGCGGTCAAGGCGGCTCTAGCTGCGTATAACTATTTGCTTAAGCGCGAAAAACGCTCTCCTGCTGCTGGGTAATTCGCCTCAAGGCGGAGCAAGTTATGTTATAATAATCTCATGGTAAAAATCGCGATTAATGGGTTTGGAAGGATTGGCAGGTCGTTTTTTAGGGCGGCTTACGGCCAAAAGGACTTTGATATTATTGCCGTAAACGACCTTGCTGACGAAAAAACGCTCGCTTATTTGCTGAAATATGATTCTGTTTACGGCCGTTATTTAAAAAAGCCGAAAGGAGTTCAATTTTTAGTGGAAAAAGACCCAATAAAATTCCCGTGGAAAAAATTGGGTGCGGATATTGTGGTTGAATCAACTGGTTTTTTTACGAGCGCGGAGAAAGCAAAAACGCATATTACCGCGGGCGCAAAGAGAGTAGTGATTACGGCTCCTGCCGGAGATGATGTTGTGACTGCTCTCGTTGGCGTGAATGACGATAGATTTTCAACAAAAAATCCTATCACTTGCAACGCTTCCTGTACGACGAACTCCGTAGCGCCGGTTATGAAAATTTTGCTGGAGAATTTTGGAATAAAAAAAGCAGTAATGACCACGGTCCATGGCTACACCGCGACGCAAAAATTGGTTGACGGGCCGGATGAAAAGGATCCGCGGAGGGGCAGAGCCGCCGCGGCAAATATTGTACCTTCCACAACCGGCGCTGCTGAGGCGGTAATCCAATCTATTCCGGAACTTGAAGGAAAATTTCAGGCGGAATCCATCCGAGTGCCGACAATTACTGGTTCCATCAGTATTACTTCCGCATTTGTTGAAAAATCAACCACGTGCGAAGAAGTAAACGAAGTTTTCAAAAAAGCGGCGAAAAACCAGCGCTGGGCAAAAGTTTTAAAAGTTACCGAAGATCCAATTGTTTCCTCGGACATAGTAGGCGAGCCATACGGCGCGATTGTTGATTTATCTTTAACCCAAGTTCTAGGTGGCGACTTAGTGAAAGTTTTCTCTTGGTACGACAACGAAGCCGGCTATACGGCGACGTTAGTGGAGCATGTAAGAAGGGTTGCGGATATGTTAATATAAATATATGCCTAAAGAAGTAACAAACGAAGAATTAGCCCGAATGATTGCCGGTGGTTTTGATGATATGGGCAATCGTTTTGAAGCCACCGCTTCAAAGGCTGATTTTTTGAGTATTAAAACTAAGTTGAGCGAGCAGGATCAACATTTTAAACATTTAGACGGACGCTTAGATCATCTGGATGCTCGCATGGGCAGGATGGAAGCCGACCTTCATGAGATTAAGGGCAACATCGTTTATAAATTTGAATTTGAAGATCTTGCTGAGCGCGTAAAATATATTGAATCAAAACTAGGCATAGAAAGCGGAAAATGAAAATCTATATCGGAGCTGACCATGCGGGGTATGAGCTTAAAGAAACTTTAAAAAAGTTTCTTTTAGAGTTGGGGCATGAAGTTGAGGATAAAGGTGCGTTTAAATACGAGCCGGAAGATGATTATCCGGATTTTATTTTGCCGGTCGCTCGCGCGGTCGCGAACGATCCCGAGGCTTCTCGAGGGATAATTTTTGGCGGTTCTGGACAAGGCGAAGCGATGTGCGCGAACCGCGTAAAGGGCGCGCGCGCTTCGGTTTTTTACGGAGGAAATTTTGAAATTATTGAACTTTCAAGAAAACATAATGACGCGAATATTTTATCATTGGGTGCGCGATTTATTGATGATGAAATTGCCAAAAAAGCGGTTGAACTTTGGTTGAAAACTTCGTATGAAGGCGGAAGACACGAACGACGCATTGCCAAGATGGACCGGTAGCCATATAATAACCTTGTGCCAAGGTTTATTTTTGTAATAGGAGGTGTGATGTCCGGAATAGGCAAGGGCATCACTACAGCGTCTGTCGCTAAGATTTTAAAATCCAAAGGATTTCGCGCCACTTGCGTAAAGATAGACCCTTATCTCAATGTGGATGCCGGCACGATGAACCCCGTGGAGCACGGGGAAGTTTTTGTTACAGAAGACGGAATGGAGTGCGATCAGGACATCGGAAACTACGAAAGATTTTTGGACGAAAATATTCTTTCTTATAATTACATGACTTCCGGGTCGGTCTATCTTTCGGTAATAGAGAAGGAACGCGCTTTGGGATTCGGCGGAAAATGCGTGGAAACTGTGCCTCATATTCCAGAGGAAGTAATACGGCGGCTGTTGTTGGCCGGAAAAAAAGCGAAAGCAGATTTTGTTTTGGTTGAGATCGGCGGGACGGTGGGGGAATATCAAAATCTGGTGTATTTGGAAGCCGCGCGCATGTTGCGCCTTAAAAATCCGAAAAACGTCATATTTGTTTTGGTCAGCTATCTGCCAGTGCCGAAGCAAATCGGGGAGATGAAGACCAAGCCGACGCAATACGCGGTGCGCTCTTTAAACGCGGCCGGCATCCAGCCGGATTTTATTATAGCGAGGTCCGAATTGCTCTTAGACGAACCGCGGAAAAGAAAGCTTTCTATTTTTTGCAATGTCGGCCCGAGAGATATTATTTCCGCTCCCGATATTGAGAATATTTATCAGGTGCCGGTTAATTTTGAAAAGGATAAATTGGGTTTGAAAATTTTAGCCAAATTCGGCATAGACGGGAAAAAACGCGATCTAGCCGATTGGTCAAAAGTTCTACGCCGGGCGCTTTTTTCAAAAAAAGAAATAAAAATCGGCATTGTAGGCAAGTATTTCAACACCGGCAAATTTACTCTTTCCGATTCATATATTTCAGTAATTGAGGCGATTAAGCAGGCCAGCTGGCATCTGGGACTCTGTCCGAAAATTTTATGGCTGGATGCCGAGTCTTATGAAAAAGATTCCAGAAAAATGCGCAAGGAATTGCAGGAGCTTGATGGCATAGTTGTTCCAGGAGGTTTTGGAGAGCGAGGCGTGGAAGGAAAAATTAAAGCCGTAGAATTCGCGCGGAAAAACAACAAACCATACTTTGGCCTTTGCTATGGCATGCAGCTTGCGGTTATAGAATTTGCCAGAAATGTTGCTGGGATGCGGGGCGCGCACACTACCGAAGTAAATCCTCGGACAAAATATCCCGTGATCGATTTAATGCAGGAGCAAAAAGCGAAAATTTTCGCGAAAAAATTAGGCGGCACGATGCGTTTAGGCGCTTATGCCTGCCGTTTACTGGATAAAACAATCGCCAAAATGGCGTATGGCGAGCGCACAGTGTACGAACGCCACCGCCACAGGTACGAATTCAACAGCGCCTTGAGAAAGGTTTTGGAATCAAAAGGGCTTGTGGTCTCGGGCGTGAATCCGGAGAGCGGGCTGGTTGAAATTATAGAACTTAAAAACCATCCTTTTTTTCTCGGCACGCAATTTCATCCGGAATTTAAATCAAGATTTTTGAAACCCCATCCGTTATTTTCGGCTTTTGTTAAAGCGGCATATAAAGTTAAACAGCAAAATAAGCATGGTTGAAATTATTCCTTCCGTTAATGTTTCTAATTTTGAGGAGCTTAAAGAACGGCTCAAGCTTGTTGAGCCGTTAACAAAATGGGCGCACCTGGATGTTTCGGACGGGGTTTTTACCAAGTATGTCAGCTGGCATGAGCCAAAGGATCTGGTAGGGTTTAAAACCAAATTGAAATTGGAAGTTCATTTGATGATTGACCAGCCGGAGCGCGAAATTGAAGAATGGCTGATAAAGCCAGTAAATCGCGTAATTTTTCACCAAGAAGCGACAAAAGAACACCAGTTTTTAATTAATAAAATTCATGAGGCAAAAAAAGAGGCGGGTATAGCTATAAAACCGGATACGCCGTGGCTTAAACTTTTTCCGTATATTAATAAAGTAGATATATTTCAGCTTTTGGCGGTGTCTCCGGGTCCCTCCGGACAGGAATTCAGCGAAGAAATTTTCCATAAAATTGGGCATATACGGCACGTCGCCCCGCACGCTATAATAGAAATTGACGGGGGAGTGAACAAATCCGTCGCCCGCCGCTGTATCACGGAGGGCGCCAAGCTCCTCGTCGCCGGCAGTTATTTATTTAATTCAAAAAACATTAAAAAAGCGATTGAGGAGTTAAAAAATTATGCCCCACCTACACGAATCAAAAATTAAATTTTTGGAAGATAAGAAAGGACAGGAATTCCAGGATGAGATTTTTAGGAAAATGTCTGCGGACGAAAGAATGGCTTTTGGTTCGCGGCTTTGGCGTTTGGCAAAA
>MFHU01000011.1:0-20171 GCA_001778695.1 Candidatus Giovannonibacteria bacterium RIFCSPHIGHO2_12_FULL_44_22 | reverse complement strand
TTATATATGGGGTAGGCTTCGTTTTACGGCGGATATTGATATTATTATAGAGTTGCGTGAAAAAGATATAGTTTTACTGATGAGGGCGCTTAAACAAATCGATGAGGATGGATATGTAGACGCTAATGCCATGCATAGAGCCATAGAAAAACGGGGCGAATTTAATTTCATTGATAATGTTAGCGGAGTGAAAGTTGACTTTTGGGTTATTGGCGATGATGAGTTTGCCAGGTTGAAACTTAAACGCAGAATTCCTAAAATGATATTGGGCGAAGAAGCATACTTTCTTTCGCCAGAAGACCTCATTTTAAGCAAGCTTTTGTGGGCAAAAGACAGCGGCTCAGAACTTCAATTAAAAGATGTAGAATCCATTTTAAAATTCCAAGAAAAACTTGATTTGGAATACATCAGAAAATGGGCTTCCGTACACGACACATTATCAACTTTTGAAGAATTATTAAAAAAGCGATTGAGGAGTTAAAGAATATGAATAAGAAAATCATATATTACGCTTTAAGTATTATGCCGCTTTTAATAGCGGGCTATTTTATAATATTTAGGGACTCTATTTGTAAATTAGCTTTTGATACTGGATGTCTCACATATTTTGCGATATTTGGTACACTATGTTTGGTATTTTTAGGATTAGCCTCTGTTCAAAAGAACAAAATTTAACTATGCCACATTTACACGACGATAAAATAAAGTTTTTGGAGGAAAAAGCGAGCGCTGTAAGGCAGTCGATTATTGAGATGTTGGTCGAAGCGGGGTCCGGGCATACTGCGGGGCCGTTAGGCATGGCTGATATTTTCACGGCGTTTTATTTTCATATTTTAAATCACGATCCGAAAAATCCGACGATGGAGGACCGCGATCGTTTGATTTTGTCCAACGGCCACATCTGCCCGGTCCAATACGCAACACTGGCCCATGCTGGCTACTTTCCGGTTGAAGAATTGAAAACTCTGCGAAAATTCGGTACGCGCCTGCAGGGGCATCCTCATCGCGATTCTTTGCCGGGCGTGGAAACAACATCAGGTCCATTGGGTTCCGGACTTGGACAGGCGGCTGGGTATGCTTACGGCGCCAAAATGGACGGTAAAAAATTCCGTGTTTATTGCTTGATGTCGGACGGCGAGCAAGACGCCGGGAACACCTGGGAGTCGGCGATGTTCGCAGGAAAATATAAATTGAATAATTTAACCGGCGTTATTGACCGCAATAATATCCAAATAGACGGAATGACGGAAGATATTATGCCGTTGGAAAACTTACGCGCGAAATACGAGGCTTTCAATTGGCATGTTTTAGAAATTGACGGTCATAATTTTGAAGAAATCGTGAATGCGGTTGAGGAAGCGAAAGCAATTTACGAAAAGCCGACTATGATTATCGCGCACACTATTCCCGGAAAAGGGGTTAAAGAAATAGAATTTGATTACAAGTGGCACGGAATCCCGCCGAATAAGGAACAAGCCACAAAATTTTTAGCGGAATTAAGAACATTAGGAGGCAAAATTAAAAGCGAACATGAATGATTATAAACCCAACAAAGAAGTGGCTTGCACCCAAGAAGCCAAACAATGCCCGGATGGCTCGTATGTCGGCCGGCAGGGTCCAAGTTGCGAGTTTAGGGAGTGTTCTAGTAAAAATCTATCGAAGTCCGACTTCGATATTTCTAATAATTCAGCTGAATACCGAATACGAAAAACCTTATCCTGCATTTGCTGACCAAATTTTCTCCACTTTTAAATTTATAAAATAACATGCCAATAAATCCAAATTTAAAATTAGTAGAAAATATTCTTGACCTCAAAACGATTGAGCAAGCGCCTACGCGGAAGGGATATGGGGAGGGTTTGCTTGAAGCGGGGGAGCAGAACGAAAAAGTTGTGGCGCTTTGCGCCGACCTGACCGAGTCCACCCAGATGCATCTTTTTACCAAGAAATTTCCGGAGCGTTTTATTCAGATGGGGGTTGCCGAGCAAAATTTAGCGGCAGTCGCCTCAGGCCTTGCGAATTATGGCAAGATTCCGTTTATTTCAAGCTATGCCATGTTTTCTCCGGGGAGAAATTGGGAGCAGATCAGGACGACGATTTGTTACAATAATGTTCCTGTGAAAATCGCGGGATCGCACGCCGGAGTTTCTGTCGGCCCGGACGGGGCTACGCATCAAGCGATAGAAGACATTGCCATTACGCGCCCAATCCCAAACATGACGGTGATTAATCCATGCGATACGCATGAAGCGAAAAAAGCCACCATGGCCGCCGTTGGCATTGATGGTCCGGTTTACTTAAGATTTCATCGCGAAAAAACTCCAGTTTTCACAACTCCAAATTCACAATTTATAATTGGCAAAGCAGAAATTTTATGGGATTCGGAAGGTAGCCCCTCGCCTACTGGCTCGGGACGATCAAAGCCGGATGTGGCTTTGATCGTCTGCGGTCCGTTGGTTCATAACGCAATTCTTGCCGCGGCGGAATTAGAAAAAGAAGGGATTAAAATTCGTGTAATAAATAATCACACGATCAAACCAATGGACGAAGCGACGATTATCCAAGCCGCGAAAGACGCGGGTGCAGTTGTTACTGTTGAAGAGCATCAAATTCAAGGCGGCATGGGCTCGGCTGTGGCGGAAGTCCTCGCAAAAAATTATCCCGTACCTATAGAATTTATCGGCGTCCAAAACCGCTTTGGCGAATCAGGCGCGCCTAACGAGCTCATTGAACATTTCGGGATGGGAGTTTCGCATATTAAAGAAGCTGTTAAAAAGGTTTTAAAAAGAAAATAATATGAAAAATAATTATAATTTTATCGCCATCGGCGACACGACGACTGACGCTTTCATTAACCTGAAAGAAGGCGGGGCGGCGCATTTGGACATTGATAAAGGCGCAAAGGAACTTTGTTTGCGTTTTGCGGACAAAATTCCCTACGAAGAGGTTTATGTGATCCCGGCTGTGGGCAATGCCGCCAACGCTTCTGTGGCGGCGGCGCGCTTGGGCTTGAAAAGCGCGCTGGTCTCAAACATTGGAGATGATTATTTCGGCAAAGAATGCCTGAATGCCCTTTTAGCCGAAAAAGTCGGAACGGATTTTGTAAAAATACACCAAGGCATTAAAACCAACTATCACTATGTTTTGTGGTATGAGGATGATAGGACAATTCTGATAAAACACGAGCATTTTCCGTATTCTCTGCCGGATATAAATGAGCCTCGCTGGGTATATTTTTCTTCTTTGGGAGGAAATTCGGAAGAATTTCATAAAACCGTTGAAAATTATTTAATAGCGCATCCCAATATCAAACTGGCTTTTCAGCCGGGCACTTTTCAGATAAAAATGGGTAAGGAAAAAATCTCTGGCATTTATAAAAGAACGGAAGTTTTTATTTGCAATAAAGAAGAGACCCAAATAATTTTGGGAACGAAAGAAGAGGATATAAAAAAGCTGATGTCGGGGCTCCATCAGCTAGGCCCGAAAATTGTCGTGGTAACCGACGGTCCGGCTGGCGCTTATGCTTCAAGCGGAACCGATGCGTATTTTATGCCTCCTTATCCGGACCCTAAACCGCCTTTTGAGCGAACTGGCGCTGGAGACGCGTTTTCTTCAACCTTGGCGGTTTATTTAGCGAAAGGCATGAGTTTGGCTGATTCACTTAAACGCGCGCCTATAAACTCAATGTCCGTGGTGCAATATATCGGGGCGCGGGAAGGATTGCTTTCGGCGGCTCAAATTGAGGATTACATAAAAAAAGCCCCATCGGATTACAAGCCCAAGAAAATATGAATTTAAATGATTATCTAAAAAAAGCGCTGGAGGAGAATTGGGCAACGGGGCATTTTAATGCTTCAGAATCAGACCAATTCCGCGCGATTGCGGAGGCCGCTAAAGATTTAAATACTATCGCGATAATCGGCACATCCGAGGGCGAGGCCAAGCATTTGGGTTATTTTGAAGCCGTCGCGCTTAGGGATGCATTCAGAAAAGAGCTTGGCATTCAGGTTTTTTTAAATTCTGACCATCATAAAAGCGTGGAGGCGGCGAAAAAAGCAATAGACGCCGGGTACGATTCAATTCACATCGATTTATCGGCCGAACCTTACGAAAAAAATGTTTCGGGAACCAAAGAGATTGTTGAATACGCGAAAAATTTCCATATAAGCGTAGAAGGCGAGCTTGGGTATTTAAGGGGAGAGTCAAAAATAGAAAAAGAAAAAATAACAGTCAAGCCGGAAGATTTAACCAATCCGGATACGGCTGAAGATTTTGTTTTGAGTACTGGAGTAAACCGGCTGGCCATATCGGTCGGCAATATTCATGGGATTTCAATGGACGAGCCGGCGCTGGATATTGAGAGAATAAAAAAAATAAGAGAAGCAGTGCCAAAAAATGTGGCGCTGGTTCTTCACGGAGGCTCCGGAATACCGGATAAGCAAATTAAAGCCGCGATTGCCGTTGGTATCGCGAATATTCATATAAACACCGATATCCGCGTGGCTTACACCGAAGCTTTACGCGAAGAATTTTCCAAAAATTCGGAAGAAGTAGTTCCATATAAATTAGACACTACAGCTAGAGAAGCCGTCAAAAAAATCGTAAAAGAAAAACTTATTTTATTCGGAGCTAAAAATAGGATATAAAAAAACTATGCCGAAAATATTTGTAACCAGGAAAATACCGGAGGCAGGGATAAGTAAGTTAAAAAGTGCCGGATATGAGGTGGAAATCAATCCAGCAGATAAAGTTCTTTCCAAAGACGAGCTAATTTCGTATTTAAAGAAAGGAAAATACGACGCCGCGCTGGTATTGCTTACTGATAAATTGGACGCAGATGTTTTTCAGGCGGCGGGCCCGCAGTGTAAAATTTTCGCCAATATGGCGGTTGGTTTTGATAATGCGGATATTGAAGCCGCAAAAAAAGCGGGGATTATGGTTTCAAACACTCCGGGAGTTTTGACGAACACAGTGGCCGAACACACTTTCGCTTTGATGCTGGCAATCGCGCATCGCGTTGCTGAGGCCGACCGCTTCACGCGCGCCGGAAAATACCACGGCTGGGAGCCGATGATGCTTTTGGGTACCGACCTTTCTTGTAAAACCATCGGCATTTTAGGCTTGGGAAAAATCGGCTCCAGAGTTGCCTATCACGCAGTGAAAGGGTTCAACGCCAAAGCGATTTATTACGATGTCAAACGCGACGAAAATTTCGAACGAGAATTGAGGGCTACTTTCAGGGCCACGCCGGAAGAAGTTTTACGCGAAGCCGATTTTGTTTCTATTCATGTTCCGCTTCTGCCGGCGACGCACCATTTAATAAACGCCGAAAGATTGCGAATGATGAAGCCCACAGCTTATTTAATAAATACTTCGCGGGGGCCGGTGATTGACGAAAAAGCATTGGCGGAAGCGCTTCAAAATAAAATTATAAAAGGCGCCGCGATTGACGTTTTTGAAAACGAGCCGGCGATTGAACCAGCGCTTTTGAAATTGGAAAATATTATTTTAACTCCGCATATCGCTTCGGCTACGGAAGCGACGCGCGATAAAATGACGGAATTAGCCGCCGAAAATATTATTGCGGCCCTTTCCGGCCAAACCCCGCCGAATCTTGTCAGGTAGTAGAGCAGAGCTTCACTACCTGACTTGTAAAATAGGCCGCTTTAAGATATATTATTCTTATGGATGTGATTACCGCCCAAAAGCGGGATCTATATGGTAAAAAAGTGAGGAACCTGCGCAAGCAGGGCTTTTTGCCTGCCGTGGTTTACGGCGGAGGAAAGAGCGCTGAGCCCATTACTGTGAAAGAGTCCGAGTTTCTTAAACTTTGGAAATCAGCTGGCGAATCAACCGTAGTAGAGTTGGATATTGGCGAAGAAAAAAAGAATGTTTTAATACACGACGTTGATATTGACCCAATAAAAGACAATCCCATCCACGTTGATTTTTACGCGGTGGATATGACTAAAAAAATTCATGTGGATGTGGCGTTGGAATTTATCGGCGAATCCGATGCGGTTAAAGCCGGTGGAATTTTGGTGAAAGTTCTGCACGCGTTAAAAGTGGAAGCTTTGCCTAATGATTTGCCGCACTCAATTTCAATAGATATTTCGCAATTAAAAGTCGCGGGGGATTCTATTACGGTTAAAGGCGTAAAAATACCGAAAGGAGCCAAAGTTTTGGATAATCCCGAGGAAACCGTAGTGATGGTTGAAGCGCTCCGCGCCGAGGAGGAAGTAAAGGCGGAGGAAGCCACCGAAGCGCCATCTCTGGAATCCATTGAAGTGGTTGGCAAGAAATCCAAAGCGGAAGCGGAAGAGGGAACCGAGGACAAAAAACCTATCTCGCCGGCCCGCCTGCCAATTGGCGGGCAGGCAGGCAAGTCTTCAAAAAATGAGTAATCTAATAAATTTAGCGAACGTTTTTTTATTATTTTTTTCCCTCGCTCACGCGCAGGTAGATCCGTCGTTGGTTGGATCGCGCCGAGCGGAGTTGGAAACGCAATTAAAAGAATATGAAACGCAGATAGAGCAATATCAAGATTTAATTCAGGCAAAGCAAAAAGAAGGCGATTCACTTTCTAGGAAAATAGCAATTTTAAACGCCGAAATTGCAAAAGCCAAGTTGGAAATAAAAGCCAGAAATTTAAATATTCAAAATTTAGTAAGCGATATAAATCAAAAATCAAAAAACATAGATGAGCTTTCCGCTGAAATTCAAAGCGCCAAGGGCTCTATTGAGGAATTTTTGAGAAAAGTCCGGCAAAACGATAATTTTTCCGCTTTGGAATTGGCTCTGATTTATAATAATGTTTCGCAGTTTTTTGGAGAACTAGAATCAATAGACAATCTGCAAACTTCGCTTCAGCGGGCTCTCACCAAATTCACCAGTTTAAAAATTGACGAGGAGCGCGCCAAAGATGAATTGGAAAAAACAAAGCAGGAAGAACTAGAACTGAAAGCTTTGCAAGAACTTCAAAAACGAACATTGGAAAGCGCGGAGCGCGAGCATCAAAAACTTCTTAAAGACACTAAGGGTAAGGAGTCGGAATACCAAAAAGTTTTAAAAGATAAACAAAAAAACGCAGCTAGTATCAGGAGCCAGCTTTTTTTGCTAGTGGGTTCGCCGTCAATTCCGTTTGAGCGCGCAATTGAATACGCCAATCTGGCCGAAAAGTCTACCGGTGTACGCCCAGCTTTTCTTTTGGGAATAATTACGGAGGAATCCAACCTCGGCCAAAATGTCGGCAAAGGAAACTGGAGGACGGATTTATCGCACTCCAGATGCGCTGGCCAGAAAACGGCGTTTTTGCAAATTACCTCCGAACTGGGTTTGGATCCGGATATTATGCCGGTTTCTAAAAAGGCGTGGTATGGATATTGCGGAGGCGCCATGGGGCCGGCGCAATTTATTCCTACAACCTGGCAGTTATATAAAAAACGAGTTTCCGCAATTACCGGGAATAATCCTCCATCACCTTGGGATCCCAAAGACGCTTTTATGGCGGCAGCTTTACTATTAAAAGATAATGGAGCAAAGGCCGGCAATTACACCGCGGAATGGACAGCGGCAATGAAATATCTGGCCGGAAGCAATTGGAATAAAAAAGCGTACCGCTTTTACGGCGACGATGTTATGGCTATCGCCCAAAAATACCAAGAACAAATCAACCTTCTCCAACTTGCTTTTCGGTAAAATTAACTTTATTTTTTGAACGCTTCAATAATCTGGTCTAAGTTGCCGGACATTATTTCTTGGATGTTGTGCCAATTTTTGTTTAGGCGGTGGTCGGTGACGCGGTCCTGCAAAAAATTATATGTGCGGATTTTTTCACTTCTGTCTGCCGTGCCGATTTGATCTTTTCTTTCTTTGCTTACCGCCTCCTCTTCTTTTCTTATTTTCTCGTCCAAAAGCTTGGCACGTAAAATTTCCATTGCTCTTTCGCGATTTGCCATCTGGCTTCTTTCGGTCCGCGAGGATATTATAATCCCCGTTGGTTTATGGAGAACTCTTACTGCTGTCTCAACTTTATTTACATTCTGTCCGCCCGGTCCGCCAGCCTTAGAAAAAGAAACCTCTAAGTCCGCTTCTTTAATCTCCACTTCTTTGGCTTCGGCGAAAGGCAAAATCGCCACCGATGCCGTGGAGGTATGAATTCTGCCGGATTTTTCCGTGGCCGGAACGCGCTGTATCCGGTGCACGCCCGATTCGTATTTCAAAGCGTCATAAACATTTTTTCCGCGAAGTTCCGCGGTTACTTCTTTATATCCTCCCAGATCATTTTTTGATTCGTCCAAAATCACAAATGCCCAGTTTTTTTTTGCGGAGTAGGCCTGATACATCTTGAATAAATTCATGGCGAAAAGCGCGGCTTCGTCTCCTCCGGCGCCCGCGCGAATTTCCAAAATGGCTTTGTTTCTTTCTCCGGCGTTCAAGCCGAAAATGGTTTTTAGTTTTTCTTCAATATCTTTTTTTCTATTATCATCCACCTTTTCGTATTCATCCGCCATAACTTTCAATTTTGAGAGCTCTCCAAATCTAGCGATTTTTTCTCTGGGCCATTTGAAGCTTTCGGCAATACCCATTTCCAACGCGTCATATTCTCGGATGGCTTCATCGAGTTTTTTTTGAATATCGGGATTCATACCAGGTAGTAGAAAATTCGATTAGTGGCAATGTTTTTGTTTAATAAAATATGAAAACTTGGAGTAATATAATTTTGTTCAGATAATGTATAAATCTGATAATCACTAAAAAAACAATCGAATTTTTCACTACCTGGCATAGGTTATTTCTTAGCTTTAGCCGCCCGTGATTTGAATTTCTCAACCCGGCCGGCCGCGTCCACCAATTTTTCCTTGCCGGTATAGAATGGATGGCAATTTGAGCAGATTTCAACGGTCATTTTTTCTTTGGTTGAACCGACGGCAAAAACCGCGCCGCAGGCGCACTCTATTTTGGTTTTATGATATTTGGGGTGTATTTCGGCTTTCATAAAAACAAGTTTAACATATCGGCCTTGTCCTTGCAACGTTTTTCATATATACTCGATGTATTATGGAAATTACGAAAAATCCCGAAATTGGGGAGCTTTTTAACGCGGGCGCTCATGTGGGGTACTCCAAAACGCGCCGGCACCCCAAAATGAGGGAATTTATTTTTGGCACCAGAAATAATATTGAGGTTTTTGACCTTGAGAAAACTTTGGCCAATCTGAAAACAGCGGAAGAGTTTTTAAAGTCATTGGGTAGGGATGCCAAGGCTGTTCTTTGGGTCGGCTCCAAACCGCCGGCAAGCAGGTTCATCAGGGAAGCGGCTAAAAAAACCGGAATGCCGTTTGTCGCGGAAAGATGGCTTGGCGGCACTTTGACCAATTTTAAAGTTTTTGAGGGGCGCCTGGCGCATCTGGCAAAACTGGAGGCGGAAGAAAAATCGGGCGGATTTGAAAAATATTCCAAAAAAGAAAAACTTCTCAAAATAATAGAAATCAGAAAACTTGGCAGAATGTTTGAGGGGTTGAAAAACGTGAAATCTCTTCCGCAAGCGTTGATTATTGTGGACCCGGGAGAAGAAAAAACGGCTTTGTCCGAAGCCCGCAGAAAAAATATTCCCGTGGTCGCGATTTTAAACGTGGACTGCGACCCACAAAATATAAAATACGCCATTCCGGCCAACGACAATTCTTCGTCCGTGATTTCGCTGATATTGAGCAGGCTCGCTACGGCCTATGAAGCGGGCCTTGCGGAAAAACAAGCGGAAAAACAAATAGAAAAACCGGTATGACCATATCCAGCGATTTGGTAAAACGCTTGAGGCAGGCAACCGGCGCGTCCATGATGCTTTGCAAAAAAGTTTTGGAGGAAGCCGGCGGAGATTTGGAGCGGGCTTTGGCGCTTATTTTAAAATCGTCCGAAGGTTTGGCCGCCAAAAGAAATGAAAAGAAGACCGGCGCGGGCGTTGTGGAATCATACATTCACGCCGGAGGGAAAGTCGGCGTGATGCTTGAGCTCCGGTGCGAAACCGATTTTGTGGCGAGAAATCCGGAATTTAAATCTTTGGCGCATGAACTAGCTTTGCACATCGCGGGTATGGATCCGGAGGATGTTAAATTATTGCTTAGCGAGCCCTATGTTAAAGACCAGTCAATAATCGTTGAAGAATTGATAAAGCGGGCCATCGCCAAATTCGGCGAAAAAATAGAAGTTGCCAGATTTATAAGATACGAAATATAAACATGATTTTTTATTCCATATTTTTGCTTTTGAGCGTCGGCGGAATTCTGGCGATTATCCGCAGAAACCGCGATGAATTTGTCGCGTTCAATTTCGCCGAATTTATGGAGGGGCTTCAGGGTGACGTTGTCTCTTTGTGGCATTCACACATAAAAGACCAATCGCTTTTATTTATGGAAAAGCGCCTCCGCGGGACAAGGATTTGGGCGCTTAAAACGGAGCACGCGCTTTTCAAGGCCGCAAAAAAACTCCGCGGCATCCAAGAAAAAAACGGGAATGGGAATAATGGAAGTTCTCAAAATGATACTGACCAAAATTCGCCGGCGTAGCTCAGTGGTACCGCGCCCGCAACGCTTCGCCCGCTAGCAACGCTGAGCGTAGCTCTGCGGGCTAGCGTAGCGATGCGGGCGGGGAGCAACGGTTTTGTAAATTTTATATAAAATATGTTTTACTATACTTATGTTTTGAAGAGCAAAAAAGACGGTAAGTTGTATATTGGTTTTTGTGAAGATTTAAAGAAGCGCGTAAGCGAACACAATTTAGGATTGGTGGACGCAACAAAAAACAGAAAGCCGTTAGAGTTAATTTATTATGAGACTTGCAAAGATAAAATGGGTGCGATAAAAAGAGAGGGTCAATTTAAAACAGGCTTCGGACATAAATATTTAAATAGCAGATTAAAAATAACATAATCGCCACCTTAGCTCAGTTGGTAGAGCAACGCTTTTGTAAAGCGAAGGTCCCCAGTTCGAATCTGGGAGGTGGCTTAGTTTCAAAACCGCGGCATAGCGCCGCGGTTTTGTTTTGCTATAATAAATTCATATGATGAAAGAAATCGTAATTGTCGGTGGGTGGGGGAAATGAAGGGGTGTGGATAAGTTTGACGATAAATTACTCTATATGCTATCATGAAATTGGTGCTTGGAGGGCTTTGGCCCTGTCACGGCTATCCAAGCTGTAGCCAAGTGCCACTAAAGGATATCGCAAAAAGCGGTGTTTTTTAGTTTTAGTCATGTTCAGGATCTCCACTATGGAGGATTCTTTTGCTTGTTAATTTATCAATACTCCAAAAAGGTATAACGCTCCAAAAATGCTTTTGTCCGCCCTCTACTTCTTTGACGATAACCTTAATCCTGACATTATCTAATACAGCAATAAACTCATAAAATTTTACATCTTTCAAAATATGTTTCCACTTGCTATTTGTTTTTAATTCTTCAAATTTTTTTGTCTCCCAGATACCTTGCACGGTGTGTGATTTTTTCAACACCTCCGGCGCTAAGCGCAAAAGTTTTAGCCGTGCGTATTGGTCTTGGTTAGCGCGAGCTTGCTGGTCAGCCTTAAATTTAAGATGCTTTAATCCCTTAACATTAAAAGGTATTTTTTCTTGAAAATACGGGCAAAATATTTCTCCAACGCTTTGATAAAAATTTTCTGCGCCGGTTTTAATCTTTTCAAAATCATCTAAATCCTTAAAGTTAAATTTACCCATATTTCATAAATTTTAACAGATTTGGCTTTTTTATTCAAGCCGCCTCATGATATAATTCTCCATATGATCCACGAAATCGTAATTGTCGGCGGGGGGGTTGGGGGAGTAAGAATCGCGAAAATTTTATCAAAATGGGCTGGCGGAACTGGCGGAAACGGGCATCATATTAATATTACTTTAATAAACAAAAGCCGCTACCATATTTTTTACCCCAATCTTTATGAAGTGGCAACGGCGCATATTCCGGAAGTTTTTGGGCATATGCCGCTAGATTTTTTTAATTTGAAATCTTCCGCCATTTATCCTTTGGAAGATATTTTTCTGGACGATTTAAATGTTTCGGTTTTAGAAGATGAGGTTGTGGGAATAAACTTCAAAAAAAATAAAGTTAAATTAAAAAAATCTCCGGAACTTCACTATGACATTTTGGTTCTAGCCGCCGGTAGCGAAACCAATTATTTCAATATTTCCGGAATGCGAGAACGCGCTCTGCCCCTCAAATCTTTTTTTGACGCGCTGGCTATCAGAAACGCCGTTGATGAAGCTTTTTTTAGGGCGCCGAAAAATCACATAGTGAAAATCGCCATTGGCGGAGGAGGATTTACCGGCTGCGAGCTAGCCGGAGAACTAGTCGGTTACATGAAAAAACTCGCGCAAGTTCACGGTCGCCCCGAATATTACGGAGAATGCCTGATTATAGAAGCAGCTGAAAATCTTTTGAGTGGCGCCGGTACGGCGCTCCAAAAAAAAGCCAAAGCAAGGTTGGAAAAATTGGGAGTCAAATTTAAATTTAAAAGCCCGATTCAAGGCGTGGAAGGTCAGGAAATTATTTTAGAAGATGGGGCCAAAATTCCATACGATGTTTTAGTTTGGACGGCGGGAGTGAAAGCCAATGACCTTACCAAATCTTTTTCTGGCGTAAAATTGGAAAAGGGCGCTTGCGTGGCGGCGGATAAAAATCTCCGCGTTCTGCCTTACAAAAATGTTTTTGGGGTAGGGGATATTGCTTATTGCGTAGATGAGGCCACCGGAAAATCTTTGCCGATGACGGCGTCGGTTGCCATCCGCGAAGCTAAATACATCGCGGAAAATATAAAAAGGATGATTTTAAAAAAACAGCTCGTAAATTACAAGCCGCACCATGCCGGATTTATTATTCCTTTGGGGGGCAGGTACGCGCTTTTGGAATCGCGCGGCATCAGGCTTTCCGGATTTTTGCCTTGGGTCGCAAAACAAATAATAGCGCTTCATTATTGGGCCACGCTGGTCGGTTGGATAAAGGCCTTCGGGCTATGGAATAGGGGGCTTCAAATATTTATAAAAAATGATTAGTATATGACGGTATGAAACGCATCTATCTGGATCACGCGGCTACGACTCCGATTGACGCTCGCGTTAAAGAAGCGATGGATCTTTTTTTGACTCAAGATTTTGGCAACGCCGGGGGGCTTTATCGTGAGGGAAGAATCGCGAAAGACGCGATGGAGGGCGCGCGAGCAACTATCGCTAAAATTATTAACGCGCGCTCGGAAGAAATTATTTTTACTTCCGGCGGAACCGAGTCCGATAATTTGGCGATTTTTGGAGTTTCGGAAGCCGCCTCATCCTCCTCGAAGTCCGATTTCAGATCTGCAAAGAAGTCGGACTTCTTCCCGGGCGAGGCGGCGAAGCCGCATATCATAACTACCAAATTTGAGCATCACGCCGTGCTTCGCCCTTGCGAAGAATTAGAAAAGCGGGGCTTTGACGTTACTTATCTTGATGTTGGAGAAGACGGCATTGTGAATCCGGAAGATGTCCGCCAAGCGCTCCGGTCGGAAACTATTTTGGTGAGCGTGATGTACGCTAATAACGAAATTGGCACAATTCAGCCGATTGCTGAAATCGGAAAAATTATAAAAGAATATAAAAAAGAAAATAAATCTGCTTATCCATATTTTCATACCGATGCCTGTCAGGCGGCTGGATATTTGGATTTGAATGTTAATAATTTAGGAGTTGATTTAATGACAGTCAATGGCCCCAAAATTTATGGGCCTAAAGGAATCGGATTTTTATACCGCAAAATGGGCGTGAAAATAAAACCGCAAATTTTGGGCGGCGGACAGGAAATTAAAATGCGCTCCGGAACGGAGCCGGTGGCTTTGATTGTTGGATTAGCCCAAGCTTTGAAAATTTCGCAGGAAGAAAAAGAAGCGGAAACTAATCGGCTCGCGCCTTTAAGAGATTATTTTATTTCAGAAGCAATTAAGAGAATCCCAAAAGTTGTTTTAAACGGCCATCCAATAAAACGGCTTCCTAACAACATAAATGTTTCCATTTTAGATATTGAGGGCGAGTCGCTCGTTCTTTATTTGGATTCCAAAGGCGTCGCTTGCTCCACCGGTTCCGCTTGCACTTCGGAATCGCTTGATCCGTCGCATGTGATTTTGGCGTTGGGCAAACCCTACGAATTCGCGCACAGCTCTATGCGTTTTACGATGGGAAAATCCACAACCAAAGAAGATCTGGATTATGTTTTGGAAATTTTACCGAAAACGGTGGAATGGCTGCGAGTTGTCTCTCCGATAAATTTGGATATCTCTGCTAAATCAATGAGCCATCCCGAAGTCTTCGCCGGCGAAAATTTACGAGTTAAAGCGAAGAGTAAGAGTTATAAGTAAATATGGATAATGCTAAAAAAGATATAGATGTTATCAATCAATATACCGGAGAGAAGTGGTATTACACGGATATTGTAAAAGACCATTTTTTTAATCCTAGAAATTTGCTTTGGGAGCGGCCGAAAGATGAGAGCGAATACGATGCCCACGGGATGGTGGGCTCTCCCGCTTGCGGTGACATGATGGAGATGTGGATGAAAATTGATAAGACAAATGAAAAAGTCGCGGATTTAAAATGGAAAACATTCGGCTGCGCTTCGGCAATCGCCGCGACTTCAATGTTTTCGGCGATGGTGACGGAAAATGACGGTCTAAGTATAGAAGATGCTTTAAAAGTCCGACCGCAGGACGTGATGAAGAGATTGGGCGGGTTGCCAAATCGCAAAATCCACTGTTCTGTTTTGGCGGACAAAGCGTTCCAAAAAACTGCCAATGATTATTTCAGAAAAATCGGCGAGTACAGTAAAATAGTTGTAGATGGCGCGCGGGTGATTGACACAAAGTTGAATATCACGGATAAAGACATTGAAGAAGCGGTTTTGGAGGGCGCGATAAATTTGGAAGAAGTCCAGAAAAAACTGAAAGTCGGCATCGGTTCTCCCGAAATCATCACAGAAGTTGAACAATTAATCCGGTTTTATAAAGATAAATATTATGGATAAAAAAATCGCGAAGATTTACGTGGATAGAGAGCTTTGCATCGGGGCGGCGAGTTGTGTGGCGATAGCGCCGGGAGTTTTCGCCTTAGACGAAGAAAATAAGGCCTATGTGGTAAATCCGGAGGGCGCGGACCAGGAAACGATTTTACTCGCGGCGCAATCTTGCCCGACCCGTGCTATAATTTTATATGACGAAGAAGGTAACCAAATTTATCCATAACCTTTTTAAAATATGCGCGAAGTAAAAAAACTTAAATACGAATCTCTAGACGGATTATCTGAAAAGCAATTGCGCGAGCACCATGACGCGCTTTACGCCGGATATGTCAAGAAAATAGGAGAAATTGAGGAAAAATTAAAAAATGTTGATGTGTCAACTGCAAATGCTTCATATTCCGATTTACGCGAGTTAAAAATGGAAGAAACTTTCGCCCTAAACGGCGTAAAATTGCACGAGGGTTATTTTGATAATATGAATAAAGGTGGCAACGAGCCATCCGGCGCGATTAAAGAAATGCTCGCGCGCGATTTTGGTTCTTATGAAAATTGGGAGAAAGAATTTAAGGCGATAGGGCTTTGCGCGCGCGGATGGGTTGTTTTGGGATATGATTTGGACGAGAAAAAATTAAAAAATGTTCTTTGCGATTCACATAACCAAGGCGCGCCGTGGAATATGATAGCGCTTCTTATTATGGATGTTTACGAGCACGCGTATTTTATTGACTACGCCACGGCGCGAAAGGCCTACATTGAGGCGTTCTTCAAAAATATAAACTGGCAATATGTTGACCTTCGCATTTCCGAATACAGCTTGCTTTTTTTGAAGAAATAAAAAATGGAAACGCGAATCAAAGAAATTTTGGAAAAAGAAATAAAACCGATGCTCACGATGCATTTGGGGTCTTTGGATTTTATTGGATTTGAAAAAGGAGTTGTTTCAATTAGATTTCAGGGCACTTGTAAGGGCTGTCCGCTTTCAAATCTTACTCTTAAAACAGGCATTGAAAGTATTCTTAAAGAAAAAGTGAAAGGGGTTGAAAGGGTGGAGGCGGTAGAGTAAACCCCCACACCAAAACTTGAAAAATTTTTGGTGTGGGGGTAAAATAATTTTATGAACGATATGACAAAACATCAGCTTGTCCTTTTGGTGCTTTTAGTAAGCTTTGTGACAGCTTTGGTCACAGGCATTGTTGCGGTTACTTTAATAAATCAAGCGCCGCCTCCCATTACCCAGACTATTCAGAGGGTTATAGAAAAAACAATCGGCGTTTTGCCGGAGCCGTTGAAAAAAGACGAGAAAAAGGAGCTGGAACTCAACGCCTTATCGCGCGATGTTTTGATTGAAGATATAGCGCGCAGAGTTTCTCCGGCCGTAGTCAGCGTCGTGGCTACGAAAGATATCCCGATAATTGAGCGATATTTAGTAAGCCCGTTTTCAAAAAATGATCCTATTCAACAATTTTTTCCTGATTTGCTGATACCGCAGTTTCGCCAAAACGGCACGGAAAAAGCGCAAATCTCTTCCGGAAGCGGATTTTTTGTTTCGCAAGATGGATTTTTATTGACCAACAGGCACGTGGTTGAAGACCCCGAAGCGGAATATTCCGTGTTCACAAATGACAATAAAAAATTGAAAGCGAAGGTCGTAGCCAGGGACACTATAAATGATATGGCCGTGCTGAAAATTGAAGGCGGAGAATATGTTTCCATCCCACTTGGAGATTCCGAAGAAGTTTCCATCGGGCAGACGGCAATTGCTATCGGCAATGCCTTGGGAGAATTTCAAAATACCGTCTCCGTGGGAGTGGTTTCCGGCTTGAGGCGCACCATCATGGTTTCCGGGCCAGCTTCCGGCCCCGAAGAACTTTCGCAGGTGATACAGACGGACGCGGCCATTAATTTGGGAAATTCCGGCGGACCGCTTTTGAATTTAAAAGGCGAGGTTATCGGTTTAAACGCGGCCAAAGTTCAGGGAGCTGAAAATATAGGTTTTTCTATTCCCATAAACCAGTTAAAACGCGCGCTAAACGATGCTCGGACCAAAGGCCGGATTATAAATCCTTACATCGGCGTGAGATATGTTTTAACTGACAACGGCGCTTTGGTGCAGGCCGGCGCCAACAGAGAGGACGCGATTCAATTGAATTCACCGGCTTCCAAAGCGGGGATTAAAGAGGGTGATATTATTTTAGAATTCGGCGGAATAAAAATCACGCGCGAAAATCCTTTGAATAAATTAGTCCAACAGAAAAGCGTCGGGGACAAAATAACTCTCAAAATTTTGCGCGGCAACAACCAAATAAAATTAGATTTGATTTTGGAGGAAAGAAAGGGTTAAAATAAAACAATGCCTCCATACGGACAATTTACGATTAAGGCTCAAGAAGCGCTAAAGCGCGCCCATGAGCTGGCTATAGAACGCGGCGGGAGCCAGATAGACGCCATGCATCTGTTGGCGGCTTTGCTTTTGCAGGAAGACGGCGTGGTGTCTTCTCTCTTAGATAAATTGGAAACCGACCAGGCCAATTTAGTGGATTTGGTAATGGGCGAGCTGGATAATACTTTGCGCACTAATATTCTTTCGCCTTCGCATCAGATTTATCTGACGCCGGAGCTGGCCAGAGTTTTGGAAGAGGCGCACAAATCCGCGTCTTTTTTGAAAGACGAATTTATTTCAACCGAACATTTATTTTTGGGAATTTTGGAGGCGCCGTCCAGGGCCCGCGAGATTTTAGGGCGTTTTTCATTAAACCGTGAAATGATTTTAAGAGCGCTCGCCGACATTCGCGGTTCGCAAAGGGTGACGGATGTTGAACCGGAAAATAAATACAGAGCCTTGGAAAAATACGCCAGAAATTTAACGCGCTTAGCCCGCGAGGATAAATTGGATCCGGTAATCGGAAGAGACGAAGAAATCCGGCGCGTAATGCAAGTACTTTCACGACGGACGAAAAATAACCCCGTGCTCATCGGCGAAGCCGGAGTGGGAAAAACAGCCATTGTTGAAGGCTTGGCCAGCCGCATTGCTTCCGGAGACGTGCCAGAAACGCTCAAAAACAAAGAATTAATTTCGCTAGATTTAGGAGCGTTGGTAGCAGGCACAAAATATCGCGGTGAGTTTGAAGAAAGATTAAAAGCCGTGATGAAAGAATTGGAGCGCGCCGCCGGCAAGGTCATGCTTTTTATTGATGAGGTGCATACCTTGGTGGGCGCGGGCGCGGCCGAAGGTTCTATGGACGCTTCCAATATGTTAAAGCCGGCTTTGGCCCGGGGAGAGCTTCACGCAATCGGCGCAACCACAATCAAAGAATACCAAAAATATATCGAAAAAGACGCGGCTTTGGCGCGGAGATTCCAGCCGGTTTTAGTTGACGAGCCTTCGCCTGAAGACACCGTGTCAATTCTTCGCGGAATTAAAAATAAATACGAGCTTCACCATGGCATAAAAATTACCGACGCCGCCATTACTACGGCGGTGAACCTTTCGGCGCGCTACATTACCGACCGCTTTTTGCCTGATAAAGCCATTGACCTGATAGACGAAGCAGCTTCTTCCTTGAGGCTCCAGATGGACAGCATGCCGGACGAGCTGGAGCATACCCGTCGGGAAGTTATGAAATTGGAAATTGAAAAAGAGGCGCTTAAAAAAGAGGAATCCAATCCGGAGGCCAAGCAAAAAATCAGGAAAATTCAAAAACAGATTGACGAATTAAAAGAAGAAACCGCCGGGCTGGAGATGCGCTGGAAGCACGAAAAGGAAACAATTGACGCCATCCGCCAATTAAAAAAAGATTTGGAAATTTTCCGCCAGGAATCGGACGTGGCGGAGCGCCGTGGGGATTTGGCCAAGGTTGCCGAGATAAGATACGGCCGGATTCCGGAATCGGAAAAAAGACTTTACGCCGAAGAAGGGAAATTGCGGAAAATTCAAGGCACCCGCCGTATTTTGCGCGAAGAAATTACCGAAGAAGACATCGCCGATATAGTTTCCAGATGGACCGGCATACCGGTGAGGCGCATGCTGGAATCGGAAGCCAAAAAACTTTTGAGGATGGAGGAAGACCTTAAAAAACGGGTGATCGGGCAGGCCGAAGCCATAGAAAAAATTTCGCAGGCAATCCGCAGGTCGCGCGCTGGCATCGCGGATGAAAAACGGCCCATCGGCTCCTTTATGTTTTTGGGGCCGACTGGCGTGGGAAAAACTGAGCTCGCTTTAACTTTGTCCGAATTTCTTTTCAACGATGAAAAGGCCCTGGTTCGCGTGGACATGTCCGAATATATGGAACGACACGCCGTTTCCAAATTTATCGGGTCCCCGCCAGGTTATGTCGGTTATGAAGAAGCCGGGAATTTAACCGAAACCATACGCCATAGGCCCTACGCTATTTTGCTTTTTGATGAAATTGAAAAAGCGCATCCCGAAGTTTTTAACATCATGCTTCAGATTTTGGATAACGGCACGCTCACGGACGCCAAGGGCCGGCACGTGAATTTTAAAAACACCGTGATTATTATGACCTCCAACATCGGCGGGGAATTCATCCGCGAGATGGGAAGCTTGGGATTTGTGGGGGGAGCGGTTGATCGTGTAAGAAAAGAAGACGATTTAAAGACTAAAATTTTGCGCTCTTTAGAACAGCATTTCCGCCCGGAATTTTTAAACAGGTTGGACGAGGTGATTATTTTCAATTCACTTCCACCAGAGGCGCTGAAGCAGATTGCTAAAATACAAATTGCTCGATTAACCCAAAGAATCAACGCGCGAGGAATTAAAGTCAGTATAAATAAAAATGCGGAGGACGCTTTGGCAAAAGATGGTTACGACCCCAATTACGGCGCGAGGCCCTTGAGGCGTCTTATTCAAAATAAAATTTTAAATCCGCTTGCCGAAAAAATAATTTCTAAACAAATAAAAGAAGGCGACACGGCTCTGGTTGATTTCCGCTCCGGCGCCTTTGTTATAGAAGTTAAAAAAGGCGAGAAGCCTTTGCTTAAAAAAGAAAAACAGGTTAAAATTACAGCGTAGCTTATAATTTAAGCCTTGCGCAGGTGGCGGAGTGGTCAATCGCACGCGGCTGTAAACCGCGCGCCCGGAAGGGCTACGAAGGTTCGAATCCTTCCC
>MFHU01000010.1 GCA_001778695.1 Candidatus Giovannonibacteria bacterium RIFCSPHIGHO2_12_FULL_44_22 | reverse complement strand
AACAGGCTAGTTCCGCCCAAGAGTCCATATCGACGGCGGAGTTCGGCACCTCGATGTCGGCTCATCTTATCCTGGGGGTGGAGAAGCTCCCAAGGGTTTGGCTGTTCGCCAATTAAAAAGGTACGTGAGCTGGGTTCAGACCGTCGTGAGACAGGTTGGTCTCCTATCTACTGCACTCGTTGATTCTTGAGGGGGGTTCTTCCTAGTACGAGAGGACCGGAAGGAGGCGACCTCTGGTCTACCTGCTGTTCCGCCAGGAGCACCGCAGGGCAGCTATGTCGTTGAGTGATAAGCGCTGAAAGCATCTAAGCGCGAAGCATGCCCCAAGATTAGGAATCGTTATCAGATCCCTCGAAGACTACGAGGTTGATAGGCTCCAGGTGTAAGTGCCGCAAGGCATTCAGCCGAGGAGTACTAATAGATCGAGCCGTCTTGTTAGAAAATGCGCTTACGAATTGGAGCAGTAAATAAAGTTTTTACTAAACTTAGGTCAACCGTAAAAACTTTATTTGTTGCTCCTAAAAAATTGAGTTTGGACATTAAGTTTGGGTGGCTTGAGGCAGTGGCACTACCTCTTCCTCGCCTCGCTTCGGCGAAGCGGGCCATTCCGAACAGAGAAGTAAAACGCTGTACTGCCGATGATACTCCCTCGGGGGGAAAGTAGGTAGCCGCCCATACTTAGTGTCTAAAATTTCTAGTGGCGGGTTGAAGGGATTTAATTAATCTGATAAGTTAAAGAAAGTGCTTGAAATAAATGGCGACGGCTCAAGTTTTCCCCGCCCTCCGCGCGGAAACGGCTGTAACTCACGCCATTTATTTCAAGTAACAGGGGTTCGCGCAAACATGACGAATGCCAGTCATGGGGCACCATTGCCTTCGTGCCCGCGGACCCCGCTCATTTTTTGTTCTGTCAGTTGCGAAAGCCCTCCAGCGTGGGGGCTAATTTTTTTTCAAAAAATTTTGTATACTTAATTTATGCCTATTTTTTCGTGGGGAGTGAGGAGGCAATTAGGAGTTTTCGCGGTTTTCGCCGCTGTGATTTTTTTAATCATCGGCGGGCTGATTTATTATTTCCGGTCGGAGCCGACTTGTTTTGACAATCGCAAAAATCAGGACGAAGAAGGAATTGATTGCGGAGGCGCGGTCGCGCGCTGCGCGCCGTGCTCGGAGAAAATTCGCGACCTCACGGTTTTATGGACGCGTTTTTTCCCGACGCGCCAAGGAGTGTATGACGCGGCGGCGCTTTTGGAAAATAGCAACCAATTTTTGAAAACGGGTAAATTTGTTTATACTTTCAAACTTTATGATGAAAACAGCGTGCTTATCGCTGTCCGCGAAAACAGCACTTTTATTTGGCCGGGAGAAAAATTTTTAATTTTTGAGCCTAATATTCTGGCGGAAAACCGTACGCCCAAAAGAGCTTTGCTGGAAATGCGCTCGGTGAGTTGGGAAGCTGGAGAAGCGCGACCATTAAAAATTGATATTTTAAAAAGAGATATTTTGCTCCAAGATTCGTCTTCGCCGCGTCTAGAGGTAAGAATTAAAAATCAAGAGAATCAAATTTATAAAAATATTGAAATAGGAGCGGTACTTCTTGGCCAAGAGGGTGAGGTTTTAGGGGTATCAAAGACTTTGCTGGATCGCTTAGATATCGGCGAAGAGAAAAATGTTGTATTTACCTGGCCGCGGGCCATAAGCGGAGTAGCGCGCGCTGATATTTTGTTAAGACAAGCGCCATGAACCCCGGCCGCATGTGGAAAAACCTAGATTGGGCTCCGCTTCTGGCGGCGCTAATGCTTGTGCTTTTAGGACTTGTCACAATGAAATCATTTGGCCAAGGAGGGGATTATTTTTTTACTAGGCAAATTATTTGGGCCTTGGCCGGGCTTCTGGCATTTTTTATAAGCGCGATTTTTATTGATTGGAGTTTTCTTAAAACAAACAGCATATTCCTTTTGATGCTTTATTTGGGTTTAGTTTTAACTCTTTTTTTATTGATTTTGACCGGGCAGGCCGTGAAGGGCGCCTCAAGCTGGCTCAAGATTGGCGGGCTGACTATTGAGCCGGTAGAGTTGTTGAAGCCGGTTTTGGTTTTGGTTTTGGCAAAATATTTTTCCAAAAGACATGTGGAGATTGCCAGATTCGTACATCTTTTTATTTCGTTCGTTTATGCGGCTGTGCCAATGGCGCTGGTGATGCTGCAGCCGGATCTTGGATCGGCTATTGTTTTGGGGGCAATTTGGCTGGGCATGGCTTTAGTCGGAGGAATAAAATTGCGCCATCTCATTTTTTTATTTTTTACTGGTTTGTTGATAACAACAATTGCTTGGAACTTTTTTTTACTGCCATACCAAAAAACAAGGATGACCGCTTTTATAAATCCCCAAAATGACATCCGTGGGTCGGGTTATCACGCCCAGCAGTCGGTTATCGCCATAGGCTCGGGAGAAATTTTTGGAAAGGGCATCGGCCTTGGCACCCAATCTCGGCTGGAATTTTTGCCGGAGCACGAAACCGATTTTATTTTCGCGGCTTTCGCGGAGGAATGGGGGTTTGTCGGCGTTTTATTTTTATTGCTTTTTTTTGGCATCATCATCTGGCGGATTTTGCGCACGGGCATCTATGGAGAATCAAATTTTGAAAAGCTTTACGCGGCGGGTCTTGCGATTTTACTGCTTTTCCAGTCGGCGATTCATATCGGCATGAATTCTGGTGTTTTACCAATAACCGGTTTGGGAATGCCGTTTCTTTCTTACGGCGGGTCAAGCCTAGTCAGCTTTTTTTTGGCGCTGGGGATTTTGGAAAGTTTTTCGCTCCGCAAAAAAGGCATTTTCATCGGCACCGAAGACCGCTTTAAGGAAGGCATTTTAGGGACCTGACCATGTTGTTCACTAACGATGGGGTTGACATGGTTTTAGCATATTTGCTAGTATATTGTTATATATATGAAATACGATTTGCCGATTCATCCGGAGGAGGCGACTAAAAAACTGTTTACGGTATTGCCTAAAAGGACCAAAGATATTTTGGAACAACGTTTTGGATTGGGCAAAAATCCCAATCGGATGACTTTAGAAGCCATCGGGCAGAAGTACGGCATTACCCGCGAACGGGTGCGCCAAATAGAAGCGGACGGCTTTAACCGCATTAAAAAATCTCCCCAGCTAGGCGAGCTTAAAGAAATTTTTGCTTCTTTGGAAAATTATTTTGAAAAAGAAGGCCGAGTGATAAAAGAAGATAAAATTTTAAAAACTTTGGCGCCCCATCCCAAACACGAAAATCATATTTACTTTTTGCTTTCTTTGCACCAGTCCTTTGAAAGATTCCACGAGTCGGATGATCTGCACGAGCGCTGGACTTACGGCGAGGAAGCCCATGATGCCGCTAAACGTACACTGCAAGGCGCGGTGGATAAACTTAGAGAAATAGGCAAGCCGGTAGCGGAGCCCCAGCTTTTTGAAATTATTTCTTCTTTCGCGAAAAACGCTGGAGCGCTGTCTTTCGCCAATCAAGCGGTGCTTGCCAACTGGCTGATGCTTTCAAAAATGATTGCTAAAAATTATTTTGACCAATGGGGTTTGATTGAATTTCCGGAAATTAAACCGCGCGGAGTGAGAGACCTTTCGCACATGGTTTTGTCCCGCTACGGAAAGCCCTTGCATTTTTCCGCGGTGGCTTCCGGCATCGGCAAACTTATCGGCAAGCCCGTGCACACGCAGACAGTGCATAACGAACTCATAAAAGACAATCGCTTTGTTTTGGTAGGACGAGGCCTCTACGCGCTTAAAAACTGGGGTTATACCGCCGGAGTGGTTAAGGATGTGATTTCAGATGTTTTAGAAAAAAGTGGGCCCATGGCTAAAGAAAAAGTCATAGCCGCTGTTTTGAAACAACGCTTCGTAAAACCTAATACTGTATTCATCAATCTGGAGAACAAAAAATATTTCAAAAAACTCGCTGATGGTAAATATTCTCTTAAATGATTCGATTGTAAAGGAGGCGTTTTATTGGTTGGGACACACCTGGTTTTTTTGGGCGCCATTTATACTCGTTTTATTGTTTTGGGAAACTTGGGTCAGGTATGTCCGCGCTTTTTCTATTTTCAAAAGAAATTATATTGTTCTTGAAATTAAAATCCCAAGAGATGTCGCTAAAAGTCCCCAGGCCATGGAAAGCATTTTCGCCGGTATTCACGGCACGGGACGAAGTGGAAATTTAGTTGAACGTTATTGGCATGGCTGGGTAACCGCCTGGTTTTCTTTGGAGATTGTGGGGGATGGCGGCGAAATTCATTTTTATATTTGGACTCATGATTTTTTTAAGAAAATGATAGAATCTCAAATTTACGCCCAGTATCCTTCCTGTGAAATTAAAGTGGTGGAGGATTACACTAAAGACATGCCTTCCGCTCTGCCGAATCAGGAGTGGAGCATCTGGGGCAGCGAATATGTGCACACTATGCCAGACGCGTATCCCATCCGCACCTACGAAGATTTTGCTTTGGAAGACATCGGTACCAAAGAAGAGGAAAGAAAAATTGACCCGCTTTCATCGCTGTTTGAATTTTTGGGGAATTTGCGTCCGGGCGAAAAAATCTGGATTCAGATATTGACCCGCCCCGCCATGAGCGATCGATGGAAAAAAGAGGGCGAAGCGCTAGTGGCTAAAATAGCCGGTAAAGTGGTAAAGACCACCCCCAACTTTATAACGCAAATAGTGGATATAATTCACGGCGCTATCTTAGCTGTCTTTGGTGCGGCGGCGGAGCCCTCCAAAAAAAAGGAGGACCAATTCAGGATTATAAACCTCTCGCCTGGCGAGCGCTCCACTATGGAGGCCATAGAAACAAATATTTCTAAAATCGGATTGGAAACCTGCATCCGCTGGATTTATCTGGCGCGGAGAGATGTATATAACTTCTTGGCCGTCCCCGCTATTAACGGTATTTTTAAACAATTCAGTTCCCAATCGTTAAACGGCTTTAAGGGAAATGGCAAAGTTGTAACCAGCGTCAATTATTGGTTTGAGGAAACGCGCAACACGCTTAGAAAAATTAGATTGTACAAAGCTTACCGCCTGCGCTCCGTGTTTCATCCGCCGTACAACGGCCGGAGCAAACCGATGGTTTTATCAAGTTCGGAGTTGGCCACAATCTACCACTTCCCTGGCATGGTTGTGTCAGCCGCCGCCGTTCCCAGAATAGACGCCAAACGCGGCACCCCTCCCACCAACTTGCCGGTTTAAGATGTTATAATTTAATCAGTGAACGACGAGCAAAAGACAACATATTTTGGGGAGACGAATTTCAGAAATCAGCTGAAGCGTTTTGGTATAAAAAAAATAGACCGACGGAAGCATATGTATATCATCGGCAAAACCGGCATGGGCAAAACTACGCTTTTGGAAAATATGGCCGTACAGGATATTCAAAACGGCGAGGGGATGGCCTTTATTGACCCGCACGGAGACACCGCCGAGCGGCTTTTGGATTTTGTGCCCAAGGAAAGAATCAACGACGTGATTTATTTTAACCCTTCGGACATTGCTTCCCCCATAGCTTTTAATGTTATGGAAAATGTTGACCAAGAACGCCGGC
>MFHU01000009.1 GCA_001778695.1 Candidatus Giovannonibacteria bacterium RIFCSPHIGHO2_12_FULL_44_22 | reverse complement strand
CTCTTATCGGGCCAGGCGGAATCGAACCGCCACTACACCCACCCCAAGGGTGCGGACTACCACTATCCGATGGCCCGTCTTTTAAATTGTATCCGAATCTGATATAATAAAACAAGATAGAAAGTTACGAAAGGAGAAATTCATGATAGTGCCTGAAGCGGATTTTCTGATCAATGTTTTGTGGCAACGGAAGCGAAACGCTAGAGCGCTGGTAGCTTACATTCTTGTCGCCGCACTGGTTTCCTACGCTTTTTACCTGATATACCAAGGGTTATACGGCGTGTTTTAATTTACTAACGAGATCTGGCATTTCGGGCAAAAATAGCTGGAGCGGCTGGCTATTTTTTTTCGCAAAATTTTTGCGCCACAACGAAAACATTTTTGGCCTTCTCTGCCATAAATAAATCGCTTCTCAAAATAACCGCCTTTTTCTCCGCCGGGATGCAGCCAATCGCGCATTGTTGAACCGCCCATTTTGATACTCTTATTTAAAATAAATTTGGTTGATTTATATAATTTTTTTACTTCGATATATCGAAGTGTTGTAATATTTCGTTCGGGATGGATTTTCGCGTGCCATAAAATTTCGTCAGCCATAATATTGCCGACTCCGGCAAGATTTTTTTGATTGAGTAAAAGGGGTTTTATCTTCACCCTTTTCGTGCCAAATAATCTTTTAAACTCCGCAGAAGAAACGAGAAGTGCGTCCAGCCCAAGCGATTTAAAATAATTATCGCCGAGAACATTCTTTGCCGGGCCGTACCAAACTACGCCAAACTTGCGCACATCATGAAAAATTAAATCCTTACCAGAAGAAAGCTCGAATCTTCGCCTGATGTGCCTATCTTTAAAGCCCCGCGGAACTATTAAAAGCTTTCCGGTCATTCTTTGATGAAATCCTAAAATTTTACCGCCGGAAAGCCAAATTAAAATCGCTTTGCCCCTGCGTTCTATTTTTAAAATTTTTCTTCCGCCAAAATCCCTGCCTTGCTGGCGAGCAGGTAAAATCCGCTTCCCCAAAATAAGCTTTCTTAATTTTCTAACAGTTGTTTCTACTTCCGGAAGCTCTGGCATATATTATTTTTTGTCCTCGCTGGGATTCGAACCCGGATTTCAAGCTTCGGAGGCTTGCGTCCTATCCATTGGACGACGAGGACATAACTTAGACGTCGGACGTCTAAGTGTGTCTATCCGCAACGGTTGAGGCGCCAAACGCATTGGGTTTAATTTCAACGTGAAAGCCATATCCTTTGGCCATGCCCACAACTGTGTCAATCAATTCTTTGGTCGGGCCGACGCGCCCGACATCAATATGAATCTGGTCGTCCCAGAAAAATTCGTCCCCAAGCGCGTCTTTCAACCGCCCGCGCAATTCCTGCGCCAAAGTTATGGATTGGATGGCTTCTTTATAAATTCTCTCCCTCAAGCCGTGGAATTTCATAACTTCGGATTTTGTCCAAAAATGAATTCCGCCGTTCCCCACCCGCCAAATGGTTATAGCGGTAATTAAAGCTACTTCATTCCTCGCCGAAGAATCCGTGCCGATTATTATTTTATATTTTCGTTGCGGTTTTAATTTAACAAAATCGTAAATAGCCCGAACCACTTCGTCCAAGTTTAATTCTACGCCCAGTATGTTAAAAAATTTTGAGTTGGACATTTGTTTTTGTTATTGGTCCGCCTGCTGGTGAAGCAGGATTTATCGGCTTCTCCCAAGCCACGGGTATCGCCACCTTGCCGCCCGCGTCTCTTGAATAAAATAGCACATGGCCGTTCTTTACGCCAAATTCATAAAGATTTTTTGTAATTTCCACATCTTTCAGGCAGTATTTTTTAATTTCATCCATCTTACCTTCTTTATACCATCTCAGAGCCTGCAAGCCGTCCCCGCTTTTACGGACGCCCAAGGTCGCATCCGCCAAGCTGTCCAAATAAAGCCGGTGGCCTAAACTTTTTTTTACGTCGTCCATCAAATCCAGCGTGGATAAATTTTTCAAATTCCAAGAAATATAGGGCTGAAGCACCGCCAAATCAAAATGATGAATATTAAAACCGATTACCCGCCCGGCGTTTTGAAGCAATTTTTCAAATGCTGGAATTTCATGCTCCTCGTATGTTAAATATTTATTCTCGCCGTAAAGATACGCGCCCACCACGGACACGCCAAGTTTTTCAAAATTACCCTGTCCGCCCGCCTTGCCGTGAGGCAGGCCAACTTCTTCAAAAGATTTCTGGGTTTCAATATCAAAAACAATGTCTCCGGTATCCATATTATAAAGGCAAGTCAATGGCCCAAGCGCCGGGGCCTAAAACCAAAAGAGCCAGCGCCATAACAAGTAAAACAAAATCAAATTCCCATCCCCCAACAAATTTTTGCCCGCGCTTAAACCAAATAACAATAATTAAAAGTTCAACCGCCAAAACAGCCGCGGCGGCTTGGGTGAAAAGTCCGATGACAAGTAAAGCGCCTGCTATGGATTCCAGTAAACCTGCAAGACGCAACCGAGCCTTAAAAAGTTTCGGATAGCCGTGAATTAAAAAAACCGCTCCCAAAGCAAGCCTCAAAAGGAGCGACCCATAAAATTGATAATCCAAAAGTTGTGGCAATATACTTAGCATAGTTTAATTATACCTTAAAATGTTCTAATATTGCCAATATGAATAAAGATGTCATGTGGCTGATATTCGTGCTTATCATTATTGGCATAGTTTTCAGTTTTCAAAGAAAAAACGTAAATCTCTTCACCAAAAGCTCGCAAACGCAAGTTCCGGGCCAATTTCCGGAGCATGGCTCCACGGGCACCTCTGGCTCCATCACGGCGCCGGAAACTATGCCTCCAAGCCAATCCACAAACAGTTCTTTTTTTACTTTACCAAACATAACCACGCCTCCACCAATAATACAAAATCCCATTAAAAAATCGGCGACTCAATCTCCTCCGCCTCCGCCAGCGCCAGTGAGCGTCCCCCCAAAAAATCCCCTTCGCATAAATATCGGCGGAGCTACTTATGGAGATTTTTCGCGGGAATATATTTCTTTGGAAAATTTTGATTATGAAAATAAGCAGACCACAATTATCTCCGGTCTCAAACTCCAAAATAGAGACCGAGCTTCTGCAATTATCGGCAAAGATGAATATGGAAATAATATCTCATTGAAGTACGGCGAGCGCGCTATTGTGGCCACTGGCGAAAGTCCATTCGGCAAAAATTTTAAAATAAACAAATGCTCCGGTTATCTGGCGCAAGGAAAAAATATTTCGCCCTCAATGTCTTTTTCCTGCCCGCGAATATCCGATCCAGCTCTGCCGAGAAATTTAAATAACCGATGCATAGATTATATTGAAAGCTTAAGCTCCTGCGTTTCGCCCAACATTAACGCCGATACCGGAATAAATAACGATTGCGCCGAGTTCGTCTCGCAACATGCGAGTTATACCGGATGCCTGGCCGACCATAAAAATGATTCCGATTTCAACCAGCCGGAATGGAGAATTTTTCTCGGTAAAAACGCTGAGATGTGGGGCAACCGTCACGAAAACATCCAGCTGTTCGACCAAAGCGGAAAATTAATCATGGAAACGAGTTATTAATTACCTCCCCTCGCCCCTCCTTGTAAAGGAGGGGATAAAAAAATAAAAAGCGTTGTGATAAATAGAATGCCAAAAAAACTATTGCAATCTTCCTACAGAAAAGAAATGTGGAAGAATGTATTAGAGATGATGGACAAGATCGAAAAAGTCTTACCGATTTCTTCGATGCATGTGATGGGTAGTTTCGCATCAAAAAAGCGACGACCAGCCGATATTGATTTTATTGTTTTGCTGAAAACGAAAAATGGAAGGCAAAACAAGAATTGGTCTGTTGATCTGGTAATTGCTCCGGATAACAGACACGGCAAATATCTACAGGAAGATTGTGCCAAATGGATGAAACAGAAATATGGATCAAAGAAATGTGAAATCCTGCGGCTACGGTAATAAATACCAAAAGAGTTATGGGAAGTACAGAACAATTGGCGGGTTTATTTAGCAATTTGTGAAATGCGCTTTATAACTTTTGGGAGGTCGTTAATAACTTCCTTATCCGAAAATCGCAAGAATTTAATTCCGTAAGATTCTATGTGCCGTTGTCTTTCCTCATCATACTCTGGCGCTCCTTCGGCAAAATGGTATCCGCCATCAATTTCTACGGCCAGTTTTAGAATTGGACAATAAAAATCAATTACATAGCGGCCGACGCTGTATTGCCGGCGGAATTTATGGTTGTTTATTTTTTTATTTTTAAGTTGCAACCAAAGCATTATTTCCGCTTTTGATAAATTGCGGCGCAATAATTTTCTCCGAGGCGTTTGAGATTTTTTGTTATATATTTTAGTCACAAGAGACAAAATTATTTCTTAAGCTCCCCTCCTTAATAAGGAGGGGGTTGGGGGAGGTTAGTAATTTCCCAAATCGCAATTCCGGCCGCTACAGAAACATTTAGAGATTCTTTTTTGCCGCGCATTTTGATTTCTAAAATTTTATCGCATTTTGTGAGTATGGATTTTGGGACGCCCTTAACCTCGTTGCCTAAAATTAGCGCTATAGATTTTTTAGATTTGAATTTTTTAAGATTTATTGATTTTTTTGATTGCTCCAAAGCCACAATTTGAATCCCCTCTTTTTTTAAGCGTTTCATCAAAACTGCGATATATCGTAGTTTTTCCCATGAAATATATTTTTCCGCGCTAAGCGCGGTTTTGGCAAAATCTTTGCGAAGTTTGCCGAAAAAATCGTAGGGCTCGGGAGTATAACCGGTCAGATAAATTTTGGAAGCCCCCAACCCTTCGGCCGTCCGAAAAATGGAGCCAATATTATGCAAGCTCCGAATATTATGCAAAATAACAAAAATTTTCATCCACTACTTTATTTCGTAAGTCAGGTTGACCGAAACGCGGATTTCATTTTCTCCCGAAGGTGTTGGGACGGGCGCAGACACTCCACCTTTTCCAAATCCAAAATCAGCTTGGGCGTAAATCGGTGGCATATCGCCTCCGGACTCACTATAACTAACTATTTTTTTTAAGCTCACTCCTAAATTTTTGGATAAATTATCTGCTTTTTCTTTGGCTTCTTTTATAGCCATAGCTCTTGCTTCCTCTTTGGCTTTTTTGGGGTCGTCCACCGAAAAAGTCAGAGAGCCGACTTGATTCGCCCCGCGGGAAGCAGCGCCGGAAAGAATCGCGCCGACTTTTCCGAGATCCCTTATTTTCACTTCCAAATTTTGAAAAACTTCATAACCGCGCAATTTCTGCTCGCCTTCCCTATAGTTATATCGCGGGCTGATGCTGTAAGAAGTTGTTTTGATGTCTTTGTCATCAATTTTATTTTCTTTTAAAAATTTTGCCAGTTGTCCCATGATGCCGGCGGCATTTTGCTGAACTTTAGCTAAATCAACATCTTCTTTTATTACGCCCATGTTCACCACCGCGATGTCTGGTTTTGCCAAAACCTTTCCTTCGCCAGAAACCGTAATGGTGTTAGGCGGGATAGTCCTACCGTAGCCGCGCCATTCGCCATTGATTTTTACGGCTATAAATAGGCTGGATAGCGCCAAAAATACAACCATCGCCCACAGCGCCTCCTTCGGCGGCCTGATATGCAGATATTTTGACTCGTTTATGTCCATAAATTAATAATATCATATTTTGAGTTTAGCAAGTTCTTCTATTGTGACTTCCCTATCGTCCCATGGTATTTTGGTTCCGTTAGGGCCCATGAGCCAGGGCTCGGCGCCTTTGCCTGTGATGATTACGGTGTCGCCTGATTGGGCGGATTTTATCGCTTCACGGATGGCTTCGCGGCGGTTTATAATTTTTTTGAAATTGCGGCCGCCCGCCACTTCGTCAATTATTTTTTGCGGGTCTTCATCATACGGGTCTTCATTGGTTAAAATAATTTCATCGCAAAATTTCGCGGCGATTTTCCCCATCTCCGGCCGCTTCCATTTATCCCTTCCTCCTCCGGCCGAACCCAAAACACAAAGAAGTCGTGAAGCGTGAAGCGTGAAGCGTGGATCACGAAGCGTTTGATAAACTTTCTCCAACGCGTCCGGAGTGTGCGCGTAATCCACCACTATGGAAAATGGCATTTTTTGGACGAATTCCAGCCGGCCTGGTATGCTCTTCACTTCCTCCAAAGCGCGCTTGATGGCGTCAAATTCTATTCCCAGAAGTTTCGCGGCATGATAAGCCGCCACGGCGTTTTCCAAATTAAAATCACCCAAAAGTTTAAAATGTATATTCGGAGGAAAATCTTTTTTTGAATAGATAATGCGGTTTTGGGCTGGAATTTTAAGAAAATAATCAATGGAAGGGTCTTCTCCGTTTAAAACATGGATTTTCGCTTTTTTAAAAAGCAGGGCTTTCGCCGCGCGGTACTTTTCAAAAGTCCCGTGCGACTCAATATGCTCCGGCGTCACATTGGTGAGCACAGCCATATAAAAATCAATACCTATGTGCCGGTGCTGTTTGATGCCTTCGGAAGTTATTTCTATAATTCCGTATTTGCAACCGGCCCCAATCGCCTCCCGTAAAAATTTTTGGAGCTTAAACCGCCCAGGCATGGTCATTTTTAAAATATTTGTTTCTTCCTTTTTATTTATCCTAAAACGCAAAGAAGAAACCGACGCGACTTTTTCTCCGGCCTCTTCCAAAATGGAAGTTATCAAATGTACTACCGTAGACTTGCCGTTGGTGCCGGTAACTCCCACAATTTTTAACCGGCGCGCCGGAAATCCATAAACAGCCGCCGCGAGATATGCCAAACACCAATGATAGTAGGGTTGGAAAAAATTAAAAACCGACCTAGGAATGATTTTTTTTATTGAAGCTAGCGCTTCGTCAAGCATGTTACTTTTCCCGCATTTTTAAAGCTTCTTTTAATCTCTTCTCACGGCCACGGATATTGGACGGAATTTTCTGAAGCATCTCCCTGGCTTCGCGCTGGGAATAATCCAAAGCAATCAAGGCGTCTAAAATATCCGTGTCTTCTTTAAATTCTTCTCCGCCGAATGAAGCTTTTCCAAAACCCATTTTATCTTTCAATTCCAAAACTATTTTTTCCGCGGTTTTTCTGCCGATGCCGGAAATTTTTGTAAGGTAAGAGGTATCGCCGGATGATATCGCGCGTTTTAAAGAATCAACCGGCGCCAAAGCAAGAACACCCAAAGCCGATCTTGGACCGATGCCTGAGATTGAAATTAGAGATTCAAAAAATTCCAATTCGGCTTGGTGCAAAAATCCATAAAGCTCCAACGCGTCTTCTTTTACGTGCAGATGCGTCCAAAGTTTGGCGCTCTCTCCTATAGATAAATTTTTAGAAGAGGCGGAGACAAAAATTTTATAACCCACTCCGCCAACATCCAAAACAACATATCGCTCGCCTTTAAACAACACCTTGCCTTCTAAGTGTCCGATCATTGACTTTATTATAGCAACTATATTTCTGACTTCAAAATGACTACCGCTCACCCAAACCACTATGATATATCATAGTAGTTGCAAAATCAAATAATTTTTGATAAGCTAAGTTCGCGTTTATTTCACTATGTCAATATTTAAACTTTACCAACCATACCAGCCCGCCGGAGACCAGCCGAAGGCGATTGCCGAGCTTTCCAAGTTGTTGAAAGCCGAAAATAAAAACCAGACGCTTTTGGGCGTCACCGGTTCCGGTAAAACTTTTACGATAGCGAATGTCATCGCCAATTTAGGCCGCCCGGCCTTAGTAATATCGCATAATAAAACTCTAGCCGCCCAGCTTTATCAGGAATTTAAAACTTTTTTTCCAGAAAACGCCGTGCATTATTTTGTTTCTTATTACGATTATTACCAGCCCGAAGCTTATATTCCGCAAACCGACACTTATATAGAAAAGGACGCTAAAATCAATACTTTTATTGACGCAATGCGCCACGCCACTACCGCGACGGCGCTAACGCGGAGGGATTTTATAATTGTGGCTTCCGTTTCTTGTATCTACGGCATTGGCGACCCAGAAGAATATGAAAAAGCTTCTTTGGAAATTCGCAAAGGTACTGCCATCGCGCAACGGATGTTTTTAAGAAAATTAGTCCAAATGCAATATGAAAGAAATGATTACGACAAGCGCCAAGGAACTTTTTCGGCAAGAGGAGAAGCGGTTGAAATCGTCGCGCCATCAGGAAATTCGGTTATCAGGATTGAATGGGATGGAAACCGAATTGAGAAGATATCGGAAATAGCGCCAGCCGGGAAGAAGTCCGACTTCTTTGGGGATTTGAAGTCGGACTTCGAGGAGGCTGGCGCGGCAAAAATCTTTCCTGCCAAACATTTCGTCACGCCGCATGATAAGCTTGAACTCGCGCTTTCTAATATTGAACTGGAATCAAAAAGCCGCGCGGTAGAATTAAAGAAAGAGGGAAAGCTTTTGGAAGCCCAACGAATTTCCCAACGCACAAATTTTGATTTAAAAATGCTAAAAGAAACCGGCTACACCCACGGAATAGAAAATTATTCGCGCCAGCTTTCATTCAGAAAATCCGGCGAGCCACCCGCGACTCTTTTGGATTATCTTCCAAAAGATTTTATTACGATTATTGACGAATCGCATATGTCTATTCCCCAAATCCGCGGTATGTACATGGGCGACCAGGCTAGAAAAAAAGTTTTAGTGGATTATGGCTTCAGGCTTCCGTCGGCCATGGATAACCGTCCTTTAAAATTTGGCGAGTTTCTAAAAAAAGTTGGGCAAACTGTTTACGTTTCGGCGACTCCGGCTGAATACGAACTTCGAATAAGCGGAAGCGCGGTGGTGGAGCAAATAATCCGGCCCACCGGCCTTTTGGACCCGAAAGTGGAAGTGCGGAACACAAAAAATCAAATCAAAGACGTAATTTCTGAAGTTAAAAAAAGAATAAAAGAAAAACAGCGAGTTATTATCACAACCCTTACTAAGCGCATGGCGGAGGACTTAGCCGACTATTTAAAAGAAGCTGGCATAAAAGCCGAATACTTGCATTCGGACATTAAAACTTTGGAGCGGCATAAAATTATAAATGATTTAAGAAGCGGACATTATGACGTGATTGTGGGAATAAATCTTTTAAGAGAAGGTATTGACCTGCCAGAGGTTTCTTTGGTTATAATTTTAGACGCCGATAAGGAAGGATTTTTGCGGAACGCGCAAACTTTAATTCAAACAATCGGCCGAGCCGCCAGGCATACCCACGGGACAGTTATAATGTATGCCGACGCGGTGACCCTCTCTATGAAAAAAGCTATTTCCGAAACTGACCGCCGGAGAGTTTTGCAGGATGAATTTAATAAAAAACACGGCATCACGCCCCAACAGATTGTCAGAGAAATCAACGAAAACATTTTCGGCACTTCGGAAAAGAAAATAAAATTTGATTTGACCAAAATGTCCAAGTCCATGTCCAAAGAAAAACTAAAACAGGAATTGGAAGAAGAAATGCTGGAAGCCGCGAAAACGCTGGATTTTGAAAAGGCGGCAGAACTTAGGGATTTGATTAAAAATATAAAATAATATAGACTTATTTTTATATGCCAATAATTAAATCTGCTAAAAAAGCCCTGCGACAGTCAGCCAAAAGGCGCGTCAAAAACCAGACTTGGAAAAATAAACTGAATGAAGCCGTAAAGAAAGCGGTTTTGGAAAAATCAGCGCCCGCGTTGTCACAAGCCTATAAAATTATAGACAAGTCAGCCAAAAGAGGCCTCATCAAAAAAAACAAAGCCTCGAGAATGAAATCCCGCCTGGCCCGCTAGTCGAGGCTGGCTAAGCTTTCAGGGAAAAAATAAATCGCTCCAAATGTTCTTCGGAGTTTTTAGGGTCTCTGCGCATTTGGGATTCCGCAAGTATGCCCTTAAGATAAGCATCCGCCATTTTTTTTTGTTTCAATTTCCATAAAAAAGCGTAGATGAATTTTTGTGGCTCAATGCCGATTAAACTCATTTCTTTGAGAGCCAAAAGCGCTCTTGGGCTAAACCCCCACACCAAAAGGTTTGGTGTGGGGGTGAACATTTTTTCGATGAAAGAAAAGGGAGAAGCGCCTTCTTTGAAGTCGCTAGCCGGGAAGAAGTCCGACTTCTTTGGGGATTTGAAGTCGGACTTCGAGGAGGCTAGCGACTTCTTCCCGGCTGGCGCGCCCAACGCCACCTTTTCCAACTCGTTCTCCAGCGCCCACTCGGCGCCCTCGCCCGCTTCCTCAATCATTACCTCGCGCTCTTCTTTGCTTAATTGAATTTCCGAGCTTTGCGCTTTTTTTGAAAGCCAAGCGTCCAGCTCTTTCGGACCAAGCGTTTTCACTTCCTGTGTTTTTTCCGCGAATTTTTTAAAAAACGATAAAACTTCTTTATGCTTCGTTAAATCTTTCTCCCAAAAAACAAAAATGTCATTTGAATTTTTCAAAAAAACGCCGCTTTCTTTAAGAATTTCAAAAATTTTGGGATTAGATTCCAAAATATTTCTAAAAATTACCAGCCGAATTTTGGAAAAAAAATTAATCTGGCCCAAAACAGAATGGAATTCCGCAGGACCCGGCGCGGAAAACTCGCCGTCGAACTCTTCTATTAAAAAATCAGCAGATTTTTTGGAAAAAGCCGATTTGAATTCGCGGATTTTGCGGAGCGCCTGATACGAATTTTCTCCGTAAAGAAAATAAATCACGGATTAGGTTAAAAATACTTTTTTTTAAGCACTGACTTTATTTTTGCGATAATTTCCCCCGGCGTGAAATGGGCTTTCACCATAAAATCCTCCGCGCCCCCGGACATGGCTCTATCCATATCTTCTTTTTGTCCGAGATTGGAGAGCACTATAACAGGTATTTGAGCGGTGGAAGTATCGCTTTTGATTCGGCGCAAAACCTCAAAGCCGTCCGAGCCCGGTAAAATTAAATCAAGTAAAATTATGTCGGGATGTTTTTCTTTGGTAATCTTTAAGCCCTCCTCGCCGTCCACCGCTTCGGAAGTCACAAAACCCTCTCTTTTAAGTTTTTGGACGATGAGGTCGCGCAAAAATTTATCATCTTCCACTATTAAAACCTTGGTTCCTCCGCGCGCGCGTTCGTTGACTCCGCCGGCCTTATCCGCGAGCGCTTTAATAGCTGAAGGGCTCGCGCCATTTCCATTTCCATTTTTTTTCGGACGCCCGCCTAGCCCGTTAGTCGAGGCTGGCCCGCCTAAAACTTTTTCAACTTTTTCCAAAACATCAGTCGGGTTGAATTCCGCTTTCACCAAATAATCTTTCGCGCCCATTGCCATGGCCCTATCCACTTCCACTGGCTGACCCGAGTTGGAAACGATTATAATCGGGATGTTTATTTTGTCTTTTTTCAATCTCTCTAAAACCCCGAATCCGTCTAATTTGGGCAAAATTATATCCAAAAGCACCAAATCCGGCTTTTCTTCTTTAACCATTTGATAGCCGGCTTCCCCGTCCACAGCCGCCAAAACATCATAACCCTCATATTCCAGCTTAGCCTTCATTACATTAAGATGCACCGGCTCGTCTTCTATTATTACTATCTTGTATCTTGCCATAGCGCTATTATAGCATATTAAACATTTTCTAAAAATTCCTCCAAGGGCTCAGCTTCCTCCTTGGGCACAAGTTCTTTTTTAAGCGGTAAAGTGAAAATAAAAGTCGCGCCATGATTTTCATGGGAAGTAAAATGAATATCTCCGCCGTGGCGCTTGATAATATTATGCACGATAAAAAGTCCCAGACCGGTGCCTTCCGTTTCCATCTTTATAACATTGGACGCGCGGAAAAATTTTGAAAAAACTCTCGGCTGTTCAGAATCAGGTATGCCAACTCCCGTATCCATGATGCTCACCAGCGCGTAATTTCCTTTTCGCTCAAGTTTTACCAAGACTTTTCCCCCAGCGGGCGTATATTTTACGGCATTGTCCAATAAATTATTCAGGGCTAAAGATAATTTTTCCGAATCCGCGTAAACCAAGGGCAACTCGCCGTCTATTTTTTCAAATTTAAGATTTATGGATTTGCGGCTTACGATATCCGCGTAATTTTTGATGGCGGCTTCCAAAAATTCATTAAAATTTATATCCTGAAAATCATAGCCAAATCTTCCTTCTTCAATGCGCGCCACCGAAAGCAGGTCGTTTACTAGCTTGATCATCTTTTCATTGGTATCATAGCCTCTTTCCAAAAAACTCGTCTGCTCTTTGTTTAAGGCGCCGGCATCTCCGTCCAAAAGCAGTTTCAATGTCCATTTAATCGCGGAAAGCGGCGTCCGTAATTGATGGGCGGCGATAGAGACAAATTCAGATTTAATTCTACCCAAAAGGCGCTCTCTGGAAATGTCGTGCAAAATTTTCAAAAAACCCCTTACGCTCCCGTTTTGGTCAATAACCTGGGTCAAAGTCACAATCATTTTTAGCTCCGGACTTGATGTGTGAATTTCCATGGTTTTAACATGAGTACCCGGAACTTCTTTGATGCTGGAAGAATATGGCGCCAAAGCCGGATACATAAGTTCCACCAAGCTTTTATACTGCGGATTGTTTTTGGCAAAATCAGGAGTTATGGCCATACCGCCGATATCCTTAAAATGAACGGCTAAAAGCTCCTCGGCCCTGGGATTCATAAGCACGATCTGGAATTCGCTGTCATATTCAATGACTCCATCCGAGAGGCTGTTTAAAATAGCTTCGCGCTGATTTCTTTCACCGTAAAAAAGCGCGGCGGCGCGGATAAGATTTAAATAGTTCCAAATAAGCAGAATAACAAGTAAAATTTCCAAAATAAAAGATATGATCGCCACATTCAATATCCTGCTAGACGCGCCCAATGCCGCGCTATCAGGATCTTCAACGACTATGGCCCAACCCATAAGCTCAAAAGGCAATGCCACGGCAAGCATATTTTCACCCCTTTCGTTCGTATAATTAAAACCCGCCGCCCGCGTATCCGCCTCGCGCCCAGAAACCGCTTCAGCAATAATTTTTCTATCAATAAAATTCGCGCGGCCAAACACCAGTGAAGAATTCGGGTGCGCTATAACATACCCGTTCTCGTCAACTACATAAGCCACGCCCTCTTTGCCAACCGACACATTGCGCACTACGTCTAAAAAAAATTTTAAATTAATCTCCGCCACTAGCGCCGAAAAACCCGTATTTGTATTTACGGGCACGGCGATAGTTATAATGGGTTCGGAAATGCCGGATATCTCTACGGGACCGCGATAAACGCGGCCTTCTTTGACAGTTTTGTACAAAATTTCTTCGGAGCGGTCTTTCAAGTCTGATTCCGAAATCAAGAGGAACCTGTGGTTTTTAAATACCTCATTGCCTTTGTTATCTAAAAGAGTTAAGGATTCGAACGGCTGGTTTTCTTTTAGCAAACGCGAAATAATATCTTCTTTTCTTTCTTTGATTTGATTAAGCACATCCACTCCGTCGCTCAAGGATCGTTCATAACGGCTTAAAAACGCGAATAACTGATTCTTAACATCAATAGCTATCACTCGGTGCAATAAATACGCTTGTTCCGACAGCTCATCGCGCGTGGGAAAAAGCCAAGCAATATTGGCGGAAACTATAGTCAAAACAGCCACTACTCCTAGAAACCATAATTGAGAGCGTTTAGCTATGGAGAACTCCGAAAAGCTTCTCATTTGTTTTTACTCCTGATATATTTTGTTCGCCCGAGAAAGAACAGATTGAGGGAAAGTAATTCCCAGCGTTTTGGCAGTGTTTAAATTTATTTCCAACAACACATCGTTTGCAATCTCCACCGGTACTTTAGAAATTGGCGTACCTTTTAAAATCCGGTCAACTAATACGGCGCCTCGTTCTCCGGCCTTTCTGCGGTCATTGCTATAAGTAGCAAGCCAGCCTATTCTCGCTCCGATCTCTACTTCGTCGCTGATTGACGGCATTTTATTTTTGAGAAAATAATCAGCAAGCTCTTTGGGATGCTGGGTGTTGCTCGGGCAAGAGCAAGCCACATAAGCAACCGTGCCTCCGTCTCTTTTAATTAAAGGGATTTTATTTACCAAGTCGCCCGGATTCTCCGCCGTAATAATTTCTATTTTAAGACCTAGAGGAGCCGCCGCGGCTTCCATAGATTTTACAAAAGCCAACCCTGTTGCGTGCCCGCGGTCTACAATAGAAACAATTTTTTTAAGAGAAGGAATAAGTTCTTTTAGAAACTCAAGCCGCTTCCCCGCGAACTCCGCGGTGGGCTCTCCCATCCCAGTAATAAGCCCTTCAGGCGCAACAAAATTTTCAACCAGCGCTTTTGGCCTTCCCGCGGCTAAGAAGAAAACTTTGGTTTTCAGATCCGGCAATTTTTTCAATGCCTCGCCGGCCGATGTAGAGCCAACAAGTATAATATCCCACCCGGCTTCGTTTGCTTCCGCGGCCGCCTTATCTAACGCGCCCGGATCTCTGGTTGCTATCTTCATAATATATTCAATATTTACTCCTTCTTTATAGCCGAGTTTTCCCATTTGCGACTTGAACCCATTAAAATTCTCGTTTTGAGCGTCTTTCTCCGTGAGAACCAAAAATCCTATTTTATAATTTTTTGGCGGCGCGGTCGGCTGGGTTTCCTTGGAAATAAATTGCCAAGAAAAATATCCGCCGACGATAATAATTGCTGCCAACACTGTGAAAATTGCCTGTTTGAGCGTAAAATTCATAAATTCATAAATTAATAAATTAATAAATTAAACTAATAATTATTCTTGATAAACTTTGTTAGCCCTGGATAAAATTGCTTGTGGAATCGTGATGCCTATTTCTTTGGCCGTTTTGAGATTGAGCTCGAATAGAACATCGCTGGCAAATTTAACCGGAATTTGCGAGATTGGAGTTCCTTTTAAGATTCTATCCACGCTTTCAGCCGCCAGTTCGCCTGTTCTGGTCCTGTTATTGGAATAGGTTGCCAACCATCCAAGTTTAGCTCCTATGCCTACTTCAGCATTGATAGACGGAATTTTTTCTTTACGAAAATAGTCCGCCAGTTCCTTTGCATATTTCTCGTTGCTTAAGCACGTGCATGCAATATACCCGTCTATTCCGTTTGCCCTTGTTATTGTCTTTAGCTTTTCAAAAATCTGCTCATATTTACCGGCCTCTATTTCAATGGCCACGGTTTTTATCCCCAATTCTTGCGCGGCGGCATCGATCTTTGCCTGCGCTGCGGCGGCAGTCGTGTGCCCTTTTTCAATAATAGATGCTACTTTTTTTATCGAAGGGTCGATCTCTTTCAAAAATTCCAAGCGTTTGCCTGCCAGTGAAACAACCCCTTCGGATATGCCTGTTATCAACCCTTCCGGCGCGGCAAGGTTGCCAACCACCAATTCTGGCCTTGCGGCCGAAAGAAAATAGACCGAGGTTTTTAGATCTTTTAATTCCTTCAGCGGAACGGTGGAGGTTGTGCCGCCGGTCAAGATCAGGTCTAACCCTGATTCATTAAGTTCTTTGGCGCTCTTTTCAAGGTCGCCTTTTATATTTCTATCGCCCTGTTTTACAATATATTCTACATTTTTACCTTCTACGTAACCAAGCTTTCCCATGTGCGCTTTAAATGCTATATAGTTTTCGCTTTGGACGTCTTTATCGCTTAAAGCTAAAAATCCTATTTTATAATTTTTTGGCGGCGCGGTCGGCTGGGTTTCCTTGGAAATAAATTGCCAAGAAAAATATCCGCCAACGATAATAATTGCCGCCAACACCGTGAAAATTGCCTGTTTGAGCGTAAAATTCATAAATTAATAAATTAATAAATTAAACTAATAATTATTCTTGATAAACTTTGTTAGCCCTGGATAAAATTGCTTGTGGAATCGTGATGCCTATACTTTTCGCGGTTTTCAGATTTATTTCCAAGACAAGAGTTTTGACTGGCGGGACCACTGGTATATCCTTTATCGGTACGCCTTTCAAAATTTTATCGGCCAAAATTGCGCCCTCTTTGCCTACGTCAACGCGGTAGTTTCCGTAGCACGCCAAAACGCCTTCGCTAGCGCAACCGATTTCCATATTATGATTAATCGCAGGCATCTTTTCTTTTATCAATTGATCCACAATAAGTTTTCTTTTTGGAGCGTTTGCTGCTCCGCCCGCAGCCGAAATGTTGTTAGGACCGGGATAAAATATCAAGGCGTCGCCGTTCTTTTTATTAACAATTTCTGGAAGGCGGCTTAGAAAATCTCCTATGTCTTTGGTCTGAATTTCGACTATTTCGATCTGTAAGCGACTCGCCGCCGCGCGTACACTTTCTATAAATTTAGGATAATTAGGATGATTTTTATCCGATGGAATTATAATTTTTTTAATAGAAGGATAAATTTCTTTAAGCACCTCCACCCTTTTGCCGGCAAAATCCAAAAACCCAGCGGAAACTCCTGTGATATTTTTCTCCGGATAAGCCTTGTCTTTAATGAGCGTTTCGGGATCTATATCCATAAATAGCACGGGTACGCTGGGATTTTGCTTACTTAAATTAACTGCAACGGCTGGCGATAAAACTACTATCATGTCTGACTTAGCGGCAATAATTTCCTCTGGATATTTAATCTGTAGATCCGGCTTATTTTGCGCGTTTTTGATAATATACTCGGTATTCGCGCCATCAATGTAGCCAAGCTCCTTCATTTTTGACTTAAAGCCATCAACATTAGGCATCTGCACATCGTTGTTAATAATAATACCAATCTTATACTTGCGAAGTGGCTCTACGTTAGTTTGGTTATATGTATACTGGAAAAATATAAACCCAGTCACTAATATTAGTGCCGCCGAGAATACTATAATTGCTTTTTTTAGACTCATATAATTATTCTTGATAAACTTTATTGGCTTGTAAAAGAAGCGAATCGGGTATTTTGATATTCATTTCTTTCGCCAAAGCGGCGTTGATTTCAAATTTTAAAGAAGAATCAAATTCTATCGGAATATTGCCTGGTTGTTCGCCTTTTAACACTTTGTCTGCCATTATCGCGCTTTGCTTGCCCGTGTCGAACCTGGCAACTCCGTAAACCATAAAATAACCGGAGCTCACACCGCGTTCAAGGTTAAAATCTATAGACGGAATTTTGGCCTTCCGCAAAATTGGCGCGATTAAATCCGCGTTACCAGAAATGGTTGCTTCGGAAGTCGTCATAAAAGCGCCGGGACGATCTTTAATTAAGTTTTCCATGGCGGGCGGAACTTCTTCTTTTTTGGTTACATTATACCAAAGAATTTTTATTCCGAGTTTTTTCGCGCCCTCCTCGTGCGTTTTTAAAATTTCATTGTAACTTACGTGTTTATTGTTCACTAAAATACCAACGCTCTTTATGCCGGGTAAAAGGATTTTTAGAATATCCATCCGTTTTGGCGCGGCAGGCACGTTATCCACAACCACGCCGGTTATAAACCCACCGGGGCGCTGAATATTTTCTATGCCAAGTTCCTGAAAATTTCCAACATCGGCAAATACGATCGGGAGCGCCGCGTCTTTGTTGGCATCTTTGACTGCGCTGGACGCGCTCGTAGAAAGCGAAATAATAAGATCTGGCTTTGAAGCAATAATCTCTTTAGCCATTGTTTTGGTAAGATCTCTATCTCCCTTTGGATTTTTGACTTCAAATACTATATTCTCCCCTTCAATATAGCCTAGATCCTTTAAGCCGGCCCTTAAACCCTCTACGCCAGTTATCTGCAAATCGGAGGCTAAAAGCACAACTATGCGCTTAGGAACAACGATTTTGGGCTTAGGAAGCGCGTTGTTATACAAGAAATAGGCAGACACGCCTCCAATTACAAGAAAAAGCGCCAACGTGGTCATAAGTGATTTATTGCTCATGTTATAATTATAGCATACTCAAATCTCGAATCAGCAACCTCAAAAACTTTATACCAAGCTTTAACCAAGGCGGAGGAAGGTTGAATAAACGGCGCTCAACCGCAGAAAAATCAAGCGAGCCCTGATTGGTTAGCGCGATTCCATTAAGAAGAGTGACGCTTGTTTTATCTCTAATCAACTTATCAAGGTTGGCGCGCCCCATAACTGGCAGCAATTTCGTAACGATCGCCTCCGTCCGATTTTCAAGTTCTCTAAGGTCGCGTTCGTCTCTAGTTAAAAATTTACTGACAAACGACAGTTTGGAAAGATTAAGATTAAATCGCGCGCGAATTTCGCTTTGTACTTTTGCCATATTATAATCCTTTGACAGAATATTTTCGAAATGTATATATATTTCTTCCGTGGCGCTTTCCCGCGCTGGAGGCGCAAGATCTTTAAGAGAAATAATCTTGCGAATATCTTCGCGAATTGGCTCATTTCCGTGTTTGATTACTATTAAATCCGCTAGATATAAAAAAACTTCTGTGATGTCCGTAGCAGGAATTTCCTTTAACCAAAACTTATTTTTCGCCTTTGCTAAAATTTTTTTGCAATATTCAAGAAATTGATTCATTTGTATGCGATAAAACGTTATTTGGTATTCTTATCAAACTCATTTCCGATAAGCCTGCTGGCATCCGCGAGCTGCCTGTTCTGTTCGCAAATCTTCGTGGTAATAATCGCCATAAAAAACACTAGGAACGCGTGGGCTAAGGACGCTACATCGTTCCGCCCGTAAAAATACACCCAACCTGGAGATATAAAATTTAAAATATTATGATGCAGAGCCACTGCGATAATCGCCCACCAGCCCAGCCTCCAATCGGCATAAAGAGTAATGAGCGCGAGCATCACAAAAAAATGAAAATGCCATTCAATTGAACCTCCACTGATAAACACCACAAGATATGAGTACGCCATTAGCGCGTTTGTTACTATAAAACGATATACATAGTGGTTCTTGAGGCGGCCGCGGAAAACTGTAATCACGATGGCCGTCAAAAAACCGAGCGCAGTCACCCAAATAACTTCGCCGAATGTTACTACGCGCCAAGAAAACGGATTTGGATAACTTGCAGCCGGCGCCCAAAAATATATCGCCCAAGAATAAAGCGCGAGGAACACCGAGCTACACCAAGCAGTTTTTACCATATACGCGTCAACTCGATCGTAATCGAGAACGTAATAATTATCCTTATTGATGTCCGAAAGAAAATCTATTTTCATTTTTATTTAATATATTTTACAAGCGAACCCCATCTTTTCCCTATTTTAACATCCACCGACAATGGAACAGCAAGCTTATATACGCTCTCCATAATAAAGCGTATGCGAGGTACCGCTTCCTTTATTATATCATCCGCTACTTCGTATAACAATTCATCATGAACTTGCAAAATCGGCCTTATTTTTCGTGAGTCCAGCTCTTTATGGACGGCTACCATGGCCAATTTAACTATGTCCGCGTCTGTTCCCTGTATCACCGCGTTTACAGCCATGCGCTCCATCTGGGATTCTAAAAATCCGTTTCCGCGAATAGCTTCCAAATCAAAAAACCGCTTGCGCCCCAAAAGTGTCTCGGCGTATCCGGTTTTTTTAGTTTCGTTTTTAATATGCTCAATGTATTTTTTGATTTCCGGAAAATCATTAAAATATTCGTGATAAAATTTTTGGGCTTCCGTCAAATTCATCCCGGTTGACTGCGCCAATTGCCTGACGCCCATGCCGTAGACGATTCCGAAATTGATCGTCTTGGCGCGGCTCCGCATTTTGTCGGTCACTTGATCCATCGGCAAGTTATTGAGATTGGCAGCGGTAAATTTATGGATATCAACCCCTTTTTTGAAAGCTTCAATCATTTTTGCGTCCTTGGCCGCCGCGGCCAAAATCCGAAGTTCAATTTGTGAATAATCAAACGCCGCGAAAGTAAAGCCAGGCGAAGCGATGAACGCGTCCCTGATTCGCGCTCCAAAATCGCTCCTAATGGGAATATTTTGCAGATTTGGTTCTTCCGAAGAAAGCCGGCCGGTAACGGTTCCTGTTTGTTTTAAAGTCGTGTGGATTTTTTCATCTTTAAATGAAAGCTTCAGAATCGGATTAATATAGGTGTTTAAAAGTTTGTTTAATTCACGAAACTCTAAAATTAAATCAATAATCGGAGATTTCCCGCGGAGTTTTACCAGCTCGTTTTCTTTGGTGGAAATTTTGCCGGTTTTGGTTTTTTTTATTTTTCCTTCTCCACCGGAGGCGGATCCGCCTTCGGCGGAAAATATTCCCATTGCCACTAAAATATTTCCCAACTGTGCTGGAGAGTTGATATTAAAATCTCTGCCGGCGAATTTAAAAATTTTATCTTGAAGCTCGCCCAGCTTGGCTTGGGTTTCTTTTTTAAATTTTTCCAAAAATTTCCGATCAATTGAAATGCCCCGATACTCCATTTCGGCCAGAATTGGAATTATTGGAAACTCAATTTCATAAAGAACTTTTTCAACCCCGCGTTCTTTGGCAAGCTTTTGTAATTTTTCATAAATTTCAGGCAAATCCGCGATATCTGGCGGCTCGGAAATTTTTGCCGTGCTTTCCGCAACCCAAGCTGCGACCGAAAGGTCAAAAAAAATTTTCGGCTCCGGAAGCCCGCGCCTTTTTAAAAATTTTATTACGGCTTTTACGTCCGGAGAAACTAGAGTTTTGTTTTCAGAAATCTCAAGCCATTTTTTTATAGGAACGGCTTCCAGTGATGCTTCGTCAGCTGGAAAAAAGACTGCGTTCGCTGGAATTTTTGCCGCTTTTTCTTTTTCTTTGGCTATTTTTTTTTCTTGTCTAACCACTCGATTATTCCCGTTGTTTATTCTTGCGGTCAAACTTGTAAATCCTAACTCTGTAAAAATTTTAGTAAGTGTTTTAGAATTCAAATCAAATTGTTTTGCTGGAAGCGCAAATTTCACCGGCGCGTCTTTGCGGATTATGGCTAAAGTTTTAGAGAAAAACGCGTCTTTTTTATGCTCTTTTAATAATTGTATAGTTTTGTCTTTTAATTTTCCTGCCGCGTTTCCGGATTCCAGTTTTTTATATAAATTCTCAATTGTCCCGAATTGCTTGATTATGTCCGTCGCTGTTTTTTCTCCGATACCGCGGACGCCCATAATATTATCCGAAGGGTCGCCTTTTAAGCCCTTGAAATCCGTGATGAATTTCGGCCCGAAGCCGAATCTTTCTTCAACTTTTTTTTCGTCGTAAATCATGGTATCTTCAATGCCTTTTCGCAAAGTAAAAACAACAACTTTTTCGCCTTCCACTAATTGCAAGGTATCCATATCGCCGGAAACTATTATCGTCTTCAATCCGCCAGCTGGCGGATTTCGGCGAAGCGCCTCAATAATAGTCCCTAAAACATCGTCGGCTTCAAATCCAACCGCGTCCAAAATCGGAATCCCGAAGGCGCCCACAATGTCATGCGCCCTGATAAGTTGCCTCACTAAATCCTTCTCCGCTTCGGGACGCTGGGCTTTGTAGCCATCATAAGCATCGTGCCGAAAAGTCGGCTCCGCCCTGTCAAAAGCCGCGACGATATAATCGGGTTTTAATTCCCTAATAACTTTCAAAAGCATTGTGGAGAGCCCGTAAAGCGCGCCCGTCGGCTCGCCTGTATTTTTTGAAACAAATTTCGGCAAAGCGTGATACGCCCGATGAATTAATGCGTGTGTATCTAATAAAACAAGCGTTTTCATTAACTAATATTAAAATTTTACAGAGCTTTATTACACTTGACAAACATAATAGGATATGATATAATGCTAACAGATAGCCCAAGAGGGGGAAACACGAGTTTCCTCCTTTTTTTCCAAAAATTAGCATCGGTTTCTGTCGGGATTGCGCGCTGGCTGTTTTTATTTTCAAAAATAATTTTTCGCAATCATTTTCTATATCAATCAAATCACTTTGATATATCAAAGTGATTTGATGTCGGTTTGTTTCTTAGAATGTTTTAAATATCCTTAATGCATTAAACTTCTTATTTTATCCCAGCGAGCCGTGCCGCTTGCTCGCCTAGGCATTCCTAAAAGAATCAGGCTTTCCAGTTCATCCCAAAAATTACTTTTGTTTTTGTGCCTAACTTTAGACTTAGTATCATCACCGAAAGCGGACTTATGAGTTAAAGTAGCAAAGGAGCCTTGTTTAGATATTAACCAAAAACGCAATACCGTAGAAGGGCTTACTTTTAGAGTCCGCTCTATTACCGAAAACGGAAAGCCCCTTTTTAGCATTAAAACCAATGAAAGTCTTTTGGCCAGCATAATCCTCTCCGTGGGCGTAAGCAGTTCCCTCACAAAATCGCGAGAATTAACTTTGGCAATTACATTAACCAATTGATCGCTTATTTTTCTAAACGTTTTCTTTTTAACTTTTCTTCTGGATATATGCGGCATTAACTACTACGATATATCGAAGTAAAAAATAAATCAATACTATACTATACACGCATTATAATTATACGCTCATTGGAATTTTTACGATGCTTGAATATAATCCGCAAAGAATTTTTCGGTAAAATATTTTTTATCTTGTCCCCCCATTCCACTAAAATTATATTATTTTTATTTTTTATAAACTCCCGCCAGCCGAAAACTTTAAAATCTTTTGATTTTAAGCGGTAAGCGTCAACATGAATAAAATTGTGGAGGTGGTATATTTTCATAATCGTGAATGTTGGGCTTTGGATTCGTTCTTTAATCCCTAAAAATTTTCCGAAACCCTGTGTAAAAGTTGTTTTGCCTGCGCCCAAATCGCCTTCCAAACTTAAAACTGTGGCAGTTTTAAGTTTGTCCTGAGCTCCGCCGAAGGATTTCATTATTTCTTTTGCCAAAAGCTCTCCAAGTTTTTTTGTTTCTTTATCGCTTTTTGTAAAAATTTCAAGCTGTTCCATATTTATATTATAACAAAAAAGGGGCACCGCACGGGGTGCCCCTTAAACGTTAGAACTTTAATGCTTTCATGGCTTCGATGGCCGCGAGAATCGTTGCCGCGCGCCGCGCGTCAGTATCCTCGCCTTCTGCACGGAAACGCGCCGATCCGGCACTGTCGGCAACGCGGTTGCCGTTTCGATCCAGTAATTCCAACTTGACCGTGATCTTATCGCCGGTCATCTCATCAGCGATTCTCAGTTCGTAATCGAGTTCGTCTTTGGTTGTTAAGGTATATGATCGCTTAATTAGCTCACCCTTAACTACCATGCTTACTTCTGAGCTTCCGCCAGAAACACGGACACATGTCGTCTCACATGCTAATTTCTGCTCGGGCTTGTTTGATGAAGCCCGTTGTTGCGCCGGTTGCGCATAACTCGGTGAAACGGGTTCGTAGCCCTTGGGCGCGGCTGTAGAAAAATTTACGTCTTTCTTACTACAGCCAATGCTAAACATGGTGCCACAGAAAAATCCTCCGCCCTCTTGTTTTACCGAAAGATTCGTCCCTGGCGCGGGATTTACGATAGTCATACTATCATGACTGTACCCGCTTCCGAAGGGAGTGATTGACGCACCATAACCATAGCCGTATGGAGAATAGTCATGCCGACCATCTCCAGCCCAGCGCCCGCGATAAATCGGGGCGTACCGGCAATGCGGCGTATCACACCTCAAGCCAACTCCTTGGGCCTCCAAAAGCTCTGGGCCAAGAAACAAAAAACCAAAAACAAGAACCGCTAAAAACAACAGTTTTCTCATAGAGCACCTCCATTTCTATCCCCCATTATACTCCCAATAAACCTCTCTGTCAAGCCCGTTATGCACTGCCTGCAATTGCGCCGGATTTCCGCCACGTGCTAGGAATTAATCATTATGTCGGAATCAATACAGAAATTTAAAGAGATGGCGGACCGCGCCGAGACCATCGCGGTAAGATTGGGTAAAGCTGATGATATTGCCAAAGCGTTAGCTGGAGCGCTGGCGCATCAGACTTTTTTAAAAGCCGGAAAAAAATCACACATTGATTCGGACAATTTAAGCGAGCGGACAAAAAATTGCGTAAGCGTTTTATTCGGTGAAAATTCTAATCCATTCGATAGAAATTTTGACGCCAAAGAAAATATTCTGATAAAATTGGACACCAAAAGCCTTCCGGTGTCTTCTTTGAAATATGAGCAGGACGGTGATATGTTGAAAATAATTTTGGAAAGCGCGGAAGCAAAATCTTTTGACCCGAAAATCGTATCGGTGGAAAAAGAAGCGGTTCCCACTGACTTATTGCTTTTAATTAACCCGGCCGAGGCCGAAGTGGAAAGTTTACTTTCGGAAACCGCGCATAAAAACGCGGTGAAGCTTTCAATTAAAGAAAAAAGTCTGGCCGTCAAATCCACGGAAATTTTGGAAGCTTTTTTCGGCGAAATCCCGGATGAATTTAAAGAGGTGGTTTGGTTTTTGGCGGCGCATGAAGAAAAAACAAATCATCCTCCCAAAAAAGAAACTTTGGCGCTTTTAGGGCGCCTTTTGGACCAAAATTTGGCGTATGAAAAAATTAAAAAAGCCAAAGAGGCCCTCCGCCCTTCGGATTTTTGGAAACTTTTTGGAAGAGCGCTTGCTAGAAGTTCGTTTGAAAAAGAAACGGCCACAACTTGGGCGTTTCTGCCCAAAACTGATTTTGCAAAAACCAATGAAGGTGAGCGGAACCTCTTGGCCATCTTGGAGGAAATGCGGAGCTTGAGGCCCGAAAGCAATTTTTTCGCTTTACTTTGGGAAAGTTCACTGGCGCCCGCCACAAAATCAATCAACGCGCTTTTAGCCGGCAATGATGCCTCAAAATTAAAAACATTAGCCGAGCTTTTGGGCTCTTTTCCTGCGTCTTCCTATTTTTTTGCTAAAGGATTCGCTACATTTTCCGAAGCAGAACTGAAAATAAGGGGATTTATCCGCAGAGTTCTTTAATAATGTTATAATTAACCCATGCCTAAAAGCGACACCCTGGATGAATTGCGAAAAAAAGAAGAGGAGGATTTGGCGCGCGTCCTCGCCCAAAAACACGATCTGGTTTATTTGGATCTTTCGCGCATCACGGTTGATTTAGATTCTTTAAAAATAATTCCGGAGGCGGACGCCCGGGCGAATTCTGTCGCCGTGTTCCAAAGCGTCGGGAAAAAATTGCAAGCAGCCGTCACCAACCCGGACCGCCCCGGCACTAAAGAAATTGTGGATAATCTAAAAAGAAAAAAATACGAAGTTCAGCTTTTTATGGTTTCTCCGTCCGGCATGGAAAGAGTTTTCTCCAGATACAAGGAAATCCCGCGTTTTGAAGAAATAAAAGCCGGCGTTGTGGACGTCTCCGCCGAAAAATTATCCGCTTTCACCCAGACAGCGGGTTCATTCGCGAAATTTAAAGAAATGCTCGCAATAATGGCCCGCGAAAAGGAAGCTAGAAAAGCTTCGGACTCTTTAGAGCTTCTCTTGGCTGGCGCTTTAGGGGTTGAGGCTTCAGATATTCATATTGAGCCGGCGGAAAAAACTGCCAAAATACGGTTGCGAATAGACGGCGTCTTGCAGGACATCGCGGAAATTCCCACAGCTTTATTCCAATTGATTCTTTCTCGGATAAAACTTATTTCCGAACTTAAATTAAACGTTCACGACAAGCCGCAGGACGGGCGGTTCACAATAAAAACCGTTAAAGAAGATATTGAAGTAAGGACTTCGGTTCTGCCCGGGCCTTTCGGCGAATCTGTGGTTATGAGGTTGCTCTTGCCAAAAACTATTTCCATAACATTTGAAAGTTTAGGCATGCAGCCTCCGGTTTATAAAATAATGGAAGCGGAATTAAAAAAACCCAACGGCATGATTCTTAACACTGGCCCAACCGGATCCGGAAAGACCACTACTCTTTATTCTTTTTTAAAAACCATCGCCTCTACAGAAGTAAAAGTAATCACAATTGAAGACCCGATTGAATATCATCTTCAAAATATCACCCAAACGCAGATTGACCCCTCCAAAGGTTATGATTTTGGAAACGGTCTCAGATCCATTTTGCGCCAGGACCCGGACATTATATTAGTAGGAGAAATCAGAGATCTAGAAACTGCGGAGATCGCCATGCATGCCGCACTCACCGGGCATTTGGTATTTTCAACTTTGCACACCAACGACGCCTCTGGAACAATTCCTCGCCTTATAGACTTGGGCGTAAAAACAAATATTATTTCTCCGGCGGTGAATTTGGTGATGGCGCAAAGATTGGTGCGCGTGCTCTGCCAAGCGTGCAAAAAAGAAAATCAGCCTACCGAAGAAGAAAAAATAATAATTTTAAAAGAAGTCGCGGCGCTACCTCCGGCTTATAACAAAAACGTCCACAAAGATTTTAAAATCTGGAAATCCGCCGGATGCGAGGCCTGCAATATGACCGGATACAAGGGCCGCATCGGAATTTTTGAAGCATTTTTAATTGATGATGAAATGGAACGTCTAATCATAAAAAACCCGCCCCAAGCCGATATTGAAGAAGCCGCCAAAAAACAGGGCATGGCCAAAATGTACCAGGACGGAATATTGAAAGTTTTGGCCGGCGTTACGTCCCTTGATGAATTAAATAGAGTGGTTTCCGAAGAATAGTCTCCAGGCGATTGCTCTTCCATGGGTAGAGAGAGCTTAGATTACCTCCGAGGAGTGGTCCAGCTGGTCAAGCCGAAGCAAGATGCCAGACCATCCTAGACTGAGAGAAAAACCCGTTTTCCCGAAATGCATCGGGAAAATCGCCTAGAGACTATTAACCGGAAGCCTTCACAGAACTTTTATTAACCAGCCCCATTATAGCAAATAACAATACAAATGTCAAGTGATGAAATCAAGAACCAATTGACCCCAAAAAAACGGAGTGAAGACCTCTCGCTGGATTTGGCATTGAGGCCAAAATCTTTTGACGAATATGTCGGCCAGGAAGGCATTAAAAAGAACCTGAAAATTTTAATTGAGGCCGCCCAGAAAAGAAATGAGCCCTTGGAGCATCTGCTTTTTTACGGTCCGGCCGGTTTGGGAAAAACCACGCTGGCGCATTTGGTGGCTAAAGAAACTTCAAGCCAAATTAAAATTACATCCGGGCCGGCGATTGAGAAAGTTGGCGACTTGGCTTCTATTTTAACGAATCTTTCTCCGGGCGATATTTTATTTATAGATGAAGCGCACCGCTTAAATAAATTGATTGAAGAAATTTTATATCCGGCGATGGAAAACCGGTCTTTGGATATTATTATAGGGAAAGGGCCTTCCGCCCGCACCATCCAATTAGAACTTCCTTCTTTCACTTTGGTCGCGGCTACCACCCGTATCGCTTTGCTTTCTTCGCCCTTAAGGTCGCGCTTTTCCGGCGGGTCTTTTAGGTTGGATTTTTATACCGAAGAAAACATTGAGCGTATTATAAAAAGAAGCGCGGAAATTTTGGGAGTAAAAATAGAAAGCTCCGCCATTCCCTTAATCGCCTCGCGCTCCAGATTTACCCCGCGGATTGCCAACCGCCTTTTAAAACGCGCCAGAGACTACGCCGAAGTGAGAGGCGACGGAATAATCACAATGCCTCTAGCCATAGAAGCTTTGAAACTTTTAGAAATTGACGAGCTGGGGCTAGAATCCATTGACCGAAAAATATTGGACACGGTTATTAAAAAATTCGGCGGCGGCCCTGTGGGCCTCTCTACCATCGCCGCTTCCATTATGGAAGAAGATGACACAATTGAAGAAGTCTACGAGCCATATTTAATGCAATTGGGCTTTTTGGAGCGCACCCCCCGCGGCCGCCTAGCCACAGCGCGAGCTTATGAACATTTAGGACTTACCGCCCCAAAACAAGACCAACAGAAATTGATTTAAGCAAGCGCTTGACACCAAGTTTACCTTAAGATAAACTTAGAATATATGGCTAACACAAACCTAATAGGCTTAAAAGACCTAAGAGAAAACACAGAGGAGTACATAAATAAGGTGAAACGCGGACGAGAATTCACAGTTGTCCGCAAATCAAAACCGGTGTTTAAAATCGCACCAGTAGACGCTTGGGGCGATGAAGGAATATGGGAAATTGTAGCAGATTTTCGGGCACTCAACGAAAAAGGAGTCCCGGCGCGGGATGTGTTACGGTCTTTGCGAAAAAACAATGGATCGCGTCGCTAAATTTTTAAAGAAGCTCCTTCCGGCAGAAAAAGGGATGCTCGAGGATATTATTGCTAAAGTTTTGGCGCATGATTTTTTAGGACTAGACGTCAAAAAACTTAAAGGAGAAGAAAATAAATTCCGCGTCCGCAAAGGACGCATTCGCGTAATTTTTATAAAGAATGGCGACAATATTCTTATCCTCTCCGTCGAACGCCGCGGCGATACTACATATAAATAAAAGCCACTTAGACGTCGGACGTCTAAGTGGCTGAGGAATCTATTTTTAGAGAAAAAATCGGGGGAGCTCTTGCTCCCCCTTATCAATTCTATGTGGCCGTCTTTAATCTTTTGCTTTGGATTTTTAACCATAAACCATATACGGCAGTACCGAAGATGAAAAAGATGAGATTTACAATCATGGCCTGCCAAATTCCCCAGCCGCGGCTTTCACAACCGAATCGATCGCAGTCGTCCGACAATGTTACCCAAAACGAACCCCAAAGAACGAAGATTAAAATTCCTGCAATATCTCTTAGTAAATTGGCCCGTTCTCTATATCTTTCTGGGTCAAACTTTCTGAAATATCGCAGACACCAAATCCCGAATCCAAATATTGCCATAAACACAAATGCGGGCGATCCTCCCCACTCATGTCCAGTGCGGCTTTCGTATGATCCCATACATGCAGCAAAGCCGCATACGAAAAGCCCAGTCAGAAACCAACACAACAGCTTTAACAATTCGTCGATTACACGATCTTTCATCTTTTTCTCCTTTCGTGAATTTAGGACAGGTAAGCACTTTGTCTAGTCCTATTATACACCCATTTAAAAACCTTGTCAAGTCTGTTGAGAGGCGCAAAATTGTTAATATAGAGCCATGGCTTTCATCGTAGTGTTGGTTTTATACACTCTTTTTTTGGCGGTTTATTGGTCTGTTGTGCTTTCAATTTTATGGCACGTAAAACAATATTCCATGCCGCAGGATTCTTATAAATGGATTCTTTGGATTTTTTTGGCGACAATCGCCGTGCTCAATATTATTTCTCTGTCGTTATTTTTTAGCTTGAAATTATGATTCATTTATTGCCAAATGAACAAATCTTGATGGTTCTCCACCGCCATTGGATAGCGATTTTTTGGAAATTTTTAATCGGCGCGGTTCTTTTAATCCTCGCGCTTTTGGTTATTCCTTATTTTTCTTTAATTGAATCAATTTTGGGTATTTCGCAGGTGGTGCTCTGGTTTTTTACTTTAATTTATTTGATGGTAGTAGTCCTCGTGATTTTTGTTTTTTGGATTGAGTATTATTTGGATATTTGGATTATAACCTCGGAGAGAATTGTTGATATTGACCAAAAAGGGCTTTTTAACCGTGAGGTTTCCGAATTTATGCTGGAGAAGGTGCAGGATGTGACCATTGAAATCCCTAATATTATGGCCACTTTCCTTAAATACGGTAATTTGGTTATTCAGACTGCCAGTGAAGCAACTTTCAAAATAGAGCAGGCGCCTAATATCTATGAGGCGAAAAATTTAATCTTGGATTACGCCAAAAAACAAAATGTCCGGCCACTCTAAATGGGCGCAAATAAAATATAAAAAGGGCGCGACGGACGCCAAAAAGGGGAAAATTTTTTCCAAACTTTCCCGCGCGATTACTATTGTCGCGCAGAATCCGCCAGCTGGCGGAGGTCCTGACCCAAAAACAAATTCGAAATTAGCGACGGCTATAGAAGAGGCGCGAAAAAATAATATGCCCAACGACAATATTGGCCGCGCCGTAAAAAGAGCGACTGAAAAAGACAGTGCGGAATTAAAAGAGGTTGTCTATGAAGCCTATGGCCCTGGGGGTTCCGCGTTAGTAATAACAGCGGTAACAGATAATTCCAACCGCACTACTAACGAAATAAAACATCTGCTTTCCGAGCACGGCGCGAAGCTTGGCGAGCAAGGCTCAGCCGCTTGGGCATTTAACAAAGAGAGTAAAGAATTTGTTGCGAAATATCCCGTCTCGCTTTCTCCGGAAGACTCCAAAAAGTTTGAAGAGCTGCTCTCCGCCCTCTCCGACCACGACGATGTGCAGGAAGTTTATTCTAATGCGGAGATGAAATGAAAATTCTAGGCATTGACCCAGGAATAGAAAGATTGGGGTGGGGAATTGTTGAAAAAAATGGAAGTGAGTTTACAAGAGTATCTTCGGGCGTCAAAAAAACATTAAAAACTTCGCGAAAAAGCGCCAGGCTTTGGGAAATTTTTGATTTTTTAGATGAATTGATTAAAAAGGAAAAGCCCGACGGGCTTTCAACAGAAAAGTTGTTTTTCGCCAAGAATGTAAAAACCGCCTTAGTCATAGGAGAAGTCCGCGGGATAATATTGGCGGTTGCGGAAAAAAATGGCCTACCCATAAAAGAATTCGCCCCGCTGGAGGTCAAAGTGGCCATCTGTGGATACGGCCGAGCCAGCAAGGAAAATGTGGCCTCTATGCTTAAATTGTCTATTAAAATGCCCAAAAATAAGCTTTTGGATGATGAAACCGATGCTCTGGCCTTGGCTCTTACGAGCCTAGTTTCCGTCACTTTTCCATAACTTATCCACAACCCTGATTTGCAAGCCAAAACAAACTTTTTTATCCTAGAAAAGACGAGATTAAAGGTGCGTTAATTTTTATTAAAACATGGCAAATTTAGACGACGACAAGTTGGATAAAGGCGTAGGCGACGACGCGGTTAAAGAGGGCGACGTGGCGCTTGAAGATGGTAAAGAAGGCGTTGAAGACGAAGAAGATTTGGATTCCTGGGAGCTTGAGGAAGAGGATTTGAATGAATAAAAACTAGACACGGACGTCAATTTTAATAAATTTATGCTTTCCGATCTTCACTGTCCCGCTTTCGGAAATTTGCTCGCTTGCGCGGGCAATTTTTCTTCCGTTAAAATCCAGTCCGCCGTTCTCAATTAATCTTTTGGCTTCGGAACGGGAAAGGGCAAGTTTTTCTCTGACTAAAAAACTGGCCCATTCTGCGTTTATCTTCGCGCGGTAAATTTTCAGATTTTCCGGAATTTCTTTTTTAGAGAAAGTTTTCTCAAAATATTCTCTAGCTTTTTTTGCGGCATTCTCTCCATGATAAAGTTTTACAATTTCGCATGCTAGGGTTTTTTTTGCTTCAAACGGCCGGTTTAAAAATTTCTTTGTTTCTTCCGCCGGAATATCAGTAGAGAGTAAAAAATATTTTTCCAATAAATTATCTGGTAAGGACATAATTTTACCGAATATATTATCCGGCTTTTCGTCCAATGAAATATAATTACCAAAGCTTTTCGACATTTTACGGACGCCGTCCGTGCCCTCAAGTAAAGGCAAAATCACAATGTCCTGCTCCGGCATCCCGAAATGCCTTTGTATTCTGCGCCCAGCCAATATATTAAGTTTTTGGTCGGCGCCCCCTAATTCAACATCCGCTTTGACCGCGACGGAATCGTAACCCTGCAAAAGAGAATAAAAAGCTTCCAATAATGTTACGTCATCGCCATTTTTTAGGCGTTTCTGAAAATCTTCCCGGCGAATGGCCTGCTGGATTGAGCCCGCGCCGAGAAGCTTTAGAAGTTTCGCGACTCCGTCTTGTTTGTACCATTGGCTATTATGGTAAATTTTAGATTTTTTTATATTTATAATTTTTCCCGCCGAAATCAGATATTTTTTAAAATTATTTTTAATTTCCCGCTCCGAAAGCGTTTTTCTGGCATCTTCCCTCCCGGAAGGGTCGCCGATGCGCGCCGTGAAGTCGCCGATAATAAGCAAAATCTGATGGCCGGCGTTTTGAAATTGCCTTAATTTCCTAAGTAAAACTGCGTGCCCCAAATGCAAATCTGGAGCTGTGGGGTCAATTCCTAATTTCACCCGTAATTTTTTTCCTGATTTTAAAGCGGCTTTTAGATGTTCTTTATCTATAACTTCTGTAACGCCACGCTCTAATATTTCTTTTATTTTTTCTTCGTTTATTTTCATAAGACTATTTCTATCCTACCATAAAACCTAAAAATCTTCTATAATAGGCCAGATGAGATTCTTTTTAATAAAAGTGTTGCTGGTTGGGATTCTTCTAGGTGGGGCCCTGCTTTTTTTTACGGCCTCAATAAGCGTGCCGAATTTAAATAGTTTTGATGAGCGCCGAGTCGTAGAGTCCACAAAAATTTATGACCGCACCGGCAAGATTTTGCTTTATGATGTGCATGGAGAGGAAAAGCGCACGGTAATTCCTTCTGATGAAATCCCGAGAAGCGTAAAAAACGCGACCATCGCTTTGGAAGACAGCAATTTTTATCAGCATTACGGAGTCCGTCCGTTATCCTTACTGCGGGCATTTTTAGTTAATTTAACAAGCGGCAGTGTGGAACAAGGCGGGTCCACCATCACCCAGCAATTGGTAAAAAATACGCTACTCACCCCGCAGCGGACTATTTTTAGAAAAATAAAAGAGCTTATCGTGGCGCTGAAAATTGAGCGGAGATATTCCAAAGACGAGATATTGAATTTCTATCTCAACCAAATACCTTACGGCAATTCCGCTTACGGCATAGAGGCCGCGGCCGAATCATTTTTCGGAAAACGCGCCGAAGATTTAACAGCCTTGGAAGCGGCTTATTTGGTTTCTTTGCCAAAAGCTCCAAGTTATTATTCGCCTTACGGAAAGCATACCAAGGAATTGGATGGCCGCGCCCAATTTACCCTAAAGCGCATGAAAGATTTGGGTTTTTTGACGGATAAAGAATATGAGGGCGCGAAAAATCAAAAAGTTAAATTTGCTCCGGCGCGCTCCCAGGGAATTATCGCGCCGCATTTTGTAATTGAGGTGAGAGAAGAACTTAATAAAAAATTCGGCGAAGACGCGGTAGCGATAAATGGGTTTAAAGTAACAACAACCCTAAACGCCGATCTCCAACAAAAAACGGAAGAGGTTGTGGATAAATACGCCACAGGTAATGAAAAGAATTTTAACGCGAAAAACGAAGGCGTGGTGGCCATTGACCCTAAAACTGGGGATATTTGGGCTATGGTCGGCTCGCGCGATTATTTTAATAGGGAGCGCGAAGGTAATTTTAATATCGCCACAACCCACCGGCAGCCTGGCTCTTCTTTTAAACCCTTTGTCTACGCCACAGCTTTTAAAAAGGGTTATACGCCGGAGACAGTGCTTTTTGACTTGCCGACGGAATTTAATCCACTCTGTACTCCGGACGGTAAGCCCACAGCTGGAATTCAGGAGGATAAGTGCTATCACCCGCAAAATTTTGATAACAAATTCCGTGGACCGGTGACATTACGGGAAGCTCTGGCCCAATCTTTAAATGTGCCTTCGGTTAAAACGCTTTATCTAGCAGGACTCCCCGACTCTTTGGCCACCGCCCAAGATTTTGGCATTACTTCTTTAAACGACCCGGCAAGATACGGGCTTACTTTGGTTTTGGGAGGCGGAGAAGTTTCGCTCTTGGAGCTTGTTTCCGCCTACGGCGTATTCGCCAACGACGGCGTGAGAAATCCTTATAGATATATTTTAAAAATTGAGGGTTCGGACGGCAAAATTATTTACGAAGCCCCGAACCAGCCGCGGGAAGTGATAGATAAAAATATCGCGCGCACCATAAGTAATATATTGTCGGATAATAAAGCTCGCGCGCCATCATTTGGAGAATTTTCCGCGCTTTATTTCCAGGAAAAACAAGTCGCCGCCAAAACCGGCACGACCAATGATTATAGAGATGCATGGGTGATTGGTTACACACCGGACATCGCCATCGGCGCTTGGGCCGGCAATAATGACAATTCGCCGATGGAAAAAAGGGTGGCCGGATTCATTGTGGCTCCTTGGTGGCACGAAATTATGGATTTTGCCACGTCTAACGCTACCTCTTCGGTTTTTGTGTCGCCGGATCCGCTTCCACCGCCGGTAGGCGGACCAAAACCGTATCTCCGCGGGGAATGGCGCGGCGGCAAGGAATTTATTATTGATAAAATTTCCGGAAAACTCGCCACATCCTACACCCCACTGGAAACGCAGGAAAAAAGAGTTGTGCAGGAAGTCCATTCCACTCTTTATTGGATTGACCAGGAAAGCGCTCAATTAAAAAATTGGGAGGAGCCGGTGCGCGCTTGGGCGCTAACCAATGGGTTTTTAGACCAAAATGAAAGCGTGATACCGAGAGAATACGACAATATCCACGTTCCGGAAAATTTTCCAAAAATAACAAAATTGGAAGTGACTCCGCAAAAAGCGAATTACAGCAAAAATGATACTGTGGTTTTCCACCCACGCATGGAAAATAAATTCAATATAGAACAGGTTGATTATTTCGCCAACGACGAATATTTGGGAGGGGTTAAAACATATCCGTTTGAACTTGCACTACCTCTCTCCCATTTGGGTGAGCAAAATTATATTACTATAAAAGTAAAAGTGTACGACGCCGTCGGCAACACAGTGGAATACTACATCCCCCTCATCGGCATAACCAGATAAAGATAAGATGCGTCGCCCCTGCCCTTAATAAGCAATGGGGATTGGTCGCTGTTTATATTAAATTCCACGTATTCATTATTTATTTGGGAAATTCCATCCAATAAATACTTCCAGTTAAATTTTGCCACAATGCTTTCGCCCTGTACCGCAGCCGCCACAGTTGAAGAGTGTTCTCCAACATCCGAATGCGAAGTATTCAATAAAATTGCTTTTTTGGTGGGATTAAAAGTAAGTGAAAGCTCGTTTAATTTTCCAACAAACACGCCGGCTAATTTTATATGCGATAAAATATCCGACTTTTTTGCCATGGCAGTGGTATTAAATTTTTTCGGTATGATTTGTTCGTAATCTGGAAACTTACCATCCGTAAGTCGAGATATAAATTTATAATTTGATCCGGAAAATATAATCTGATTTTTATTTACCCCGACCTCAATATCCTCGTCATTTTCCAAAAGTCTTAAAATTTCTCCGACAGCCCTTTGGGGAATCAAAAAAGAAAGCATTTTTTCGGCGCGCATTTTTTTTAAAACAAGATTTTTTTCTGCGAGCCTGAAGGAGTCGGTGGCCGCTATTTTTATTGTGTTTTTAAAAATACTAAAAAATATACTAGCCAGCTCTGGTTTTATATCGGACACACTAGATGCTATAACCACAGAAGAAAGCCCTTGCCTTAATTCTGGAGATGTTAAAGTAAAAGTTTCTGGAGATTCAAGTTTTGGAAAAATCGGGAAATCTTCTGGCGGATAACCGCGAATAGTTGTTTCTATTGTGTTGGTTTTTATAAATAAATTATTTTTTTGGGTTTGTAGAATAATTTGATCGTCTCCAATATTCACGAGAAAAGAACTAATAGTTTTAGCAGGAATCGTGAGAATGCCTGTTTCTTGTATTTTTCCAAACACATTAATTTCTATAGCTGTCTCCAAATTAGTTGCCCTGATTTTTATCTTGTCTTTATTAGCTTCCAAAAGTATGGAATTTAAAATAGGTAAAGTTTGATTTTTCGACGTGTTTCTTTCCGCAATTACCACCACATCTTTTAAGTTCTTATTTAAACATTGAATTTTCATAAAATTTATTATTATTAATATTGTGGATATGTGAGTTTTTTAAAAACTATTTTATTTTAATGATTTTTTTAATTAATTTTTTAAACAACCTGTGAATATTAACCGCATAAATATTTTTTATTTTTTTAAACACATTTTATTTATATAAGTTTTAATATTTATTTCTAATGGATTTTAATTCATCCTCAAGTTTGGTGTCTTTTTTTAACTCCTGCACGATTTTTTCATAAGCATGTATTGCTGTGGTATGGTCCATACCACCAAACTTCTGGCCGATAAACGGATAAGACCCCTTTAAATCCTCACGGATTAGATACATAGCTACTTGCCTCGGTTTTACCACCTCTGTTTTTCTAGTGTGTTCATATATGGCTTTTTCTTGGATATCGTAGAATTCAGCGACTGTTTTTATTATTTGTGTGGGCGTTATGGTGTTTTTTGGTTTGATATTTTTTCTTAAAATAACCCTTACTTCATCTTGGGTGAGCACGCGATTTTGGTATTTTGACTGGATGTTTATGGTATTTAACGCTCCTTCTAATTCGCGTATATTTTTTTGAATAAGCGAGGCCACAAGCTCAATGGTAGTTTCTGGTAGATCAATTTTTTTCTCCGATATTTTAGATTTTAATATAGCCAGGCGCGATTCGTATTCCGGCTCCGAAATATCTATAATTACCCCGGCTTCCATCCGCGACTGAAGCCTTTCGCCGATATCCGAAATGGATTTTGGCGAACGGTCCGAAGAAAAAACAACCTGCTTACCCGCTTCATACAAAGCATTAAAGGTATAGAAAAATTCTTCCTGGGTTTTTGTTTTTCCTGCAAAAAATTGGACGTCGTCCACAATCAATAAATCAAACTCCCTATATTTTTCTTTAAAATTATGCACATAATTATTTTGTAAGGAGCTTACCAGCTCATTACTGAATCTTTCTGATGTAATGTATTGGACTTTTTTCCCTGGACTTTCTTTCATCACGGCGTTGCCTATGGCCTGCAAAAGGTGGGTCTTACCCAAGCCCACCCCCCCATAGATAAATAATGGATTATAAATTCTACCCAGACTTTTAATTACCGCCAGCGCCGCCGCGTGGGCTAGTTCATTAAAAGATCCGACAATAAAAGCGTCAAGTGTGTATTTAGGGTTAAGATTAGTTTTAGGGTCCACATAAAAATCTTTAAATTCAAGCTGTTCTTCCTGGGGGGGAGGAAGCTCTTTTTTAAATTTAATTTTAGTAGCGGCAGAAGTTGAAGGGGTGGCTATAGAATAGTTAATGGCGCGGATTTCCGGAACCCGTGTTCTTAAGGATTTTAAAATAAACTTATGAAATTTATTTTCCAGCCATTCTTTGGAGAATCCGTTGGGGACTCCAACTGTGACGGTGCCCTCCGCGAAGTCCAAAATTCTGGTATCTTTAAACCAGGTCACAAAATTCGCCCGCGACACAGCAAGCTCTATTTCGATCAGTGCCAGGCCCCATAATTCTTCATTAGTCATGGTTTTACTATAAAACTATTGTTTTACTTTGCATCATAAAAGATGTTAATAGATTGTGGATGAGTTGTGAATATTGCAAAAAACAGGAATTGTTGTAAAATTAAAAAATTATGTCAGTCACTTACCAACCCAAAAAAAGAAAAAGAGCCAAGAAGCATGGATTTTTAAAGAGAATGCGCTCCAAAATAGGTAAAAATGTCCTAGCCAGAAGGCGCCAGAAAGGCAGATACCGCCTGGCAGTTTAATGTGATATGCTGAAAAAAGCGTTAAGGCTCGGCAGAGCGGATTTGGCAAAAATTTTTAGGTCAAAAACACGGAGTTTCCGCGGGAAAATTATTTCAGCGCGCATACTCCATAATGAAAAACAAAAAAACCGCTTTGCTTTTATAGTTTCTGGGCCTAAAAATCGTGGGGCGGTTTTAAGGAATCTGACAAAAAGGCGCATGTCCGAGGCCGTAAAAAGTTTTTTAAAAACAATTCTCCCCGCCCGCCCGCCGGACAGGCGGGGCCGGGATGTTGTTTTTTTTATTAAATTATCGGAAAGAAAAGCCCCCTCCTTTAAAGAAATTAAAGAAGATATAAAATATGTCTTGGCTCAAAATATTTTATAATGAAATTTTCTATCGCCCCCTTTTGGGAGCGTTAATTTTTTTGACGTCTGTTTTGCCGGGGCACGATTTAGGATTGGCAGTTATTTTACTTACAGTGATAATTAGGGCGCTGATGTTTCCTATGACGCATAAAATATTGAAGACCCAGAATGCCATGAAAATAATTGAGCCGGAAGTCAAGAAAATTTACGCGGACAAAAAAAACAAGGAAGACCAAGCTAAAGCTTTGATGGAACTTTACAAAAAACACGGCATCAATCCCCTTTCCGGATTTTTTATTCTACTCATACAACTCCCGATACTTTTTGCCATGTATCAGGTTTTTTTATACGGGCTTCCTTTCCCGGTTGGTGAAGTTTATTCTTTTTTAAAAATACCAGAGAACATAAACACGATGTTTTTAGGATTCATTCCTTTAACAGAGGCTAGCGTAGGCCTGGCCGCTTTGGCGGCGATTTCACAATTTTGGCAGGCAAAATTAGCCCTCCCTCCCAAAGCCGCGACTTCAGCCAAGGGCGACCTGCCCGACCAGCGGGCGAGTATGGGCCAGGCGATGCAATGGCAGATGCTTTATGTGTTCCCCTTTATTATTTTTATTTTAGGTTTTAAACTGCCGGCCGCGGTTTCTCTATATTGGACAGCCATGAATGTTTTTGCTATAGTGCACGAAGCGCGCGTGCGCAAGAAGGCGCGCGGGACGCCCCTACATGCCAGGTAGTGAAATTTCGCATCGCTGCCAGGCAGTAATTAAAATTAATGCGAAATTCTACTACCTGGCATGCTGGAGGATAAAAAACCACAAATAGAATTTATTGAAAATGCCATCAAAACCCTGCTTCATCAGATGGGATTTTCTTTTTCCTTAGAATTTCAAGAGGGGGGCGAGAACAGCTGGTTTATTATAAAAGCCCAAGACGCTCAGCTTTTGATCGGCGACAACGGCAAGCATTTGAGCGCGTTTTCGCATGTCGTGAAAAGAATTTACGAGCAGAAATTTCCGGATCCGCCAGCTGGCGGAAGATTTCAATTTTTAATAGACATCAACGATTATAATAAAAAAAAGATTGAGGAAATAAAAGACGCGGCGCGCATGCACGCCCAGCGCGTCCGCTATTTTAAAAAACCGATGGAGATGAAGCCGATGAACGCCTACGAACGGCGCATCGTGCATTATGTTTTGCAGGAATACCCCGATATCGCGACCGAATCCACCGGCCAAGGACTCGAACGCCGAGTGGTCATCAAACCGCTGGATTTGGTTTAATTAGAACAGAAAATAATTTTTTTACTAAACTTATGTCAACCGTAAAAAATTTATTTTCTGTTCTTAACTAGGGTTTCAATTTTAGGCTCCAGAGATTGCCGGAAGTTTTGTCGCGGAAAAGGAGAAAGGAATCGTCCAAAAGGAGTTTTGGC
>MFHU01000008.1 GCA_001778695.1 Candidatus Giovannonibacteria bacterium RIFCSPHIGHO2_12_FULL_44_22 | reverse complement strand
ATTCTGTATCTTCGTTCTGCTTTGTTCGGATGAGTTACGTTCACGAGAGGAAAATACTCTTTCTCAAATCTTTGCCAACCGACCATATTTATGCCGCCGTTCAATATACAATTTTCTTTGTCCTTAATATCCGCAACACTCAAAACAATATGCATCGCATTGTTGCAAATATATCGGCCCGGCTCTGATAAATAGATGGTGTCTATTATCGGAGCAAGATGTTTTTTAATTGAACGACCAATAACTTGAGCATATTCTTTAATAGTTGGAGTTTTTAGTATCTTATACTTCGGCCAATGCGACTCTTTTCGTACAATAATCCCTTCACTTTCGTATGGTTCAAATCCGCCGCCGAAAATCTAAAAAAGAATCCGCAAAGTGCTGTTCGATTATTTTTCTTAATTCATGTGTATCGCCATGACTAAGCAATCCCATGTATGATGCCAATGTCGCGTCGGACTGGCTTTGTTTCAAATTCCTGAACATTCTTCTTTTGGTAGATGTTCTCGGCACACGGTGATGAGGGAAATGCACCCAGCCGAGAAAATCGACGCCGGATGCCCATGTTTTTATAAAAACCTTGTCCGGATGCAGGGATAACTTCAATCGCGTCTCCAGAAACGAAGAAATTTTCGGCAACAGTTTTTCCAGATATTCTCTGCTCTCGTGCAGAATGACGAAATCGTCCGCGTATCTGACGCAATGAGTGACTTTCATCTCCCGTTTCAAGAAATGATCGAAATCGTTCATGTAAATGTTCACCAGGAGTTGGCTGGTGAGGTTGCCCAAAGGCAAGCCGATGTCCGGCCTGTCTTTGGCATGGAAACTCCTGACCACTTTACTCAAAAGCAAGATCGTATTTCCGCTCTTGATGTGTCGCTTAAGGATATTGCCCAGAATTTCATGATTGATATTGGCGAAGAATTTTCTGATGTCGCATTTCAAAACCCAGACTGTCCGCGTGTGATTCCGAGAAACCTTGCGAGCGTCGTCGCGGAAGCGGTTTATTGCTCGGTGCGTGCCTTTGATACGCCGACATGAGTATGAGTCGAAAATAAATTTGGGATCGAAGTGAGGATATAAAATCCGGTATATGGCGTGATGCAACAACCGGTCCCGAACGCTCGCTTTGTGAATATCGCGCGGCTTCGGGTCATTGATCCGGAACGCCTTATAGGGACCGTGTTGATAGGTTTTGCCAGTAAGTTCGCGGTGCAGGGCGAGGATATTGTCGATCAGATGAATCGAAAATCGTTCGATGTCCTTTCGGCCGCGCTTATTGCGGAGAAATTCACGCCACGCGGCGAGCAAATTTTCCGTGGAAATGATATCATGGTAGATATGACACGACCGCATTTCTCTCTCTCTCTCTCTCTCTCTCGATTCTGCCTCGATTTTGAATCGGATCAAAGAGGGATACTTGATTTGGGTTAGTATCGTTCCGCATATTTCTAAGGGAGCGCGCTATACGATAGGCGCGCGGATTGAAAATAAGTTTCTTGACCTGCTTGAGTTTGCGTATATCGCCTATTTTACCGAAAAAGAAAAGAAAGCGGAAAAGATTTCCGACTGCATCTTGGTTTTAGACACGCTTAAATTCCTCGTTTCGGTAGCATGGGAAGGCAAGCTCATTTCCAACAAACACTGCGAAGACGTTTCTTTGAAGCTCGAGGAAGCGGGTAAGATGTTCGGCGGTTGGAAGAAAAATCTCGGCAATCCCGAAAAGAAAAACCGCGACATGTAAGCCACGGAAAAGAAAAGAGTTTCGGAGACGGAACACGAACTTGTTGTCCGGATTCCACTCGTTGTCGGGTTTCGCCCAATTGTCGTTCAGCCACAAACCATCGTCGTTGCGTTCCAGCTTGAAGACGTTCGGGTAGCCGTCAGAGTCGGTGTTGTGCGGCACGTCATCCGTGACACCGTCCATCTAGTGCGCAAAGCGCAAGAGACCGGACTGTATTTTATGCGTGATCAAGAATCAACTAACGCGTCGCACCAAGTATTTTCTTTTTTGTTGACTGACATGCGAATCCTCCGCGGAAAACCTTGGCCGTCCGCGCTCTCAATTTGCATGAGCCGAAAGGGTCTTGAAAAGCCGTAGCCGTTCAATGCAACCGATCTGAAATCAGTATACCAAAAAATTTTTCGAAAACAAAAGGATCAAAGAATCCAAGAGCCAAAGGGTCAAAAATTATTAAGAGGCAAAGGTTTTAAGATTCAGACTTGCGGAGACGGAACACGAACTCGTCGCCCGGATCCCACTCGCTGTCGGGTTCCGCCCAAGCGTCGATCAGCCACAAACCACCGCCGTCGCGTCCCAGCATGAAGACGCACGGGTAGCCGTCAGAGTCGGAGATCTGCTTCATGCCCATGTAAATCCACTCATTTAATGGTTGGTTTCGATATTTCAAACGATAGTTTGGACCGGTATCAGGAGGACACAATTCCAGTCCGAGAATTTGAGCACGCTCATAGATTTGATCAGTGGTAGCGCTGCTTTTGAATCCGAGATCGGCTACGGTAAGTCTGATGAGTGTCGCTTCCTCCGGATTTTTGCCCGGTACGAATTCCCTATTTTTGAGCATTGATTTTGCGTAGTCGGAAATATTGATGCTGGCCGCTTCCATTTCGGATATGAGTTGCTCTGCGGACTTGCCTCCTATATCGATATTTTCCCTGCGGATTTTCTTATCGGGAAACGAGGTATAAACGTGTTCAATATTTTCTAGCAGTCTCTGGAATATGCCCGGTTCGAGCTGTCCTACGTAGGCTTTGGTATTTTCATTTATTTGGCTCGGCACGTGAGCGATCTCCTCTCTGGTGCATTCAAATATGACCAGCATATCCTCCTCGGTATTTCTTCCTTGACGAAGTTCGGCGATGCGTGGGTCTTTCTGATATCCGAAGCCTTCGATAGTTCCGTTGATTTCGTATAGCAAAATAAGATCATTCTTGGTGAAAGGAACGCCTTCCTCACGCTTTTTCTCAAGAGCGGTAAGCACTCGCATGTCTTCACTTTTCTTGCGGTATGCGTCCGCCTCTCCTCCGAATTCCGAGAGCTTATTGTCAAGAGCTTCTTGCATGACCGGTTCAACACCTTGATGCGGAAGAAGACCACGTATTTGGCCGATCTGGTTGCCAGTCATTTGGATTGCGAGGCGCGGCTGGGTCGGGTTCTTGTCTTGGTCGTAGGTGTAGTAAACATAAAAATCTCCCTGTTTGTTATAGCTATGTGCAGTTGCCTTACCTTCGACGCACCATCCAGCACCGCCTGTTTTGCCTTCCACGGATTGCCATAGTTTATCGGCGGCGGCGGGGTCATTGACTTCGTACTTTATCCACTGCCCTCGTATTTCTTCTTTGTTTTCGATTCGGGAAGCCAGAGAACCAGCAATAAATTCAGCGTACAGATTCGAGAATCTCTTGGAAAAATTTTCTCGTATTTCCGGATCTTTGAGATTCTTATTGTCGGTTTTAACTTTTTCGTAAATATCAAGTACCTTTGCCAATGCGGCACGGTTGATGTCGGGAAAACGAGCAACGGTTGATTCGGTGCGAGATTTGAATTTGCCGAGCTCTTTGTCGAATTGCGAGAGCTTGGTTACTTGATTCCAAACATAGAATTTAAACCACGGTGGATAGGCAACGTCTTCCTCCGTCAGATAGTCCATCCACACGTCGAGCGACGCTTTCTGATCTTCGATGGCGACGTCCATCATTTGTTCGCGGACGTTTTCCGGAATTTCTTCGACGGCTTGTCCGCGCTCTCGCGCGATGCGCTTTTGGAGTTCAAAGTAGCTGTCCGGAAAATTCTCGCGTTTTATGATAAGGGCGTCGTATATCTTGTCGCGGAACATCTCGAGATTGCGTTCGCGCTTCCGTTCGTCCGGATTGAGGAATATCTTTTCGAGGCGATCCATGTAGGCTTCAATGCGCTGTGTTGGATCGTTGGGTACTTTCTCGCCTGTGTGCCGTTGTTCACGTTCCACTGCTCGCTGGACTTCTGGAGACGTCTGCAATTCGGGATTTTTGAGATGGAGGGGATGCTTTTCCATATTCATGATTCTACCATTTTTTATATTTTTCCGAAACCCGAAGCCCGCCGCCGAAATCAACGTACTTAATACTATTCAATTGATCGGAAGTGAAATTTTTTTTGAGATAACTTGCTAAATCACGGATTATAATGACATAAAAGGAAACGGTTTTGTTCCGAGATTGATGGAAATGGATTCCGTTCAATTTCAAAAAGGGATATTTGCTGGCCTCTCCCCAAAATTTTCTAAGTGATTGAAGAGGTATCCCATATTTTGTCCATAAGCCATGCGCAGGCGTATGAATGCGAACACTGACTTCAATTTTGGTTTTTAGTTCACCGGTTAGCTTTCCGAGTAAATGCAATTCATTAAAACTATCAATATGAATTCGCACTTTATTGGCGTACTTTACAGCATATTTTAAATCATCTTCACTTTTAGCTGGACTATAGTAGACAACTTTTTCTGCTTTAGCCTTCAGAGCAATATTGAGTTCTCGTACACTCGCAACATCTAATCCCATGCCCTTTTCTACAGCTCGGTTCACTATAAACGGATGGTGGTTAAGTTTTACGGCATAATATGGTTGAAAATTGGGAATATGTCGTTGAAATGATGCGACGAATGATTCTATGCTTTCATCCATACCTTCTTGATCATAAGCATAGAAGGGGGTTGGGTGCTTATTGGCTAAATTTAAAAATTTATCCTTTTTCAAAAGGATTTTTTTGACAATTAGCAATAAGTTTTCTGACTTAGTGTATTTCACCATAAGATTTAGCCCGAGACGGCTCTATCAAAGACAATTTGATCGTCATCAATGGTACAAGTGCCGCCATTTGGAATGGTAATCATGGGATCGGAATGTCCGAAATCGGCGTTATATAACACTGGGAAAGATGCGTCCGAGAGATACTCTTTTAGTAAATCCTCAAATGAGCCTTCTGGAGAAAATTGTGACTGTTCTGTAAAGCGTCCGAACACCAAGCCGGTGATTTTCTTAAACCAACCGATTTGCTTGCATTGGCATATAAATCGATCAATGTGTGCTGGAGTGCTTGTTTCGTCTTCCTCAACAAAGAGAATTTTTCCTGTCATGTCAGGAAGATATTCCGTAGCATTAAGAATTAGGAGCGTTTGGAGATTCCCAGCAACAACCCTCCCTTTTGCCTTTCCATTCTTAAATACTTTTATTCCCTCATTTTTCTTTTTTATCCGATGATCATTATCCTTTCTTAGGAAATACAAATCATCTGCGAAGTCGGGAGATGACTTAACAGCCAATTTATTTTCTGGGTTGACGCACATTTTCTCAAAATACTCCCAGGTATATTCAAATGGTTCCGGCTTGGCAAATGATATAACACCAGGCCCAGAGAAGGTTACTAAACCGGTTTTTGTTGTTATGGCGGTTGTTAAAGCGGTAACGTCCGAATAACCAATGAAAATTTTTGGGTTCTTTTTAATTAAATCATAATCTAAATAGTCCAATAATTGATTGGCGTTAAACCCACCCCAAAAAGCTATGATACATCCTATATCCTGTCGCTTCACAAAGTTATGAATATCGTTAACTCGCAAAGAGACCGGCCCCGCAACGTGCTTTCTTGTTAACTTTTTTACAGACTCGCCTTCTACAATGTCAAACCCCTTCCTTTTTAAGTATGTATAGCCGCGCTGAATTATATCTTCAGAACAAACTCCACTTACCGGATCCGCCGGAGCGATGATTCCGATTTTCTTACTCTTATCAAGTTTTGGAGGTAATATTTTCTGGCTCATAGTTCTTAATTTATTAACTCATCAACGGAAACATCCAACGCCTTTGCGATATTTCTCAAAGTTTCAATGGTCGGGTTTTTATTCTCCCCGGACTCGATTTTTACAACAGTATTGTAGGCAACATCCGCTTCGCGGGCGAGCTTGTCCTGTGATAACCCCGCTTTCTTTCGGGCTTTCCGTACATTGTCAGCAATGTCTGCCATTTGACTAATAATTTAGTAGTATTAAAATAGGTATGAGTGATAATCTTAATCACTACTAAAATGATACTAAATTATTACGCTATTGTAAATAACCGCCCACCCGCTCCCCGAAGCGAGGACGGCTCGACAGGAGGGGGTTGGGGGGAGGAATGCCGATCCGTCCGAGCGTGGAAGCCCCGCCGCACCGCCCAGAAACTTCTTGGGCGGAACCGAGCAGAAATTTCCCTTTCCTTTTTTGAATTTTTTTTCAGGGGGCGCGCGCAAAAGAAAAATT
>MFHU01000007.1 GCA_001778695.1 Candidatus Giovannonibacteria bacterium RIFCSPHIGHO2_12_FULL_44_22 | reverse complement strand
TCTGCTTAGGAAAAACACCGGAGAGTCTATTGTAAAAAATGGCTCCCGGTGTTTTTTGTGAATATCGAAGTCGGACTTCGATACGATATAGCTATTCCAGTATTACATCAGAGACGTCATCAAGATCCCCTTCTTTTAGCCAGTCAAGTATATCTTTTTTATAATGCGCTTGATTAGTGAAAATTTCTTTTAAAAAATCTTGGTCTATAAGATTAGTAAAAGTAGCTTGACCGGCATAATTTAAATGACTTGACCAACGATAAGATTTTAAAAAATTATCTGCTTGCTTTATATTTTTAATTTTTTGCTCACGCCATTCAGGAGCAATAAGGTCCAAAGGATTTAAATGGATGTAATAAGGGAGGTAGAGAAGATGCCTATGGTCTTGCAATAAAACTGCTTTATATTTTCCTTGAAAAAGAGGCCCTACGCGTTTGTATTTGATATTAAAATAATTTGTATAACCAGTACCTAATTTTCTCATAAACTCTGTTATGCCATCTTCTGCAATTTGTTCGAGCATTAGATGGTAGTGATTTGGCATTAGAACAAAAGCTAGAATTTTAACTAATCTGTCTTTATATCGAAGTCCGACTTCGATAGATTTTGGATCAAAAAAATAGTTAGCATTGGTTACCGCATTTTTATTATTAAAAACAAGCATGCTATATATGAAACGCATGCGGTCATAATCATTTATAAATACATTTCTTTTTTCTACCCCACGATTGAAGACGTGGTAGATATGTCCCGTTGCTGGTTTGGTTCGCTTCATATTTCTAAGTTTAACCTATATTGAAGTCCGACTTCAATAGGAGATGCAGATCGTTCAACTTAAGGTTACAATTGATAGATGGAAGGGCTTTTTTATTTTTTTATTTTCGCACTTGGAACAATTGTTGGAAGTTTCTTCAATGTAGTTCTGCTTAGAAAAAACACCGGAGAGTCTATTGTAAAAAATAGCTCCCGGTGTTTTTCGTGCGGAAAAAAACTTGGGCCGTTGGAAATGATTCCGGTTTTTAGCTTTTTGTGGCAGAAAGGAAGATGCCGCCACTGCGGGAGCAAAATTTCTTTACAGTATCCGGCGGTGGAATTGCTCACGGGGCTTTTGGCTTTTATGGTTTATTTTAAAACTGGCGTTTCTTTTTGGTGGCTGTTTTATTTTTCAGCTTTAGGCGCTTTGCTTTTAACGGCGCTCTATGATCTCCGCACGAAAATTATTGACAGGCACCTTCTTTATATCTTCGGCCTTTTTGCTTCGGTGGAGTTTTTGCTGCGAAAAAATTTTTTTAGCGATCTAATCTCCTCGTTTTTTATCACTCTGTTTTTTTACTTGATCTGGCGTTTTTCCGGCGGCCGTTGGATGGGGCGGGGAGACGCCGATTTGGCGTTTTTTTTGGCGTTGTTTTTGGGCTGGCCTCAAAATCTTTTTATGATTTTTTTAGCTTTTTGGCTGGGCGGCATCTTAGGCGCCTATCTTTTGATCTTTAAAAGCCTCCGATGGGGCTTAAAAAGCGAAATTCCTTTCGGGCCGGTTTTGGCGCTGGCCGTTTTTTTAGTTTGGCGTTTCAGTGATTTTTCAGCCGCGTTTTCATTGCTTTAGCAATGATCCCGCCGCAGGCGGGATGAAAGCTAAAGCTTTTATGGTATAATTTTCTAATGAGTTCGCCCAAAGGGTTCACTTTAATAGAAGTGGTGGTGGTTATCGGGATTATGGCAATCATATCTTCTTTGATGCTGGCCAATTTTCCGAGATTTAGTAAACAAGTTGCAGTAGAGCGGGAGGCCAGCAAATTGGCGCTTTCTTTTCGGAAGACCCAGTCCTACGCGTTGGCGGTGCGAGAATTTAATCCTTTGTTTAATGATTATCCTTTTTGCGACGATCCAACAAAGCTGCCGGTAAAATTTCCGGGCTACGGGCTTTTTTTCAAAGTTTCCGACCCCGCGCACTATTATATTTACGGAGACATTAATTGCTCAAAATATTATGAAAATACTTTGCCCGAGGAAGCGGTGGAAATAATAAATATAGAAGGTAACATTAAATTTTTTTCCATCAAAGGCTATGACGCGGCGGTTTGCGGGAGTGGATGCGATTTAGACGAGCTTTCCATTTTGTATGTCAGACCAGGCCCCACAATTTTAATTAAAAGCAACGGCATAGACTACAATTTTATTGAAATTTATTTGCGTTCCTCCGACGGAGCGGTTTCAAAAAAAGTCGTAATTAGATCCACGGGGCAGGTTTCAATAGAATAATATGAAAAATCTGAAGATAAAAAATCGGCACCGAGGGTTTTCTCTTTTGGAAACGACAGTTGCTACGGCCATTTTAGTCGCTGCCGTGATCGGTCCCCTTACCCTGGCTTCTTCCAGTATCAGATCTTCTTCGCAGGCTAAAAATAATTTAGTGGCGGCTAGCCTGGCTCAGGAAGGGATGGAGCTTATGCGGAACTACCGTGCCAAAAATGTTTTTGAGGGCAACAGTTGGATAGCTGGCATGGGTAGTTGTTCTTCCCCAGCTGGCTGTCAAATTGACGCAACTATTCTTGAAATAGCCGCTTGTGGCGCGCCTTGCTCCAATTTGAATTTAAATCAAAATTCTGGACTTTACAGTTATGACACAGTTGCGCTTCCGACAATCGTCCCCACGATTTTTATAAGAACCATCAATATTGAGACCGTAAACACCACCGAAATAAAAATAAAAGTTTCGGTGGCTTGGCAGGAGCTGTTCGGTCTTCAGAAATTCACATTAGAAGAGCATTTACTTGATTGGTAATATGAAAAATCAAAAAAAAGGATTTACTTTATTAGAGATGATTGTGTCTTTGGGAATTTTTGCCATAGCCGCTTTGCTTGCCACCAGCTCGCTTCTTTCTTTAACTGATGCTCAAAAGAAGGCCTATTCCCTCCAAAGCGCTTACGATAATATCCGTTTTGCTTTGGAAACCATAGCCAAAGACATCCGCACCGGAGATATTTTTTATTGCGGGGCAAGTTTTGACGATCTACCGGCGGTGCCCGCCCCGAAGGACTGCGCGTTGGGAGGGCCGTCCTTGACTTATAAAAATGTCACTGGTAATAATATAGCTTACCGGGTTTTGAACAGCAAAATTGAAAAATTTGTTGACGGCGTCCCTGTAGGGGATATGACTTCCTCGGACATGACAATAAACACTTTAACTTTTTATGTTTTAGGTTCTCCTCCCAGCGACAATCTCCAACCGCGTATTACCATTATTATACAAGGCACTGCCGGTAGCGGTAGGAGCGCTTCCAAATTAAATTTGCAGACCACTATTAGCCAAAGAAAGATAGGAATATGAAAAAACGAGGAGTAACTTTATTATTGGCTATATTTATTTCGGCTCTGGCTCTTTCTTTGGGCTTGGGAATTTTTACGATTATTTTCGGCGAGCTCGGCATTTCCGGAACTTCCAAGGAATCTTTGGAGGCGTTTTACGCGGCCGACTCGGGCATAGAGTGCGCGCTTTTTTGGGATATAAAACAGCAGGCTTTTAATGACCCCGTTTTAGGAACCGTTCAATGTGCTAATTCTACACCCTTGCTTAATGTTACTATAGATGCAAATTCTACTACTACTAGATTTTCACTGCTTTTATCCAACTCCTGCGTGCGCGTGACTGTGCGAAAAACTGCTTTGGAAACAATCGTGACTTCTTTGGGCGAAAATATCGCCTGCGGGCTCACCGGCGGCCGCACTGTCCAGCGCGGCTTGGAAGTGAAGTATTAGGCTGGAAATCATGGTGGTTTTGTGCTAGAATTAACTTATTAATATGGCTCAAAAAGAACCTGAAAAATTGCAGGCGATAGGGATGGTTTCGCCAAGAGAGATTGTAACCGAAATGCAGGAGTCCTATCTTGACTACGCCATGTCGGTCATTGTGGCGCGGGCTCTTCCCGACGTCCGCGATGGATTAAAGCCGGTGCACCGCCGGATACTTTTTGCCATGCACGAAATGGGCCTCACGCATTCCGCAAAAACCAAAAAATCCGCCAATGTGGTCGGAGAAGTTTTGGGAAAATATCATCCGCATGGCGACACGGCCGTCTACGATTCATTGGTGCGCATGGCCCAGGATTTTTCTTTGAGATATCCATTGATAGAAGGGCAGGGAAACTTCGGATCAATTGACGGCGATTCGGCCGCAGCCATGCGTTACACCGAGGCCAGAATGTCTGCCATCACAACCGAGATGCTGAAGGATATTGAAAAAGAAACGGTTGATTTTATTCCGAATTATGACGGGTCAAAATTTGAGCCCATCGTTTTGCCGGCCGCGATTCCGCAGTTGCTTTTAAACGGCTCTATGGGTATCGCTGTTGGAATGGCCACAAATATACCCCCACATAATTTGACGGAGGTCACGGAGGCGACTTTGCATTTAATGGCGCACCCCAAAGCCACGGTGGAAGATCTCACGGAATTTGTAAAGGGGCCTGATTTTCCGACCGGTGGAATGATTTTCAATAAAAAAGAAATTTTACAGGCCTACGCCACGGGCCGTGGAGGAGTAATCAACCGCGGGGAAGCCGAAATTTCGGAGAAAAAAAATGGCGAATGGCAGATTATCATCACCTCCATTCCTTATTTGGTGAATAAATCGGAGCTGATTGTGAAAATGGCCGATTTGGTGCATGAAAAAAAATTGGAAGGCATTAGGGACATTAGGGACGAGTCCGACAAGGAGGGCCTTCGCATTTCCATAGATTTGAAACGCGACTCATATCCGCAAAAAGTTTTGAATAATCTTTATAAGCACACCGATTTGGAGCGCGCTTTCCATTTTAATATGATTGCTTTGGTTGACGGAGGGCGCCAGCCGCAGACGCTCTCCTTAAAAAGTATTCTTGAAGAATTTATCAAACACCGCCGGGTAATAATTGAGCGAAGGTCAAAATTTGATTTGGCGCGCGCCCAGGATAGAGAACATATTCTTTTAGGACTTAAAAAAGCCCTGGACCATATTGACGCCGTAATCAAGGCGATAAGGGGTTCCGCCAGCAAAGAAGAAGCGCATAAAAATTTGGTTAAAAAATTTGACCTTTCGGACAAGCAGGCCCAAGCCATATTGGAAATGCGCCTCTCGGCTTTGGCCGGTTTGGAAAGGCAGAAGATTGAAGATGAGCTGAAAGAAAAACAAAAACTGATAAAAGAATTAAAATCGCTTTTGGCGGATGCCAAAAAAATAGACGAAGTTGTTAAGGATGAGCTCAGCGAAGCCAAGAAAAAATACGCAGACGAAAGAAAAACTCGAGTTATTTCCGGAGCCGCTAAAATAATTTCCACTGAAGATTTGGTGCCGGAGGAAGAAACTATTTTAATTTTAACGCAGGGCGGATATGTAAAAAGAATCAAGCCGGACGAATACCGCGTCCAGCGCCGAGGGGGGAAAGGAGTTATCGGCGTGGTCACTAAGGAAGAAGACGTGGCTTACGAATTTATTTCCGGCAACACTCACGATGATCTTTTATTTTTTACAAACCTAGGAAAAGTATACCAAACTAAAATGTATGAAATTCCGGAAGGCACCCGGCAGGCCAAGGGCAAAGCCATTGCCAATTTTCTTTCATTGGCGGCGGATGAAAATGTGACATCGATTCTTCCAGTGCCTAAAGCCAACAAGGGCGAAAAAAATTACGTAATGCTTTCCACCGAACGCGGACTTACAAAAAAAGTTGAAGCAAAAGGTTTTGAAGATGTTAGAAGAAGCGGCATCCGCGCGATTAATTTGAAAAAAGGGGATACTTTGCGCTTCGCGCGGATAGTTTCGGCGGGAGAAGAAGCGATACTTTCCACAAAACTTGGACAGGCCGTGAGATTTAAAGAAAAAGATATTCGAGCCATGGGACGAACAGCGCAGGGAGTGCGTGGAATGCGGCTCAAAAAAAATGATGAGATTGTGGGGATGGATATAATTACAAGTGGAGCGAAAAAACCGGAGATTCTCTCGGTCTCTTCGCTTGGCTACGGCAAAAAAACTTCGGTTTCCCAATATAGAATTCAGAAGCGTGGCGGGTCGGGCACAAAAACCAGCAAAGTCACTTCAAAGACCGGTCCGTTGGTCTCGGTGCAGGTTGTAAAAGACGATCAGGTGGAAATAATCGCAATTTCCAAAAAAGGCCAGGTTATTCGCGCGCCGCTTTCGCAAATTCCGTCGCTTTCCCGCGCCACTCAAGGCGTTCGTATTATGAAAATGAATGCAGGCGACTCTGTGGCCTCGGTGACGCTGCTGTAAAATATGGATTTGCGGGAAACATATAATAGAATAGCGGAAGACTGGCACAAAGATCATAAGCAGGATAATTGGTGGGTTGAAGGAACCAATAAATTTGTTTCGCTTTTAAAACCAAATAGTTTGGTGCTTGATGCCGGTTGTGGCGCCGGTAATAAATCTAAATACCTGATAGGTAAAGGATTGAAAGTTGTCGGAATAGATTTTTCAGACAAGCTTATTGAAATAGCAAAAAGAGAAACGCCCTCCGGAAAATTCTTTGCGATGCATATAAATGAAGCAGATAAATTGGAGGAGAAATTTGACGGAATTTTTATGCAAGCGGTTTTATTGCATATTCATAAAAAAGACGCGAAGAAAACAATAAAGAAATTATTGGATAAATTAAAACTCGGCGGATATTTATACATAGCGGTCAAAGAAAAAAAATCCGGCGGCGCGGACGAAGAAATAAAAACAGAAAATGATTACGGATATCCTTACGAAAGATTTTTCAGCTATTTTACTTTGGATGAAATAAAAAATTTGATGAAAGAGCTTGAGCTTGAAATCAGTTATGAAAATATATCTTCTTTCGGACACACCCGCTGGATACAAGTCATAGGGAAAAAATAAAAAATGCGAAATAAAAAGATCATTTTGCGGTTTAGGGCGGTGAATCGGGATATTTTTCTGGCAAACTCATTTTAGTCTGCGGAAAAACAAAAATTGAAAGAAAAAATAAAAAAATACGGATTGATTGCCATTAAATTGAAGTAAAAAGTTTTTTAAAAAAATAAAAAGACGCAAAAAATAATTATCCACAGGGCCATGCCTACATATATGTATTACATAAGTGTAAAATAAACAAATGAACGACGCCGGCAATGTGGTTTTGAAGGATAATCCGCAGACAGGGGTCTTTTTTATGAAAAAAGGCCTTGCCATCAAGCGCTACTTCACTAAAGAAGGCGTCCATCCTTATGACGAACTGGAATGGGAGCGCCGGACTGCAAAAATCACATCTTCTAAGGGCGAAATTATTTTTGAACAGCCTGATGTGGAGGTGCCCAAGTTCTGGTCTCAAACTGCGACGGACATTGTTGCAGAAAAATATTTCATGGGGCATGTTGGAAAGCCCGGCAGGGAGTACTCTGTGCGCCAATTGATTGATCGCGTGGCGGATACCGTAACCGGCTGGGGGAAAAAGGATGGTTATTTCGCGGCCGATAAAGATTCTCAAATTTTCAATGAAGAACTTAAATGGCTTTTGGTAAATCAGCGCGCTTCATTTAACTCGCCGGTCTGGTTTAACGTGGGCGTTGAGAAAAAGCCCCAATGTTCCGCTTGTTTTATATTGTCCATTACGGACGATAAAGAGTCCATTGCCGAGTGGTATCGGACAGAGATGATGATTTTTTCCGGAGGTTCCGGTGCGGGCATAAATCTTTCCAATCTAAGATCTTCCAAAGAAAATATTTCAAACCGTGGGAAATCTTCAGGTCCGGTGTCCTTTATGAAGGGCGCCGACGCCATTGCCGGCACAATCCGCTCGGGAGGGAAAACCCGCAGGGCGGCTAAGATGGTAATTTTAAACGCCAACCATCCGGATATCAGACACTTCATTGTGTCCAAATGGAAAGAAGAAGAAAAAGCCAAAGCATTGATTGCTTTGGGGTACGACGATTCCATAGACGGAGACATTTACACCAATATATTTTTTCAGAACGCAAATAATTCTGTAAGAGCCACCGATGATTTTATGAACGCGATTTTGGCGGATAAAAATTGGGATTTAAAAATGGTTAAAACCGGAGAGGTTTTCGAAACCATCCGGGCGCGCGACTTAATGAATACCATTGCCGAAGCGGCTTGGAATTGCGCTGACCCCGGCATGCAGTTTGATACAACAATTAACAAATGGCACACCGCACCCGCAACTGGACGCATCAACGGTTCCAACCCCTGTTCGGAATACATGCACTTGGATGATTCGGCTTGCAACCTCGCTTCCATCAATTTGCTTACTTTTTTGAAAGAAGGAGAATTTGATTTTACTGCTTTTAAAAAAGCCGTTGATATTTTAATAATCGCCCAGGACAGCGTGATTGATAATTCTTCTTATCCAACGCCCAAGATTGAGCAAAACGCCAGGGATTTTAGAGAGCTTGGCTTGGGGTACACCAATTTGGGCGCCATGCTGATGCAGTTGGGCTTTGCTTATGATTCCGACGAAGCCAGAGCTTGGGCTGGAGCGATTTCTTCCATAATGACCGGCGAAGCTTATAAAATTTCCGCCGAAATCGCCGAAGCGGTCGGGGCATTTGCCGGCTACAAAAAAAATCGTGAGCCGATGCTTAATGTTATTAAAATGCACGGCGATGAGGCTAAAAAAATAAATAAAAAACACCTGCAGCGCGATTTGTGGGAGGCCGCCCAGACGCCTTGGGCCGAGACATACGAAAATGGCAAAAAATTCGGCGTGAGAAACTCGCAGGTTTCGGTAATCGCTCCCACCGGCACGATTTCATTTATGATGGACGCCACGACCACGGGCATTGAGCCAGCATTTTCTTTGGTGGCTTATAAAAAAATGGTGGGAGGAGGATTTTTGAAAATTGTAAATACTTCAGTAGAGCGAGCGCTTAAAAATTTGGGCTATAAAGAAAAAGAAGCGAGTGAAATAATGGATTATATTTTGGCGCATGATGGCATTGAAGGGGCTCCGCATCTTAAAGAAAAAGATTTCGCGATTTTTGATTGCGCCACCAACGCTCCCGGCGGAAAGCGCGCTATACATTATTCGGGGCACATCCGTATGATGGCCGCGGTCCAGCCGTTTATTTCCGGGGCGATTTCTAAAACGGTGAACTTGCCGGAGTCGGCGACGGTTGAAGATATTACAAACACTTATATTGACGCTTGGAGGATGGGATTGAAAGCCATTGCCATCTACCGCGATAAATCCAAAGGTTCCCAGCCCCTGAACACTTCTAAAACTAAAACTGCTCCGGAAGAAATAAAAGAAGCGCCGTCGGCCGTGGAAAGAAAAAAATTGCCACATGACGTAAAATCTCTGCGCCACAAATTTTCCATCGCCGGGCACGAGGGCTATATTCACTGCGGCGTGTATGAAGACGGAAAATTGGGAGAAGTTTTTATCCGCGTGGCCAAAGAAGGGTCAACCATTTCCGGACTTTTAGACGCCATCGGAGTTTTGATGTCGGTGGCTTTGCAATCAGGTGTTCCAGTTGAAACTATAATCAGAAAATTCGTCCACTCCCGTTTTGAACCGGCTGGATTTACGGAAAATCCCGATATTCCGCTGGCAAAATCAATTTTGGATTACATCGGAAAATTTTTAGCGCTCAATTTTCTTTCTCCGGATGACCAGGCTTCTTTCGGCATCTATTCGCATCAAACCCAAGAGACTACGGCGGCGGCCGCGGCGGAGCCAGTTAAGCTTAGTGAACAGCCAAAACTTGCTTCAGCCCACGCCTCAACAATTTTTGCTTATCAAGACGCTCCGGCCTGCCGTTGCGGCGCGATAATGATTCGCACCGGCTCCTGCTACACCTGCCCCTCTTGCGGGGAGAATTTGGGGAGTTGCTCTTGATTTTTAAATTAGGTTTGCTATAATCTAATAAGATTCTTCACCGGATAATCGGTCGCCTTAGGCGACAGGAAAGTCCGAGCACCATATTAGTTGACTAGTTAAATAGTTGATTAGTTTAGTGGCAGTGGCTAACGGCCACGCTTCATAGAAGAAATTTTATGGGGACGGATACTCCGACGTAAAATCGGAGCCCCGACTTCATTATTAGATTTTAATAGTGCGTCGGGGGTGTCACAGAAACAATACCGCGACATCATCAATTTTGGCCTAAAGCCAAAAAAGTTGATACGCAAGGGTGAAAAGAGGTGAGGTAAAAGCTCACAGCGTACGTTGGCGACAGCGTGCGGTGAAAAACACCTGCCCGGTGCAACCTCATTAACGGGGGCTAGAGCCCGAAGAGTAATCTCGGGCCCAGACAGATGATTATCCTCCGCCTAAGCACGTAAGCTCTTGGCGGGGACAGAACTCGGCTTACAGGTGGAGAATCCCCAGCCCCGGCTTTACGTCGGGGCTGGGTTTTTGTATAATTTACCAATATGTCTATATCAAGTGAAGTTTTATACAAATCGGCCCAATGGTGCCTTATAGCTTTGGTCTTTCTTCTGCCGGTGTGGTTTTTGCCTACCACTATTAACCCGGTGGAATTCAACAAAGTGCTGATGGTATCCATTTTGGTATTTTTATCTTTTATTCTATTTTTGGCTTATTCCATAAAATCCGGCAATGTCGCGTTGCCGTGGCACCCAGTTTTTATAGCGGCCGGCGCGTTGCTTCTTTCTTGGCTGGCTTCGGCGTTGATTTCCCGCTCGGGCGCGGCTCTTTGGGGGCTTGGATCAGAACCAACCAGTTTTTTAGCAATGGTTACTTTCTTTTTGATGAGCGCCATGATTATGCTGCTTTTTTCCGACGGCCGCTCGCTCACTAGATTGATTACCGCTTTAGGATTAGGGTTGCTTTTATTTTTGCTGACGACCTTGGTTTTTGATGTTTTCGGATTAGGGCAGAACCTCGGGGGGCTTTTTCAAAGCAGGATTTTTAACGCCGTCGGTTCTTGGAACAGCGTCGGTTTTGCGGCGGCGTTTTTTCTGATGATGCTTTATCCATTTTTGCGAATTTATTCCGGAGCCATGAAATGGGCTGTGGCGATTTCATTTTTACTTTCTTCGCTTTTGATTTTGGTGGTTAATTTTCCGTTGATTTGGGGAGTTGTCGGATTTTTCGCGATTTTGCTTTTAAGCCACGCGATCTGGAAGAAAAATATTTCGCTCTCGGCCGTGGGGATTCCGCTGGGGCTTCTCTTAATTTCACTTTTCGCTTTATTTTTCAGTAATTTTATTGCCTCTGCCATAACTTTTCCGGCGCCGGTGGAAGTCGGCGTGACTCATCAAACTACTTTTAACGTGGTAAGCAAAGCGCTTCGCGAAAATCTGGTTTTCGGCGCTGGGCCGACATCTTTCGGATATTTGTGGGATAAATACAGACCCCCGGAAATCAATAATACTCCTTTTTGGGGGCTTCGTTTTGTAAGTGGTTCTTCCTTAATGTTAAGCGCGCTGGGCGAAGCGGGTCTTTTGGGCTGGCTGGCTTTCGTGATTTTTTTGGGATGGATTTGGTACTTGGGGCTTAAGACTTTAACAAAAAATTCCGGCGAAAACTCCGAAGTTTTGGTTTTTACTGCTTTTTTGCTTTTTAGTTTTACGATTTTGATGTGGTCGCTTTACGCTGTGGGCTATGTCTTGGCGGCTTTGGGGTTCGTGGCTTTGGGCTTGATGCTGGCGGCCATGCGGCACGCTGGCGTGTTCAAAACCTATGAATTTTCTTTAGTCAGAGAAGGCCCGCGCGGATTTATTTCGGCCTTGGCGGTGGTATTCTTTATAATTTTGGGAGTTTTAGGCACCTACACCGTAGTGCGCCGATATGTCGGCCAATTGGCTTATGCTAGGGGGTTGGAAGCCACGAACCGTGGAAATCTGGATGACGCAGAGAAACAACTTATATTGGCCGTCCAAGCGGATATTAGAAACGATTTGTATCTCAGATCGCTTGCCCAGATTTATATGTCCAAGGCTCAAGTTTTATCGCAGGATAAAACCACTCCGCCGGATATTTTGGGTTCTCGTTTTAAAGATTTTTTTGACCGCGCGGTTTCCACCGCTCAAGAAGCCATCCGCCAGGAGCCGTTGGATTTTTTAAATTACCGGACGCTCGGCCAAATTTATGGATTCCTGGTCCAGCTAAACGCTGCCGGTTCTATGGACGCGGCCCAAATCCAATATGACGAAGCTTTAAAACGGGCCCCGACTAGTCCGCTTTTGTGGCGCGATAAGGCCATAACTTATCTTGCGGATTTCTCTCTGAAAAAAAATCGCGATTCTTTAAAAAAAGCAGAGGAAGCGCTTTTGAAAACCGTAGCTTTAAAACCAGATTACGCGGAGGGGCATTTTCTTTTGGCGCAAGTTTATGACGCCGAGGGCCAAGCTGCTGAAGCCATACGTCGCGGAGAGGCCGCCGCGCTCTTGGTGCCCAAGGACATCGGCGCGCTTTTTCAACTGGGGCTTCTATATTATCGCGCCAATCGTTTGAGCGACGCCGAAGTTGTGTTTAAGAGCTCTGTAGAAATAAGCCCCAACTATTCCAACGCCAGATATTTCTTGGGCCTTATTTACGATAAACTCGGCAGAAGTACCGAGGCCATTTCCGAATTTCAGAAAATTTCGGCGCTTAATCCGGATAACGACGAAGTTAAAAAAATTATTGTAAATCTTAAATTAAGCAAAACCGCGCTGGCCGGCATTGCCCCACCGGGCCAGGCTCCGGAGAAAAGAAAAGAAACTCCGGTTAAGGAGAGATGAAATTTACTAAAATTTTTCACGCCGATCTTGAGAATATTCATCACGCGGCGCTTTGGCTCGGTTTTTTTGGAATCTCGGCCGATATCCTAGGCCTTTTTAGAGACCGTTTTTTGGCAGGGATGTTCGGGGCTTCGCGCTCTTTGGACATTTATTACGCGGCTTTCAGAGTGCCCGACTTTATTTATACTTTCATGCTGCTTTTTACCGCGTCCACCGCGATTATCCCGATATTTTTAAAAAAGTTCGGAGAAAAAAAAGAATGGTCGGAGGAACTTTTGGGGTCTGCAGTATTGAGTTTTTCTTTGGCGGTTTTCGTCTTAAGCGCTACGGCTTTTATTTTTATGTCCCAGATTGTTAAATTTTCCCTCCCGGGATTTTTAGATAAAGATTTGGCCCAAACCGCGTTTTTGGCCCGCATTATGCTGCTTTCGCCGATTTTTCTCGGGCTTTCAAATATTTTCTCAAGCGTCACCCAGGCCTTCCGGCGTTTTTTTGTCTATGGGCTTGCTCCGGTTTTTTATAACGTCGGCGTTATTTTGGGCATAACGGTTTTTTACAGATTTATGGGCCTCGCTGGGCTGGCTTGGGGTGTGGTTTTGGGCGCGTTTCTCCATATGGCCATCCAAATTCCTTCTCTTAAGAATCTTAGCATTACGCCTAAACTGAAAAGATTGTGGAGCGCGGATTTAAAACGGGTCGCTTGGCTTTCTTTGCCGCGGACTCTGGGTTTGAGCATCACACAGATAACGATTTTTATTTTAACCGGCATGGCCTCGGTTTTTTCGCAGGGGAGCATTTCCATTTTTAATTTGGCTTTGAATTTGGAATATATTCCGGTCACCGTCATCGGGCTTTCCTACAGCGTGGCGGCTTTTCCGGATTTGGTTTCTTTTTCCATAAATAAAGCCAAAGATCAGTTTGACAGATATTTTTCCGCGGCTATGCGGCACATTGTTTTTTGGACTCTGCCTATGTCGGTTTTACTTTTGGTGCTTCGGGCGCAGATTGTGCGCGTGGTTTTGGGTTCGGGTGTTTTCAACTGGTCCGACACCAGGCTTACCGCGGCCGCTTTATTTATTTTGAGCTTGGCCGTGGTTTTTCAGAGTTTGTTTATGCTTTTAGTGCGCGCTTTTTACGCCGAAGGCGAATCCTGGCGCCCGCTTATAATTAATGTGGCGTCTTCAATACTTTCCGTAGGCTCCGCGTTTTGGTTCGCGGCTTCGCTTGGAAGAGCGCCCCAGAGCGGTTTCGCACAATTTTTATCCGGAGCGCTTCATCTAAGTGATATTTCAGACATCAGGGTGATGTCTTTGCCTTTGGGAATTTTGGTCGGGTCTTTGTTTAATTTTATTTTTTTATTTTTTTCTTTCAAAGCCGTCTTCGGCTGGTTCCCGACGCGAGGCATTTGGCGGACGCTGTTTCAGATTTCCGCCGCGAGCGCCGCTGGAGGACTCGCGGCTTATTGGGGGCTTAATATTTTTTCTAATCTTTTTAATCTTCATACTTTTCTGGGGATATTTTTGCAGGGATTTTTCGCCGGCGTCTTGGGGATTTTAGCCATAGTCGCCGTGCTTTGGATTTTAAAGAGTCCCGAACTTTTTGAAATTTATCATAGCTTGAAAGCTTTCTTTTTGGAGAAAGAAAAAAGCAAAGCCGACATGGTCCCCGCCCCCGAACCGGAGAAGTTACCTTAATTTGGGCGATTTCTCTTAAATCCAAAAAACCCTTATAAAATAAGGACATTTTGGCTTTCTAGGCCTATTTTGGGTAAAAACTATCAAAACACTTGACAAGCCCTTTTTAATTTGCTATACTTGGAGTAGGCTAAGATATAGAGTAGAAAATACAGGCAGAAAACCAAAAAGGAGGTGTGCTATGGCTAAAAAAGCCAAGGAAGTAAAAGTAAAGGTAGAGAAGGAGAAAGTTAAGGAAAAACCGCAAGCCATTGTTTATCACGACGGAACGGACAAATATCCAAGCGTGGTAGGCGTGACAGGCACCTTTCCTTCTAAGCTCGACGCCGAAAAACACCTTTTCAATAAAGGCTGGCGCGGCGGCACAGATGGCAAGTCGTGGCAGAATCATAATAGAAGCACCGTTATGGTCGATGTAAGAATTCTACAACGGGGGGCGTGGATTGTGCCTTTTGAAAAGGTGAAAATGGCCAAACGCTAATTTTTTTTTCCTGCTCCACACCAAAAGATTCCAGCTTCGGCTCGGGGTCTTTTTTTATTTATTTCCTAATTTTGCTATATACTCAATTATTCACGATCGTACAAAAGTGAGTATATGCGATTTTTTGAGTTTTTCGGAGTCTTTTTTATTTTTTAAATTTTCTATAAACTCTATTTATGTCAAATATAAGAAACTTCTGCATCATCGCGCATATTGACCACGGGAAATCCACGCTGGCGGATAGGATGCTGGAGATAACTGGGACGGTGGAGAAGCGCAAAATGCGGGAGCAGTTTTTGGATATGCATCCGTTAGAAAGAGAACGAGGAATCACTATCAAAATGCAACCTGTTCGGATGCATTATAAAAATTATGTGCTCAACCTAATTGATACACCGGGACATATTGATTTTAACTACGAAGTTTCGCGCGCTTTGGCCGCTGTGGAGGGCGCGATTTTATTGGTGGACGCCACGCAAGGAGTGGAAGCGCAGACTATTTCCAATATTGAGCTTGCCAGGTCATTAAATCTGAAAATTATTCCAATTGTGAATAAAATTGATTTAGCGCAGGCAAGAATTTCTGAAACCAAAGAAGAAATTGTAAATCTGCTGGGTTGCGGCGAAGAAGAAATTTTGGAAGTATCTGCTAAAACTGGCGATGGCGTGGAAAATCTTTTGGAGGAAGTTGTCAGGCGAGTGCCATCGCCCCACTCTTCAACACTCGGTGTTGAAGCTCCAAAAACACCGAGTGTTTTCCCGCGGGGCGATGTCCGAGCCTTGATTTTTGATTTTGAATACTCAATCCACCGAGGGGTGATAGCGCACGCCAGAATTTTTGACGGAGAAATAAAAAAAGGTTTGAAACTTAAATTGGCGGAGGCTAAAGAAATTTTTACTGTTGGCGAGGTGGGAATTTTTAAACCGGAGTTGGGAGTTAGAGATATGCTGGAGGCGGGCGAGATCGGTTATATTGTTACCGGAATAAAAGAGGCCAAGATAGTCCGAGTTGGGGATACTATTTTAAAAGAATCTTCAAATATCGCTCCGCTCGCGGGCTACAAAGAAATTAAGCCCGTAGTATTTTCCAGTATTTATCCCGAAGATCAGGATAGGTTTGAGGATTTAAGACGCGCCCTGGAAAGATTAAAGCTTGTGGACAGCGCACTTTTTTTTGAAGAAGAATCATCCGGCGTTTTGGGCCGAGGTTTTCGGTGCGGATTTTTGGGAATGCTTCACTTAGAAATCGTTGTTGAGCGTCTTATCAGGGATTTTGGCGTCAAAGTTATCGCCGCCACGCCGACGGTGAAATATCGCGTAAAGACAAAACAGGGCGAAGCAGAGGTCTATTCGCCACATAAATTTCCGGACGAGCATGAAATTTTGGAGATTCTGGAGCCATATATAAAAATAGAAATACTCGCTCCGCCCGAAAAACTTTCCGGAATTTTAAAACTCTTGGGCGAGCATGAAGTGAAAATTTTCTTCACAACCAAGTTTTCCGAGTCCCGCATAAAAATAGACGGCGAGATGCCTTTACGGGAGCTGATGCGCGATTTTTTTGACGCGTTAAAGAGCGTCTCACAGGGCTATGCTTCATTGGGCTATGAATTTTTAGACCTCCGGCAAGCCGATTTGGTAAGATTGGATGTTTTGGTGGCTGAAGAAATCGTGCCGGCTTTTTCAAGAATTGTTTCCCATGCCCGGCTGGAGCATGAAGCCGAGGCGGCGGTGGAGAAGCTTTATAATATTTTGCCACGCGCGCTTTTTTCTTTAAAAATTCAGGCGAAAGCCCATGGGAGAATTTTAGCTTCTCGGTCTTTGAAAGCAATGAGTAAGGACGTGACGGGGCATCTTTACGGCGGAGATAGAAGCCGCAAAATGAAGCTTTGGAAAAAGCAAAAAGAGGGCAAAAAAAGATTAGGCGTCCGAGCGGATTACAATATTCCTCCGGAGGTTTATTTAAAAATGATTAGGAAATAATTAGAGATAGGGGACAATCAGGAATGATAGCATGGCGATGATGGCGATGACACTTATAATGTTCCAGACGATTTTGGCTTTTTTTGTCGCGAATTTCATGTTAAAAATATAGTAGCATGGCGTTTAATGATTTTCAAGAAAACAAAGAAGTCCAGCGCGCGGTTTTTTCCTGGCCGGTGATATTTATCGCTGGGCTCCTGGTAATTTCTGCTTTGTGGGGGATTTTTCGGGCCTTGGAAAAAGAACTGGCTTTGCGTGGAGAAATTAAAACTTTGGAGAAAAAAATCGCGGAGGCGGATTCGGCCAAGGCGACTTGGGAGGCCAAGGCGGAGGATTTGCGCACCGAGGCCGGTTTGGACAGAGAAGCCCGGGGCAAATTTAATTTAAAAAAGCCCGGAGAAGAAGTGGTGATTTTTCTGGACGACGCGTCACAAGCCAGGCCGCCGGGGCTAACCGGGGATTGGCCGGCGTCTTTATGGTCGGCGGTTAAAGGTAGGCTCGGTTTTTAAAAAATGCTGAAAATTTTCACAAAAAAGAATATAATGATTTCGCTTATAATTTTATTTTTGGGAGCTGTTTTATACATAAGCTTCGGATTTTTGCCGGTCCTTAAAGTTGAGGGGACACTGGTGGGTTATGCCGAATTTCAAAAAGTTAACGGCGCGATCGGCGCTTTTGATAAGATCTCCAGAAAATCTGTTTCACCCCCGGAAGAGATAAAAAAAATGGCTTTGGAAAGTATTATAGAAAGCAGGCTTTTGGACGAGCTTATTCTGGAAGCCAATCCGGAGCTTGCGAAAAAAGCCGAAGAGATTCTGCAAAGAACATTGCGTGGAAATAAAAATTTGTCATTAGACGAGGCTTCCAAAAACCTTTACGGAATTTCGGCGGCTGATTTCCAAAAGTTGGTTTTATTGCCGCAGGCAAAAAAAGACGCGCTGACAGATTATTACGAATCCAATCCGGAACGCCTGGCCGACCTTTGGTCGGCACTTCTCAAAACCGCCAAAGTAAAAATCTACTACCCCGGATTTTATTGGGAGAATGGGGAGATTAAAATTAAATAAATATTTTATGCGGGTACGGGGAATCGAACCCCGATCTATTGCTTGGGAAGCAATCATTTTGCCACTAAACCATACCCGCTTATTTTTTAAGCCGCCTCCGAGATTCGAACTCGGGACCTCTGCTTTACGAAAGCATTGCTCTACCGGCTGAGCTAAGGCGGCATATTCAAAATACTATACTAAATCGGATTTTTGTGCTACTGTAAATTTATGGAAGCTAAAGATAAATTTTACATTGAAGAACTGGCACAAAAGGTCCGCCGGGCGGCGGACCGTCTTTGACTTGCGCGATAAAAAAGAAAATTTAATAAAGTTGGAGCAGGAGTCCATCCGCCCCGGTTTTTGGGATGATAACGAAAAGGCGCAAAAAATCGCAAAAGAAATAGCGGAGCTTAAGGAAACCGTATCTTCCTGGGAGAAAATTTTGGAGGACGCTGGCAATTTGGCGGATTTGAACGAAGCCCATGCTTTGGAAAGAAAATTTAATGAGCTGGAAAGAAGCCAGCTTTTTTCCGGAAAGTACGACAAAGGCAGCGCGCTTTTGCAAATTTTTGCCGGCGCCGGCGGAGACGACGCCGAAGACTGGGCGAGAATTTTATTTCAAATGTATGAAAAATTTTCCGCTCGGCGCGGCTGGAATTTTAAAGTTTTGCATAATCATCCCAATGAATTCGGCGGGATCAAAAACGCGTCCGCTGAGATCTCCGGGAAATTTGCTTATGGTTATTTAAAAAAAGAATATGGTGTTCACCGCTTGGTGCGCATTTCGCCTTATGACGCCAATAAAAGAAGGCACACTTCTTTTGCGCTTGTTGAGATTTTGCCGGAAATTACCGATCCCGACGAGGCGCCCATTAATGAAACCGATTTAGAAATCACTTTTGCGCGCTCTAGCGGGCCGGGCGGGCAAAACGTGAATAAGAGGGAAACCGCCGTCCGCATTTTACACAAACCCACTGGACTCACGGCGCACGCGAGCTCGGAAAGAACCCAGCAAGCCAATAGAAAACACGCTTTGAATATTTTACGCGCCAAACTTTATGAATTGGAAATAAAAAAAACGGAGTCGGAAAGAAAAGAAATTCGTGGCGGAAAAATTCCCCAAATAGAATGGGGCCACCAGATCCGCTCCTACGTCTTTCATCCTTATCAAATGGTAAAAGACCACCGCACCGGGTTTGAAACAGCCGATGTGGATGGGGTACTTGCGGGGGAGCTGGAAAATATTGTAGAATCAGAATTAAGCATCTAACTTGATTATTCCCAATCCATTGATTTATTTTGATAAAGTTTCCAAAGTGTATTCTCCAACCTCAATCGCGCTTGAGGATGTTTCTTTTACCATTGCCCCCAATGAATTCATCTCGGTGGTGGGCCAGTCAGGAGCCGGCAAATCAACGCTGTTAAAATTGCTTTTAGCCGAAGACCGGCCAACCTCGGGCAAGGTTTTTTTTGAATCGAGCGATATTCATGCCGCGTCCAGAGAGGAACTCCCATTCATCAGAAGGCGGATGGGCGTGGTCTTTCAGGACTATCGGCTTTTGCCTCAAAAGACCGCTTACGAAAACGTAGCTTTCGCGCTGGAGGCGGGCGGAAAGGAAGACGACGATATCAAGCATGATGTGCCGCAGGTTTTGGAGCTGGTGGGGCTGATGGATAAGTCATGGCATTTTCCACATGAGCTTTCCGGCGGAGAAAAACAGCGCGTGGCCATCGCCCGGGCGATTGTTTCTAGGCCGGACGTGGTAATCGCGGATGAACCAACCGGAAATTTGGACCCGTTGAACACTTTGGAAATAATCCGTCTTTTGGAAAAAGTAAACGATTTGGGGACCACGGTCATCCTCGCCACGCACGACAAAGAAATAATAAATTCTCTGAAACGCCGCGTTGTCACTCTAGAGAAAGGGAAATTAGTGCGAGACGAGCAGAGGGGGAGATATGTGCTATAATTGACCCATGGCCATGGATAAGATAACTTTTCGGAGGATTCTTAAATGGGGGTTTTTGAATTTTTTCAGAAACGGCGTGGTCAGCGCGGCGACTGTTTTGGTAATATCCTTGTCTATTTTTATGATCGGTTCGGTAATTGTGGGAAGCGCTTTTTTATCCGGCATTATTTCTTCTTTGGAGGAAAAGGTGGATATCAGCGCTTATTTTAAAACTGGCGCGCCGGAAGAGCAGATTTTAGCGTTAAAAAAAGATCTGGAAGCGTTGCCCGAAGTGCGCGCCGTAAAATACATCTCGGCCGATGAAGCGTTGGCGGCTTTTCGCGAGAGGCATATTGGGGACGAAGCCATTTTGCAGTCTTTGGAAGTAGTCGGCGCCAATCCTTTTTCTTCGAGCTTGGAAATTAAAGCCCATGACTCATCCAAATACGACGCTATCAGCAAGTTTTTGGAAAAAGGGTCCTACGGCGGAATTTTAGACGCCGATTCTTCGGGACAGAAAAAAATAACTTACAGACAAAACCAATTTGTAATTGACCGGCTATCTTCTCTGCTTTCAACTTCGCGCCGGATTGGTTTTGCCGTGAGTTTGATTTTGGCAGTAATCGCTTTGATGGTCGCTTACAGCACCGTGAGGCTGGCTATTTATAATTCCAGAGATGAAATTTCTGTGATGCAGCTGGTGGGGGCTTCCAGAGCTTTTATTCGGGGACCGTTTTTAGTTGAAGGAATAATTCACGGCATTATTGCTTCTTTTTTTACTTTGGCACTGCTATATCCGGCTTTCTGGCTGATGGGCAATAAAACATCCGCGCTTTTTGGCGGGGTTAATGTTTTTCAGTATTTCCTTTCCAATATTTTACAGATATTTTTTATATTACTTGTTGCAGGCGTGCTTTTAGGAGTTTTATCTGCCTACATCGCCATTCGCCGCTATCTCAAAGTTTAACCTTGCATTTATATTTAAAAAACCAAATATATAAAATCAGCAGTAAAATTATGTTGGGGTAAAGAATAATCGGGTCGCCCCAATGGACGCCGTTTATTTTGAAAGCGGATATTGGCCACAAAAAAGGCGTGGGGAAAAATGCGTAGGAATGAGTCGGAATATCAAAAAGAATATGCAATCCCCAAGCCAACATTTCATAAACCGGCCTTTTTAAAATAAACCAAACTATGAAAAATACCGCGGCAAATATAATCAAACTGTGGGTTATATTATAAATTTGCCCTACAAAAGAGGGGATGAGCGCTGGGTTGGGAGGTTCGGTTCCGTTGAAAAGCGGGCGTTGGTAAAACCCAAGAAAAATTCCGACAAAAAACGGCCCGAAAGCTAAAAGGTCGGGCAAAACGCCGAATAAAAGAGACAGCCAGAAGCTTTTTATATTTTTCCTTCCGAAAGCGACTCCTCCCCAAAGCCCATGCGACGCGATGTCCATCGGCTAATTATACTTCTTTTTTAGATTTTTTCTACCTCTCTATTTTTAATACGTATACTACGTATTCTAACCTATCGTCCAATTTACATAGTATAGATTTTAAGACACGTTTCTGCTTTTATATATGTTATAAAAATCACAAAACAAAAACATCCCGCAGGCGGGATATCTTTGTTGTGCTTGCCTTCAGCTTAAGAAATCTTTAGCTGAACGGGGCTTGCGCCCGCAAGCACATTGTTAATGTAACAAAAACCCAAATTAAAAGTCGATAGGTGGTGTGGAAAACTTCAAAATCACCGGGTTTTCAAGCCGGTTTTTTATTTTACCAGATTTTGCTTTCTCAATCTCACGCTTTGGGGAGTTATTTCCAGATACTCGTCTTCGGACATGATTTCCAAACCGCGCTCAATCGTCAAAATATAAGGAGGCGAGAGCGTGAGCGCTTCGTCCGAGCTTTTTGAGCGCATATTGGTAAGCTCTTTTCCCTTGGTCGGATTTACGAACATTTCGTCTCCCTTGGCCGTGTTGCCGATTACCATTCCTTTATAAACTTCAGTCCCCGGGCCGATGTAAAGCATTCCGCGGTCCTGCAAACCCCAAAGCGAAAATCCCAATGCTTTGCCATTGGCCATTGAAACCATGGACCCCGTCGCACGCTTTCTTATTTCTCCTTTCATCGGCTTGAAACCTAAAACATGCGACGCGAAAATTCCTTCGCCCTTGGTGTCTATGGTGAATTGGTTGCGGTAACCCAAAATTCCGCGGGTCGGCCCTTCCAAAGAAAGCCGGACGATATTTTCTTTATTAAAAAGATTTGTCAAAATAAATCCACGCAAGCCCAAACGCTCAATTATCGTGCCCTGATATTCCGCGGGTGCGTCAATAATCACTTCTTCAAACGGCTCCAATTTTTCGCCGCCCTCTTCCTTAATAATGACTTGCGGCTGGGAAACCTGAAGTTCATAGCCGGCCCGACGCATATTTTCCAAAAGTATCGCGATGTGGAGTTCGCCCCTGCCCGAAACTTTTCCGCAAGAGGCGGATCCGCCTTCGGCGGAAAAAATATCTCCCGATGCAAATTCAACTCGAAGCCCGACGTTCACTTCAAGCTCTCGTTCCAAATATTCCCTAATCTGTCGCGAGGTGACAAATTTTCCTTCACGCCCGCCGAAGGGCGAATTATTTACCAAAAAATTAAGAGAGATTGTCGGCTCGTCTATTTTAATTGCCGGAAGCGCTTCTAAGCTTTCATCTTTCATCACGGTTTCGCCGATGTAAATATCTGGAAGCCCCGCGACAAGCGCGATGTCTCCGGCGATGGCTTCCGATGTCTCAACGCGCTCTAAACCGTTGAAAGTAAAAATTTTGCTGATTTTTCCCGTCCGCGTTCCGCTATTTTTTATCACAATATTTTCTCCGGATTTTAAAACGCCTTCATAGACCCGGCCCACCGCGAGCCTGCCCAAAAAATTATCGTAGCCCAAATTAAACGGCTGAAAGCGCAAGGGTTTTTCAACCAAATTTTCGGACGAAGCCGACGGCACGTGTTTAATTATGGTTTCTAAGAGAGGAGTTAAGTCATTAGATTCGTCAGTAAGTTTTATCTTAGCAATACCGGCCTTGCCGTTTGCGTAAACCACTGGAAAATTTGCTTGCTCGTCCGAAGCGCCCAACTCCAAAAAAAGTTCCAGCACCTCATCCACGCATTTGACTGGGTCGGCGGCGGGTTTATCAATTTTATTTATTATCACAATCGGTTTTATGCCAAGTTCCAGAGATTTTTTTAAAACAAATCTTGTTTGCGGCATCGGCCCCTCCTGCGCGTCCACCACCAAAAGCACCGAATCAATCGCTCGCAAAACTCGCTCCACTTCAGAGCCGAAGTCAGCATGCCCGGGCGTGTCCACGATGTTGATTTTGGTATTTTTATAATTGATCGCCGCGTTTTTTGAATAAATCGTAATCCCGCGCTCCAATTCCAGAGCGTTTGAATCCATAGACACGCCTTCCTTAAAAGCGCCGGTTTGGCGCAGGAGCGCATCTGTAAGAGTTGTCTTCCCATGGTCCACATGGGCGATGATTGCTATGTTTCGTATTTCCATAAAAATTTTATTTAAAAAAAGCCTCTCGCGCGAGGCTTTTTAATACTACACCAAAAATCAAAGAGAGTCAAATTTACGCTGAGTTTTCAAGTCAAAAATTATTTCCTGAAAAATCTGCCGCGGCCGCCGTAGGAGGGGCGGGAAAAACTTTGGCCGAAACGCTTGTGCGAAAAATGCCGTGGAGTAGTTTTGTATTCTATGAATTTTTCTTCCGAAAATTCCGGATGCTTGGATATCGCGATTGCCGTGCGGAGAAGTTTTTCAATATCGTGGACGGCGCTTTTTTGGTCGGGCGTGGCGAAAGATATTGCACGTCCTGGCGCTCCAGCTCTGCCGGTTCTCCCGATCCTGTGCACATAATCTCCGGGGTTATCCGGCAAGTCGTAATTTATAACCACTTCAATCCCCACCACATCAATCCCGCGAGAAGCAATATCCGTGGCCACGAGCACGCGGTATCTTCCAGATTTAAATCCGTCCAATGCTTCCCGGCGCTGGCCCAGCGAGCGGTTGGAATGAATTTCGGCGACCCTATGCCCCATGTCTCTTACGGCGTTGCAAATTTTTCTCGCGCCGTGCTTAGTGCGGGAAAAAATTAAAACCGCTCCGCGGTATTCGGCAAGAAGCTTCGCGAGCAATTTATTTTTGTCTTCTTTTTTTACGATAAATAATTCCTGCTCCACTCTCTCGGCCGCCGTTCCCGGCCGCGCGATCTCCACGCGGAAGGGGAGCTTCATATGCTGGGTGGCCAGGCGCACGATATCGTCCGGCATAGTCGCCGAAAAAAGCATGGTCTGCCGGTTTTTGGGAAGTTTATTTAAAATTTGCCTTAACTGTGGAGCGAAGCCCATATCCAACATGCGGTCGGCTTCGTCTAAAACCAAAATTGAAATGCCGTCAAAAGAAAGTGTCTTCTGCTCCATATGGTCAATAATTCGCCCGGGCGTTCCTATTATGATATGCGGATTCCTTCGGAGTGCGTCTAGTTGAGGCCTCATGGATGCGCCTCCTATAATAAGCGCTGTTTTGAGGCCCATACTCCGGCCGATTTTTTGCAACATTTCGTCCACTTGGTGCGCGAGCTCTCTGGTCGGCAAAAGAATCAGCCCTTTGGCTTTTTTCTGCGCTATCTGCTGGATCATAGGAACGCCGAAAGCTAGAGTTTTACCGGTGCCGGTTTGCGCGATACCGATTAAATCTTTTCCTTCATTGGCCACGGGAATCGCCCGCTCCTGAATTGGGGTGGGCGTTTTAAAATGGAGCTTCCCAAGAATTTCTAAAAGCGCCGGGGCGATGCCCAAGCCGTAAAAACCGTTAACTGGGGTATTAGTTCCCACTTATTTAATCTGTTTCCAAAGCCAGACTATGAGCATGATTCCGGCAACAAGCCAGACCAGCTCGCTTATCCAGCCGAACGCTCCGCCGTATCCGCCTCCCCAGCCCATCATTCCTCCGTAATAATTCATCATATGTTTATAATAACATATTTTACTCTAATAAGGAGTGGAAAGGTGTCCAAGATTTGTGGTACCTGCCAGCATGTTTTATCGGTTAACTGAAGGTTTGCTTCCCTGCATCAACCTGATACCAATCAATGTTTCGCGTGAGATACATTGTTAAAGCTAAGAGCACGAACAGTAAAATTGAACCGTAAAGAAGCGCCAAATCCTCAAGCTGAACGATTATATAAAGATACGAGTAAAGCAAGAATAGAAGTCCTGAAACGATGAACGCTTTCTTATTTGCTTTGAGAACCTTCACACTGTAACTGGTAATAAGGCCTATTATGGCAATTGTCGATATCACGTATGCGGGAAGAAATCCAAACTTTTCAGACAACGAAAGCAGGAGCAGATAAAATAGAGCAAGCGCAAAACCGACAAGAAGATATTGAAAAGGATGTATTCTGACCTTACTCAATACTTCAAATAAGAAGAATGCTAAGAAAGTAATAGCAATGAACATAATCGCATATTTTATCGTACGATTTATTTTCGTATAAAAATCAACACTCCGGATCAGTGACATCCCAAAGCGGGAATCGGCAAGCGTCTGGGCGTTCACTTCCGAATCAACCCACTGCTGCGGATATGATCTGCCGAATGATGACACGGACCAGCTGGCGGAAAAACCATCAGCAACATTGCGCTCATTCGGAAGATAAGCGCCTGTAAAACTTGGGGAGCTCCAGTTTGATTTTATATCCACCTTTGTCTCGCCTCCGAAAGGAAGGAACTCGAGTTTTTCACTTCCCCGAATATCGAATGTGTATGTGAAGTCAAAAGTTTTCTTAGCCGTATCGATAGGCACAAACGCATGTACGCCGTTTGCTCCGGCGATAGGATTTTTTGAACCGGGTTCAAATGCAATGTCGGCATTATTCCATTTCAAATTAATTTGCTGAGTGATTCCGCGCGTATCGGTGATA
>MFHU01000006.1:365-7826 GCA_001778695.1 Candidatus Giovannonibacteria bacterium RIFCSPHIGHO2_12_FULL_44_22 | reverse complement strand
AGAAAACATTTGAAGAATATATTAATTTCATTAATTTTGATATTCTAAAAAATATTTATAAAAGCATTTATGATCGCGCTCGATTAGATACTAAGAATATAAACTTCTTTGGGCCAGAAAAGGTCCAAAATAGAGGCATTTTAGGCCTCGGCCAATTTATTGCCAAAGAAAACAATTTAGTAGTAAATTTCCCTTTAATAGAATCTGATTTATCAAGGTTCCCCGAGATAAATCAGCGAATGCTTTTTACATATGTATTATTTCATGAAGAAACGCATGCAATGAGCAAGATTGATTGTAGTCCCGTTCCGCAACTTGGTAAACAGCTCCTAAAAAAAATTGGATATTCGCGTGAAGAACCATTAGCGGAGAAGAGGGGCTTTTACAATACAGACGATTTTTTTGATAATTTCAATGAGGGCGTCACGGATAATGTTGCTCATGAGGTGTTTAGAGAATATGCTAGTCAAAGCGGATCTTGGACGGACCAAGAAGTAGACAAGTTTCTATCGTGGCAGGGAAAGAATATATATTCTTTCGAAAAGCATTTGGCAGATAGTTTTGTAAGTAAATTAGCGAAAGCCACAGGGCTTTCTAGGGATACCGTCTGGGAAGCAGTGAAATCAGGGCTTTTTACTGGAGATAATTTGTATAAATCAGAATTAAGGGAATATCTCGACGATGAGTTAGGCGCAGAATATATGGAAAGGTTATCCCGAGGTAAAATTTTACGTACAAAAAAAGAGCCGCGTGGATTAATAGAGCAAAAAACTAGAGATTTAAAAGCGGCTGTTCTAAAATTAAGTAGGAAGTTTAAATAAACCATGTCTAAAGACTACTACGAAATTTTGGGGGTGGGGAAAGGCGCCTCACAAGAAGAAGTAAAAAAGGCCTACCGTAAGCTGGCGCATCAGCATCATCCCGACAAAAAAGGCGGAGATGAAAAAAAGTTCAAGGAAATCAACGAGGCCTATCAGATTTTAGGTGATGATGAAAAGCGCCGGCAATACGATAGGTTCGGCCAAACTTTTCCCGGAGGGGGAAGGCAACAAGGTTTTGGAGGTTTTGATTTTGACCTCGGCGATATCTTTGAAGATATTTTTTCCGCCACAGGCGAATCCGCCTTTGGCGGAGAAGATTTTTTCGGAGGGCTGGGAGGATTTTCTCGCTCTCGCCAGCGCGGCGCTCGGCGCGGTAGCGACATTTCTTTAAGTTTGGACGTATCTTTCCGCGAGTCGGTTTTTGGGGGCGCCAGAAGTGTTCTTTTAGATAAAACTTCTTTATGCGACGTTTGCGGGGGTTCTGGGGCTGAACCAGGAAGTCATGTTAAAAAATGCGACCTTTGCCAAGGGACGGGTACGGTGCGCGAATCCAGAAGGTCAATTTTGGGGTCTTTCACGAGTTTGGCGGAATGTTCCAAGTGCCGCGGGAAAGGCGAAATTCCGGAGCATTTTTGCAAACATTGCCGCGGGCAGGGAGTTTTCAGAAAACAGGAAAATATCAATATTCAAATTCCCGCCGGCATACGGGACGGCGAAGCCATCAAGCTTACCGGTATGGGCGAAGCTTTGTCTGGAGGAGTGGCAGGCGATTTATATGTAAAAATAAATGTTACTCCGCATTCGGTTTTCCGCAGGGAAGGGTTTGATTTGGTTATGAATCTTTACGCGCAGCCATCCAAAATGATTTTGGGAGGAGAGGAAGCCATAGAAACATTGGAAGGCCCGCCTGATGGACGGGCAGGTAAAATTTTGGTGCGTATTCCGGAGCTTTCCAAAGCGGGCGATATTTTGCGCCTTCGCCAAAAAGGCGTGCCAAAGGCAAGGGGTGGGAGAGGCGATCTTTTGATACTGCTCCACCAAAAACTTCCAAGAAAACTTTCTTCACAGGCTAAAAAACTCCTTTTGGATTTAGAGCGTGAAGGGTTATAATATAACTATGCAATCATTTTTGGCTTTGCTTAAAAATCCGGCTTGGGACTTGGCTTTGGTTTTGATGCTGGTTGCCGGGGGATTTTTTTTAGGGATTTCCGGAGGCAAGAAAAAAATGGCTTTTATAATTTTAGCCATTTATGTTTTGCTTGCGCTGTTTCCCTTTTTACCGATTGATAAATTGACCGCTAGCCGTGCGGAAAACGAGGTTTTTATGTGGAGGGCCGGAATTTTTTTGGCGCTTTTGATTTTACTTACTCTTTTTTTACTGCGTTCTATGCACGGTGCGGCGTATGTGAGCGGTATTTGGTGGGAAATTTTAATGCTTGCGATTTTGGCGGCGGGATTTTTGATGGTTTCTTTGCTAAATTTGGCTCCCGCGCTTCTAATAAAAAACAATCTTTTAAACCTTTCGCCGCTAACTCTTACGCTTTTCACCGGCTCAATCGCTAAATGGTGGCAAATCCTCCCCATTTTCGGAGTGATGTTTTTGTAGGCGCCTTTTATACCGTATAAATATTAATATGAATATTATGGCAGGCATAGATATTGGTGGAACCAAAATCCGCGCGGTTTTATTGGACGGTAAGCGGACCATAAAAGCCCGTGAATTTAAGACACCGAAAAATTTAACCACTTTTAAAAAACTTTTGGGCGGTATTTTGAATAGTTATAATGCAAAAAAAATTGGCATTGGAGCACCCGGCGCAATTTCAAAAAATAAAATTCTGTTTTGCCCCAACATTAAATATCTAAAAAATTTTGATATTTCGCAACTTGCCCGCCCCGCCGTCGGCGGGGGAACTTGGACGTCCAAGTTCAAATTAGATAACGACGCCAGGTGCTTCGCGAGAGCCGAATGTGGAAAAAAGCCATGCCTCGCTATAATTTTAGGTACCGGCGTGGGTAGAGCTTTTGCTAAAAATGGCAAAGTTTTAAAAATAAAAAAATTTGAGTATTCGGAGAGATGGGAAAGGCAATATCAAAAATTACGCGACTCAAAAAACAACAAAAGATTATCCGCTTTTTTGACAGCTAAAATCTCCGTTTTAATTAAAAAATTCAAACCAGAGGTTATTATAATCAGCGGGGGAGTATCTACGAGAAAAAATTTGAAACTTGGATTTCCGCATAAAAAATCGAAATTGGGCAAAAACGCCGCGGCTATCGGAGCCACGATGTTATTTCAATAGCATCTTTATGCCCGCGTAAAAATGCGTCCCAAAGCATTTCTTTTTTGCCTTCGGGCTGAACAACGAGAATTTTTAAGGCGTCGTTTTCAACTTTCACTTTTTTTATTTTGAGGATTCTCCCGTTTTTCATTTTTGTGAATGTTCCGGGCCACGGGTTATACGCGCGCACCATTCTTTCTATATATTCGGCACCCTTGCTCCAATCAATTAAGCCATCAGATTTTTTAATAAGCTTGGTAAAAGTGGCTTGGCTATCGTCCTGTGGAACGGGTTTGATTTGGCCGGAAAGCCATTTTTCAATAGTCAGAATTAAAAGTTTCGCTCCCTCATTAGCCAGTTTACCGGTTAGGCTCAAACAAGTGTCCTCGGGCTCTATCAGAATTTCTTTTTGGGTTAAAATTGGGCCGGCATCCGGCTCCTCCGTCGCCAAATGTATAGTTATGCCGGTGGTTTTGTCGCCGGCTAAAATAGCCGCTTGCACCGGAGACGGCCCGCGCCAGCATGGGAGAAGCGAGGGGTGAGCGTTAAGAAAGCCATTTTTTGGAAGTTCCAGAATATCTTTAGGAATAATTTTCCCGAAATAAGCGATAACACCTAAATCCGCGTCTTTGGCTTCCGAAACAATTTCAAAACCGGCATCTTTTAGGGCGTTAAAATATATTTCAGAAAACTTCTTAAAACCGCCAAAAAAAATTATTTTATGTTTCATGTATTAAAGGCATTCTTTCCAATTTTTTTGCTTTATCCGTAAATAAAATTCCCTCCAGATGATCCAGTTCATGTTGTATTACCCGCGCGAAAAGTCCGGAAGCTCCTCGGGTGTGTTTTTTGCCGAACTCATCAAAATACTCCACAGTAATTTTTTCCGGACGCGCTACTTCGCCATAGTAGCCTCTGACCGAAAGGCATCCTTCTGTATCTTTATCTTTTTTGCTGGAAGTATTTTTTATAACGGGATTTATAAAAACAAAAAAACCTGCAGTTTGGCTCGCCTTGACTTGGCGAGGCAAACCGCGCAAAATATCTTTGGCCACTAAAAAAATACGGATCCCCGCGCCTACTTGGGGGGCAGCTATACCGATGCCGTCGGGCTCGGCAAACATTGCTTCCGCCATTTTTTTAATTAAAGCTTTAATTTCCGGAGATTTAAGATCGCCAATTCTTTTAGCTTTTTCCCTTAATATTTTATTTTCCCTCTGAAGAATCATATTTGTCTAGGGTAATACTTTTCAAAAATACTGTCCAGATCTTTCCAGAAATTCGGCTGTTTGATTTTTCTTCCCAACTCTTCCAGCATACTTTTGGAAAGCATAGCGCCTATTTTGAGTTGCATCTTGGGCTTTTTAGCCAAAAACCAAACCGCGAGCATTTCAAGATGTTGGCGTGAAAATTTCTTCAAAGCCAGTTTTACTAAGTTTCCATCCTTTCCGCGAGAAAAAATTGGCTTTTCTTTACGAATCTTCAAGCAAGCTTCGTTAAAGAAGTCTATAAATATCTTTATATCATTTTTTGGTATTTTCATCCAAGATTTATTAATGTTTTATAATGTTTATTAAATTATTTTCCTCCTCATATCTCGCGGAAAACATCCAATGTTTTAACTTTTTCAACATCCGATGTTGAAAAACGGGATGTTATCCACAGAAAATTTTTTATATATCTCGTCATAACGATATACTTCAATTATAACATGAAAAATTCTTTTTATATATATTTTGATGGTGAAAAATATATCTCGTCTAAACAAGTTGCGGCTTTAACCGGTTACGCTAAAGATTATATTGGCCAGCTTTGCCGTCTTGAAAAAATAAAATGCCAGAGATCCGGACGAGATTGGCTGGTATCTGAAAAATCAATTTTAAATTATAAAATAAAGCTATCTCGTTTAAACGAGCCCACTTATGTTAAAACTACAGCTGATTTAGGATATTTAATCAGGCCTCTGGTTTTTACGGCAATATTCATGACTGTAATAACCGGTTTTGTTTTGAATCTCGGATCTATTTCCAAACTTACTTATCAAATGAAAAATGATGTTACTTTCCCAGAATTACCAGAACTTTCTTTTCCGGAAATTGTTTTACCAAAAATTGCTCTCCCACAATTTTCTTTGCCGGAAATTCCCAAGATTACCTTTCCTAAACTAGCAATACCGAAGATTGCTCTTCCTACTAAACTTTCCATTCCCGAAATTTCTCTGCCAGAAATTTCTTTAACCTCGCTTCCTTCCCTACCTTCTTTGCCTTCGATGCCGACTCTGCCGAAGATTAGTTTCTCTCTACCAGAGATACGCCCGCTGAAAGTATCCTTGCCCTCTTTTTCACTCGCCGAACTTTTTTTACCGGATTTTACTCTGCCAAAATTTTCATTGCCTGATTTACCGACCCTTTCTCTTCCTGATTTTCCAAAACTTTCCCTTCCGGAAATCGTCTTGCCTAAAATTACGCTCCCCAAGTTCCCTTCTTGGTCTTTCGCACGGCTCTCTCTTCCTTTTCTAGATTTTTCCCCGCCCGCAGAAGCTATGCTTCAAGCATTGCGGGCAGGTTTCCCAAAAATCTCGTTGCCGAAAGTATCTTTTTCTTTGCCGGAGATGCATTTACCGAAAATAATCCTCGCTTTGCTTCCATCTCTGCCTGATTTTTCTTTACCCCAAATTACTTTCCCAGAATTGCCAAAGCTTTCTCTTCCGGAAATTGTTTTACCAAAAATTGCTCTCCCGCAATTTTCCTTGCCGGAAATTCCCAAGATTACTTTCCCCAAGTTGCCCTTCTCTCTTGTCTTATCTCTTCCGTCCTTACCCTCCCTCTCATTTACCAAAATTTCTCCGCCTTCTTTGCCAAAAATGCGCTTGCCCGACATACACCCATTCGCGCTTAAAGATATTAAAGACGGTTTTTTGGGAAACTTAATTTCCTGGAAAGATGGTTTCGGCGCCGTAAGCAAAATTTCGTTTTCTCTCCCTCCGCCAGAGACGCATTTTTCAAAAATACCGAAACTTAGTCTTCTTAAACTACCAGATTTTTCTTTACCCCAAATTACTTTCCCAGAATTGCCAAAGCTTTCTTTGCCGGAAATTCCCGAGATTACTTTTCCTAAACTGGCAATGCCAAAAATTGTGCTTCCAGAATTCTCATTGCCTAAATTCAGTTTGCCGGACTTTGAGTTTCTAAAACTTAGCTTGCCCGAATTCAAACTGCTCGAGTTGGCTCTGCCACAATTTAATTTGCCAAACATTGAAGATTTGCTTGGTTTGATTAAAATACCTACCTCACCTAAATTATCTTGGCCCAATTTTTCTCTACCACGAATTTCTTTGCCTTCCTTTTCTCTTGCTCGCCTAAACTCGCTTCGGGCGAGGCTAGCCGCTTTGCCGCCTCTCCCTTTCACTTGGGAAGACAGTCGGCTCGCGATTTTGGATATTAAAAATAGATTCCTAGAAAAACTTTTTTCTTGGAAAGGTTATCTGGCTTCTCTGGACGGAGACATCAAAACGGAAGTCGCGGACTTGCCCGCCGGACAGGCGGAAACTCCACCTCCTCAAATCCCTTCTTCTAATGGAGGAGAGAATGAAGGGAGTAAAATCATAACTTTCAATACGCCATCTTCCCCTTCCTTTCAAACACCGCCTCCCCAAGTTAAAGAAATCAAAACTGTAGTTGAGCGAGTCCTCTCCGGCATTTCTCAATCCACTTTGGATCAGAGATTATCCGACCTGAATGATTCCATACTTCTTCAAGTTAAAAATTCACTGGCTTTAATAGAGAAAAGAATTCCTTCTAACCAGGTCCAGAATCCGGTTGTCTTCCTTACAACTTCCATCCCCGGGCCTTCCTATAATTCTCCTCCCCAGACAGGTTCCGGGGTTTCAGCTTCATTCGGAGACTTCTCTTCGGGAATTTCCACCGGAGGAAATCTTACGGCTTCCGGAAATATTATTTTAGGCCAAGACACCAAAACCGTGGACATTACTTCAAACACTTGGAAAATAACTTCGGCAGGAGCAGCTTCGGGGTTCACTTCGCTTTCAACCGACTCTCTTTCCGCATCTACATTTAATGTGTCGGGGCTTTTAACGACTGGAGGATTTATTTCAACCGCCTCTTCAACCGTAGTTGGAAATTTTACAAACCAAAACGCTACGACGACAGGTTATCTCGCGGTTACAGGGATGGCCACCTCAACTTTTTCCAATGGTATAAGACTTACTGGAGGATGCTTTCTTTTATTAGACGGCACTTGCGCCGGGGCTGGTAGCGGAGGCATCACTTCTCTTGGCGGATTAACTGGAGCAACCCAAACTTTCTCCGCCAATGGTCCTCTCGCCATAGTTTCCAGTG
>MFHU01000006.1:0-335 GCA_001778695.1 Candidatus Giovannonibacteria bacterium RIFCSPHIGHO2_12_FULL_44_22 | reverse complement strand
CTCCGTACTTTGGAGCGCTCACAGCTTCCAGCACAATTATATTTTCTTCTCTTGCTTCAGGACAACTCAATTCAAACGGAGGTTTAATTTATTCAGGAGCCACTACAACCTTTTCTTCTCCTCTTTCCTATTCAGGAGGAGTGGTTTCAATTCCCGCGGCAACCGGCGGAGTCAACGGCTACCTTTCTTCAACCGACTGGACTTTATTCAACAACAAAATCGGCTCAACTTCTCTCTCGGCCACCTCTCCGCTTTCCTATAATTCCTCCACCGGAGTCATCGCCTTAAACGGAACAACAACAGTCAGCGGACTCCTTGCTGGAAATGGAGGGCAG
>MFHU01000005.1:41685-45198 GCA_001778695.1 Candidatus Giovannonibacteria bacterium RIFCSPHIGHO2_12_FULL_44_22 | reverse complement strand
TTGATATATATGCTTTGTCCCACTGTATTTCGTTTAATCTGACGCTGGTGTATGAAAGATCCGGCATCTCAAATACCCCATCACCTTCTATGCTGGTGTTATAGACGACCGCTTCAAAGATGCCGCGAGATCGTATCTCTGGCTCGATAGACGCATTATGATTTAATTTTTTAGGCAATGTGTTAATAACCCCGGATGATTCGTGCGTGAAGCCCTGCGGATCAACCGATGATTTATGATATGGCAAAGAAAGAATCGGACCGATAATAAGCTGGTTAGAACCCCATTTGTCAGTGATATCTTTTTTTGCCTCTTCCTGGCGATCAGTTCTCTCTGACAGCAAGATAAAAACGAATAAACTCGGGACTAGACATACAACTATTAAAACACCCACAACCAGAAGTTTTGTGGTAGTGGCGTTGCGCGATCTGAACGACGGGTTATTTAGTGAATCCATATGCTTAGCTGGTTATAAAACGTTACAAAAATATCAATAGTTACTACGTCAGAATCAGTTCGGCATACGATCACCTGACTTAGCATACGCGTGCTGCGGGGCTAGGATTCGAACCTAGATTCTGCGGTTCAGAGCCGCATGGCCTACCATTAGCCGACCCCGCAATAATAAAGGCATTTTAGCAAATAATTTTTATTTGACAAAGCTTAATTTTTTGCTAAAATTTTTAAAGAAAGCATTTTGATTTTTAGGAGGTGAATTATGGAAGCGGAACAAAAAGATAAAAAAATAAAAGAGCCGGATTGGGATGTGGTGAAACTGTGGGCTCTAATAATAGCATTAGTTGTTATCTTCATTATTTTCGGAGCTAAAGTATTTTTTTTGGAACGGGAATATAGATCCGCCAAATAAAAGCGCAATCCATAAGTCAGCGAAGCCAGCGAAATAAAAGCTGGCTTTTTCTATTGGATTAAACTACTATGATATCAATATGCCAGGTAGTGAAAAACTCGATAGCCTCCTGGCAAATTAGCAATTTAATCGAGTTTTCTACTACCTGGTATGTTTGACGAGCTGAAACAAGGGGCGCTTAAAATTACCGAAGCGTTATACCGAACGACCGACCTTTTTTCAGATGCCGAGCCCTTGAAATGGGCTTTAAGAAAGGAAGCGCTTGATATTTTAAATGCCCAGCCGAGGGATATACTGGCGCTTGAGGCTACGGTAAAAAACATATTGCTCAAGCTGGAGCTGGCCGCCTGCGGAACATTTATTTCTAAAAAGAACTTTGATGTTTTGGGTAGGGAATATAAGACCCTATTGGACAAAATTCTATCGGACAATTCTAATGGACAAGTTAATATTGAAGCTCAACCAATGATTGCTATAGCTTTAAAAGCCAAAACTATGCCTGCTTATCGGTCAGGCAGGCAAGAGACATTGATGTCAGCATTAAAAGAAAAAGGTCGTTTGAGCGTAGGAGATTTAGCCAAAGCGTTGGGGGAACTGGTCAGCGAAAAAACAGTCCAAAGAGAGCTTTCAACATTAGTGGCGAGAGGAGCTGTAAAACAAGAGGGAAATAGGCGTTGGAGAAGATACTTTGTTTAGCTTTATTATCAGTTTTTAGTTATCCACAATGGGCGTTTGCATTGGCTTTTGTGGGTTATGTTATACTGAAAACAAGCGGAAATGAGGCTAGAATATGGCTAGCCATCTTGGCTTACGATAAAGAACCTTGAAAAATAAATAAGAACAAAGACAGTAAATTAAATTTTGATTTTATCCGTTTTGAACAAATGGTCGAACGTTGAATTATTAGTTTAGTTAAAAAGCCAATCACGACGCTTTGTCGAAAGCATCTGTATATTGGCCAAATTAATTAATAGGTTAATAAATCATGAATAAAAAATTAGCTTCAGTTCTATTGAGCGCAAGCACGGCGTTTTTTCTTTCAGGCGCAGCCATCGCGGTTCCGCTTGTAGCTAGCGCCGCGCTTACAGAAGCTCAAATTCAGTCCATTATCTCGTTGCTCCAATCGTTTGGCGCCGACCAAACCACTGTTAACAATGTTAATAGTTCTTTGCGAGGACAGGCGGCTCCGGGCGTGGGAACATCTGCAGCTTGCAATTTCACTCGCGATCTCACAGTGGGGTCAAAGGGCGATGATGTTACATGCTTGCAAGGATACTTAAGTGTTTCTCCTCAATCAGGTTTCTTTGGTCCCATAACCAAAGCCGCTGTTGCCAACTGGCAATCAGCAAATGGAGTAAGCCCAGCTGTCGGATATTTCGGCGCAATTTCCCGCGCCAAGTACAACAGCATGGCTTCTACTCCAGTAACGCCAACTATTCCAGGTTCAGGCACAACTCCTACTACGCCTGCAAACGCAGGAACATTGAGAGTTGAAGCCGGCGTTCAGCCGAACGCGAGTCTTTTCCCAATCAACGCTACCAGAGTTCCTTTCACCGTTGTTAGATTCACGGCGCCGTCAGGAAACGATGTCACCGTAAATTCTTTGGTGGCGCAAAGGACCGGTTTGGCAAATGATGCCGTTCTAGCCGGAATTGTTCTTTTGGACGAAACCGGCGCCCAGCTCGGTATCGCGAAGACCCTTAACTCTTCCCACCAAGCCACGCTTTCAGAGCCATTCGTCGTAAAAGCGGGCACATCCCGAACTATGACCTTGGCTGGAAACGCGCCAACCGCGCTTGCCGATTATGCCGGTCAGGTTGCTTACATATCTTTGGTCGCAGTTAATTCTTCCGCGGCTGTCGTTGACGGCGTTTTGCCGATATCGGGAGCCGGACACACGGTTAACGCATCTTTGACCATAGGTTCAGTTACCCTGCAGAGGGGCTCTCTTGACCCGGGATCTTCAGTTACCAAGAAAGTAGGCTCAACGGATTATACTTTTTCTTCGGTTAAAGTTACTGCCGGTTCAGCCGAAAAAATCTACTGGAGATTTATCAGATGGAATCAAACTGGTTCTATCGGTACGGGAGATTTGGCTAACTTAAAAACTTATGTTGACGGTGTAGCTTATGATACGGTTGTAAGCTCCGACGGCAAGTATTACACAGCCACATTCTCCGACAATGCCGGAAAAGGAATCCTTATTGACAAAGGATTCTCCAAAGAAGTGTCTGTCAAGGGTGACATTGTGGGGGGTTCAGGAAGAACCATAGACTTTGACCTTGCCAAGCGAACCGATATCGGTTTGTTGGGAGAAAATTATGGCTATGGAATAACTCCTCCGCAGACCGGAACTAGCGACCCAACCGATGACACGGCCGCGTTCAGCTCTACGGAAGACCCATGGTATGATGCCGCGCAGGTTACTGTTTCAAACGGTTCATTAACTGTGTCAGGAGCCACTTCGGTTGCGGCTCAAAATATCGCTATCAACCTGGCAAATCAGCCCTTGGGAGCGTTTACGGTTGAAGTGAAGGGCGAACAGATTTCGGTTGGTAAAATGGTTTTCCACTTCATGGCTACTTCTACTTCTGGCACCGGCAGCACTGGCGTTGCTGGAACTGCTATCACCAACATTTCCTTGT
>MFHU01000005.1:0-41673 GCA_001778695.1 Candidatus Giovannonibacteria bacterium RIFCSPHIGHO2_12_FULL_44_22 | reverse complement strand
AAAGTAACCTTTACAGACACAGTTACTTTCCCAATCGGCACGGGCGTCTATCAATTGAAAGGCAAACTTTCCACCACTTTCGTGAACAACAACACAGTGCAGGCATCCACCACGCCTTCAACCGACTGGACAACGGTAAAAGGGCTTACCACCGGAAACAGCATTACGCCGTCTTCCTCTGTGGTTACGGCCAACCAGATGACCGTGAAAGCAGGTGCGCTTACAGTTAGCGTTTCTACAGTCCCGATTGCCCAAACGGTAATCGCGGGCGTGCAGGAATTCCTCTTTGCCAACTACATTTTGGACGGCACAGGTTCCGGCGAGGACTTGCGGCTCACCAATATTCCGTTGGCTTACGACTTCTCAACCGGCGGAGCAGCTACGGATGTGACCAACTGTAAGCTTTATGACGGAACGACCGTTGTAAACACCACCGGAGTCAACCCATCGGCAGCCGCTTCTTCTACCAGCTTTACTTTCACCGGCAACGGCCTGATTATCTCCAAAGGCACATCCAAGACATTGGGTCTTAAATGTGATGTAATCTCAAACGCCGCCGCCAGTAGCAAGTATGCTTGGGGTCTAGGAGGCGACGACGCCGACAATGCCGCTAATTCCGCTGATTGGACTGCTGTTACCGGATTAACTTCCGGCCAGACCATTGCTCAAACAGCGAATGACTCAACCGGTCAGTATATGACCGCCGCTACAGGAGGTTCGATTGCGGTTACTATCCCCAACAGCCCTGCTTACAAGATTGTAGGCGCCGGACAGACCGGAGTTGAACTCATCAAAATTAAATTCAGCGCTACCAACGAAGACATTGACCTTAAGCAGGTTGCACTTAAGCTTGCCAGCGTGGCTACTAACACGCCGATTAACTTGGTAGGCAGGCAGGTTACTTTGTGGGATGGAGCCAGCAAAATCGGAACGGCCGTTTTCCCGAATGACGACAACGCCACTTCCACCCAAATCGCCGTTGGCTCATTCAGGATTCCTAGAGACGGTTCAAGAGAGCTCACTGTCAAGGGCGACATTGCGGCAATCGGAGCATCCGGTCCTATGGTTCAATCAGGCGACTTGCTCATTGTTGACTATGACGGAGCCAATGTGGGCTTAAACGGCAACTATGGCACTGGAGCAGCTTCCGGCAGTACTATTAGCGGCCCAGCTGGTATTAATGGCTCTGCAGCCGCTTCCTCACAGGGAGTGAGAATTATGAAGGCCTATCCAACAGTGGCTTACCAGGCATTGCCAAGTACGACGCTTGCTGCCGGGACAACCGCTGACCAGAAATTGTATCGCTTTGCCGTAACGGCTAATAACGGAGACGTGGCGCTATACAAAGTAACCTTCCGCATCGGATCGTCCACTTTGCTCGCCACAACTTCGCTCTACAGCTTGTACGCTTACACTGACACCGGCTTCAGCAACACCGACACCAACTTCTCTTCAACCGGTCTTATCAATGGCGGCCAATGCATCAACGCTGTGGCTGGCACCGGGGCCGGGCCAAGAGATGTCAGAATATATCCTGACAAGGGATCGTTGTGTAACGCGGCAACTACGACCTACATTGTTTCCAGCGGCGTGACCAGATACTTTGAACTGCGGGCGACTGTTGCCAACGTTGAATCAGGGACGACAAACACCGATTCAATCTCGGTTCAGCTTATGGGCGATGCCGCTTACCAGACTGTGACCAACGTTCCTGCGGCAAATCTTGCTATGGCTAACGCGGCTCGGATTGACAACTATGACGGAACCGCAGGCGACGTCAACGACAACTTCATCTGGTCGCCGATTTCTACGACAACCAACAATACCAGGTTTGACCAAGATTACACCAACAGCTACCAGATTACCGGATTACCATCTTCTGGCGCTACGCAGGTGAACCTGCAGTCCATATAAAAGTGAGTTAGGCTTGTGAACTAGCAAACTTTTTCCAACACCCAGCCCCTTCTGAGAAGGGGCTGGGTTTGGTATTATATAATTTATGTCTAGAAATAATCTTATAGCGGTTATAATTTTCGTAGTTTTAGCGGCGGGATCAGCAAGTTTTTTTATTTGGCGGGGTATTAAAACACCCGTGGAAACACCGCCAGACTCCTCAACACTCGGTGTTGAATCCCCAACTCCGCTTAGCGGGGTCCCGGACGAAAGCGGTAATGAATTGGAAATGTTAGCCCGCTCGGCGCTAGAAAGAAAAATTCCCTCCGGAGATGCTGCTATGATGAAAGAATTAAAAGACTTATCCGTCCAGTTAAAAAGCGAACCGAATTATCTTCAGGGCTGGCTGCAGGTGGGGATTTTAAGAAAATATTTAGGCGATTACGAGGGAGCGTCTTTGGCTTGGCAATACGCCGCGCTTTTGCGCCCAAATGATTTTATCGCTTTTTCTAATCTTGGTGACCTTTACCATTATTATTTGAAAGATTTTTCCAAAGCCGAAAAATATTTGCGGAGCGCGGTGGATATAAAGCCGGATTACGTGGCGGGATATAAAAATCTCTTTGACCTTTACACGTTGTCCTACCCGCCGGACAGGCGGGCAGGTGCCGAAAAAGCTGAAGCGGTTTTACTGGAAGGCATCAAAAAAAATCCGAGCGACAATTATTTGCAAACTATTTTAGCTTCTTATAAAAATGATAATCAACGCTAGAAAAATCAGCTATATTTTTTCGGGGGTTTTGGTGGCCTTGAGCTTTTTAGCTTTGGGGGTTTGGGGGTTGAAGCTTGGCATTGATTTTACCGGAGGGTCTTTGATGGAAGTGGAATATAAAACTGTCAGGCCGTCTCTAGATTTGCCCGATGTGACCGTCCAGCCTGCGGGCGAGAGGGGACTAATTTTGCGTATGCCAGCTATCGATGAAGCTAGGCATCAATCAATTCTAGCGGAACTCCGAAAACTGGGCGAATTGGACGAAAAACAATTTACTTCCATTGGGCCGACAATCGGCGCGGAATTAAAAAGAAATTCGCTCTACGCCATAGTATTGGTTATGATAATGATCGCGCTTTACATCGCATGGGCTTTCAGGGAGGTTTCAAAACCGGTTCAGTCTTGGAAATATGGCGTAGCCGCACTCATCGCTTTAATCCACGATGTTTCCATTCCCGCGGGATTTTTCGCGCTTCTGGGGTATTTTTACGGCGTGACTGTGGATACGCTTTTTGTGACGGCGCTTCTTACAATTTTGGGGTTTTCAGTTCACGACACGATTGTTGTTTTTGACAGGATTCGGGAGAATTTAAAAAAATTGGGGGCCAAAGAGAGCTTTGAAAATGTTGTTGAGCAAAGCTTGCGCCAGACCATCGGGCGTTCCATTAATACTTCTCTTACTGTAATGATAGTGATGCTGGCGCTTTATTTTTTCGGTGGCGCATCAACCAAATTTTTCGCCCTCACAATTTTAATCGGCGTTTTCTTTGGCACATATTCCTCCATTTTCATCGCCAGCCCCCTTTTAGTTACTTGGCATAAGTGGTGGGTGAGACACGCTTGACCCAAACCTGGTTTAGGGCAATGATGTAACTATGGCTAGTAGAAGGCACCCATTCGTTACCGGCAATTTTTATCATATTTACGCTCATTCAGTCGGAGACATGGCGCTTTTTCGCGCTAAAGATACATATCAACGCTTTTTAAACGTTCTTTTCGCTGCCAACGGAGGAGTTGAAATGCCTCGCTTCGATCGCAATAATGACCTAAACCTTGTTTGGGACATTAGGAATGGGAAAATAAAATTGGGTAAGCCGTTAGTTTCTATTGTTTGTTTCTGCTTAATGCCGACACATTTCCATTTAGTTTTGGGGGAGTTAAAAGATAGTAACATCTCGCGTTATATGCATCGCGTCATGGTAAGTTTCTCAAAATATTATAACCTTAAATACGAGCGGCGCGGCCACGTTTTTGAGAGCAAATTTCATTCAAAATTACTGGATGATAATGATTATTTATTGCGCGCGTCATCCTATGTTCATTTAAATCCGCAAGATATAAAGGGCTGGAATAAAAGGGAACATAAATATCTTTGGTCTAGCTATCAAGATTATCTCGGCAGTAATCGTTGGGGCGACTTGCTTCAAAGTGAGGTTGTGCTATCTCAATTCAGGGGCAAAAAAGAATATAGAGAATTTGTTGAAGAAACGCGGCCCAGCTTTGACTTTGACCCAAACCAGGTTTGGGACATTTGATAAAGAGGGGAGCTATAAATCGCGAGCCGTTGCGAAAAAAAAATAAAAAATTAGCTTGAATAAAAACCCAAAATCCGCTAAGATTTAGGAGATTTATGATTTGGCCAACAAAAAAATATTAAAATAGATTCATGCAATTTTCTGACATGCCAATAGTAGATGCAACAAGAAATCACAATAAGGATGGGAATTATTTTTCCGAAAAAGCGAATGGATTTTTGGCGGCCTTGAATATCCCGATGTTTGTGAGTAAAAAGGACGCTGTTGAGTTTATTGAATCATTTGATCCGACAATAGACGCGCTTGTGCAATCAATGGAGGAATCTGGCGCCGCATATTCGACAGAGACCATTTTGCTTTTTGGGAGTACTTTGGGCGAAGCATTCCGCATCGTATTTGGCGGCCAGTGGCATTTCTCGGAAAAGCAAGAACGCTGGGTAGTGGTTTGTAAAATGAAAGATGGATCGGATATCGAAATGAATATTTTTCTTAAGACCGAAAAGAGAATAGTAAATGGAATGGAAGATTCTGTTACATACTATTTTCAATTGACTAAGAAAATGATTGACGGGGAGAGACTTCAATAATTTTTTTGCTAACTTTCAGCGATCGCTTGAGAACAGCATAGTTGTAAAAATAGGGAAAAGACGAGAGGCGGGGTTGACTTATTTTGGGGGTCTGATAGAATAGGATTTAATTGTCAATTAGGTTATCCACAGGGGGGACTTATTGACTTTTTTTATCAGCAAAGCTAAAATAGTCACTATCGTTTTGAATACTAAAGCTGGCACCTAAAGATAGTGTTTTTCAGTCCTCACAAACAATCATAAAGAGGGCTATTTTGGTTTATTCTTAAAGTAATTTAAGCTAAAATGCCGATACAAAAAAAATATTTCTCCCATTACCGGGAGCCCTTAGCGAACTTGCCCAATCTGGCCGAGATGCAGATTCAATCCTTTAAGTGGTTAGTGAAAGAAGGAGTCGGCGAGATTTTAAAAGAATTTTCTCCCGTGCTGGATTACACCGGCGAGGAGCTTGCTTTGGAATTTCTGGACTGTTCTTTTGACGAGCCGAAATTTGACGAAAATTATTCCCGGGTGAACAATCTTTCCTACGAAGCTTCTTTAAGGCTCCGCATCCGCTTGGTAAATAAGCGCACTGGCGAGAAAAAAGAACAGGAAATCTTTTTGGCGGATATGCCGATTATGACTCCTCGCGGAACTTTTCTTATAAACGGCGTGGAGCGGGTAATTGTCTCGCAGTTGGCGCGATCCTTCGGCGCTTATTTTACGGCAAATATTTCGCACGGCAAAAAACTTTTCGGCGCCAAAGTAATTCCTTCCCGCGGGGCCTGGCTGGAATTTGAAACGGAATCGGACGGAACAATTTACGTAAAAATAGACCGCAAAAGGAAAATCGCGGCCACCGCGCTTCTCCGCATTTTCAGCATGGAAAAGAACGAAGATATCAAAAACGCTTTTTCTAAAATAGACAACGGCGAGATTTCTTTCATCAATCAAACGTTGGAAAAAGATTCCACCAAAACGGCAGACGACGCTTATGTGGAAGTTTTCAAAAGAGTGCGCCAGGGGGAGCTTGCCACTCCGGAAAACGCCAGGGAATTGGTGGAGCTGATGTTCGGCCCGGAAAGATACGATATTTCCGCTGTGGGCAGATACAAGCTTGGCCAGCGGCTTCCGGCTCTAGCCTCCATCAAAGTAAAAAATCCCCGCATTTTAAATAAGGAAGATTTAATAGTCATAATTTCGGAAATAATTTCTTTAAATAATAATCCGTTGGCCGTCCAGGACGATATTGATAATTTAGGCAATCGCCGGGTGCGCTCGGTGGGCGAGATGCTTCAGCAAAGATTGCGTATTGGGCTCGCCAGAATGGAGCGCACTATCAAAGATCGCATGTCCACATCCGATCTAGCCACCGTGACCCCAGCCCAGCTTTTAAACGCCCGCCCATTTGCGGCGGTTATTTCTGAATTTTTTATGACCAACCAACTTTCTCAATTTATGGACCAGACAAATATTTTATCCGAATTGGAGCATAAACGCAGGGTTAGCGCCTTAGGTCCCGGCGGGTTAACTAGGGAGCGCTCTGGTTTTGAAGTAAGGGACGTCCATCCTTCTTACTACGGCCGGCTTTGCCCGATTATGACTCCGGAAGGCCCCAATATCGGTTTGATAAATTATTTGGCGGGATACGCGAAAATTAACGAGTACGGAATTTTGGAAACTCCTTACAGAAAAGTTATTGACGGGCGCGTGACCAAGGAGCTCCACTATCTCACGGCTTTTGAAGAGGTTAGGCATAAAATTGCCCAGGCCGGAGTTTCTATTGATAAAGAAGGCAATATTTTGGATGAAGAATGCGAAGGGCGCTCCAACGGTCAGCCGGCGCTAATCCCGCGGGGCGGGATTGATTACATTGATGTTTCTCCCCAGCAGGCCTTTTCCATCGCCACATCTCTAGTGCCGTTTTTGGAGCATGACGATTCAACCCGCGCCATGATGGGTTCCAATATGCAGCGCCAAGCTGTGCCTTGCGTCAGGCCGCAGGCGCCGTTGGTTGCCACGGGCATGGAGGAAAAAGCAGCTAAAGATTCCGGCAGACTTGTCTTGGCCGAAGTGGAAGGGATAATAAGCAAAGTGGACGCAAGTTCCGTGACAGTGCGTTCCGGGAAAAAAGACAAAACTTACGAATTGGTGACATTTATCCGCTCCAACCAGTCCACCGTGATTCATCAGCGCCCTTCGGTGAAAGTTGGCGATAAAGTGGAGAAGGGCGATGTTTTGGCTGACACATCGCTAACCGACCGTGGGCATTTGGCTTTGGGGCAAAATTTACTGGTGGCTTTTCTTTCATGGGGCGGAGCTAATTTTGAAGACGCCATCATACTTTCCGATCGCGTTGTAAAAGACGATGTTTTCACTTCGGTTTTGATAGAGGATTACACGGTGTCCGTGCGGGACACCAAGCTGGGCCCGGAAATTACCACGCATGACATTCCCAATGTTGGAGAAGAAAGGCTCAAAGATTTGGATGAAGACGGAATTGTGAGAATTGGCGCCGAAGTCAGGCCCGGCGATATTTTGGTCGGGAAAATTTCTCCGAAAGGCGAATCTGACCTCACTCCCGAGGAAAGATTGCTCCGCGCCATTTTTGGAGAGAAAGCACGAGATGTTAAAGACACTTCTTTCAGGATGCCGCATGGCAGGAAAGGCCGCGTGGTAGGCATTAAAATTTTCTCCCGCGAAAAAGGAGACAAATTGGAAACAGGAGTAATCAAGGAAATCCAAGTTGAAGTAGCCGAGATGAGAAAAGTTTCTCCGGGCGACAAACTGGCCGGCCGGCACGGAAATAAAGGCGTTATCTCGCGCATTCTTCCGCAGGAAGACATGCCGTATTTGGACGACGGTACTCCGGTGGACATAATTTTAAATCCTTTGGGTGTGGCATCGCGCATGAATATTGGGCAGGTTTTGGAAACGCATCTGGGCTGGGCCGCCCAGAAGCTTGGTTACATGGCCGTAACTCCGACCTTGGCCGGCGCGACCGAAACCGAAATAAAAGAAGAATTGAGAAAAGCTGGATTGCCGGAAGACGGCAAAGTAAAACTTTTCGATGGGCGAACCGGCAGGGAATTTGACCAAAAAGTAACCGTTGGCATGGTTTACATAATGAAGCTTTCGCACATGGTGGAGGATAAAATCCACATGCGCTCCATTGGTCCTTATTCGCTTATAACCCAACAGCCTTTGGGCGGAAAAGCGCAGGGCGGAGGGCAGCGTTTTGGAGAAATGGAAGTCTGGGCGCTGGAGGGTTACGGCGCGGCGCACACTTTGCAGGAAGTGTTGACAATTAAATCTGACGACGTTTTAGGTAGAGCCGCGGCTTACGACGCCATCGTCCGCGGAGAGCCTTTCAGGGCTCCCAATATGCCGGCGTCTTTCCATGTTTTAGTGAACGAATTAAAAGGCCTTTCTTTGGATGTCGAGCTTAAAGGAGTGGAAAGCGCGCCGGAAGAAATAGAAGAAAAAGAAATAAAAACCAAAAGCCGGCAAAAAGAACGCTTTGAAGAATATATTGAAGCGGAATAAATAAATATGGAAACCCAAAAAATAATTGATTTTAAATCTTTATCGATTCGCTTGGCCTCGCGCGAGAGGATTTTGAGTTGGTCCAGAGGCGAGGTGACTAAGCCCGAGACAATCAATTACCGCACCCAGAGGCCGGAAAAAGATGGGCTTTTTGACGAGCGTATTTTTGGACCGGAAAAAGATTACGAATGTTATTGCGGAAAATATAAGCGCGTAAGATACAAGGGAATTATTTGCGACAAATGCGGAGTGGAGGTGACCCGTTCCATCGTGCGCCGGGAAAGAATGGGGCACATTGAGCTGGCCTCGCCGGTTTCGCACATTTGGTTTTTGCGCGGAGTGCCTTCTCGCGTCGGGCTTATTTTGGACATGTCGGTTCCGGACTTGGAAAAAGTAATTTATTTCGGCGGATATGTGATTACCAAAGTTGATGAAAAAGCAAGAAAAGAAATTATAGACGCGGTGGAAAAAGAATACAAATCTAAATCCAAAACTACGTCTTCCGCCGAAAAAGAAGCTCTTAAAACTATTTATGACATCACGCTTACAGAGATAAAAAATTTAAAAGAGAGAACTGTAATTTCCGAAGTGGAATATCATCGTTTCAGCTTGAAATACGCGCAAGTTTTTGAAGCAGGTATCGGGGCGGAAGCGTTGAAAAAACTTTGTTCGCAATTAAATCTTAGCCAGATTTCAGGGGGGCTTGCCAAGGATTTGGAAGAGGCTTCGCCTTTGCAAAAAAAGAAAATTTTAAGAAGGTTGCGCCTGATTCAGTCTTTAATCCGTTCCGGCGTGCGTCCGGATTGGATGTTCCTTACGGCGATTCCCATAATCCCGCCGGCTTTGCGCCCCATGGTGCAATTGGAAGGCGGACGGCACGCCACCTCCGACATCAACGATCTTTACCGCCGGGTAATCAACCGCAACAACCGCTTAAAAAAACTTTTGGAAATAAAAGCACCGGAAGTCATCGTAAGAAACGAAAAAAGAATGCTCCAGGAATCCGTGGACGCTTTGATTGATAATTCCATAAAGCGCACCCAGGGTCCCGCGGCCACTTCTCAAGCCCAAAAAAGGCCTTTAAGGTCTTTAGCCGATATGCTGAAAGGCAAACAGGGCAGATTCAGGCAGAATCTTTTGGGCAAGCGCGTGGATTATTCCGGAAGATCTGTGATTGTGGTAGGCCCGGAATTAAAACTTCACCAATGCGGGCTTCCCAAGCACATGGCTCTGGAGCTTTTCAGGCCGTTTGTTATCCATGATTTAATTGTCCGTGATCTGGCGCATACCATCAAAGGCGCGGGGCGCTTGATAGACGATTTAAAACAAGAAGTTTGGGAAAGTCTAGAAAGCGTTATTAAAGAAAAATATGTGCTTTTAAATCGCGCGCCGACTTTGCATCGCTTGGGCATCCAGGCTTTTCAGCCGATACTTATTGAAGGCAACGCCATTCAGCTTCATCCTTTGGTTTGCTCGGCTTTCAACGCCGACTTTGACGGCGACCAGATGGCCGTGCACGTGCCCTTGACCGATGAAGCCCAAAAAGAAGCGCGCGATATTATGGCTTCGGTAAAAAATCTTTTAAAACCTGGAAACGGCGAGCCAGTGATTACGCCGACTCAAGATATTGTTATGGGCATCGCCTATCTTACGAGAATCCGCCCGGGCGCGAAAGGGGAAGGAAAATATTTTGCCACTCCCAATGAAGCCATTTTGGCTTATGACTACGGCTGGGTTGATATTCATTCTAAAATTTTTGTCAAAGCTACAAAAACGCCGAAGTACCAAAGCGTGGGCAAGGAATTATTGGAGACTTCCGTGGGGCGGTTGCTTTTTAACAGCGTTCTGCCGCGCGATTACGCGTTCTTAAATACAGAAATGACCAAGAAAGATTTGGAGCGCACGGTTTCAAATTTAATCCAGAGATACGGCATTGACGCCACGCCCACAATTTTAGACCGCATCAAGAGTTTGGGTTTCAGGCACGCCACCGATTCCGGCATCAGCTGGGGAATGGATGATATTCAAGTGCCCGAAGAAAAAAAATCTTTAATAGAAAAAGCCAAAAAAGAAGCGCGCGTCATAGAAAATCAATATAATCAAGGCCTACTGACCGATAGGGAACGATACGAAAAAGTTATTGAGGTTTGGACCAATGTAAAAACAAAAGTTGACGAATTGGCGCCAGCCACGCTGGATCATTTCGGCCCGATTCATTACATGGTTTCTTCCGGCGCCCGTGGCAATTGGGCGCAGATAAACCAGCTAGCTTCCATGAAGGGATTGGTGGTAAACCCTTCCGGACGTATAATTGAACTGCCTATTTTGGCAAGCTATAAAGAAGGTTTGGCTGTCTTGGAATATTTTATTTCCACGCATGCTTCCAGAAAAGGAACCGCGGATACCGCGCTAAAAACCGCGGCGGCCGGATATTTGACGCGCCGATTAGTGGACGTGGTGCAGGATGTTATAGTCAGCGAGCCGGATTGCAAAGACGAAGCCGGATTTGAAGTTTATAGAAAAGATTTTGACAAGCTTGGAAAAAATTTCGCTTCGCGCGTTTTCGGGCGCGTTTTAGCGGCCGATATTTCGGACTCCGCTTCTGGAAAAATCATTTTCAAAAGAGGATATCTTTTATCCATGGATGACGCCGAGCGCGTCGCTTTGTTGAATATTCCCACAGTTACTCTGCGCTCGCCGATTTCTTGCCGGTCCCGCCGGGGAATTTGCCAGCTTTGCTACGGATATGATCTCGGTTCCAATACTCCTGTAAAATTGGGCGAAGCGGTAGGCATCGTGGCGGCGCAGGCCGTCGGCGAGCCGGGCACGCAGATGACCATGCGGACTTTCCATGTGGGGGGCATCGCCGGAGCTGCCGACATCACTATGGGCCTTCCGCGCGTTGAAGAAATTTTTGAACTCAGGATGCCAAAAACTCCGGCCATACTTTCCAATATTTCGGGAGTTGTTTCGGCGATTATTGATTCTCCGGAAGGCAATCGCGATAAAATTATAAGGATAGGAGAAGCGGAATTTACCGCGCCTTTCGGGCACACGATTTTGGTTTCTCCCGGCGAAGAAATTAATCCAGGGGATAGGCTTACCGAAGGCGCGGCAGACATCAAAGAGCTTTTGACGGTGGCCGGCATGAAAGCCGCTCAAAATTACATTATTTACGAAGTCCAACAGCTTTACACTTTTCAGGGAGCGTCCATAAACGACAAGCATATTGAAACCATAGTCCGTCAGATGTTTTCCAGGGTGAAAATCAAAGACCCGGGCGGAACCAAGCTGGGCATCGGCGAGATTGTGGAAAAGCCCGTATTGAGAGAAGAAAATTTAAAAATTAGAAAAGCCGGCGGGCTTCCGGCAAAAGCCGTCCAGTTGATGATGGGTATTACCAATGTGGCGCTGACCACGGAGAGTTTTCTTTCGGCGGCTTCCTTTATGCAGACGATGCGCGTTTTGACCAACGCCGCGATTGAAGGAAAGGAAGATAAATTGCGCGGCCTTAAAGAAAACGTAATCATCGGCCGCCTCATCCCCGCGGGCACTGGCTACCGAAAAGAATATCTCAAAAAACTGGAATCGGCGGCGAAAGAAGAGGAGGAATAATCTAAAAACAATAAATACTATGTAATAGTAATATGTAGTTGTGTGACCATACTTTTGCGATCGCAAAAGTATGGTACTATACAAATATGGCAAAATATTACTATAGCCCAACAAAACAAAAAGTGATTTTGCTGCTTTGGGCCGGCGTGGCGTTAGGCTTAGCAGCTTATTCTCCGCGCAGGCGGAGAAAGGTGTTTAAAGATATACCTTTAGAATTTAAAAAAATTGATCGGCGCGTTCTTCAACGCATTATACGCGAATTCCATCGCGATAGATTAGTGGATTTTAAGGAAGATAGGGATGGCGGTGTTCGGATTATTCTTACAGAGCAGGGTATCAAAAAAGCGTTGCGGTATAACATTGACACTATTTCTATTAAAGAGCCTAAAAAATGGGATGGAAAATGGAGGCTCGTAATTTTTGATATTCCTGAAAAAATGAAAAAGGCTCGCGAGGCGTTGCGCGATAAGCTGCGCAAACTCGGTTTTTATCAACTTCAAAAAAGCGTTTTCGTTTTCCCTTTCGTGTGCCATGATGAAATAAATTTTATTGTTGAATTTTTTGAATTACGCCCCCATGTCCGCATTATGACCGTGTTGGACATTACTAATGAAGCCGAACTAAAATTGTATTTCAGGCTTTCTTAAACTGGGTTTAGAACGCTTTAGAATACTGATGCACTATACTTTTGCGATCGCCAGAGGATGGGCTTATCTTTGCTTGACTTATTAAGCCCGCTGTGCTAGGGTTGAGGCGTTATCAAGCAACGCGCTTGGTAACCTCCATGGCGGAGTGTAGCTGTAAATTGTTCATTGAGAATTGAGAAAATTGATATAAAAAAGGAGGTACACAATCATGGTTAATGATCAAGAACCTATTCTACCTAGCGTAGTTACTCAATGGATGAAAAAGGGGAGGATGGAGTTTCATGAACTTCCTCGGGAGATAGTTGAGGCAGTCAGGGCGAATGTTCTTTTTTTGAGGGATTTATCAGGCCTCTCGACTGAAGAATTGGGCAAGCTTCTCTTCCCGGATAATAATGCGGGTTCCCAGAGAACGCTTACCATTAGGTTTTTTCATCATACTACCCCAAAAGAGGCCGTAATTCTGCCGAAAGTTCTTGGGCTCGATCCATCCATTATTTTTTTGAAGAAGCTAAGGGTCCTCGCCATCGAGTTCATTAAGAATCTCGATGGTAGTATCAGATGGGAGAACAGCGTCTTTGCAGTCCTCTCTTCTTGCAGTAAATGTGGCCAGACTGCTCTGACCACCAACGCAAAATTCTGCCACAACTGCGGAGAGAAATGTGAGACAGGGAGTTAAACTAGCGCTTAACTCCTTTTTATTTACCTCAAGAAGCTTTATTTTGCTATAATAAATCAATGGTGAAAAAGAAAAGGAATAACGGGAAAATGGGCGCGGGGATTGGGGTTTGGCATCAGAATTTAAGGCCCGAGACGAAGCATTCGCTTTGGGCGGTTTTGTCTTTTTTGGTGGCCGTGATTTTGGCTCTGGCGTATTTCGGCAAGGCCGGACTGATTGGAAACGCCATCCAAAAAACCCTGCTTTTGGTTTTCGGGAAAGGATTTTTTCTGGTATCCTTGGCTTTTTTTCTGGCTGGGCTTTCGTTTCTTTTCGCTTTGGGGAATCATCTGTTGATTACCACCGTTCTCGGCGGAATTTTATTTTTGATAAGTTCTTTGGGACTTGCCGATATTTTATTCGGGAAATATACCGGCGGATATGTCGGTTTTTTATTTTCCTACCCATTTTTAAAACTATTTGATTTTTGGGCTTCTCTTATAATTTTTTCCGCTTTGCTTTTGGCTTCGCTTCTAATTATGCTTAACGTTTCTTTAAAACCGAAAAGAAAAGAAAAGAAAGATAGTGAATCGGAAGAAAAAGTTTTTGCTACGCCCACGGTTTCTTTACCCTCTTTACTTCCCGCGAAAATTGAAGAAAAAAAGATAGAAGAAGAAAATATTTTTTCCGCCCCAAAGGGGCGAGATCTTGCCTTTGGCGAAAAAAAATCTTATAAACCGCAACGCTTGGAATTTACCAAGCAATTTGAATACGCCGCTCCGCCAATGGATCTTTTGGAGGACGATAAAGGCACGCCATCATCGGGTGATATCAAAGCCAACGCCAACATTATTAAAAGAACTCTCCAAAATTTTGGCATTGATGTTGAGATGTCCGAGGTGAATGTAGGACCGTCCGTCACCCAATACACGTTAAAACCCGCGGAAGGAGTAAAGCTTGCCCGCATCACAGCTTTACATAATGACCTGGCGCTAGCTCTTGCGGCGCACCCTTTAAGAATTGAAGCGCCCATCCCCAGCAAATCTTTAGTGGGGATAGAAGTACCCAATCGTTCTATCGCTTTGGTAGGTTTAAGAAGTTTATTGGGTATGGATGAATTTAAAAATGCCATGCCGTTAACTTTCGCTTTGGGGCGGGACGTTTCCGGCCGAGCGGTTTTTGCCGATATCGCCAAAATGCCGCATCTTTTGGTGGCCGGAGCCACCGGTTCGGGGAAATCAATTGCCATCCACACTTTAGTTGTGAGTTTGCTTTATAAAAATTCTCCGGAATTTGTGCGATTTTTAATGATAGATCCGAAAAGAGTTGAACTCTCCGTGTATAAAAGTATCCCGCATCTTCTGACTCCGGTAATTATTGACGCCAAAAAAGCCATCATGGCTTTAAGATGGGCTGTTCGCGAAATGGAAAGAAGGTACGAAAAACTTTCCGAGGTCGGCGTCAGAGATATTGTTTCCTACAACAGCGAGATGATAAAAGAAAAAGCTCACGATGAAATTTTGCCGAATCTGATAATAATTATTGACGAGCTGGCCGACCTTATGGCTTCGTATCCCCGCGAAATGGAGGCTTCCATTGTGCGCTTGGCGCAGATGTCTCGGGCGGTGGGAATTCATTTGGTGGTTTCCACCCAGCGCCCGTCGGTTGAAGTGATTACAGGTTTAATTAAAGCGAATATTACTTCAAGAATCGCTTTGCAGGTGGCTTCGGGGGTGGACTCGCGGACTATTTTGGATATATCAGGGGCGGAAAAACTTTTGGGCAACGGCGATATGCTTTATCTGGCTGGAGATACTTCAAAGCCAAGAAGAATTCAAGCGGCGTTTATATCCGAAAAAGAAGTAAAGAAAGTCGCGGCGTATGTCGCGGAGTCCGCCGGAGAATTTTCCCTGCCCGGCCAGCCGGTGAGCGCTGAAGGCGGAGAAATTGATTTTGAATTGAAATTGCCGTTAGCCAATGGCGCGGGAGATTTAGGAGAAAATGAAGACGCGGACGACGAGCTTTATGAAGAGGCCAAAAGGCTTATTATAGACGCGCAAAAAGCATCGGCGTCGTATCTCCAAAGAAGGTTGCGGGTTGGTTATGCCAGAGCCGCGCGTCTTTTGGATATGCTTGAAGAGCGTGGCGTCATAGGCCCTGGAGAGGGCGCCAAGCCAAGAGAGGTATTGATTAAAAAATCCGCGGAATCAATTGCGATTGGCAAAACTTTGGAGTCGGATAATTTTGAAAATAAGGAAGAAGAAATTGAAGAAATAGAATCGGAGCCGAAAAAGGATAACGACATACCATACACTAAATTTGATTTTTAATTATTAAACGATGACTCATTTTACGCGCCATGCTCTTGAGAAATTCGAAGTGTTGAAGAGGCATGGTGTTTCTGTGACTAATGATAAAGTTGCCGCAATTCTCAATAATCCTAATGTAATAGATTATTCGCGCTTGCCACTTTTGATTGCCCAAGGCGAGCTTGACGCAAAGCATGTTTTAAGAGTAGTATTTAAGAAAGAGCACGAAGTTATCGTGGTTATCACTTTTTACCCAGCCAGAAAAGATAAATATGGCAAATCATAAAAAACAAGCTTATATGAAATATGACCCGGAGGCCGATGTGCTTTCTTGGGAGCTTTCAGGCGCAAAGATTGACCATGCCGTTGAGATAGGGAAAATGATAGTGCATTTCAGCCCAAAAAATGTTCCCGTGCTTCTTGAAATTCTTGACGCTTCGGGATGGTTAAAACAAAGCGAAAAGGTTTTCCGAGCAAAGCGCCCAATTGCCGTACCTGCATAAATAAAAAACCGCCTACGAAACGCGCAGGCAGCGAGGGGCGATGGGGCGCCAGCAGGTTTAATTCTTGGCTTGGCTGGATCGACTTCCTAGATCGGTTTTGAGAGCGAGTACCGCATCTTGATTTTCTTGTTTCATGCGCCACGCGCCTGTTTTATCGAAAACACTCAAGAATGTTGGTGTGGATAATCGCCTTGCGATTTCTTCGCTCAACCCCAACGTCAATAAATAAGATTGGTATTGTTCTAGCTCTTCGGACGCCACTTCGTCATCCGCGGTTAAGCCAGAAGTAAAACCGTTTTCGGTTAAAACGCCGCGTTTTCGGCATTTAATCATCCACAACGGCGTTTCGTATCCTAGTGCTCCTTGCAGAAGTTTATCGATTTCCATTAAATCTACAGCTTGAACTGCTTTTGATCCGCTAAACATTTTCTTCCTCCTCGGATTTTATTTCTACTTTAATGATACTCCTTGTGTCTTAATCTGTCAAGTATTTTGTGGCGAACCAAAATACTACAATAATCTCATGCGCATACGGCGTTGGATTTTTGTAGGGATAATAATTTTGGCGGCGGGGTATTTTTTTTATGAGGCGCGGGGCGTAATTTTTAATCCAAAGCTTGAGATTTTTGAGCCAAAAGACGGGGCGGTTTTAATGTCCGCTGGAATTCATATTGCCGGCAAAACCGACTCTAATTTAGCTGTTTGGGTCGCAGGCAAAACTTTCCAGAGCGATGAAAAGGGTATTTTTGAAGGAGATCTTATTTTAATTCCGGGCTACAACCTAATCGGCGTTTCCGTAAAGGACCGCTTCGGAGGCGAGACTAGAAAAGTTTTAAAAGTTATAGTAAAATAATTGTATTATGGCAAAAAAAGAAGAAAAACAATCAAGAGACAGCAGGTGGCAGCAGGTGGACGCGGCCGTTAAGGATTTACAGTCAAAGTTTGGGGAAGGGGTTTTGATGAAGTTGGGGGATATTCCTAAAGTTGATGTGGATGTGATTCCGACAGGCTCTCTAAGTTTGGATATGGCTTTAGGAGTCGGAGGGATACCCCGTGGAAGAATTATTGAAATTTTTGGCCCCGAGTCATCGGGGAAAACTACTCTGGCTCTCCATGTTATTGCCGAGGCTCAAAAAAAAGGCGGCATTACCGCGTTTATTGACGCCGAGCACGCGCTTGACCCGGAATATGCCAAAAGGTTGGGCGTAAAAACGGAGGACCTCCTGATTTCACAGCCGGACACCGGCGAGCAGGCTTTGGAAATTATTGAATCGTTGGTGCGGTCAGGCAAAGTTGATGTTATAGTTGTGGATTCCGTTGCCGCGCTTACGCCGAAAGCGGAAATAGAAGGGGATATGGGCCAGCAGCATATGGGTTTGCAGGCGCGTCTTATGTCGCACGCTCTTAGGAAGCTCACGGCTATTGTTTCCAAGTCCAATACAATAGTAATATTTCTCAATCAAATCAGGATGAAAATAGGAATCGTGTTTGGGAATCCGGAAACCACTCCCGGAGGAAACGCGCTTAAATTTTACTGTTCGGTGCGGATTGATTTAAGGCGCCTCGCCCAGATTAAAAAAGGCGAGGATATAATCGGCAACCGCGTGAAAGCAAAAATCGTAAAAAATAAAGTAGCGCCTCCCTTTAAAATCGCCGAGTTTGACATTTTATATAACGAGGGCATTTCTTTTGAAGGCGATCTTTTGGGGTTGGGCGAAAAATATGGCGTGGTCAAAAAATCCGGAGCTTCTTACAGTTTCGGGGATATTTCTTTTGGGAGAGGTTACGATGCTTCCAGATTATTTCTAAAAGAAAACAAAAAAATTGCTAATGATTTGGCGAAAGCGATTAAAGAAGCTATAAAAAAGACGGAATAAAAAGCCTAACTATCTAGTCGTATAAGGCACCAGTCCCAAAAATCGGGCGCGTTTGATGGCTTCGGAAAGTTTTCGCTGGTGCAAAGAGCAGACGCCTGTCCTCCGGCGGCGCGTTATCGGCCCCTGCGGGGTCATAAATTTTCTAAGCATCTGCGAGTCTTTATAATCAACAACTTTTATATTGGCCGCGCAAAAATAACACTGTTTTGATTTTGTGTTTGGCATAATTTAAAAAGGGATATCTTCGGGTTTAATTTCGTCTTCGGGATATTCCACGGTGGCCAAAGCTTCCGGGGCTTCTTCTTCCTGCTTGGTGGGGTTTTCGGCGGACTGTGGGCGATTTCCTCCTCGCGGACCCATTTGCATGGCTTCGGCGACTATTTCAGTTCTTTGTTTTTTCTGGTCGTCTTGGCCCTGCCAAGAACGGGTTTGAATCCGGCCCTCAATCATAATCATGCTTCCCTTTGTCAGGTATTGTTTGGTAATTTCCGCCAGGCGCCCAAACATCACAATATTGTGAAATTCCGCCTGCTTTTGCTGCGAGCCGTCTTTTCCTTTCCACATTCTGTTGGTGGCTAATCCGAAATTCACAACTGCCTGCCCGGAGGGGAGCGAGCGCATTTCCGGATCGCGGGTTAAATTTCCTATTAAAAATACTTTATTTAAATTCATAAGTTTTTTATTTTCCTAAAATTTCTTCTAATTTTTTATCAATTTCTTCAATATTGGCGGCCGCCTGCCCGTCCGGTAGCGGCGCGCTTTTTATATTATACTCCAAAACCGGCCTTTCCGGAATGATCTTGCCTATCCGCGGAGCGCGAGCCGCCCTTATCGGCTGGCGCTTAGTATGCACGACCAAAAATCTTAAAACTTGCGGAACGGCGAGTTTTGTTTCAAGCCCCAATATTTTTTCGGAAGCCAATAAAAATCTGAAACTGGCAAGATATGCCTCAGGCATTTTTTTAATAGGATAGGAAAGTCTGCGCTTTAAAATTCCGCCTTCGTCGTCAATCAGGCCGCCCAGGCTTTTTACCTCATTTTTTAGCGATTGTTGAAAAGCTTGGGCTTCTTCTTCCGAATAAGCCAAGCTTATCAGATAGGTTATTTCGTATAATTTTTGGTCTTTGTCCATCATGTTTTATCTTAACATGCCGGGTAGTAGTTTCGCAACAGCGGAATCACTACCCGGCATGCCTAAATTTTAAACTCAATGACGTCGCCATCCTTTACCATATAGTCTTTGCCTTGGGAGCTTAGCCGCCCCAATTCCCGGGCTTTTGACCAACCTCCAGCTTCTATAAGTTTTTCCCAAAATACAACATCGGCCCGTATGAATTTTTCCTCAAAATCGCTGTGAATGGCGCGTCCAGCGCGCTTGGCGGTGGAGCCGGAGGGGATAGTCCATGCCCTAGTTTCATCTTCTCCAGTGGTAAAAAAAGTTATCAGTCCCAAAAGTTCATAAGCTGCTTTTATAAGTTTAGGAAGCTGTGATTCAATTCCTAATTCTTTTCTTTCTTTCTCAGACATAGCTGAAACGTCATTTTCTTGGGAGATATCCAATGATATTGAATTCGGGATATTTAAAGAGCTTGCCAAATTACTTTTTGCCGAAATATTGAAAACCAACAGAGCCGGCTTGAAAGCAAGCAACTGGGGTTGCATTGCTTCTTTTTTCCCCGCTCCGGCGTCTTTAAAAATTTTCTCTTTAATTTTTGTTGTTGTCTCCAAATCTTTCAATTCCAGTTCGGTTTTGATTATTTCAATATCCCGTAGGGGGTCGGGCTTATCCATAACATGCGCAATCCCCGTGCTTTCAAATGCGCGCACAACATGGCAGATTGCGTCCACCTCGCGGATATGAGAAAGAAACTGGTTTCCAAGGCCTTCGCCTTCGGCAGCGCCTTTTACGAGTCCAGCGATATCCACAAATTCAATTACGGCCGGCACGATTTTTTTTGAACGGCTCAACGAAGCAAGCTGGTTGAGCCGTTCGTCGGGTACCTGAACCACGCCGACATTTGGGTCAATGGTGGCAAAAGGATAGTTTGAAGTATCCACCTGTTTTTTGGTAAGCACCTGAAAAAGCGTTGATTTCCCGACATTAGGCATTCCGATAATTCCAATTTTCATAGTTTTGATTAAAGTGCAAATTAATACGCTATCGCTGATTAATTTGTAGTTTAAGGATTAGTTTATAATAGATCAAAATATTTCTTGAGATGCAATTCATTATCAATACTATCCGCAACGATAAAACGCACATACGGCCGCATAGAAAATGATTCTATCACAAAATCGATTTCATTTCTACATTCAAAGGGATGAACAAATACGCTTTTTTGAAACTGGCGGCAACCGATATTCTTTAATACGCGAGCTAGAGCGTCGCGGGCTTTCTTGTGTTTCTCCGGGATGTCAAAAAGTATTATACGCCACTTTTTATCCCATCGTTTCATAACCGGGATTTTTATGTCATCAAGATTATATGTAAGCGCTTTGGCCTTTCCGTTTTGGGTTAATCGAAGAGTTACGGTGCCGTTGGCGTTTTCCCGCTCGTCAATGAGCTGGTTTTGATAAAGACTTTTTATGGCATAATATAGCGCTCGCCTGTCTATGTTTTTCCATTCCGCTCCTATCTGCTTTATGATGCGGAATTGCTTTTTCGGTGAATAGGTTAGATATAACGCCAAGCCCCTCAATAATAATAACAGCACTTTTTGCGCGGTAGGCCCAATTGAACCCTCCTTTCTCATATCTATTATGTTATAACGTTTTACTTAACAGTGCAAATTAATATGCTATCGCTGATTAATTTGTAGTTGGGGAAATTTGCGAAATTAATGGAAATAAAAAAAACTGCCGAGGCGCATTGCCCTCAGCGGTCGAAAACATTAAAATAAAGTAATGCATAAAATTGCGCAAAAGAGTTGGAGCGGGGGGATTTTCAGGGCGTATGATATTCGAGGGAAATACCCGGACGAGATCAATGAAGATGCTTGTTATAAAATCGCTCGGGCCTTTGCGAGATATTTAAGACTTAGCAACGCGGAAGGCGGGGCTTTAAAAATAGTAGTCAGCGCCGATGCGCGCAAATCTTCGCCCGCGCTTAAAGAAGCTTTTTTAAACGGGCTTTTAGATGAGGGAGTGGAAATTATTGACGCGGGGTTGACTACGACTCCGATGCATTATTTTATTTTAAATAAAACCAAGGCGGACGGCGGCGCGATAATTACCGCTTCCCACAACCCACCTGAATTTAACGGCGTGAAGCTTTCAAAGAAATTCGCGGTGTCAATCGGCGCGGGCTCGGGCATGGAAGAAATAAAAAATGACGCAATTAGAGGCATTTTTCAAAATCTGGAAAATCGCGGGCAGATAATCAAAAAAGATTTTCTTGAAGAATATATCGGATTTCTTTCATCTCATTTTCCGTTTCTAAAATCGGACATTATAAAATTTGCGGCAGGAGAGAAAATACCCGGAGAATCTTTTGATTTTGACGGCGATCGAGTTATGTTTCGCGACGAAAGCGGGAAAGTTGTGCCCGGCGACATTATTACGGCGCTCTTGGCGCGGAAATACGCTAGACCTGGCGAGAAAATTATTTACGATGTTTCTTCAAGCAAGGCTGTGAAAGAAGAGGTTGAAAAAATGGGAGGACAGACGGTTGAAAGCCGGGTGGGGCATTCATTTATTAAGGCATTGATGAAAAAAGAAAACGCTATTTTCGGCGGCGAGCTTTCGGGGCATTATTATTTTAGGGATTTTTTCTATTCCGATTCTGGGATTTTCGCCGCGCTGGCCGTGCTGGATTTATTAAGAACAACCAAGAAGCCCTTAAGCGAGCTTATTAAACCGCTTGCGCGCTATTTTAAGTCCGAGGAAATAAACTTTAAAATAAAAGACAAAGAAAAAATCATAGACAAAGTCGCATCGCATTTTCCGGACGCACAAATTTCTTATTTGGACGGGATTAAGGTGGAGTATTCTGTTTGGTGGTTTAATTTACGCTCATCAAACACCGAAGATTTACTACGCCTAAATATTGAGGCAAATTCGCCCAAGCTTTTGGAAGAAAAAAAGAAGCTTCTTGTAGAGCTACTCGCAGAGTAGTCCGATTTTTTTTCGGACATCCAACATAGTTGTTCGCGCCACCTTTTGCGCTTGTTCTTTTCCATTATTTAAAACTTTAAGAAGCTCACCTTTATTTTCTATCAAGCGCTTATATTCTTTTTGAATAGGGGAAAGTTTTTCAACTAGCAAATCAGCCAAAGATGATTTGAATTCTGCATAAGTTTTTTCTTTGAATTTAGATTCCAAATTTTTAATGGACTTTCCCGACATTGCACTATAAATTATAAGTAAATTGGAAATCGCGGGCTTCTTTACTGGATCGTATTTAATTTCTTTCCCCGAATCAGTTACGGCGATTTTTATTTTGCGCTGTATTTCATTTGGTTCGTCCAGTATAGCTATATAATTATTTGGGCTCTGGGCGGATTTTGCCATTTTGTTGGATGGATTATCTAACCCCATAATGAGCGCCCCCTCTTTTTTCAGTAAGGCCCGGGGTTCTTTAAATGTTACTCCAAATTTCGAGTTGAATTTCCTTGCTACGGTTCGGGTAAATTCCAAGTGCTGCGATTGATCTTTGCCAACCGGCACAAGGTCAGCGTCGTAAAGCAGAATATCCGCTGCCATGAGAGTCGGATAGTTTAAAAGCCCAGCCAAAATATTCTTCCGCTTTTTGCTTTTATCTTTAAATTGCGTCATACGTTCCAATTCTCCTAGGGGAGTTATGGTGTTTAAAATCCAACCCAACTCGGTATGTTCCGGAACTTGAGATTGAATAAATATAACAGCTTCTTTAGGATCAAGCCCGCAGGCCATGTAGAGCGCCGCTGAATCTAATATTTGTTTTCGTAATTTTTCCGGGTCTTGAGGTTCTGTTAATGCATGTAAATCAGCAATAAAGAAATAGCCTTGATATTTATCTTGCAATTTTACGAATTGTTGTATTGCGCCAATATAATTGCCGATGTGTACATTTCCTGAAGCTTGAATTGCGCTGACTATTACTTCTTTCGCCATAGATTTAATTCTACAACAAAAAGCGTTACACATCAATAATTACAGGCAGTACCATCTCAACTTATTACAATATTGCATCAATATAAACTCAAACTAGATGGGAACGCTTGTATCAAAGCATTTCGAAGAGCCTCTTCAAGGCTTACTTCTCGAAGAATGTTCCCGCCGGAGTAAGCGCCCCATGTTTCTTTTGCATCGGCTCCCTTGCCCTTTGCGAGCAAATCAAGCGCGTCGCTATGTCCAATATTAGATTGCTTCATTTTGTCCAGGAGTCTATTAGGCACTTTCAAACCGCTTGAATACCCAAGAAACTTTTTATTATTTTGATCAAGAACACAAACCCACGCTTCTTCGTAGATATCACCATATCGATCTACAAGCCCACTTTTCAAACCTACCCATAAATCACCTTGAATAGATTTGATACTTTTGGCTCTTTCGCGCGCTTCTATAAGTGTTTGTTCATCCCAAGGAGTATTCACCTTTGACGACTCCGTTGTTTGTCCTTCTACGATAGATTCTTTTCCTAAGATTTGCGTGACTATCTTTTTAACCGATGCTAATTTGCGCGGACTTGAAGTTGCAACAATAATTCGCATTATAATAAGGATACCGCATCGGTTTTAAATCAGCAAGGAACAGAATAAATTCGGTTAAACTTCGATTATCGCAGGCAAGACCATCGGGCGGCGCTTGGTTATCTTTTATATTTATAAACATCTTTTCTGTGGCGGATAGCCAAGAGGCGAACTACGTCCGGTTTTTCGACCTCAAAAATAACACGGTATTCTAGAACGCGAAAAGAATAAAGGCCGTAAAGCGGGCCTTTTAATTTTTTAGTGTGAAGCAGCGGATGGAATGGTTCGTCTTTCAGCGGCTCAAGCAATGCGTCGGCTTTATTTTGAACTTCGCTCGGCGTTTTTTCTAACTCTTTTAGAAATTTCTGATCGTAAATTACCCGCATTTATCTGGCGTGAAGTTGCTTTAACAAATCTCTGCGCTTTTTATACTCAAACACCAGTTTTGGTTTTTCGGCTGCGCGACGCAGCATAGAGCGCACAAAGACTGGCTTGTATTCACCCTCTTCATCAAATGGAGCCATCACGGCTTTTTCTAAAAGTGACAATTTTGCTTTGAGTTCTATTATTTCTTTTTGTAGCGCCAAAGTGGTCATGGCTATAGTATAGCATTTGCGGATTACACTGCAATAGCGACCGAAAAAGCCACCCCGAAATGCGCCGAGTGCTAACGGGGTAAGTCGGGCAGGTGCCTTGACTTTTGGTTTGACATATTAGTATAGACATGTTAGGTTCAAATTAGATTTAAAGCAGAAAAGGAGGACATAAAATGGCAGACCAAGAAATAACAGTAATGATTAATCGCGCGGAAGAGCCTAAGCCAAACTCTTATTGGCTGAAACTTAAACTTTTTGGCATAGAATTTTATGATGAAAAATCTGCAAGCCGTTTCAACTACGGTGGCTACATGCTAGAAAAAGATGCATTGGAGTTGGCAGAAAAAATCGCTTCCAAGCTCGGCGTAGAGATAAGCAAGACATACGAATGATAATTTATAAAGCTGCCAAACCGGAATTACCCCGGTTTTTTTATTGTTGTTTGCTTTTTTACACTTCAATAATTACAGGCAGTACCATAGGCCTTCTTTTTGTCTTTTGGAAAAGGAATGAGCCGAGTTTTTCGCGGACGTTGTCGCGAACATGTGTCCAATTAATTGGGTGCATTTTGGTGGTGGATTCTTCTATCACTCTTCGCACCAGATGCCGCGATTGCGCGAGAAGCTCATGAGATTCTTTTAAATAAATAAATCCTCGCGAGATAATATCCGGCGAACCTTTGACTTTTCCTGTTTGAGCGTCCACTGCCGCGATCATTACAAATATTCCATCTTGAGAAAGCATTTGGCGGTCCCGCAACACGACTTCTTTTACGTCTCCCACGCCCAAGCCGTCCACCAAAACATAAAAAGCATCAACGGTTTTGTCGGTGACCACTATGTTGTCTCGGCTTAACTCGGCCACCTGGCCGTTGTCCATCAAGATGACGCGTTCTTTGCCGATTCCTATTTTTTTCATATTCTGAATATTGGCCGCGCGTTTGAAATAGAAGCCGTGAATCGGAATAATAAATTTTGGCTTGCAAATTTTCGCGATCATTGTCAGGTCATCGCCCGGGGCGTGGCCCGATGAATGAATGTCTAAGTCATTATTGGTGATAACGACTGCGCCCTGGCGCGCGAAATTATCTTTGAGCGTTTGCACGCCGCGTTCATTGCCGGGAATAACCGAGGACGAAAAAATAAGCGTGTCGCCGGGCTTAATATGGATTTGCTTATGTTCGCCGTTCGCGATACGCATCAGGCCGGCGCTTTTCTGGCCTTGAGCGCCGGTGGAAAGAATAAGAATTTTGTTGTCTTTGTGCTTGTGGAGCTCCTCAATTCGCACGAGCGTGTCCGGCTTGTATTTGATATACCCGAGTTGTTTCGCTATCTCCAAATTATCCTTCATGCTCCTGCCGTTGATGACGACTTTGCGTCCGATTTTTTCGGCAATTTTTACGATTTCCGCCATGCGGGTGATCATTGAGGCAAAGGTGGAGAGAATGATGCGGCCCTCGGCAGCTAAAAATGTTTTTTCAAGATTGGCTTCAACCAATTTTTCCGACACCGAATGGCCTTCAAAGTCCGCGTTGGTGCTGTCCAAAAACAGCGAATGGATGCCGAGCTTGGAGAGCCGTTCAAACTCCTGGAGGTTTTGGACTGTGTCTTCTTGGTCGTAATCAAGCCGGAAATCGGCAAAGTGCACCATGACACCGGCGGGCGTGTGGAGCGCGACGCCAGTGGTGTCGGGCACGGTATGGCTTACACCGAAAAATTCCGCGGTAAAATGTTCGGAAAGTTTTACGGTGTCGTGATTTTTAATTTCTATGAAGTGCATCTTCGGAACGTTGGGCGTTTCGCTTAAACGTTTTTGAATTATTTCTCTGATCAGTCGCGTGCCATAGATGGTCGGATTACCGAGCCGTTCCAAAACGTAGGGAATCGCGCCGAAGTGGTCATAGTGCCCGTGGGTTATCAAAAGTCCTCTGATATTTTTCTTTTTTTTCTCAAGATAACTCGTGTTAGGGATAATCCAATCCACGCCTGGAGTTTCTTCTTCGGGGAATTGTATGCCCATGTCAATGATTACAATTTCATCGTTGTATTCAAAAAACGAGCAGTTGCGGCCGACTTCTTCCAATCCTCCCAAGGGAACATAGTAAACCGTGTCGTGCTTCAAGGCCTTGGCGTGGCCGTGCGCTTCGTGGCCTGTAAGCGACCCTTCTTTGCGAAATTTGCGCTCCGAAGCGGAGGTGCGGCGCGTAACCGTCCCTGCGCCGTGCAGAGTTCTAATTCTAGTTCTTTGATGATGTTCTTGTCTTGGCGGCATATCAGGTAGTGAAATTTTGCATTAATTAATAATAATTTTATTAAACTTATCGACTTTTAATATATATAAATTATTTGTATATGGCCAGGTATTAGATTTATCCCACAAGGCGGGATGATGCAAAATTCTACTATCTGACATATTTTTTTATTTAATTTTAATAATATTAGCTGATAATAATTTTATGGGCAGGGGGGGATTTGAACCCCCACGCCTTTCGGCATACGCTCCTGAAGCGTACGTGTCTGCCGTTTCACCACCTGCCCTCGATTAAATTTCCCTATATAAATTTTTGATTGTTAATGATTTTTCGTATTTTTCCGGATGCGCGAGCCAGTCCAGTTTTTTAGCCGGAATATCTGAAATTGGGCGCGAGGCGTCATTATAAATGCCCAGCTCAGGAATATCTCGGAGTTTTAATTTTTTAATTTCTGGGACTGACTTATAATTTAAGTTCTTCTTGAATTCTATAGATTCTCCCGCATCCAGAACATAATAGCAAGCGCCTCTTAAATTTTTGAAAGGATCATAATCACGAATTACCGACCCAACCCAATTCGCAAGTTTTAGCTCATCATCTCCAATATTTATACTCACGTGTCCAAATCCTGGCGGAACAATTATCTTCCAGCCTATTTCAGCTTCTATTATGTATGCCTCTTTTATGTTATTCGGAGTATGTTCATATCTTTGAATCAATGAATAAGCATAACCCGAGAGAGCCTCGTATAATTCCGGCAAAATTAATTTTGAATGATAATGCCCGAATGTTTTTGCAAACTCCATGCCAATTTTTATCGGTTTGATGGTCGTGAGGTCATAACTTAATTCCTCAGTATTTTTTACGCCTCTTTCTACTAAATACATATCAGCGTCGCTTTCTATAGATTCCCGATTTTTAAAAACCGGTTTCATTTCAAAAATTGTTCTTTTGGATAGTTCCATAATTTACTTAAATATTTTCCAGACATATGTTCTTTCTAAATACCAATCGTAAATTGTCGCGAATCTGTCTGAGCCGGTATCCACCGTTTTAATGTCCGCGCCACCCAGATTTTGCGGCACTGCGTAAAGATACGAAGGCGTAAAGAGGAAAATTGCCGGCAGATCTTTTTTGATTTCATTTTGAATTTGATTATAGAGGCTCGCGCGCTTGGTATCGTCCTGCTCCACCCGGACCTGCTCCAATAATTTGTCCACCCTAGAATTGGCGTAAAGCGCGATGTTATATCCGGGATAATTTCTTTGGCTGGAATGCCAGAAAGCGAACGGGTCGGGATTTTTTCCGACCACTTCCTGGCCGTAAAGAAAAATATCGTATCTTCTTGGACCGATTACGCTTTGTTCTAAGTCCGCAACCTGGAAAGTTTTTATATCAACCTTAAACCCCGCACCCTCCCACATATTTTTTAATTCTTCGGCTATTTCCATAAGTTCCGCGGTTTGGCCTGTGGTTAAAGTGAATCTGATTTCTTTTTTACTTTTGGCCACGATACCTTTAGCGGTTTCCGGATCGTATATTTCGGTTTGGGCCGGCCAGGGGAGCGGCCCATCAATTGTTTTGCCATAACCGCCAAGCACTTTTTCAACCAGCGCTTTTTTATTCACTGCCAAATTAAGTGCTTTGCGCATATCGTACGAAGCCAGAGATTTTTGCGCACCTTGATTAATGAAAGCGGCTATGGTGCGCTCTAAAGATATTTGTTGAATTTTTACGCGCTCTCCCAGCTCGGCTATGTTTTTGGAAGAAATCGCCCCGTAAGAATCAATAAATCCGCTTCCGAGATCTTTCAAAGCAGAATCTTCATTGGGATAAAATTTCAACGAGATTGTTTGTATGTGCGGCCTACCCAAAGCGAAATATTTATTGGTGGCGAGATTCGCGGCCACGATTGACCCCAGAGAATCATGAGTTAAAGAGTTTAATTTATAAGGGCCGGAGCCCACGGGTGCGGTGTTTAATTCCGCCAAAGCGATTTGAGAAGCGGGAATTTTTTCCCAGACATGTTTTGGCAGAATCCCCAGCGTTAGATTATCTAAAAACGGCGCGTAAGCTTTTTTGAGGCGGAAGCGGATTGTCAGGTCGTCAACTTTTTCCGCGCCCACTCCTTCCCAGTTGGCCCGCTTGGGGCTTTGGGCCAGAGGATTTTTTGCCAGAGAAATTGTAAATAAAATATCGTCGGCGTTAAGTTTTTTACCGTCCGACCAGTAAAGTTTATTTTTTAAAGTAACGGTGTAAGCAAGGCCGTTTTCCGAAACCTCGTATTTTTCGGCGAGCGCCGGCTGCGGTTCGCCGTTTTTGTCATAACGCATGAGGCCCGTGTAAACCAAAGAAACCATGTCGCGGTCGGCGTCCGATTGGGCTAGAAGCGGATTTATAAAACGGGGGTTGCCTAAAATGCCTTCGCGTAGCGTCCCCCCAAAAGCCGGAGTTTCCACACCGTATTTTTTATTCAGTTCCGTAAGTATGCCCAGAAACGATACCAGCGCGATGAGCACGAGCACGATGAGCACGAGAATTTCAGCTCGCATAAGAATTATTTATTTAATAATGAGGTTGAATAAAGCTATTGCAACGAATAAAATCGTGAGAATAATAGTGCCGATAAATAAGCTTTTTTCCACGCCCCTTTTTGAGCGGTAAATCTGGCCGGAGCCGCCGAAAGCAGCGCCCAGGCCCGCGCCTTTTTGCTGAAGCAAAATAGCCGTAACCAATAGCACGGAAACCGCAATCTGTATCCACAGGAGTAAATTACGCATTCCAGGTAGTAGAATTTCGCATTATTTTATAATTTAAACTATATTTATTTTTAGCAAACAATATCACGTTTGAGAGCATTGCCAAAGTAGCTACTTAACGGCTTCGCCGTGATGCGAAATTTCACTACCTGGCATTATTTACTAAGGTTAGCATGGGGCAAGGGATTATGTCAACAGATGCTTTCTGTGTGATTTTCTATAATGGGAAATCGCGAATCGGTGGGCCCCGCACTAAAGCATAGCTTAATGCGGGGTAAACTTCGTCGTCAGCAAACTTTTTCTATGTAATCTGCGGTAATGATTTATCGCAAACTTATGTGCTTCATTATTTAAGTGTAAAATAAAATTTTTGAGCGGTTCGGGAAGTTGGTTTAAGGAAATTGGTTCCCGGTGATTTTGGATAAAAACATGGTCGCCGATATGTTTTTTATTTTTAGTGAGGGCGATTATTTTAATGTCTAATTTCAAATTTCTAATTTCTAACCCCGCCGCATTCAATTGCGCCCTACCTCCGTCAATTAAAATCACTTGCGGATACGGCCACTCGCGGTGTTTTAATCTGCGTAATAAAACTTCTTTAATCATCGCCGGATCGTCTGATTTTTTAACGGTTTTAATTTTGAAAATACGGTAAGAATCTTTGTCAATTTTTCCATTCGCGAATACAACCATTGAGCCATAGGCGAATTTTCCCTGGATATTCGCGATATCATACGCTTCTATTCTATTGATGCCGGATACGCCCAAAATTGATTCTAAAACCCGCAGGGCTTTGGAAAATTCCGCCGGCAGGTCATGTTTAATTACTCCCCGGTGTTCAAAAATTTTTTCCAGCGCGTAAATTTGGTCCCTGATTTTTCCGGCATCTTCGTATTTTTTGGCGTCTGAAAGCCGACACATTTCTTTTTTAAAAGCTTTAGTAAGCGATCGATTTTTTCCGGAAAGAATTTGTTTGACGGCGCGGATATTTTTTTTGTAAAAACGAAAATTAGCAGATTTTTGAGACGCGTCGGAGCCCCCCGAGCTTCGAGGGAGGGTTAAGCGCGAAAAAATTTGCTGATTTTCGTCTTGTAAACAGCAAAATCCCAAACATCTCCCAATTCTCGCGTTGAGGCATAATCGCTTGTGGGATTTCCGACATGTGCAATATGGAAACGCTTGGCGCAAAGTTTTAAGAACAGATCGCAACGCTCCGCCTTCGATAAATGAGCCGATGTAATCGGCTTTTTCTTTTCGTTGGTGCGTGATAAAGATTTTGGGATATTTTTCTCTAGTAAATCCCACATAAAAATATTGCTTGTCGTCCCTCATCAGAATATTATATTTTGGCCGGTATTTTTTTATCAATTCAGCTTCTCGTATCAGCGCCTCCACCTCGGAATTCAACACTTCCCAAGAAATAGATTTGGTTTTTTTGGGTAGTATACGTGATCGTAGTCGGGCGTGTAGATTCGCCGCCTTTCCTATATATAGTGTTTTGCCGCGATTATCTTTAAAAAAATAGACCCCCGGCGATTGCGGTATTTTCCGATAAAACAGCTTCAAAGCCATATTCCTTATCTTATGACCTTGATTTTGCTTGACAAGGGGTGTAAGATTACTCATTCATGCTAAAAAATGGGCCATACATTAAAATCCGCGGAGCGAGAACGCATAATCTAAAGAGTATTGATTTAGATATTCCTAAAAATAAGCTCGTGGTGATAACCGGCCTTTCCGGCTCCGGTAAATCTTCTTTGGCTTTTGACACGATTTACGCTGAAGCCGAAAGAAGGTTTGTGGAATCTCTTTCTACCTATGCCCGCCAATTTCTGGGCGTCAAAGAAAAGCCGGACGTAGATTCCATTTCGGGGCTTTCTCCTTCTATCGCCATTGACCAAAAAAGCGTGGCAAAAAATCCGCGCTCCACGGTTGGAACAATCACGGAGATTTATGATTATTTGAGAATTTTATTTTCCCGCGCCGGAGTGGCGCATTGCCCGGAGTGCGGTAAAAAAATCGGCAAGAAAAATGTTGATGAAATTTTGCGCGCGATTTTGAAGACCGCACCATCCTCCTCGAAGTCCGGCTTCAAATCCCCAAAGAAGTCGGACTTCTTCCCGGCTGGCGTAGTTACTATCTTGGCGCCGATAGTTCGCGGGAAAAAAGGCGAGCATCGGTCGGTTTTGGAGGAAATCCGCCGCGGCGGATTTATAAGAGTGCGGATTGACGGAGAAGCCGTTCGCATTGAGGAGGCAGAAGGAAAAGTTTTGAACCCAAAAAAAACCCACACCATTGAAGTTATTGTTGACAGGCTTTTGGTGGATAAAGAATTGGATAGGCCGCGGCTTCGCGAATCTTTGGAAACCGCTTTAAAAATTGGCAAGGGCTTGGTTTTGGTTAACGATAATTTATTTTCGGAGCACTTTGCCTGCCCCGATTGCGGCGTATCACTTCCGGAAATTGAACCGAGATTATTCTCGTTTAATTCTCCATACGGCGCCTGCCCGCATTGCACCGGCTTGGGAAGCACTTTGGAAGTTGACCCGAAACTAATCGTGCCAAATGAAAAACTGACTCTAGCCGAAGGTGCCATCCGCCCCTGGGCGCCAGCCTCGACTAGATCGAGTCTAGGCGGGACGGCTTCGCATAAGGCAGGAAGACCCGCCTTGCCTGACGCAAGTCGAGGCAGGCAGTCGTGGTATTGGTGGATACTTTCCGATTTAGCGGAGAGGCATAAGTTTTCACTAAATACTCCGTATGCTAAGCTTCCGGAAAAAATCAAAAAAATAATTTTATACGGCGAAGATAAAAATAGTGAAAAGAAATTCGAGGGCGTGATTGAAAACTTAAAACGCAGGTGGAAAGAAACCGCGTCGGAGTGGACGAGGGAAGAGATTGAAAAATACATGAAAGTGGAAATTTGTCCGGCTTGTTTGGGGCGCCGCCTAAAACCGGAAGCGCTCTCTGTGAAATTTTTTGATAAAAATATTTCAGAGGTCGCGGAGCTTTCCGTATCCGGCGCAAAAGAATTTTTTTCCGCCCCGAAGGGGCGAGATCTCGCCTCGGGCGGAGAAAAAGAAATTTCAATAGCTAAACCTATAGAGCCCTTGATTAAGGAAATAAAACATCGTTTAGAATTTTTGCTGGAAGTGGGGTTAGATTACCTGACTTTGGACAGGGAATCAACGACTTTGGCGGGCGGTGAGGCCCAGCGCGTGAGATTGGCCACGCAAATAGGTTCGGCTTTAACCGGCGTGATTTATGTTTTGGATGAGCCTTCAATCGGCCTCCATCCAAGAGATCATGCCCGGCTTATAAAAACTTTAAAAGAACTTCGCAATTTGGGAAATACCGTGCTGGTGGTTGAGCATGATGCCGAGACGATGAAAGAAGCAGATTGGATTATTGATTTGGGTCCGGGCGCCGGCAAACACGGAGGCAAAGTAATTTTTGAGGGAGAGTATCGCGAATTATTGAAAGCTAAAACATTGACGGGAGAATATTTGAGCGGAAAGAAAGAAGTGAAAAGCCGCCCCGCTCCTCAAAGTCCGACTTTGGATCTGCAAAAAAGTCGGACTTTTTCCCGCGGGGCGGCTCTCGTTATCAAGGGCGCATCCGAGCACAATCTAAAAAACATTGATGTTAAAATTCCACTGGGCAAGCTGGTTGTTATCTCCGGCGTTTCCGGGTCGGGGAAATCATCGCTCATCTCCGACATTTTGGCGAAAGCGCTTTTAAAATATTTTTATGGCTCAAAAGAAGAGCCGGGGAAGCACAAAAAAATTGAAGGATTAGAAAATATTGATAAAGCCGTGTTGGTGGACCAATCGCCGATAGGGCGCACCCCGCGCTCCAACCCCGCCACTTACACCGGAGTGTTTTCGTTCGTCCGCGAAATTTACGCGAGCACTGTTGAGGCGCGCGCTAGGGGATACAAAACCGGCCGGTTTAGTTTTAACGTAAAAGGCGGAAGGTGCGAGGATTGCGAAGGGCAGGGAGTGAAAAAAATAGAAATGTATTTTTTGCCGGATATTTACGTGGAATGCGAGGAATGCCATGGCAAGCGGTACAATAAAGAGGCTCTGGAAATTTTATATCAGAATAAAAACATCGCTGATGTTTTGGATTTATCAATAGAAGAGGCGCATAATTTTTTTAAAGACATTCCGCAGATTGACCAGCGCCTGAAAACTTTAGTGGATGTCGGCTTGGGGTATATGAAATTGGGACAGCCCGCCACGACCCTTTCCGGAGGAGAAGCGCAGAGGGTAAAACTTGCTTTTGAACTTTCCAAAAAAGCCACGGGCAAGACGCTTTATATTTTAGACGAGCCGACAACCGGCCTGCATTTTGATGACATTCAAAAACTTTTAAATATTCTCTCCGCGCTGGTGGAAAAAGGAAACAGCGTGGTGGTCATTGAGCACAATTTAGACATCCTAAAAAACGCCGATTGGATTATAGATATGGGCTCCGAGGGCGGCTCCGGCGGCGGCGAAATTATTACCTGCGGAACGCCAAAAGAAATCGCTTCGCATAAAAAATCATACACCGGCCAGTGGCTCCGCCGCGCTATTTAAATTTTTAGATAGACGACACTTTATCACGATCGTACAAAAGTGTCGCATAACAAATCCAGTAAAAACAGAGCTATTGATTTTTGGGCAGAAAGAGTATAATTGGGTTATTGGAATGAAACATCAAAACGGATTTATTCAAATGCCGCTTCTTGCCGCAATCATCGCGGGCGTTTTAATTTTGGGCGGCGGAGGATATTTTGGAATAAGACAATATCAAAATTATCAAGCAGAAAAAATTAAAAGCAAAGCGCAACAAAAAACCGATACAGACCAAAATCTAGAAGATATCGAAATTTTGAAAAAGAAAATCGAAGGACTAGAAAAGCAACAACAATCTCAATCTAAGAAAATAGATAATAAACTACCAAGCACCTCGGAGATAAATGCATCTGAAATAGATCCTTATCTAACAGGAGTAGGAGAAATCAGTTGTTCTAATGCCGGCCAAGATGTTGGAGGGAGTGCTTCTTTATGGAATCTTGGAGGAAAAATAGGATATGTTGCGCTGACTAATTACCATGTCATATCAGGAGAAGGAAATTGTAATTTACTGATTGGGGATAGCTCTACTGATACCAAGCACAGCGGTTTTTATAGGTTAGACAAGGCCTCTATATCTGCATGGAATTCTGATGTAGATATTTCTGCTTTAAAAATCACCGCGTTGGCTGGGGCGATAGATTATTCGAAACCCATACCATATTTAAATTATCGCATTTCATCATTAAGAAAATGTTCTGTTCGTATGCAATTAGGATCTCCTGTAGTGATATTGGGTTATCCAGCTTTTTCAAAGAAAAACATTGATTACGAGGGCACTCAAGGCAATCAGTCATTTAGAACGATTACTAACGGAATCATAAGTGCACACGACACGTCAGTGGTAATGCCGCTTGGCGCTTTGCCGTACTCAAATTATTATGTCTCTGCAAAAATTGACGGTGGTAATTCTGGTGGAATAGCCTTCTCAAAAGACAATAATGGTCTTTGCGTTTTGGGTGTACCAACATGGCTTGCGCTTGGCCAATACGAAACTCAAGGCATTGTGCAAAATATTCACAATGTATTTTATAAACAATGAGTGTAGAGAAGGATCGTAGCATTAATCAAATTTCAAATTGGCGTGATTTTGCCCTTGGTTATATTGGCGCAACTTGTGTATGTGCGGATGCTTATTTAAAACGCGATCCAAAAGATCCGGGCTTTCCGTATGAAGCTGTTGCGTTCATACCTGCATTTTGGAATTTCAAACACGCACTGGAACTTGGAATAAAGTCCTTATTTCCTTTCACGAAAAATAAGCTTTGGGAACACGATTTAATTAATAATCTTGAAAAATACAAGGAAGAAAAGGGGTTGAATGATAAAGAATGCAGAGAACTGAAAATAATGTGTGAAAAATACGGCAAATTAGAACCGTTGCAAAAATTAGATGACGTTAAGAGTAAAAACTTTATACCTCCAGTCGATTTTGAAAATCAATTTTTTCATTATCCGGAAGGAAATAAATCTCATAACATAATCTATGATGCAAATAATAACTTTGCTTATTATTTATTTCGAACTGGCAACAATGAAAAAATCATGCATAAATTAATGGAAGAACTAAAAGAAGACGCTTACTCTTTCGCACAAATACTTGGTAAGCATATAGGTATATAAATTGACGCCCGTTTCGTGGACGAATAGTCATTTTTAAATCCATAGCGGGTTTAGAATTAGAAACCTTGACCCCGCACCTTTTGCTTTTTAAAGCTAAAAATGCTATAATGGTCGCATGTATAATTGGTCAACAAACACAAAAGAACTTAAAAAAAATCGAGAGGCTTATGAAATCTGGAGGCTCGAGCAAAAAATAAATTTCGGTCTAAACGGCACAAAACTTAATGCCAAGACGCTTAAAAAATATTGGAGCAAGTTAACTCTAGACCCGGCGCGCAAAAAATTTCTAAGTCTCATTTTCCATGTCAAAAACTAGCATTCTTGATAAATATCAAATTCGGCTTCTGGATGCGGTTGCCCAAAATAAATTTCTGGGAGAAAATTTTTATCTCACCGGAGGAACTGCTCTTGCCGAGTTTTATCTTCACCATCGCTATTCCGAAGATTTAGATTTCTTTTCGGAGATTGAAATTGATACTCTAAACTTAGACATTGCGCTCAAGAAAATAAAAGACAACGTAGGCGCGGCTAAAATGGATTTTCAACAAAGTTTCAATAGAAATTTGATTTTTTTTCACATTTCCAATAAAATAATCAAAACGGAATTTACTTATTTCCCATTCCCGCGCATAGAAAAAGGGGTTTTGGCGCGCAGAATCAGTGTGGATAGCCTTATTGATATTGCGGTCAATAAATTATTTACAATTTATCAGCGCACAAATGCCAGAGATTATATAGACCTATTCTGCATTTGCGCAAAAAACCGCTTTAAAATTCAAGATCTTATCAAAAAAGCCAAGGCCAAATTTGACTGGAACATAGACCCTTTGCAATTGGGCATGCGGTTTATGAAAGCAAAAAAAGCAAAAGATTACCCTCGAATGATTCAAAAAATAGCTCCTGCAAAATGGCAAAAATTTTTTGTTCATGAGGCCCGTAAATTAAAGAAAGATATTATTGAATAAACGTTTTTGTTTGTAACCTTGACACGGAAAGGGGAGTTTTGATAGTATCGCTATTAGCAGTCTTTAGTCGAGAGTGCTAACTTAGAAGCCAAAATATACTTATGTTGAACATTAAACCACTAGGCGACAGGGTTTTGATTGAGCCATTGTCGGAAGACGAAAAGGCGAAAACTTCAAAAGGCGGGATTTTGATACCAGACACCGCGGACAAGGAGAAGCCCATGGAAGGCAAAGTTATTGCCGTTGGGGAAGGCAAAAGATTGGAAAATGGGACATTGCAACCGCTTTCCGTGAAAGTGGGCGATAAAGTTTTATTTTCCAAATACGGGCCGACGGAGATTAAAATAGATGACAAAGAATATTTAATCGCCAAAGAGGAAGATATTTTAGGAATAATTCAATAAAAATATGTCAGCAAAACAAATTTTATTTAATGAAAATGCCAGAGAGGCGATGAAAAAAGGCATAGACAAATTGGCCGAAGCCGTGCGAATGACCTTGGGGCCTCGTGGTCGCGCCGCCGTGATAGAAAAAAGTTACGGCGCTCCGCAAGTGACTTTTGACGGAGTAACTGTCGCCAAAGAAATTGAGCTTCAGGATAAATATGAAAATCTCGGCGCGGAGTTTATAAAACAAGCCGCCGACAAAACCAACGATAAAGTGGGGGACGGCACTTCAACCGCCGTTGTTTTGGCGCACGCTATGATTGAAGAAGGCGAGCGAGCTATTAAAGAAAAAGGTTTTAACGTCATACAGCTTGCCGAGGAATTAAAAAAAGGAAGCGAAGCGGTGCTCAAAGCACTGGAAGCGCAAAAAGAGGAAATTAACGACAATAAAAAAATTCATGAGGTGGCCACGCTTTCCGCCAAAGACAGCGATATAGGCAAACTCATCGCCGATGTTATGGCCAAGGTAGGTAAAGAGGGCGTTGTGACGATTGAAGATTCCAACACTATTGGCAACGCTTACGATTTGGTTGAAGGCATGCAATTTGATAGGGGCTTCATTTCTCCTTACATGATTTCCGACCAGGAAAAAATGGAAGCGGTTTTGGAAGACCCTTATATTTTAGTGACGGATAAAAAAATCTCGGCGATTTCCGATTTTATAAAACTTTTGGAGGAAGTCGTGCAAACCGGAAAAAAAGAGCTGGTAATTATCGCGGATGAAGTGGACGGAGAAGCTCTGGCGACTTTGGTGGTAAATAAAATCCGCGGCGTATTTAATATTTTGGCGGTAAAAGCGCCAGGTTTCGGGGACAGGCGGAAGGAAATGCTTCAGGACATCGCGATGGTGGCGGGAGCCAATTTTATTTCGGAGGATCTCGGTAAAAAATTAGAAAATGTCCATGTGGCGGATTTAGGGCGGGCGCATCGCGTAATCGCGGATAAAGACAACACCACGATAGTCGGCGGCAAGGGCGCCAAAAAAGCCATTGAAGAAAGGGTTGCCCAAATCAAAGCGCAAATTCAAAAAACCGATTCGGAATATGAAAAGAAAAATTTAAAAGAACGCGTTGGAAAACTTGCCGGAGGCGTTGCCGTGATTAAAGTTGGAGCTCCGACAGAATCTGCCCAAAAAGAATTAAAGCAACGCGTAGAAGACGCTGTTTCGGCAACCCGCGCCGCAATGGAGGAAGGGATTGTTCCGGGCGGGGGAATGGCGTTATTTAATGTAAGCATTTCCAGCGCCGGAGCAAAAGAAAATGAGCAGGCGGTTGTGAAAGCATCCTGGGCGATTTTAAAGCGCGCCTTGGAAGCGCCGGTTTCGGCTATTGTCGCAAATAGCGGCGAGCCCATAAAAGTCGTTGAGGAATTGCGTTTTGCAAAGTCCGACGCGCAGAAAAACTGGACGGGCTTTAACGCCATCACAAATAAAATTGGCGACTTAAAAGAAGCAGGAATTATTGACCCCTTAAAAGTTACCAAGACGGCGTTCATAAATGCCATCTCTGTCGCGGCAAATTATCTCACCATCGGCGCCGCGATCACCGAAATTCCGGCAAAAAAAGAAACGCCTGCAGGCGGGGGCATGGGTGGAGGACATATGGATTATTAATATTTTTCTTATTTTTTTGCTATAATTTAAGTTATGAACGTTTTATATTGGGTTTTGGGGGTAGCGGTTTTAATCGCGCTTTGGGTTATTTTGGCCTACAACCGGCTGGTTTCTTTGATGTATAGAGCTAAAGAGGCGCTCTCGGATATTGATGTCCAGCTTAAGCGCCGGTACGATTTGATTCCAAATTTGGTGGAAACCGTAAAAGGTTATATGCAGCACGAAAGGCAGGTTTTTGAAAATGTTACTATGGCGCGCGCTAAAGCAATTTCCGGAAGTGGATCGCTTAACGAAAAAGCTCAAGCGGAAGACGCGCTATCGCTAAATCTCAAAACTCTTTTCGCGGTTGCCGAAAATTATCCGGATTTAAAAGCCAACGCCAATTTTTTGGATTTACAGAGGGAATTGGCCGACACCGAAAATAAAATTCAAGCCGCCCGCAGGTTCTACAACGGCAACGTGATGGAGTTAAACACCAAAATAGATACTTTCCCCACGAATATTCTCGCGTCTTCTTTTGGATTCTCTAAAATGGAATTTTTCGGCGTGGACTCGCAAGCCGAGAAAGAGCCAATAAAAGTAAAATTTTAAATGATTTGGCGATTCGTAAGATTTTTGGCGCTGTTTAACATACTCCTGATTTTGGGGGTGATTGTTTTTTTGCATTACGGAATCGCGCAAATCAACCTTGCGGATCCCACCAACACCTCCGCCTGGCTGGAAATGGCAAGCTGGTCAATGGAGCTCGTATTATTTTTGTTTTATCTGCTCTTGGCGTCACTGGTGGTCATTTTCTTTATATATCTTAGGCGAAGCAGAAAATAAAAAAATATGGCGACAATTTACACTTATCGCGATTCTAATATCCGGAAAACTTGGGCGCTTTTCTCCGTTTTTTTGATTGTGGTTATTGGTTTGGGCTGGATTTTTTCGCAAATCTACGGCAATCCAGGCATTTTATTTTTTGCCGTGATTTTCAGTATTTTTATGAGTTTTATTTCTTACTGGTATTCCGATAAAATTGTTTTGGCGATGACAGGCGCGAAAGCGATTCAAAAAAAGGACGCGCCGGAACTCTATAATATCGTGGAAAATCTCACAATCGCCGCGGGGCTTCCAATGCCAAGGATTTTTTTGGTGACCGATAGGGCTCCGAACGCTTTCGCCACTGGCCGCGACCCCGAGCACGCTGTGGTCGCCGTAACTTCCGGCATTTTGGATATTTTGGATAGAACAGAGTTGGAGGGCGTTTTGGCGCATGAGCTTTCGCATATTGGAAACCGCGATATGCTGCTTTCAACCGTAGCCGTGGTGCTGGCCGGTTTTGTTTCTTTGCTCGCCGATTTTTTTATGAGAAGTTTATGGTGGGGAAGAGGCCGGAATGATAATAGGGAAGGCGGAGGACTTTTTATTTTAATCGGCGTGGTACTTTCAATTTTGGCGCCGATAGCGACAACTTTAATACAGCTCGCAATTTCCAGAAAACGCGAATTTTTGGCGGACGCTTCCGGCGCTTTGCTTACCAGATATCCCGAAGGGTTGGCCAGCGCTTTGGAGAAAATTTCAAAAGTTCCGATTCCAACGGCTCACGCCACTCCCACAACTGCCCATCTTTGGTTCGCGGACCCGCTTCGCAAGCGAAGCGAGGCGAGCCCGTTTAAAAAGAAAGCGATGCGCCTTTTTATGACCCATCCTCCGATAGAGGAGAGAATTAAACGACTCCGTGAGATGAGCGCTTGATAAAATAAAGCTATGATGAAAACTAATCACCATTTACAGTACGGCTCTCTCGCTAATATCTATGGCGCTTTTTTGACCCTTTCCGGTTTTAAACGAGGAGTTGAGAGTTTTCTTGACCGGATTGACTTTAATTTTTCTCCCGGCGCGAAAATTTTTGACGGCGGGTGCGGAACCGGTCTTTTTGCCCTTTATTTTGCGAGGCGTTTTCCGGAATCCGATATATACGCTTCGGATATAGAACCGCGGATGCTTCGGGAGCTGGAGGATGTTATTGTAAAAGACGGCATCAGCAATATTTCTGTTTTCAGGAACGATTTAAATTTTCCCGAGGAGCTTTTTGATTTTCGAAGCGGAAGAAAAATTTCAATCCAGCAAAATTTTTTTGACTCTATTTTATTGAGCGGCGCCCTGGAGCATGTTGACGCCGAGAAGACAATCCAGCGCCTCTCCCTTATTCTGAAGCCGGGCGGAAGCTTTTTGAACCTCGGCGTGAAGCAAAGCCCAGCCGGCGCGGTTTTAGGTATGGTTTACAAATTCAAGCCCCACAGTCTAGCCGAGCTTAGCGAGATATGCCGCGGGGCGGGATTTGAAGATATCCATTCTCTCCCGCTTGAGCCGAAGGATTTTCCGGCGAACTTATCGCGCGTCGCGATTCTTGCTAGAAAGAAAATTTAGAGATATAATTTCAGCGCTGGAAGGGTGGCTGAGTGGTCTAAGGCACTCGCTTGGAGAGCGAGCATCCCGGAAACGGGATCGCGAGTTCGAATCTCGCCCCTTCCGAAAATGAAAAATTTATTTTTTTAAATTTGATTTCCGCAAAATAGAGAGCGTGTGGGGGTTGACGGTGGCAGGGGGTTTGTTAGCATTGTTTTATGAGCTTGCTTAATAAACATTTTTGGAAATTTTTTGCCGGGCTTTTGGCGATTGTGGTTTTGGGATTTTTGGTGATTTATGGGGCGGATTTTTATAATAATCCGCGGATATTGCGCGATTGGTTGGAGGCGAGGAAAACGCAAAAGCAGTATGAGGATTTAAAAAAACTTTATGAGGCCGATACTTACGGCGGAAAAACGCCGGAGGAAACCTTGGCGCTTTTTATTGACGCTCTGAAAAAAGGGGATACTGACTTGGCAGCGAAATACGTTTTTATAGACGATCAAGAAAATGTGCGCGCGGATTTATTACAAGCCAAAACCACAGGAAATTTAAATAAAGTCATTGAAAGATTTCTTTCTTTAAGAAAATCTAAATTAAACGAGGATGAAGCTTGGTTTGTTATTACTGATGAAAATAGAGTGATAAAATACGAAATTCTACTAGGAAAAAATCAAAAAGGCTTATGGAAAATTTTAGAACTCTGAAAATACTGAAAATAATAATCATGGGGACGCTGGCACTGTCCCCAATTTTTTCATCAGCTTACGAACCAGAAACAACGCATAAGGCATTAACGCAGGAGATAATCAAAACTT
>MFHU01000004.1 GCA_001778695.1 Candidatus Giovannonibacteria bacterium RIFCSPHIGHO2_12_FULL_44_22 | reverse complement strand
GAGGCGCAAGTGTCATTCATCAAAATCCTGCGGATTTTGTCCAAAATACATTCGAACTTTGTATAATACACACCGCCAGAAAGGATTTTGCAAATGCGAGTTGTGCGCCTCGCTTCGCTCGGCGGCTAATTTGTATTGGATTTTTGGCGAAAAAGAAACGGATTTATCAATAAGGGCAAAAGAAATTTTTTCATAAATTCATAACACTATGCGATACGTAATTTACGCAAGAAAATCGAGTGAAAGTGAGGAAAGACAGATTTTGAGTATTGAAGCGCAGCTCGCAGAGCTGCAAGAGCATTCCGCCAAAGAAAAACTTAAAATTGTCAGTGTGCGCGGCGGAGCCGCACATTTTGCCCCGCCACACCCGAGCCGCGCTCCACGCGGCGAGGGCAGAATTCCGTTCGAGCTATTTCCAAAAGGCACCGAAAATAAAAAATTTTTTATAATTAGGTAAATAATTATGGATTTAATATTTTTTCTTAGCATTTTAGTAAGCGTTTTTTCACTTGCTCTTGTGTTGGTTGGCATACCAGCCCAAATCGTAAAAAATTATCGCGAAAAACGTTCCGGGCAACCCCTACTTACTATCCTTATTGCTATTGGTTTCTACGCTTCTCAAATTGCATTCTTTATCGCGACTGGGGCATATTTACCACTCACCTCTTTTTTCGTCGGAATTATTATGTGGGGCGTCACTCTTGTGCAACATGTTCTTTACCGCAAAAATTCTGGATGAGTTTTTGTAACTTATTAAATTTGCTACAATAACTCTATGGAACCAAACGAGCAACAAACAGGAAAGGTTTTGTTGAGTTGGGAAGCGCACGAGTATTTTCACCATGACCATTCAACTGACTGGTATTGGTGGACGGGCCTTGCGGCCATGGTCCTTTTGGGCCTGGCCATCTGGCAGCATTCGTTTTTATCCGGCGTCTTGGTGCTGATCGGTTGGTTTACCATCGTGCTTTACGCCGTCCGTCCCCCTAGACTGATAAAATTCGCCATCGCCGAACGAGGCGTCTTGATTGAAAAAACGCTCTACCCTTGGCAAAATCTCCAGTCGTTTTGGATTTTTTATAATCCCCCGCTCCACAAAGATTTGGCCCTGGAATCCAAAAAGGCTTTCATGCCACGGATTAAAATCGCTTTAGGGAAAACCGACCCTTCCCAAGTCCGCGAGATTATGAAAAAATTTCTCCCTGAAGTGGAGCAAGAAGAGTCCTTGATTGACAATCTTTCCCATCTTGCTAAGTTTTAAAAAAATTGTTACCATACCATTATGACTAAAATAATCAAAAATCAGCCGCTAATCATACAAAAGAAAAATGGCAATTTAGTAGTTAAAAGAAATTTGCAAGCATTCAGGGCGCTACGAGGAATATTAAAAGGCAAAAAAGCGATAGACCCCATAAAATGGCAGAGAAAAATAAGAGCCGAAATGGAGATAAATCGGCCCTAAAGAACACTTATTTTGAATTATCATGTTTGTTCTAGACACAAACGCCTTAATCTATTACACTACTGGCGATAAAGTAGCTGTGCATTTTTTTGATACGCACGAAAACTCATTATTGTATGTGCCTAGCATAGTAGTTGCGGAATATCTTTCTTACCCATCGCTAACTCCAGAGGCAATGGCGGCTTTTAAGCAATTCACATCTCAAGCTATAATATTAAATTTAGATTTTTCGTCAGCAGAATTGGCGGCGGCAATAAAACGAAACTATAAAATCAAACTTGATGATGCTATAATCGCGGCGTCATCAATGCTGGTTGGCTCAATTTTAGTCACAAGAAATATTCGTGACTTTAAAAAAATTAAAGGTTTAAAGTTAATTGAAATATAAGCCATCGTCGTTCAAAGCCGACGCACTATTAAGTATAGAACAATGGTTGAAGAATTTAAAAATAAAGATAGAGAAACAACTTCAACGCCTGAAAGAAGCAGTAAAATCTCCTTACCAGACATTCTTGTATACGAAAATCCTAATAGAGGAAAATATCAAGAAATAATTAAGAGCTTGGAGGCCAGAGTTGCTAGAAACCCTTTCGGCTCTCCGCCTGATGAATACTCTGAAGAGTGGATGCGTTTTCTTATGTTTGCAGAAAAAATTGAAAAATATCCAGAAGATTATAGATTCTTCCAAGAAAAATTAAAAGGAGATATTCTTATAGATCTAGGTGGCGGCAGAGGAACCAATATGAAGTATTTTGCAAGAACTTTTGGCGTCAGGACCTACATAGATGTTGAGCGGTATCTCAGCAAGGACCTGCCAGTTGATCCATTTAAAGACTTGAGTGAAAAATTTGTGGACCAACCTGAAAATATGCAGATTTTAGTAGTTCAAGCGGATATGTTGGATTTCATTTCTAGATTGCCGGATAATTTTGCCAATTTTAACTTAAACGGCATAGATTCACTCGTCATAGAAGACCCCGAGTATCATTATGCTTTAGCTAAAGAGTTGGTTCGCACTACAAAAAAGGGCGGTATAGTATTCGGTATAAATAGCGACGCTTTATATTCACTTGGGCCCGCTATGAAACAGTTTGAACGTGAATACAAAAAAGACGATAGGCTTGTGCAAATTTTTGAAAAAGTTTAAAATGTACACTTAAACGAGTCCCCATAGCTCAATGGATAGAGTACGGGTTTGCGGAACCCGGGATGGAGGTCCGATTCCTCTTGGGGACATAAAAAAGAACGCCGTGCGGCGTCCTAAATCCTGGCTTCTTTTGGAGCAACAAACCCGGGTTCGTTGCTTTGAAGAAAAGTTTTATCCTCCAAAAATTTAAGGATGGGCGAAACCCACGCCACCTCAAATGAGCACGACTCAACCAAGGGAGCTTCATCTTGGCTAGCTTGGGATTTTTCTAAACAGCGATAGAAATTACCTTTTTCGTAAAAAAGTGAGATTTTTTTCGGTCCGATTCCACCAATATGTATAGCCAGGAAGCACTTAGAAGCAGAACTTTCGCAAGAAACAATAAACCGGGTGAGACGATCTCCATTATTCTCAATCAGTTGCATCACCGCTTCTTTGTTGCATCGCCACCAGATAACTTTCGTAGCTTTTCGTAAACGCTTGGCAAGCTCTTTTGTAAACAGCTTATGCATTTGATCTTTCATCTTTGGCTCCTTCCTATTAGAAATCTAGCCCAAGTTTAGCAAATCCGCTAAACTTGTCAATATGACTCCGGAAACTAAACTTGAAGAAATTTTTACCAAACTGGCGCCGAAGCAGAAAAGCGCGCTGAAAAATTTATGCATTTTGACCGCTGAAGATTTATTGTGGCATTTTCCTTTCAGGTACGAAAATCCGGCGGACTTAAAAAGAATCAATGAGGTTTTTGAGGGAGAGCAAGTCCGCATCTGGGGCAAAGTAAAAAAAATTGACTACGAAAAAACCTGGAAGAAAAAATTAAATATTGCCTATGCCACGATTGAAGACGCAACGGGGCGCATTAAACTTGTTTGGTTCCGCCAACCCTACATCGCCAAAATGCTTCCCGAGAGCTCTTGCGCGATATTTTCCGGGAGAGTCGCTTTAAGAAAATCCGCAAATGGCAGAGAAAAATACATCGCCAACCCGCTTTATGACATAGTTCCTTGTAGCTTAGTGCCGAATTTTTCTGCAACAATAACGCCGTCTCTCCAACCGCTTTACCCCACCACAGCTGGCCTCTCTTCTCTTTGGATTTCAAAAGCTGTTTCTAAAATTCTTTCACAAATTAAAATAAATGAATTTCTGCCCAAAGAAATCATAGATAAATATCATCTGCCGGAGCTTGGGAAAGCGCTCCGCTGGGTTCATATTCCCAAAACCGCGGAGCACGCCTCGGCCGCCAAAAAAAGATTCGCATTTGAAGAAGTTTTTTTGATGCAGCTTTTGAGAATTACGCAAAAAGAAGAAATTAAAAAAACCGCGGGCGTCGGATTTAAAAATTTAAAAAAATTAAAAGAAGAATTTTTGGGCCTCTTTAATTTTCAGCCGACCAAAGCGCAGCTTCGCGCCATAGACGACGTGATTAAGGATTTTGAGTCGGGGCATCCCATGAACCGGCTTTTGGAGGGCGATGTGGGCTCCGGCAAAACCGCGGTCGCGGCTGCTGCGGCGTATATGGTCGCCAAAAACGGCATGGAAGCGACCTATATGGCGCCCACCGAAATATTGGCGAGGCAGCACTTTGAAACTTTCACTAAACTTTTTAAAAATTCTGGAATAAAAATCGGCCTTTTAACTTCTTCCATTTCCGATAAATTTCCTTCCAAGGTGAATCCAGCGCTCTCCACTCATATTTCAAAAAGCCAGCTTTTGCGTTGGGTGGCCAACGGAGAAATCCCGATACTAATCGGCACGCATTCTTTAATTGAAAATAAAGTCGCTTTCAAAAATCTCGCGCTGGCCATGGTGGACGAACAGCACCGCTTCGGAGTCATGCAACGCTCGCGGCTTCTTAAAAAAAATAAGGCACTGCCACATTTTCTTACCATGACTGCAACGCCCATCCCTCGCACCTTGGCGCTTACCATCTACGCCGACCTGGATGTTTCTATTTTGGACGAAATGCCCCCGGGGAGAAAAAAAATTGAGACAAAAATCGTCCCCCCCAAGGAAAGAAACTTGGCTTACGAATTTTTAAGATCAAAAATTTCGGATGGCGAGCAAGCATTTGTGATCTGCCCGAGGATAGAGCCAAAAGATCCGTCAAAAGCGGGGTGGCTCAAAGCAGAGATGAAATCCGTTAAAGAAGAGCATAAAAAATTAAAAGAAAAAATCTTCCAGGAGTTTGAAATCGGCATTATGCATGGGCGCCTTAAACCCAAAGAAAAAGAAGAAACTATGCGGCGCTTTAAAGACGGCAAAATTAAAATTCTGGTTTCCACTTCAGTAATAGAAGTCGGGGTGGATGTGCCCAACGCCACGATTATGATGATAGAGGGAGCGGAGAGATTCGGTTTGGCGCAGTTGCATCAATTCCGCGGGCGCGTCGGCAGGAGCGAAAAACAGTCTTACTGTTTTATTTTCCCAAGCGCGTATTCGGCGCAGGTTTTTAAAAGATTGAAAGCTCTTACCCAAGCTAAAAGCGGATTTCAGCTTGCTGAATACGATTTGGAGTTCCGCGGAGCCGGCGAGCTTACCGGCCGCAGGCAATGGGGTATCTCCGACATTGGCATGGAGGCGCTCCGCAATTTAAAAATGGTTGAAGCCGCCCGCCTTGAGGCCAAAAATATAATTGAAGAAAAATCTTTGGGCAAATATCCTCTACTTTCAGAAAAAATAAAAGCCCTCTCGCGAGAGCCCTTGCATTTTGAATAGCTCAATTAAACTTAATCTTAATCAAATGCGACATTTTCATCCGATCGTATAGATATGTCGCCTATTTGATTTTGGGAAAATAAAATTTTTGGAGAGTTGCGTTATTTATTATCTTCACGGCTTCTATGATAACGCAGTAAGATAGAATGCCGGCATTTTTCCATAAATCAATAAACTCTTCTGGCAACTTATACGGATAAGCCCAAACACTTTTTTGCAATTGCATAAATCCAAAAGCGATGAGTTCTTTGCGTAGCAGATCCCTCTTTCCTCTCATTTTTTCCGGCACGTCAAAAATTATTATCCGCCATTTACCATCCCAGCGCTTGCGTTTTGCCATTTCCAACTTCAATTTTATTTTATCAGCTTCAACCCTGCCTTCATCCGTAAGCTCAAAAGTAATGCGTTTGCCTTGGCGTTCGCCAAAAATTAAATTGCGCCTCCTTAATCGTTCCGTTACTTTTCTAAATTTTTTATCTACAACTTTACCGCCTAATAAAATATCAAGTGAAGCATTGCCGACCCTTTTTAAAGCTAAAAGCAATAATTCCGTTGTCGTTGGCTCATAGGTTATAACCCTGCGCATATATACGACACTTTATCACGATCGTTCAAAAGTGTCGACTATCAATTTGGTTAATAGCAGTAAAATAAAAGGGCTCCGGAAGGAGCCCCAGCGTTTTGAGTAAAACATGTTTTAAGATTTTTCTTTTATATATCTTTCCACTCCGGCCAGATCTTGCACTGTGCGCCAATTCGTCATAAAAAGAACTTTTGCGTCTGCTCCGCTGGAATCACAAGGCACAGAAACAAATGCTAACCTAGCTCGATGAAGTTTTAAAATCGCCATAGAAGCAATTTCAGAGTGATCATCAAAAATCACCGGTATCCGCTCTTTTCTTTTCATACTTTACCTCCTATCTTGTTTAAGAATACATGGAAATATATAAAAATCAAGGTGTGTTGGTTTTTAACCTGTACTTCGGCGTAATCCAGAAGCCCATATATTTGCCAAGCATCAGGCGGGTTTGGGCGTCCAAGGCGGGAATAGAACCGAATAAAATTATTGTGACCGGAACCAAAACCCATTGCAAAATCATGCTCGCCGTGCGGAGTTTGCCGTAATGCGCCGGTCGGGGCGGAAGAAGCTGCATGGAAATTATTGCGGAGGTTACCAGCCCCACCATGGCGAAAATCATAATTAAACGTGTAATTGTCGGCAAATTATACGCCAAAACCAGATTATTAAATTCCCTCCCCCCCAAAATTATCGGGAGCCAACCCAAAGCAAAAATAAAAATAGCGTTAGTGGACCAAGACCAATACCCCTCTATCATATTAAAAATGTAATAAAGTTTTGTTTTGAATGGCATTTTTCCGCCTTTGGCGGAATTTTTCAAAAATCCGAAAGCGGTGTAAGGAAAATTCTCCACGCCCCAAGCCCAGCGCCTCTGTTGGCGATAGACATTTTTTACCGTGTGCCAGAAAGTTTCCGCCAGATTGGCGTCCATTGAAACAGGGTATGAAAGCGGAATCGATGTATAAGCGCCGTCGTAGTGAAGGAGCGAGTTCCAAAAAATCCGCGAATCTTCCGAAACCATATTGGTTTGCCAAAAATCCAGAGCCACCAAAGTTTTAAAACTCATGGAGTGCGAAGAAAAAGTGGTGAGCCGCTCCGGCCGCTCCTGCTGCATCATCTGCCAAAAAGTGCCGGAGGTCGCCATCACGCGGGATAGCGCCGGAGCGTCCCAGATATTATTGTTGTAAACCGGCACAGGCTGATAAGAAGATTGGACGGAATTTTTGGCTGTAAGAAAATTCCAGGCCAAAACCTCAAAATATTTCTGGTAAATCTGTGTGTCAACGTCAAACGAGGAAACTAAAATATCTTCGTAAGGAATATTTTTGGAATCAATAAAAAGTTTCTTGGCTTCCTTGGCCGCCCAAGATTCGTTCGCGCCTTTTCCTGGAATTTCCCCCTCAATTCTTTCGGGGTGCATGGTGATTAAAAAATTCGGAAATTTCTCTTTAAATTCCTTTTTTATTTTTTCGGCAATTTTTTCTCCATGCTCCCGATAGCGCTCCTCGTAGGATAAAATCACAATCATCCTTTCTTTGGGCCAAGGGCTTTTTAAAATGGCGCGAATTGTCCCCTCCACCACCGCCAAATGCTCCCGAGACATTGGCAATATCACCAGATGCCACAGATGTTCCCATTTAAGCTTGGATAGTCGCTCGCCCCAATCAAGCTGTAAATTTTCCTTCATGCGTTTGGCGTTGGCTCGAAGATGCAAAGATAAAAAAATGGTTTTAATCAGCCAGTAAAGGTCAAAAATAATTATAAAAAAAGCCGCCCACACCGGCAAAAAATAAGACGCCACGACCATTCCCAAGAGCGTCGCCCAAGCCAACGCCCCAGGGAAAATTTCCAGCGCCCTATAAATCAGCCGGTCGCTCCCTTCAAGCTCCGGCGAAAATCCGATTTTCAGATAATGTTTTTCACTGGGCATTTATATAACTTTATCAAAATAAAAGGAGTATTATAAGTATAGGCGCTATGAAAGAGGTTAAAGAAAAAAATGAAGCAGAGAAGGATGAGATTTTGGTAAAAAAGGCCCAGGAGAGCCCCGAGGCCTATGAAGCGCTCTATAAAAAATACGGCAAGCGCGTTTATAATTACTTTTGGTACCGGGCGGGGCGGGTAAAAGAAGTGGCCGAGGACTTGGCACAGGAAACGTTCGTAAAAGCCTACCAAAAACTGCCCAATTTCCGCCTGCGCGCCTATTCCTATTTTTCTTATCTTAAAACCATCGCCCACAATACGCTCGTAAAATATTATAAAAAGCCGAAAACGGCATCGCTGGAAGAAATTGGAGATATTGCCGAAGAAAGCGCTCCCGATAAATCTGAAGTCAAGGAAACGGCCGAACTTCTTTGGCAGGCCATTGAAAAACTTCCGGAGGCGGAAAAAAATATTATTCTTTTAAAATACCGCGAAGGGCGCTCGGTGAAAGAGATCGCCGAGCTCACAAAAAAAAGCACGAACGCCATAAAACTTGTTTTATCGCGGACCAGGAAAAAACTTGTTGGCTGGCTGAAGTTTAAACCCTGACACCTTTTCCCGCGCTGGAGGTTATATATGGTAGGAACCCCAGTTAGTGCTAATTTTCATACTTTGCTACCGACAATTTAATACGAACCGCGTATAAAAACGCCTAATCGGCGTTTGGCAAAAGGCGGGATTCGCATTCCGCCGGCCTAAGGGAAAAACTTGCGCCAGCTTGAATATCCTTTGGGCGAAAACAAAATGCCAAAAACCCTCCAATTTTCATATATATCTGTCGGAGGGTTTTTGAGTTTTAAAAATTTTTCTTTTGTGCTATAAATTAAAAACGGCCCGTAGCTCAACGGCGGAGCACCGAGCTTATACCTCGGGGGTTGTAGGTTCGAGTCCTACCGGGCCGACAAAGTAAAATTTATTTAAGCCACGCCGTGGGCGTGGATGAATTTAGTAAATTCGTCCCTCTCCACGGTTTCCTCTTTGATTAATTTTTGCGCCAAGGCGTCCAGAGATTTTTTGTGGCGAGTCAAGATGTCCTTGGCGCGCTTTAAAGCGTTTTTCATAAAAGCTGACACTTCACTGTCTATCAAAGTGGCCAGGGTTTCAGAATAATCATTCGTTGCCGAAAAATCTTTTCCTAAAAACACATAATCCTCGCGCCCGCCGAAAGCCAGTGGGCCGACTTTTTCGGACATGCCGTATTTTGTAACCAAGGCGCGCGCTAAGTCCGTGGCTTTTTTCAAATCATCGGAGGCGCCCGTTGTAAGCTCGCCGAAAGAAACCAATTCCGCCGCGTAACCGCCCAAAGAAACCGCGAGCTCCGAAAGAAAATGCGTTTTGGAATACAAGTGCCGGTCTTCGGTCGGAAGCTTCATAGTGAAACCGGCCGCGCGACCGCGGGCAATAATTGAAATTTTGTGGACGGGGTCCACCTCCGGCAAAGACGCCGCCACCAAAGCGTGCCCCGCCTCGTGGTAAGCCGAAATTTTCTTCTCGTCGTCCGAAAGAATATGGCTTCTTCTTTCCGGCCCCAATAAAACTTTTTCTATTGAATTTATAAGGTCTAGTTGCATAACTTGTTTTCTGTTTTCACGGGCGGCCAAAATGGCGGACTCGTTCACCAAATTGGCCAAATCGGCGCCGGAAAATCCAGGCGTACGCTCGGCGATTCTTCTTAAATTAACGCTATCATCTAACGGCTTTGTCTTTGAATGAATTTTTAAAATATCTTCCCTATCGTTGATGTCCGGCAAATCCAAAATCACCCTGCGGTCAAAACGCCCCGGGCGCAAAAGCGCGGGGTCCAAAACATCCGGCCGGTTGGTCGCCGCCATGACAATTACTGATTCATTTGTCTCAAAACCGTCCAGCTCAACCAAAATTTGGTTTAAGGTTTGTTCTCTTTCGTCGTGCCCTCCACCCAAGCCCGCTCCGCGGTGTCTGCCCACGGCGTCAATTTCGTCAATAAAAATAATCGCGGGCGCGGATTTTTTTGCCATTTTAAATAAATCCCTCACGCGCGAAGCACCCACGCCCACGAACATTTCAACAAATTCCGAAGCCGACATATGGAAAAATGGCACGCCCGCCTCCCCCGCCACGGCTTTAGCCAGCATGGTTTTACCCGTCCCAGGCGCGCCCATCAAAAGTACGCCCTTGGGAATTCTCGCGCCGATATCCAAAAACTTTTTGGGCGATTTCAAAAAATCAACAATCTCCACCAATTCTTCCTTGGCTTCTTTGGCGCCGGCGACATCTTTAAATAAAACGCGCTCCTTGGCGTTATTTGGATAAATTATCCGCGCTCTGGATTGGCCAAAAGTAAAAGCCTGGATGTTGGCGCGCTGGACCTGTCGAGCGGTCAGCCAAAAAAATGCCACAATCAAAAGAAAGGGCAGTAAAAACGGCAAACTTACTCCAACCCAGTAAAGAGCCCCGTCCGGATTTTCCACGCCAAGTGCCACGGCGCGCAATTTATCCTCCGCCACTCCGTAATTTTTGAAAGTTTCGGAAAGCGCCGCTTCGTTTTCTTTTTTGGATTTAAGCTCCGTGTTGTCTTTTAAAGTGATGTCTAAATCAGAATCCCTGACTACGATTTTTATGACCTCTCCCCCGTTGATTTTCCCGACTAAATCCGAAAGTGAGATTTCTTTAACCTCCTTAAAAGCCCCCATCAAAGAAGTATACAAAAACGCCAGCATCATCAGTATTAAAAGCGCCCCTACGATATTTTTTGAAAGCAATTGCATAGATTTATATTTTAGTATGATTTTTATTTTGATTCAATAGGGCTCCAAATCTCTTCAGAAAGGCCGACTGTTAAAAGCTGGGGCATTTTCTCCCAGAAAATGGCTGTGGGTTCCACTTCCTTAGGATTTACCCCGCCGTTCTGTATTGTGTTGGTAGCGCGGTCATAATACCATTCCGGCACCTCTTTTACGCGCCCCGTGCGAGACAAGTCGGCCGCGCTAAACTCTAAATTGCGTCCCCTAGCGGAAATTTCTTCAAGTCTTAAAACAACGGCCAAAGAGCGGAGGTCAATATGTTTGGCCTGCCTAGTTAAAATATTCACGTGTCCGGTTTGAGACCTCTGCGCGACCACATCAAATTTTCCGCCATTTTGAGATCTCAAATATCCTGACATACTTGGACTTTCGGAATCAATGAAAATAACTTTTAATTTTTTGCCGCGCTGTTTCACTTCCAGTGTCCGCACCGTTCCATCTTCCATTTTTTTATTAAACTCTTCGGGTAATTCCTTTGTCCGCTTCAACTCCTCATTATGATGCGAAATTAAAATTGGGAGAATTATATCCATAACTTTTTGGGGATTTTTTGGCAAATTTTTATTGAGCGTGTAGATAATTGCTGAAAGGCCGAAAGCGCGGTCAATCGAATCTTCAGAAACAGTGCCTTTGCCGAAAATATCGTCTCTATACGCGTACTCTAAAAGTTTCGCGATACTAGCGTCCTCCGAAATTCCCAAATAATCCGCGACCAACTGTGAAGCGGTTGTTTTCCCTTTTTGATTATGATGGTCAAATTTTCCTCCGCCAATGTCAATTAAAATATGGCCTTCTTCTTCCAAAACTTCGGCGGACTTGCCAACCGGCATAGTCTGCCAAATTTCCAAAGCGGCGTCCTCCACGCCCGGGAACTTTTCCTTACCAAATCTTTTTAAAAGGAAAATTGCCACCAGCGTATCGGGCTGGGGCCTCACAGGCAAAACAATAACTTTAATATTTGCCATATTCTTATAAATTCAATACTACAATAAATTTTTAAAAAGTCAAAGCCCCCGTCTCGTTTGAGATCGGGGGCCGAAAGCCATCTGCTGTTTTCAGCAAATACTTTCTAGAACCATTTTTAGCCCTTACTCGGACTTAGAAGCAGGGCTTGAACTGCTTCTCTTTTGGAAACTGCGGATGTCCCAAAGAACCTTGGATAACCTAATCATCGCTTTTGACAAAGCGGTGCTTTGGTCATCTCCGCTCTTGCCCCAAAACCAGTGCTCCGAGCACTTGTCTCCGTCTGGGCAATATTCCTCGTACGAACCATTGGACTGGCGCTCCTTATAAGTCCAACTGAAGCCGAATTTGTGGAACTTTTCACCGCGTTTGTCCCATTCCTTCAATTGCTCGCGCGGGATACGCTCCACTTTACCCTCCCTTACAAGGCAGTGAAAGTGGTCTGCATAACCTTTCCCCGGCTTGGCGATTTCTTCATCCGCTATCTTTTCGCCGCGTTTCAAATCCTTGAGAATCGCTTCTCCTCCATCCGCCAACGCCTTGATCTGATTGTGGGTCTCGCGGAAACCCAGGAGAGCCAATGTATCGGCTCCGACGCGCTTCTCAAGGTCTTTAGCGGTCTCAATCAACTTTTGGAGCGTCATAATCTGCGGCGTATCTTTCACTGGGATGTTAAGTTCGCGGCAACGCTTTTCATTCCTCGCTTTCAGAGTCTTCAGCGTCTCACGAGCTTTTTCCAAGTTCTTCGTGCTCTTTTCGGCGATCTCAAACCGCTCAACAAAATCATCGAAGTAATTCTGGTCATCCTCAATCATCTTATCCGGATCGAAATCCAGCAGACTCTGAAGACCAGAATCTCCTGATTTGACAACATGGAGTAGCTCTGACACTTCTTTCAAACTCCTTACGCTTCTTTTATCTGCCTTTCCCATAACACTATCCTCCATTCATTGGGCTCCTCGCCCGGTTGATTTGGGGCCTAAGCCCCAGCCGTTATGCCTAAAACGCCTCCTTTCCGAGTTTATATTAAGTTGTAAATTCTCCCCCCATTATACTCCTTTTAAAATAAATGTCAAGCTATTGACTTTTTTATTGCGTGGGTGTATAATGGGGGCAGAGTCGGATAGGCTCAAATTTAATAAAGGAGGTGCCAAAATGGCACAAAAAAGGATTGAGGGAAAGGTGAAGTGGTTCAATAATGGCCGTTGTTATGGGAGGGGAACTGGGAAAGATGGACGGGATTACCTTATCCATTTTTCTAAAATAGAAGAGCATGGGACCGGTTTTCGGTCTCTGACCGTAGGCGAGAAAATAGAGTTCGAGCTGGCACACAATCCGGATCGTCCTCTTCTCCCAGATGCTCTGAATGTTCATCGCCTGGATTACCCCAACCCGATCAAGCGGCAAGGAACAGCGAATCCTCGTTTCAAATCCATTCCGCGAGCTCTCGCCCTTCTGGTTGATAGAGATGGAAACATCTCGGCTCCGCAATTCGGAGAACCTCACCCCTGGGATTATCACAACGGCAACGTCTACGCGTACTACGTGGATCGGCCGGGAATGATAGACCGGATCAAAGGCTTGGTTCTTGAAGTGGAGCTTCCTAATGCCCTCGTCTCAACCCCTGGAGTTTGTGTTATGGGCACAGATTTTAATGGCGGGCCCACTCACAGAAGGTTCCATTCTGATTTTCAGGGAGGACACTTCGTGTTGGTAACCAAGCTGGCCGACGAAAACCGAATCTCGGTTGAAGCCAAAAAAATCAGCTTGCGGTTGCAAGGTCCGCAACATGTGGTGGACAACCGGGATAAAGGGGTCTGGTTGATAGTGGAATCCCCTTTTGAGCAGGAGCTCTTGATCCCGGAGTATGAGGATGAAAGGGACCTTAAAGAGAAAATCCGGATTCAGATTCCTGACCCGGATAACTCCGAACAGAGGAAGCCCAGTGCGACCTTTCGGAAATTCTCAAAAGCCATCGCTTTGGCAATTGAGGAACTGCTCCCTAGCTCCAAGCTAGTCCAATCCGCCACCGCCTAATCCTACCGCTTTCCGCATCGTCGGAGAGCAATTATATAAGGGGAGCCAAGCTTGGCTCCCCTTTCTTCATACTTGGATTAAAAATAAACTTGACAAGGGGTTATTTTTCAGCTATAATGGGGGTAGATTTTCTAATATAAATGGCAATCCAACCCATAGGAGGACGAAATGAAAAATTTGACTTGTTTGATGGTTTTAAGGCCAGATGGTCTTGTTCTCACGGTTAAGGTTAGTGGCGACAAGATTATCGCGGATGTGCACGTAGCAAACAAGAGCTATGATCCAGACAGCCAAGAGCTTCTCTTGGAAATCCACGAAAAAAGTTACAGCCAAGAGTTTGATTTGGTCGGTATCTCATGGCAACCGAAATGTAATGAAGAGCTTTTGGTAAAATTTCTTCGCGTGCGGATAGAAAAGAGCGCGTTTAGAAATTTTGCCAAGCCGATTATCCAGCTCGCTCAAAAAATTGCCGAATTAAATGGCGGAAGCAAACAAGCAGCGGCGTGAGGGCATTGGTTTTGTGAAAAAGAAATAAGGGGAGCAATACTCCCCTTTCTTGTTGCCAGAATTTTTATTTACTTATTTTGGCTTTAGATTCCCCAAGTAAGATTTAGTGTCTTAATATGTGGCAGCTCCTCTTCTTCTTTGGGACGAGCTACGTAAGCCAAGATCGCGCCAGTTTCAACCATTTGTTTATCAATCGCGTCCCTCCAAGTAAATGGAGCGAAATGTGCTGACTTGTCGCAATCTTTGGGACATTCGAGCCCTAAGTGAAAAATCCCTTCGCCGGTTTTCCAATTAAAAATTCTTACTTCTCCTTTTCCTCTTATCATATATTGCTCCTTCTTGCTGAAAGTCTAGTTCTATTCCCATTATACTCCTTTCATTTGATTTGTCAAATAATATTTTTTATGTTTAGATAAAACTCATGGCGGAAAATATAAATGAAATTAAATTGGGGAGCGCGGAATATCCGGCGGTTTTACGGGAAATTCCATTTCCACCCAAAAAAATTTCGGTCTGGTCAAAAAACGGCGGTTTGCCGAAAACCAAACATTATTTATCCATAGTCGGCACGCGCCGGAACTCCGCCTATGGAGAAGAAATTTTAAGAAAAATAATAGCGGGTTTGGCGAGGCATGATTTCACGATTGTCAGCGGAATGGCCACTGGCATTGATACCATCGCCCACAAATCCGCTTTGGAAAATAAAATTCAGACGGTGGCCGTTTTGGGTTCTGGTATTTCGCCCGCGGCGCTTTACCCGAAACAAAATTTAAGAATGGCCGAAGAAATCGTCTCCTCGGGCGGGGCGGTAATATCGGAATACGATTATGATATGAAAGCGACCCTTTGGAGCTTTCCACAAAGAAACCGGATTATTTCCGGGTTGTCGCGCGCAACACTGGTAGTTGAAGCTCCTGAAAAAAGTGGGTCAATGATTACCGCCAGATTTGCTTTGGATCAAAATAGGGATATTTTAGCCATACCAAATTCCGTGTTTTCCCAAAACGCCTATGGCACGCATAAACTTATAAAACAGGGCGCGGCGCTGATAGAATCTGCGGAGGATGTTCTGCGCGCTTATGGCATTGAAGTAGAAAATGCCCAACTTGGCGGTTTAACCGCCAAGTTGGATTTGTCGCCGGAAGAAAATAAAATTTTAGAAATATTAATCGAACCCGCGGATATTGACACGCTGATTAGAAAGAGTAAAATGGCTTCCCATACCGCGCAAGCGATAATCGGGCTTTTGGAAATCCGTGGTATTATTAAAAAAATCGGAAATGAATACGTAAAAAATATTTAAATGAAATTAGTGATAGTAGAATCGCCAACGAAAGCAAAAACAATTTCCAGATTTCTCGGAAAAGATTTTGTTATTGAATCAAGCTATGGGCATGTGCGGGACTTGCCAAAATCTCAGTTAGGAGTGGATGTGGAAAATAATTTTACGCCAAAATATATCATCCCATTAAAAGCCCGAAAAAATGTAAGCGCCTTAAAGAAAATAGCGGCTAAGGCGGAAAAAATAATTCTGGCAACGGATGAAGACCGCGAAGGTGAAGCTATCGCCTGGCATTTGATTTCGGCCCTCGGCATGGAAGATAAGCCGAAAGACAATATTGAAAGAATCGTTTTTCATGAAATTACGGAGCGCGCCATAAAAGAGGCGCTCAAAAATCCGAGAAACTTGGATATGCATCTAGTGGACGCCCAGCAGGCGCGGAGAATTTTGGACCGCCTGGTGGGCTACAAGCTCTCGCCGTTTTTATGGAAAAAAATACGCTCTGGGCTTTCGGCGGGCCGCGTGCAATCCGTAGCCGTGCGCTTGGTTGTAGAGCGCGAGAGAGAAATCCAAAAATTCGTCGCCCAAGAATATTGGTCTGTGGAAGCTGAACTCTCAAAAAAAAGCGAGGATAAAAAATTCAAAGCCCGGCTGGTTAAAATCGGCGATGAGGCGATTGGACGATTGGCAATTAAAAACGCGGATGAGGCAAAAAAAATAACCGATGAGCTGGCGGGAGCTGAATATAAGGTCATTGAAGTGACAAAAAAAGAAGTCCGCCGCGCACCGGCGCCGCCATTTACCACATCCACCCTCCAGCAGGAATCAGCCAAAAAACTAGGTTTTTCGGCTAAGCAAACAATGATTTTCGCCCAACGGCTTTACGAAACCGGCATAATTACCTACATGCGTACAGATAGCTTAAACATCGCGGAGAGCGCTTTGGCCCAAGCCCAAGAAGTAATCAAAAATAATTTCGGAAAAGAATATTGCCTGGACAAACCGCGCTATTTTCAAAATAAATCAAAAGGCGCCCAGGAAGCCCACGAAGCCGTCCGGCCGACTGATTTTTCGCGAATGCCGGAAAGTCTAAGCGCGCTAGACGCCGGCCAATTAAAACTCTACGACTTAATCTGGAAACGTACGCTCGCCTGCCAAATGCAAGCCGCGATTTTAGACCAAACCGCCGTAGATATATCGGCTGGCCCTAAATATATGTTTCGCGCCAATGGACAAGTCATCAAATTTGACGGGTTCATCAAGGTCTACACCGAAACAAAGGAAGATGATGAGAAAGACGACGACAGCGATTACGAGGAAGGCCGGCTTCCGGAATTATCGGCCAAAGAATTGCTGAACTTCATTGGTTTAATTAAAGGTCAGCATTTCACGGAACCGCCGCCACGCTACACTGACGCATCACTTATTAAAACGCTTGAAAGCTACGGCGTTGGCCGGCCGTCCACATACGCTCCGACGCTGGCTACCATTCAAGACCGCGGATATGTGGAAAAAGAAGATAAAAAATACAAACCCACTGAAATCGGTTTTTCCGTCAACGACATGCTGGTTGAAAATTTTCCGGAAGTGATTGATATTAATTTTACTTCCCATATTGAAGAAGAGTTCGACGATATCGCCGAAGGTAAAATGGGCTGGGTGCCAGTGATTCAGGAATTTTACGCGCCATTCAGCAAAAATCTGAAAGAAAAAATGGAGAGCGTGGAGCAACTGACGGAGATATCTGACACGCCCTGCCCCCACTGTGGTAAAATGATGCTTATTAAATTCGGCCGGTTGGGCAAATTTTTAGCCTGCCCGGAGCCTGGCAGCAAAGTATCGCTTCCATTGCCGGAAGAAGCCGCCAAGATTAAACAGCTTCAAGAAAAAACTATGGGGGAATTATGCTCTATCTGCGGTAAGTCGCTAGAAGTAAAGCGCGGCCGATTCGGATATTTCCTCGGCTGCGTTGATTATCCGAAATGCAAAGGCATTAAGAAAATCCACAATAAAACCGGCTTTAAATGCCCCGCCTGTAAAATTGGCGACGTTGTTGAGAAAAAATCTCGGGGCCGAGGCAAGGTTTTTTACGCCTGCTCACGTTTCCCCGATTGCGCGTTTTTAATGGGTAAAAAACCGGAAAGTCAAACTGAACTGGATGAAGCGCTTATACAATGGCAATTAAAACCGCCGAAAAATAAAAAACTATATGAACTGGGAAGATTATGAAAAAAAATTACGTGAGCTGGGGTATAAAGAGGATGCTCTGACCATCATCAAGCCGGCTTTTGAATTCGCGCAAAAAATACACGCTGGCGAAAAACGCGCCTCGGGCGAACCTTACATCACACATCCCATTGCGGTTTCTCTGAATGTGGCCAGTTTAAAAATAGACGCCAGCGCCATTGCGGCCGCACTTTTACACGACGTCGTGGAAAGTCAGGGAATAAAAATTGAGGAACTAAAAAAGCGATTCGGAGACGAAATCGCTTTTTTAGTGGGCTCCTTAACTAAAGCCGAAAAAGTGCAATACCGCGGAGTGGAGCGGGCCGTGGAATCGCTCCGAAAAATGTTTTTAGCTTTGGCGGAGGATATCCGCGTGGTAATAATAAAACTGATGGACCGATTACACAATATGGAAACACTTTCCTATCTGCTTCCGGAAAAACAAAAAAGAATCGCATTGGAAACTTTGGAGCTTTACGCCCCTCTAGCCGACCGTTTAGGAATGTGGGAAATCAAAGCGCGCCTGGAGGACCTGGCTTTCCCCTATGTTTATCCGGATGAGCATAAATGGATGCTGACGCAGATAAAACACCGGAGAGAGGAAGAAGAAAAATATTTGGGAAATTTAAAGCCGGTGATTGAAGCAGAGCTGAAAAAAGACAGCGTGGACCCCCTGCAAATAATTTACCGCGCCAAGCATCTGTACAGCATCTGGAAAAAATTGGTAAAAAAATACGAAATGAATTTTGACAGAATCACCGACTTGGTAGCCATGAGAATAATTTTAAAAAATAATGAAGATTGCTACCGGACTTTGGGTATAATCCACAAACTTTGGCGGCCGCTCCCCGGAAAAATCAAGGATTATATTGCGCTTCCCAAGTCCAATGGCTACCGGAGCCTACACACAACCGTTTTCGGGCCAGACGGAAAAAAAATTGATATTCAAATAAGAACCAAGGAAATGGAAAAGGAAGCCGAGCATGGCATCGCCGCCCATTGGTTCTACGAATCCGAAGGGAAAAAATCCGTGACTAAAAAATTGGATGACCGTAGATTCGCCTGGGTGCGCCAGCTCCAGGATTGGCAAAAAGCGCATTCTGAAACATCCCACGCCGAAACACTCTCGGCGCTCAAAATTGATTTTTTTAAAGATCGCGTATTTGCGCTAACTCCTAAGGGAGACGTCATAGATTTGCCGGAAAGCGCCACTCCCGTAGATTTCGCCTACCACATTCACTCCGACGTCGGAGATCATATGTCCGGGGCGAAAGTCAACGGCAAAATGGTGCCGTTTTTATACTCTCTTAAATCAGGCGATACTGTTGAAATACTCACGCAAAAAAACAAAAAGCCCACTTCCGATTGGCTGGATTTTGTCAAAACTTCCATAGCGCGCCAGCATATCCGCTCTTACTTGAAAAAGGCCGGCGCCAGCCCCCTGCTCAAAAAAGAAAAAGAGAAATTGGAAGCCGTGGCCACAGCCCGCGACCGGGTTGGGCTCTTAAAAGATTTTTCGGAAGTTTTCGCGAAATTCGGCATCAACATTTTGGACGTAAAATTGGACGCCAAAAACAAAATCTATCCGAAAACGATTTTCTATTTTCATCCAAAAAAAGGCCTGCCCAATTCTAAACTGCTCATGGCTTTGAAACAAATTAAAGACGTGGAGGCCGTGGTGATATCCGCCAAAGGCGAATCAGCCTCCGGCTAAAAAGAAGTTAAATAAAAGCCGATGGCGATGCTGGGACGATTTTCTCGGAGATGGATTTAAGCTCTTCTTCCGAAAAAAATTCTATAGAAATTTTTCCTTTAGGCCCTTTTTTATCAATATGCACTCTAGTACCTAAAATGTTTTCCAACTTTTCCTGTAACGCCCTTGTTTCAGGATCAAGCAAAACGCGGGCGCGGTCCTGAGCGATATATCTGGCTCTCCGTTCGGCGTCTCTTACCGAAAGATTATTGATCAAAATATTTTCGTAAAGCTGTTTTTGGTCTTCGGGATGCCCTGAAAGCATAAGCAACGGTCTGGTATGTCCTTCGGTAATTTTTCCCACAGCCACGGCCTGCTGCATATCCTCCGGCAAAGTCAGAAGGCGCAAAGTATTGGCCACGACTTCACGGGACTTGCCAACCTTTTCCGCGACTTCCCGCTGAAGCATGCCAAATTCATCAATTAATTTTTTGAAAGCTCTGGCTTTTTCTATGGGATTTAAATCGGCTCGTTGGAGGTTTTCAATCAGCGCGATTTCCAATTTTACTTTGTCTGGCTGGGCTTCCTTTATTATCGCCGGGATTTGAGAAAGGCCGGCGAGTTTTGAAGCCCTTAATCTCCTTTCTCCGGCGAGCAGTTCGTACTCGACTGCGAGTCCCGACTGCGCGTCGGGACCAATTATCTCTTTTCTCGTAATCACAATCGGCTGAAGCACCCCGTATTCGCGAATGGATTGGGCGAGTTCCGAAAGCGCCGATTCATCAAATTCGCGCCTTGGCTGCATGGAATTGGGTTTTATCTTATCCAATTCAATCCAAAAGACGCTTTCTTTAATTTTTGCGGGCTGATTGATTTTTTCGTCCATTATGTTTAAAATAACAAAACAAAGAAATTTGTAAATACGCGCGCCTAGGTGGCGGAATTAGCATACGCATACGACTCCCCGCACCGAAACAAAGTTTGGTACGGGGCAGGCAAAATCGTGGATTGGTTCAATTTACCCCGCATAGCTGGTGGGAGAGTGGCGGAACTGGCAGACGCGCACGACTCAAAATCGTGTGGAGAAATCCGTGAGGGTTCAACTCCCTCCTCTCCCACCACTTGTGCGGGGCTCCCACCTCGGGCAAAATAGACATTTAAATTTTTTGGTTCTGAAATTTTTTAAATAGCCAGCGCAGAAACATTGCGCTTAAAATTCCGACAATCGCTCCGCCTAAAATATCCGATAGCCAGTGAAGGCCAGCAGCCACGCGGCCAAAGCTTATTGTTATAGCTAAGGCATAAAATAAAACTCCCCACCATTTGCGGTAAAAAAACACTCCAGTCGCAAGAGCGAAGAAAAATGCGGCATGCCCCGAAGGAAAAGACCCGCCCGGAGAATGCTGAACCAGCTGATAAACGTTGTCTAAAACCTCAAACGGTCGCGGGCGGTCGTAAAAATATCTAATAATTTCCGTGAAAACGAACCGCGCTAAAACAGCGCCTACAAGGGCATGAATGATCATTAAAAGCTCTCTTTTTTTGTCACGACCCAAAACGTAAAACGCCAAAACTCCGATGCCTGCCCACCACGGCAGATATTCCGAGCTGAAAATAATAAGCGCGTCCATAAAACCAGTTTAGCTCTTTTTAGCCAACTCTACTAAATTCTTAAACAGCATAGCGACAGTTAAAGGGCCCACTCCTCCGGGGACTGGGGTGAAAAGAGATGCTTTATCTGCAATTTTTGGATCTAGGTCACCGACAACTTTACCATTAGCTTCGGATGTCCCGCAATCAATTGCTATCACGCCGTCTTTTATCATGTCCGCCGTAATTAAGTTGGGCTCTCCGACTCCGGAAATTAAAATATCCGCGCCCATTGTATGCAATGTCGGGTCAATAGTGTTTTCGTCAATAATGGTTACGGCCGCGCCCTGATTTATAAGCCAAGTTGCTACAGGTTTGCCCACCAACTTACCAGCCCCGATTACAGTAACCTGTTTACCTTTCACATCTACATTATTTCTATCAAAAATATATTTAATTGCTCCGACAATAGGCGGCAAAATTTTAGAGCGGCCGGATGAAAATAATCCGATACTTTTTGAAGAAAGCATGTCCGGATCTTTTTCCGGAATAATACCGTCTAAAATATATTGGGTATTTACCCCCACACCAAAAAGTTTGGTGTGGGGGTTTATTTGCTTCGGCAACGGAAGCTGGATAATCACGCCTGTATTTTCTTTAATATGGACAATTTCCGCCAATTTTTCCCGTAATTGATTTGTGGAAACATTCTCCGGCAATTCGTACATTCTGACATCAATTCCAACCGCGCCGCCAAAAAGTTTTTTTTGCTCCAAAAACTTTTCTGTGACAGGATTTTTCCCGACCTGAATCACAGCCAGTCTGATTTTCTTGCCAATTTTTGAAACCTCATCTTTTAATGAGTTCTTAATTTCCTCTGCCATTTTTTTCCCGTCAATAATCATTTTGATAAAATTTTATTACGCAACTTATGTGTATTGCCGTGCTTTATAAGTCCTAAATACGAACTTAGTGTTTCTTGCTTTGAATTTTCTTTTATTCTTTTCAGCATACGCCTTTTTGTGGCAGTCCGCAAAACACGGTGATCCGAAAAATGAACCCAGCCAAGAAAGTCGACGCTGGAAGCTAAAGTTTTAATAAAAAGTTTGTCTGGATGCAAATCAAGTTTTAATTCGTTTCTCAAAAATTTCTGGATAGGCAAAATTTGCTTTTCTAGCCATACGCGGTCGTCAGAAAAAATCATAAAGTCATCCGCATAGCGGAGATAATATCTAGCTTTAAGTTTATGCTTCACAAACTGATCAAACTCATTCATATAGATATTGACGAATAACTGCGAGGTTAGATTGCCCAACGGCAAGCCGACGCCCGGACGAGTTGAAGAAAAACTATTTATAATTTGCCGAAGAAGCCATAAAATACCTGTATCCGGAATATATTGCTGCAAAATTGTCATTAAAATTTTATGGTCAATGTTAGTAAAAAACTTTCTGATGTCGCATTTCAAAACCCAACAGGTTTTAGTGTTGTTTTTGCCGACTTTGTACCCAAACTCCTTAAAACGGTTAAGCGCCCGATGCGTCCCTTTCCCGATTTGACAAGAATAGGAGTCGGCGATAAAAACTTTATCGAAAAACGGGTAAAGAACTCGGTATATCGCGTGGTGTAAAAGCCGGTCGCGAACGCTGGCTTTGTGAATATGCCTCGGCTTAGGGTCAAAAATATGGAAGGCCGCATACTCGCCATGCTTGTAGGTTTTATTTGAAAGTTCATCATGCAGACAAAATAAATTATGAATAAGTTTTAAATAGAATTGCTCCATGTCTTTGCGTTTACTTTTACCACGTAAAAACTCCCTCCATGCCGCTAACAAGTTCTCCAAAGAAATGATATTCTCAAAACTATGAGTGAATTTAATTCTTCCCATTACGCCCCCCCCCCACGGATTTTGTCGGTCATTCGGAATCTGATTTTTGTCTATAAACTTTGGCATGAGTTTCTTAACCATATTTCTAAAACGTCGCGCGATACTCTGGGCGCGAAAATTGATTCGCTTTTCATTAAGATAATTGAATCCTTATTCATAGCGGGTTATTTACCAAGGCAAGATAAACTTCCTTATCTTGACAGCGCCACTAAGCAACTGGATCTTTTGAAATTCTTTTTGCAAATAAGTTGGGAGATAAAAATGCTTGATAACAAAAAATATATTGCCTTATCTAAACCTTTAGATGAGATAGGCAAAATGCTTTACGGATGGAAAAATCAGGTTTTAAAAACTCCCGCAACAAAGACGGGAGAAAACAAATAGTTTCGGGAGAAAACCTGGTTGCCGTCGTTCCACCCGTCCGGGTTCTCAACACCGTCGGCGCTCACATGCCAGTTGCCGTTCCAGTCATTCCAGTTCACGTTCACCGCGCGAAGTCGTTTTATGCGCCATGCCACCAATGCCACCGCCCTTAGAATGCTCTCGGGGCTGTATCGTATTTGAAACCTTAATGTTTCCTAGCATGCCGTACCAACTCTTTGTTTTTTTGGATAGTATTTTTAAATACTCTCCAGAATCTTGCCACCCCAAGCCGTAGCCGGGGGTTCCGGAAAAATTCATTAATATGGTATCAAAATAAAAAAGAATACGCTAGGCGTGTAAGAACGCCTAGCGTTATTCAAAGGGACAAGGGGACAAAGGGTCAAGAGTTGCGGGAGAAAACCCGGCTGCCGCCGCTCCACCCGTCCGGGCTCCCAACACCGTCGGCGCGCACATGCCAGAGGCCGCGCCAGTCATCCCAGAACACGTCCACCGCGCGAAGAATTCCGTTAATGTCGCGGGCGTAGAAAATGTTCGCGTGGCCGTCGGTTAGTAGGACGCCTTTTTCGCCGGATTTCTGCCGCTCCATAATGGCGTAGATTTCGGTAAGAGAGGTTTCCGCTTTCTCCTCGCCACCAAGCTCGTTGATGATGGGAATATCTCGCGAGGATTTGCGGAGCTTCTGGTAGCGAAGTTCTGTTTCTTCCTGCGGCTCCTCCACTTTCCCAAAAAACCACTTGGAGAAGTTACTTCCGATGAAGCCGATTTTCACCGGGGCATTTTGGGAAGTGTCCCTAACGAATTTCTCGCTGACGACAAACCTTCCGGCGGTCGCGGGGATTTTTGTCGTCCCGACTAGCTCCAACAGAAGCTCGGACACAGTTGTCTGTAGATCAAACAGCCTCGCTTTTTGGTCGGTATTAGCGGCCATAGAACACCTTTTACCTTTCTGCCCGGTTATCGCGGGCAAGTTATTCGGCTCCTAGAAGCCTACAACCAGTTATTAAGGGGTTTTAATTTTCTTGTTCTATTATACACCCAAAAGTTATAAAAGTCAATAGCTTAAGGTAATGTGCACATACTTTTTGCACTTTTGAAAAAGTAGCCTAAGGGCATATGAAAACTATGCCCAATTCAACGAAAGACGAAAAATTTAGATGGATAAGGCCAATTTTGGACAGAGAGGCAGCCATAAAAGACATGGTGAAAGTGAGCCCGTTTGCCGAACGGACTTTGAAATACTGGTTGGCGGCATATCGAACATGCGGAATAGACGGGCTGGAAAACAAATCAACGAGACCGAAAAGTCATCCTCGGGAAACACCGATTCGCATAAAAGAAAATGTTATTGATCTTCGAAAAAAGACAAAATTATCTGCATTGAAATTGCATTGGAAATTGGAAAGGGAGTATATACATATTCATCCCCGAACCATCGGAAAAATCCTGAAGCGGGAGGGTTTGACCAGAAAATATAGAAGCCGGAAAGAAGGTTTCAGGTGGGAGAGTTAATAGAAATTGACATCAAATACGTGCCAAAACGAATTAAAGCGGCAAGGTATTATCAATTCACTGCCATTGATTGCCAAAGCCGTTGGAGATATCTTGAGGCATATGACAGTAAATCGAGCACGAGCGCCATGGAATTTCTCAGGACCCTCGCGGCAAAGACCAAGTTCCGAATTCGCGCAATCAAAACTGATAACGATTCCTCTTTCACGAATCGATATACCGGATATTTCAAATCAAGCGATCCTTCCCGTCCAAGGCTACATGCTTTTGACAAGCTGTGCGAGAAAATGAGAATCAAACATTACCTGATTGATCCGGGGAAGCCTGCGCAAAACGGGAGGGTTGAAAGATCGCACAGATCAGATCAGGAAACATTCTATGATGAGGTTGATTTCAGAACATTTGAAGAATTGCAACTGAAACTGCGGCTCTGGAATATGTATTACAATGATTTAGAGCATTGCGGGCTCAAAGGTCGAACGCCAAATGAAGTCCTTGGGCTATGAGTGCAAAATGTTCGTGCCTAGAACAAGAAAAACCCTTATTTTATAAGGTGTTTTAGCTATCAATGATTGGCATGTCTCTTTAAAATTTTATCTATTTTTTCCGCGATTTTTATCATATCTTTTTCTTTCAATCCTTGCGTCGTGACGGCTGGAGTACCAAGGCGGATGCCGGAGGGGTCAAATGGAGGGCGAGTGTCGTATGGAATTGTATTTTTATTTACGATAATTTTTTGTGTTTCCAAAAGTTCTTGCGCAGTTTTTCCCGAGAGCCCCCTCGCCCAAGTGTCCACTAGAAATAAATGCGAATCCGTGCCGCCGGAAATTATCCGCCAGCCTCGCTTCGACAAGCTCAACGCAAGCGCTCTAGCATTTTTAACAACTTGCTTGGCATAGTTTTTAAACGCTGGGCTCATCGCTTCTTTTAAACAAACTGCTACCGCAGCAATTTGGTTGGCGTGCGGGCCACCTTGAAGCCCAGGGAAAACAGTTTTATCTATCGCCTGCGAAAATTCTTTTTTTGAAAAAATAATCGCCACGCGCGGTCCGCGAAGCGTTTTATGAGTTGTGGTTGTAATAACATCGGCATATTTGAATGGCGATGGGTAAACGCCTCCAGCAACCAATCCCGCGAAATGCGACATATCTACCATAAAAATAGCTCCGATTTCGTCCGCGATCCGCCGGAATTTCGGAAAATCAATAATTCTGGAGTAAGCCGTAAATCCAGCCACAATTAATTTCGGCTTTTCTTTTCGCGCCATTTTGCGAATTTCATCGTAATCCAAAAGTTCAGTTTTTTTGTCCACTCCAAAATGTGCCCACTTCCAAAGTTTGCTTGTGGCGCTTACTTTATGCCCGTGCGTCAAATGCCCTCCCATACCCAAAGACATGCCCATCATTTTCTGGCCAAGCGGCACAAGCGCCAAATAAACCGCAAAATTTGCTGGCGAGCCGGAATATGGCTGAACGTTCACGCCCCATTTTTTACGATCCGCCGGCTGGCGGATAAAAAGTTTAAGCGCGCGAGTTTTTGCCAAATTTTCAACTTTATCTACAACCTCATTTCCGCCGTAATAACGCGCGCCCGGATAGCCCTCGGCATATTTATTAGTAAAAACAGAGCCGAGCGCCCGTAAAACGTCTTTTGAAACATAATTTTCAGACGCGATTAAATTGATCACGCTATTTTGGCGTTTTTCCTCCAATTTTATTAAATTCTCTATTTCTTTATCTTTCATATCACAAAATTGATAAGCCGCTTAGGGACAAAAATAATTTTGCTGGGCTTTTTATTGCCCAAAATAGATTTAACTTTTTCGCGCGACAATGTCAAGCCGGTAGCTTCTGCTTCAGAAATCCCCGCGGGCACCTCAAATTTGTCGCGCATCTTGCCGTTTATTTGAATAATGAGCTCAAAAGTTGTTTCTTCAATTAATTTCTGATCGTATTTCGGCCACGCTTCCAAATGAATTGAATTTTTATTTCCGAGCTTCTCCCAAATTTCTTCGGTAAGATGAGGAGCGAAAGGAGCGAGGAGTTTGAGAAATAATTTCCAATTTCCAATTTCCAATTTCCAATTTCTTTCTATTTCATTAACTAGAATCATCAGCGCAGAAATTGCGGTATTGAATTTAAATTCATCAATATCTTTGCCGACTTTTTTGATGGTTTTATGCAAGGTGCGAGCGGCATTTAAATTTTGAGACGCGTCGGAGCCCGCTTGCGGGTTAAGCGCGAAAAATTTGGATGCCGCGAGCACCCACACCCTATCCAAAAATCTTTTGATGCCTAAAATCCCATGCGGGTCCCAAGGATAAGAGCCGGCTTCATTATATGGGCCGATGAAAGCAAGATACATTCGCACTGTGTCCGCGCCGAATTTGGCTATATACTCGTCTGGATTAATCACATTGCTTTTAGATTTGGACATTTTTTGCCCGTCCGGCCCCAAAATTATTCCTCGGTTTCTTCTTTCTTGATACGGTTCATCTTCCAACTTGCCCCGTAACGGCAGGGCAAGTAAGCCGCAATCATACATCGCCTTATAAAAAAACCTGGAGTATAAGAGATGCATTGTGGTATGTTCCACGCCTCCGGAATATAAATCAACAGGAATCCAATTTTTAATTTTCGCCTTTTCTGCGAACGCGTTTGCGTTTCTCGGATCGCAATATCGGAGAAAATACCAGGAAGAATCCACGAAAGTATCCAGTGTATCGGTCTCCCGCTCCGCATCGCCGCCGCATTTGGGGCATTTTACGTTTACCCATTTTTCGGCTTTGGCCAAAGGCGATTTTCCGTCATCACGCGGTTTATAATCTTTTATTTCGGGTAAAAGCACCGGCAAATCTTTTTCCGGCACTGTTTGCGTGCCACATTTTTCGCAATGAATTATCGGAATCGGCGCTCCCCAATAGCGCTGGCGAGAAACTACCCAATCCTTAAGGCGATATTGCGTTTGTTTTTGACCGTCAACTTTTTTGATAATTTCGTCTTTATCAACTAAAGATCTGTCAACAATCGGCAATTTAAATTTTTCAGCAAAAGCCCTATCGCGTTCGTCGTGCGCTGGAACAGCCATAATCGCGCCTGTACCATATCCGCCTAAAACATAATCGGCGATCCAAATCGGTATTTCTTCCTTGTTCGCGGGATTTATTACTTTAATCCCTTTTAGCTCCACTCCGGTTTTATCTTTTTCCTCTTTTTGCCTTTGTAGTTGAGTTTTTTTCTTAGCCTCTTTAGCGTATCTTTCAACCTCCGCCCAGTTTTTAATTTTATTTTTTAAAGTTTTAATCAACGGATGCTCCGGCGCCAACACCATATAAGTCGCCCCAAAAAGCGTATCAGGCCGCGTGGTAAATACCTCAATTGAAAATTGAGAATTGGAAATTGAAAATTTTATTAGTACTCCATCTGACTTCCCTATCCAATTTCTTTGCGCTTCTTTTATTTCTTCTTTCCAGTTTAATTTTTCTAAACCTGAGAGCAGCTGCTCGGCGTAGGCGGTAATTTTAAGCATCCATTGTTTCATTTGCCTCTGCTCCACCTCCGTTCCGCATCTTTCGCATTTTCCGCTGGCAACCTGTTCATTTGCCAAAACGGTTTTATCTTTAGGGCACCAATTGACCGGCGTCTCTGCCTGATAAGCCAGCCCTTTTTTAAAAAGTTTCAAAAAAATCCATTGCGTCCATTTGTAATATTCCGGATCCGCAGTTATCACTTCTCTCGTCCAGTCAAAAGAAGCACCCATGGATTTGATTTGCTTTCGCATGTAATCAATATTTTCGTAAGTCCATTTTTTGGGGTTTATTTTCCGCTGAATCGCCGCGTTTTCCGCCGGAAGGCCAAAAGCGTCAAAACCGATCGGGAAAAGAACATTTTTCCCTTCCATCCTTTTTTTGCGCGCGAAAATATCAGGCACCGAAAAAGCGTACCAATGGCCGGTGTGGAGATTGCCCGAAGGATACGGAAATTCAACCAAAGTATAAAAATTTTCCGCGCCCCTTTTTTCGTCAGGCGTTTTATAAATCCCCGATTTTTCCCATTCCTTCTGCCATTTCTTCTCTATTTTTTTATGATCGTAATTTTTCATAAAAATCTATGGATTCTTATAAAATAACATTTTTTGAATTATTTCTCAAATAAAAAACCCGCCACCAATTTGGCAACAGGTAATATCAACTAGATAGCGCCTCTTTGATTGCTGGCATTAAAGTATAAAAAACCTCATTCATGTCCACGATTTTTATTCCCATCTCTTTTGCTTCATTTTCAATCGCTTCGGTTATGCCACTAATAACCAAAAGAGTGCGGCAACTCGGAGACTGTTTTCTAACTTCTCGCGCAAAATCCATTATATCGATCTCTCTGGTGTAACGATAATTAAACGCCACCGCCAAATCGATATTTCTAGTCTCTGAAAATCGCAAAATATATTCTCTAACCGTGGACTCTTCTAGATCCGGTAAAAACACTTCATGCCCATTCCGCTTGAGTTCACTTGAAACAACGTTATCTGTAAAAAATCCGCTTGCTATTAGGAATATTCGCGCCATATCAAGCCCTCCTTTTTCTAGAATAAAGTTAGCAAAGAATATGTGACTACGCAAGCCCAAAAATTCTTATTGCATTTTTAGTGGTAGCTTCGGCAATTTCTTCAAAATCTTTGTCCAAAATTTTGGCGAGTTTTTTGGCGATTTCTTCAACATACAAGGGTTCGTTTCTTTTTCCGCGATAAAGTGCGGGCGCGACATAAGGTGCGTCTGTCTCTAGTAAAATGCGGTCCAGCGAAATAAATTTTATTAATTTTTCATACTCTCTAGCAAATGTTATTACTCCTCCAAAAGAAAATGAAAAACCCAAATCCATGAGCTTTTGAGCGTCTTCTATTGAGCCCGAAAAGAAATGGCAAACTCCGGGATTGTTATCGCGGAGCTTGGAACGCGAAACTTGAAGCATTTTAATTAAATCAGTAAATGCTTCTCTACAATGTATCATCAATGGTTTTTTAAGTTTATGAGCTAATTCTATTTGTGCCTCAAACGCCTTTTTTTGTTTCAAGTTGCGCGTTTTATGTTTCGCGACCCTGTAATAATCCAGCCCGCACTCTCCTATCGCCACGACCTTTGGAGCCTCCGCCAACTTTTTATAAAAATCATAGTCAAACTTCTTATGAATTTCGGTCGGATGAAGCCCCGCTGTCGCGAAAACCCCAATTTCATATTTAGAAGCCAGTCCGATGGCGCTTTCTGACATGCGCCGGTCCGTGCCGACATTAATCATCCAAATGCCGGCATCCAGCGCGCGACAAATCACAGCGTCTCTATCAATATCAAATTCCGCAAACTGCGTATGAGTATGAACATCTATTAATCTCGGTTTCATTATTTAACTCTTGGAAAAAGATGCGCGGATTCTTTAGCTGAAAATTTTATCCAAGGCTCGCGTGAATTAGCTGTCACTCCCAAAACCGATAAAATTTTATCTGCCGTATCCGGCATAAACGGCTTAATCATCCAAGCCACGGAAGCCAAAGAATATGCCAGATGCCATAAAATAATTTTAGCTTCTTCGGGATTAGATTTTGCCATTTTGTAAACTTTGTAACCCTCAATATATTCGTCCAGCCTTCCCAAAAAAATCCAGACATTTTTTATGGCGGAAGATATGTCATAGGAATCCATTGCTTTTTGATAAGCCGGCCAAAGCGCGCCGTCCGCCAAAGACATAGGCGAGGCTTCCTCAAAAGACCATGATTTTCCTTCGCTCATTAAAAAATTAAAACTTTTTTTAATGGGATATCTGGCTAAAGCTGATTCCTCCGGCCGGGAAATGGCGCCCAAAACAGACATCATTTTCACAGTGCGGCTCAAAAGATTTCCCAAGCCATTCATTAAAAACCCTTCGTAAACCTCATGAAAATGTTCTAGGGAATAATCGGAGTCCCCGAAAGCTGGAACTTCGTGCGCCAAATAAAATCTTACCGCGTCCGCGCCGTATTTTTCCAAAAGCTGAAAAGGGTCGGCGACATTTCCCAAAGATTTGGACATTTTTTCCCCTTTCATATTGATAAATCCGTGCACGAAAATAATTTTGGGGAGCGGTAGTCCTGCCGACATCAGCATCGCCGGCCAAAAAATCGTATGAAATTTCATAATATCCTTGCCGACCACATGCACATCTGCCGGCCAGTATTTTTTTCCGCCAGAGGCGGATCCGCCTTTGGCGGAAAATTCTGTCCATTCAGTTCCAAAACCAATTCCGGTCAAGTAATTAGCAAGCGCGTCTGACCAAACATAAATTGTTTGCGTGGCATCTCCTGGCACAGGCACCCCCCAAGAAATATCTTTGGCGGGGCGAGAAAAACTTACATCGCCGATTTCTTTCAACATATTTAATGTTTCCGTTTTTCGCCACTCTGGTAAAATTTGAAACTCGCCTTTCATTAGAGCCTCTTTGAGGCGGTTAGTGTATTTTGAAAGTTTAAAAAAATAGTTTTCTTCTTCCACGGCTTCGGGCGATTTTTTATGGAGAACACAAATGCCTCCCTCCATATCTTTTTCAGTGATAAAAGCTTCATGCCCCACGCAGTAAAGACCTTTGTATAAACCTTTGTAAATATCTCCGGAAGCGGCCAGTTTTTCCCAAAGAAGCTGAGCGCCGGGCCAATGACGCGCTTGGTCGGAAGTGCGGAGAAAGTCATCATTGGAAATACTAAGCTTTCCCAGCAAATCCTGAAAAATTTTGGCAAGGTTATCAACAAATTCTTTGGGCGTTTTCCCGGCGGTCTCCGCTGTGCGCGCGACTTTTGCTCCGTGCTCATCCGTTCCAGAAAGAAAAAAAACATCTTTGCCCAAAAGTCGCTGGTGTCTCGCCAAAACATCCGCCTGCAAATATTCCAAAGCATGCCCCAGATGCGGCGGGGCGTTTAAATAAGGGATGGAAGTTGTAATATAAAATTTTTCTGCCATGTTGTTTTTTATTTAACGATACAAGTCATGATCATCTATGTCTAAAAGCACTGCTTGCATATCATTCACAAAACCAAAAACAACGCGGTATTTATCATCAATAGAAAAAGCCCAAAAGTTTTGGAGCTTTCCGTGAAGCTTGTGAGTATCCAACCTCTTATCAAATAGATCTTGTAGAAAAATACTAATCCTGCGCTCTGTTTTCTTTTTTATAATGTTATCTAACTTCCCATAAGCGCGTTTAAAGCCGCTAGAATATTCTACATTGATCTTCCGCTTCATCGTAAATCGCGAAATGACTTAAGTTTCCTTGTTTTCCCGGCATGATATTCCGCCATCCCAACCTCTAATTTCCGTAAAATTTCATCCTCGGTTTTTGCCCGTTTTTGGGCAAATTTTTCCAGGTCCAAAGAATCCGCTATTCGCCTTGGAAACCGTAGTGTTACATAATCTTTTGTCTTTTCTAAAATTGATACGCCGTTCATAAATCTATCATAGCAAACGCTCTACTAAAAATCAACAACGATATTCGCATCTTTCTTTCTTCGCCATCCCGCAATTTTATCTCAAAATTAAAGCTAAATCTAGGGCTTGACAATGGCCTTTTTTGGGTGTATACTTTGGCTAGATGATCTTAGATAAAATAGGCTCAGCAACCAAATAAACCCAAAAGGAAGGAATTATTATGATTAAAAGAATTTTATTCAGTGTTTCCTTTTGTGCAAGAACCACATGGTTTTTTGGAAAAAGTTGTAACAGCCAATAATACAATTCCGGTAATCGGAAAAAGAGATAAACAAGTGAGAATTTTTGCCGTGATATTGTGGCCAATTTATTACATTGGCGGGACCGCCATGATGTGGGTGGGTGTACAAATTGAGAATGCCACAGTCCTAGCAGCGTCCATAGCAAGTTGGCTGGGACTGACTTAACATCTCTTGCCCTAAATTGGGTAGCGGAAATCAAACGCTGCCCTATTTTTTTATTTTACTCGCGCTTTTCGGGAAGCGATGTCATTTAAAAATTCAACCAAAACAGCGGCTGTTGGCACCGAAAGGATTATGCCGTAAAATCCTCCCAAAGTTCCGCCGATCACCAAAGAAATCACCACCAACAAAGGAGGCACACCGATAGTTTTTCTCACCACCAAGGGATAAATCAGATGATTTTCAAATTGTTGGACGATTATAAAAAGCCCCAAAACCATAAGCCCGGAAAGAGGCGCTTGGATAAAAGCTATGACAACGGCTGGTATGGCAGCCATTATAGGGCCGAATACAGGAATAATCTCAAAAATGGCCGCCAATATAGCCAGAGAAATCGCATATTTGATGTTTAAAATGGTAAGCCCTAAAAACACCATAACCCCGACCAAAACGCCGAGCAAAATCTGCCCCTGGAACCATCTGCCAAGTTTTCTCTGAGATCTTTGCCAGAGATCCAAGATATAGGCCTCATGCTCTAAGGGCGTTACGATGCGCAAGAAATTTTCTATACCGTGTTCTTGTACCGACAAATAAAAAGATATCACGATAAGTAAAACAAAGGACGCAATTCCTCCGAATAAAGTCGTACCAACCGAAAAAAGCCCCGGAGAAACATCAACAACATATTTTTCCAAAGAAATCGCGCCTTGTTTTATAATTCCATTAAGTTCTTTTGGAATTTCCGGAAACAGTAAAAATAGCGACCCTCGCGGACCAACGGCCTGATCAATGTAAGAAGGCAGAAATGAAAGAAAATCCAGCACGTCGCCAAAAAGCGGCGGGATTATTAAATAAAATACCAAAGCAAAAATCAAAAACGCGGCCAGATAAATAAAAATTACAGAAAGCGCTCTCGGAATGCGGTATCTGGCGAAAAAATGATTAGCCGGCTCAATGGCCGAAGCAATGACAATGGAAAGCAGCATCACCGCCATAAAATCGCGGAGCTCCCAAAGCGCCCATATCAAAAACACCAAAAGCGCCGCTTTAAGCATCGTCCAGAAAGAAATTTCTATCAATTGTTCGCGGTTTGGCATAATTAAATTTGGGCTAATATTTTTTCATAAACTTGGCCTTCTTCGTGCGGACCTATAGCCGCCAGGTTGATTTTCTCCGGCCTGAAGATATCCTTGGCTACCTTTATAATATCACTTCTTTTCACGGCTTCAATCTTTCTTAAAATGTCTTCCGGAGCCATTATTTTTTTATAAAAAAGCTCCTGGGAAGATAAAAATGTCGCGACTTCGTCGGTTGTTTCAAAAGCCAGAGCCATTGAACCGCGGATATATTCCTTAGCAAAATTAATTTCTTTGTCCGACACGCCTTTGGTCCGAAGATGACGCATAATTTCAACAATTTTTTTTACGGCTTTAGGCAAATTTTCATGAGCCACGCCGGCGGTTGCTAAAAGATAGCCAGAATCGGTGTATTCTTCGGCAGATGCGCCCACATAATAAGCCAGCCCGCGTTTTTCTCTTATTTCTCTCCATAGATAACTTGAACAATTGCCTCCTAAAATCGTAGCCAGAACCTGAAGCGCGTAGCGCCTTTCGTCATACATTTCATAGGAGCGCGCTCCCAATCTAAGATGAGTTTGGTCCAAATCTTTTTTCTTAAATTTAACTCTGGGATTTTTTTGGCGTTCCCTTACTTTGAGTTTCGTAATTTTTCTGCCGTCGGACATGTTTTTAAAAGCCCGCTCAACCTTGGAAAAAGCAACTTCGGGGTCAATGTTCCCGGCAACTGCGACTACTGCGTTGGAAGCATGGTAGTGGCTGTTTTTATATTTTAAAATATCATCGCGTTTTATGTTATTAACCGTTTCAGGCGTCCCCGCAGTATCCCAGCCTGCCGGCTGGTCGCCATACATTAAATCTTCAAAAAGATCATAGGCCTGGCGTTGCGGGTTATCTTCATACATCGCGATTTCCTGCAAAATTACTCCTCTTTCTTTTTCAATTTCTTCTTTTTTAAACAACGGCTCCAATAAAATATCCGAGACAACATCCAGTCCGATATCAAAATGCTTGGCAGCCGCTTTCACGTAATAACCGGTGTATTCTTTAGAAGTAAAAGCGTTTTTTTGGGCGCCGATTCTATCAAGTTCCTCCCAAACTTGTCCTGGTTTAGGGCGGCTTTTTGTGCCCTTAAAAAATAAATGCTCCAGAAAATGCGAAATGCCGTTAGTTTTTTTAATTTCGTATTTTGAACCCGTCCCGAAAAGCGCCCACAAAGTCGCCGCCTGGGTATCTTTCATCGGCGCTACCACGCACCGTAAGCCGTTCTTAAAAGTTCTCTTCTCAAACTTCATTTTAGAATTTTAACACGTTATCTAAGAGAAACCAAGCTGGAGTTCGTAGAGCTTGCGGTAAATTCCATCTTTCTTTTTGATAAGCGCGTCATGCGAACCTCGTTCCACAATAGCGCCTTGATCTAAAACTAAAATTTCATCAACTTCGCGCACAGTGCTTAAGCGATGCGCGATGATAAAAGTCGTGCGCCCACGCATAAGCTCTTTGAAAGAGTCCTGAATATAGCGCTCGGATTTTGCATCCAAAGCCGAGGTCGGCTCGTCCAAAATTAAAATTTTCGGATTCCTCAAAAACGCCCGCGCCAAAGCAACGCGCTGCTTCTGCCCCATGGAAAGCTTGATTCCGCGCTCTCCCACCATCTGTTCGTATTTTTTGGGAAAATTTTCAATAAATTCATCGGCGTGCGCAAGGCGGGCCGCATTTTGTATTTTTGTGTCGGACGCGCCAAAGCTTCCGTAGCTGATATTGTTTTTCACGGTATCGTTAAAAAGCAGAATCTCCTGCGGCACAACCGCGATCTGCGAACGCAAAAATTTAAGGTCAAAATTTTTCAGATTGTGCCCATCAATCAATATTTTTCCTGAAGTCGGTTTATAATAATAGGAAATCAAGTCCACCAGAGTGCTTTTACCGACACCAGATTCCCCGACCAAAGCCACACTCTCCCCGGGCGAAACTTTAAAAGAGATATTTTTTAAAATTTCTCCTTGTTTTTTGTTGTAAGAAAAGTTTAAATTTTGAAATTCTACGCCGCCGCTAACTTTTTCTAAAATTATTGCATTTTGCGGAACATACGGTTCAGTGGGCAAATTTAAAATTTTTTCGGCCCGTTCTAGCGCTACAACCCCATTTTGAATTGTCCTCCAATTGTTTCCCAAAACGACAAACGGGCCGAAAAACATTGCGGCGTATCCATTAAACATAACCAACTCACCGATAGTCATTGTTCCATTTTGTACGAAAGCGACGGAAAATATAAAAATCGAAAGCTGTACTAAAATTACAAGAATTCTTTGCGAGATATCGAGCATGCTCCAGAGTTTTTCCATGTTAAACCAAATACCATACGCTCGAGTAAAAAAATTCCTATACATTTTTTTCTTTTCATAATTTTCAGCCGTAGCCTGTTTTACGGACTGTACATTGAGAACCGCATCATACGCGTCTCCATAGGCAATATTGTAAGCGCGATGCATTTTTAGGGACATCTCAGCAATCTGGGGAGCGGTTTTGGTTAAAATAAAGCAATATATTAAAACTCCCGCTATCAAGGCCAGCGCCAGCACCGGCTTAATATAGAAAGCAAAAGCTAATGCGAAAATAATACTCAAAAACCGAGGGGCTAAATTAATTATCACGTCGCCAATAATACTATTGAGCCAATTGGAAGCGCGAGAAATTCGATTGGCAACCTCGCCCATCTTGTGAGTTTTATGAAAAGGCATCGAAAGTTCTAAAAGTTTACCGTGCCCATGCGCCAAATATTCGCTTTCTAAATTTCCTTGTAGCTTGTTATTGAACAATGTGGATCTCCAATCTATCGCGTCGCCTAATATTCTCACCAAAACCCATGTGCCAATAAAATAAAAAGCCACCGGCGTTTTTATATTGTCTACTATTTTCCCCGCCAAATACGGCACGCTGGCGTCGGCAACCGCGGAAATTACACTAAAAACGCCCAAAACAAAAACGGCCTCTTTATGTGGCTTCAAATATTTTAGGATGATGCGCCATCCCGCGATTAAATTTTCCTTCTTCAATTTCGCCACGATTTAATTTAACACACTTTTTCAAAAATAAAAATGGGCTCATTTTTTAGAAACGAGCCGCTGTTGTTTATTTGCCTTTATTGATGGCTTCCCTATAAACCGCCTTTATCACATTGAATTTGGCAACCCCCCGCATGGCCATCGCCACTTTATCGGCTTTTTGGAGCAACTCTATCTGCTCGCCAAGATCTACGCATCTTTTGAGCGCTTCTGATTCCAATCGCAAAATCTCATGCAAGCGATTATTTATATCTTTCATATGTTCCTCCTGTATTTTCTTCTTCTATTTTAACATCTCCTTAAAATACTTATCAAGCTCGGCAACTGGATGCCGTTCTTGTTTTCCAGTATCTCTGTCGCGGATGGTGACGGTATCGTCTCCCAAAGTTTGGTAGTCAATCGTCACGCACCAGGGCGTGCCGATTTCATCTTGCCTGCGGTAGCGCTTGCCAATGTTGCCGTTGTCGTCCCAGGCAATCGTAAAACTTGAAACATAAAGCATGGAACGTTTAAGATTTTGATAAATTTCTCTTGCTTTCGCGATCAAATCCGGCTTGTTTTTAACAAGCGGAAACACAGCGGCAGTAACCGGGGCAATTTGCGGCTTGAATGCCAAATATACGCGCTTTTCTCCTCCTAGTTCGTCTTCGCGGTAAGCCGAAAGTAAAACCGCAAGCACCGTGCGCCCCAATCCGAAAGTCGGCTCAATCACGTGCGGAATAAATTTTTCTCCTGAGGCAGGGTCGGTATATCTCAAATCAACCCCAGAATGCTTCATATGATTAGAGAGGTCAAAATCGGCGCGGTAAGCCAAGCCGTAAAGTTCCTTCTTGCCGAAGGGATATTCAAACTCAAAATCAATAGTTCTTTTTGAATAATGCGCCCGGTCTTCTTTAGGCACTTCAAGCTCGTTCACTTTTTCTTTATCAATTCCGACGCGTTCTATCCAAGCCCACATTTCCTTGCGCCATTTTTCAAAATATTTTTCCCACTCCGACTCTTTTACAAAATACTCAAATTCCATCAGATCAAACTCGCGGACTCTGAAAAGAAAATCCCTAGGCGCGATTTCGTTTCTGAAAGCTTTGCCGATCTGGGCAATGCCGAAAGGCAATTCTGGGCACATTGTATTTAAAACATTTTTAAAATTAGTAAACATCCCTTGCGCGATTTCCGGTCGCAAATAAGCATTTTCGGGTTTGGTCGCCCCAACTTCGGTTTTAAACATCAAATTAAAGCGCTGGCCTTCACCGAATGGATCGGCGAAACCTTCTAAGTGTCCGCTGGCTTTCCATACCGCTTCCGGCATTAAAATACTGCTTGCGAGCCCAAACATCTCTTCATGATTTCTTACAAAATGGTTCCACCAAAGTTCCTTGATGTTATGCGCCAATTCCGCGCCCAAGGGCCCGTAGTCGTATGTTCCGGCAAAACCGCCGTAAATCTCCGAGCCCGGGAACACAAATCCGCGCCGTTTGGCTAAGCTTACTATTTTTTCCATTTGATTTTCCATTTGATTTTTTATGGTACTACTTTTTTCTGGCTAAATCCAATATTGGGGTCGTCCGGAAGGTCGGTGGAGATCGGGCCGTCGCCGGAATTCAAAATTTGGTCGGTATAAGTATCGCGGCCAGAAACTTCCGTGGCGTTTAAAATAACCGGCGCCGTATCCACCTGATTTTGAGAAGGCGTAAGCCCCACTTGAAAAGCTACCTGGATGGCGGGGCGCAAAAAACCGATTCCGGCCGGAATTCTTCCAACCTTCCAAATAATTTCATTGCTGGCTTTATCAAAAGAAATATCGGCATCCGCAGGCATAATCACATTTTTAAAATTAATATACGGCGGCAGAGAAGATTTCACCACGACATTATCAACGTCATTTGCCATATTGGCCAGCGACCAGAAAACTGTGTAAGTTGTTTCTTGCCCCGTCTTGGGTGGCAGAGGGCCGCTGTTGGAAATGATGGAATTCGCATAAAGCGCGCTGGCCGCCGCTTGCAGTTTGGAAGAAACTTTAATTTCCAGCGCCACCGACCCGGACACGTCCGTGCCAGAAAATCCGGCCACCTCTCCGCCAGGATTAAACGTGACGCTTAATTTTATTGACGGGCGCAAAGACTCGCTTGAAAGCGGCAAATTATTTTTTACTTTAACCGAGAAAGTCACTCTGTCCTCCGCGTCCGGAGCTAACACTTTAAATGCGCCGTGAGTGGAAGCGTTCCATAAAATACTTTTGGACGACTCACTGTATGATCCGCCTTCTACTCTGATGGAGCCCAAGTCGGCCGCGCCGTCCGCGCTTTCTATTTTTGCCTCCAGGCTCGCGTTTTTAACCTCGGTCGGCAAATTATTTTTTAATCTTATCTCAAAAGAAAGCGTGTCCCCGGGAAAAGCGATGTATTTCTGCTGGTCATTCACCAAAATATCGGCTTCCAAAAACGGCGCGTGCAATATAGCGGGCTCCATAATTTCATCGTAAGCCAAAAAAGAATTGTCGGCTTCATTAAGAATCCCCAAAGCCGCTTTAAAAACTTTTGATTCAAGATTGGCGCCTCTCACAATGCCCTTTATTTTTATGGACCCGGTTTGAGAGGGTTTCAGGTTTCCTACCGGCCAAATATTTTTATTTTGCGCCGAAGCTGCGGGCGAAGCGGAAATAAATTCAAAACCGTCCGGCAATGTGAGCATCAGCGAAAGGCCGGGGACAATTTCGGCAGCCTGCGAACCGTAATCCACTTCTATTTCCACCCTCTGGCCTATGCGAAGATCCCCCGGCATCTTAAACGAAACCGTGACCGGCGCGCTGGCGACGGAAAATTGAAAAGACGTGTCAGTGGCAAAAACCGCGCTTCCTCCAGCCGGGCGGTATTCCAAAACCGCAGAAGCTTCTTTTAAGGCGCCCCGGCCGCCAAAAACAAAGGCGTCAAAATTTTCCGAGGCGCTCTCGCCCGGGAGGATTTTCCCCAAAGAGCGCCGTTCCCTAAAAATTCCCGCGGGCTTGGCGCCAACCGCCGGCATGGCTCCGTCCGGAAAATTAAAAACCAAAGCCGCGCCCTCTAAAGTGTCGCTATTGTTGTTGGTTACTTTCACCTGCCAAGTTATCCTATCTCCGCTTTTTATTTCCTTGGCTCCCTCAATTTTTAACTCAACTTTTTGTGATTTAAAAATCGTGGGCGAACCGAAAATAAAAAATAGGAATCCCAAAAAAATTAAAATAAAAACTAAAACCAGCGCCCACAAAAACCATCCATTACGGCTGACTTCCCTCGCGGTTTCGTGCCAAAAAAAAGCCTTCGCTCTTTTCGAGCGGGCAAGTTCCGGCGAGATCATACGCTCGCCAAATGCTTCTTTTTCTTTATAAAGCCGTTTTTTCAGCTCTTCAAGATTGGCCATACCAGGTAGTAGAATTTCGCATTGCTAGTAATTGTTTTGACGTTGTTGAACATAAAACCATTATACCTTAAAATAATGCGCCTGCCACACTCAATAAAAGCGCGTCGCGTAGCGACGATGCGAAATTTCACTACCTGGCATAGTTTTTAGTTTCATTCCTCATTAGGTGGATGTAGATAAAATTCCTGTCTTATATTATCTGGGTCATCAAACCAAATATAATCTTGATTTTTGTATTTATCTTTAATTATCCCACTGTTTTTAATTCCTGAGTCATTTAATTTTTTCTCCCATTTCTTCAATTCGTTCAAAGTACGAACCGCGAAAGCCAAATGATTGAGACCAATGTGATTTCGATTAAACACATTGCCTCTCAATTTCTTAAATGGCAAACCGAAAAATAATTTTGTGTCCCTAATTTTCCATGCCACAGAATCTTTGTCTTTATGTATTGGTTTGCCCAAAATTTTGACATAAAACTTCTCGGTTTTTTTCACATTACTAACCATAAGCAGTATGTGATTAATTGATTCTGGCTTCATATTTTTATATTACTCCTGAATGCGCTTTAAATAAAGATATTCTTTTATTCTGCGCTTAATGAGCCTGGCGTCTTGATTTGTCTTTAAATATTTTTCTCTTCTCTCCGCGTCCTTCTCGTTAAGACATGCCTCGTAATAAATTAAACGCCAAGGACGATAAGGTTTAGTAGAAAAATTTAAACCCTGATTATGTTCTTTAATACGCCTAAGTAAATCCTTAGTATAGCCAATATATAAATTGCCATTCTTAATGCTTTCTAAAAGATAAACATAATAAAACTTCATATCAATTTTTTAATTGAGGCCAAAGTTTAATAATAGCTTCTCTACAATAATCTGGCAAAGCCGGGTAGTAGAGCTGCGCTTCACTACCCGGCAAAGTGTCGCCGTAGCCCTCGTGCTTAAAAAAATTGCGGAGGAAATTTATTGCCACAGTCTCAAAAGATCCTCCGCCAAAGGCGGATCCGCCTCGGGCGGAAAAAAAATCCAGTAACATAAAAAATAATTTTCCGTCTTTGGCGCCGGGCAGAATAACCATATCAATTACCTGTAAAATTCTTCCCGCGACAGAGAGTTTATCCGCGGTCAAAAACCAATCATCGTATTTAGAGATAATCTCGGCGTCCATTAATGTCGAAATCCGCTCGCCGTTTTTCACAAACTGCATGCGGATATGGTTTAAAATATCCAGATGCGGATTGAGTTTTGAAGCGGTTTTCCTCGCGCCTTTCGCCAGCGCGTCCATTTTGCCGAAATCTTTCGTAAAAACTCTCACCAAAAAATCCGCCTCCGCAAAAGGCATCTTTTTAATAATTAAACCTTCGGTTTTAAAATACGCGCTGGGCATTATTTCAGTGAAATTTTTGTTTCCATGGATTCGGGGGGTATAGGGATTTTAGATTGGTTTCTTTGGCCAAAGTTTTTTTATTCAAATATAAACTTCGTCGTGTGTCCCGACATCGGTATATATAACATCGCCGTTTTTTAGGAATATAAACATAATGCGGTAATCATAGCCGATGGAATACGACCATTCGTCTTTTTGTTTGCCATGAAGCTTGTGCGTTTCTAGTCTAAGATCGAATGGGTTTAATTTAAAAATTGCCTCGCGTTCTTCTGCGCGGTCTTTAATTTTAGCAGGTAATTTTTTATATCTGCGATCAAACCGCGGCAATTTATAGATATTCATCTACTTCAAAATTATTACCTAAGCTCCGCCAAAGACTTAAGCGGCTTTGTTCTGCCAGCCTTAAATTCTCTCAGAGCCGCTTTGACTCTTCTATCAAGACGCGAAGCTGCTTTTCCAATCAATTGATATACTGGAACTTGGTATTGTTTTTTTTGATGATGTACAATTTCGTATCTTTTCAGGACCGGCACTTGGCGCAGGCGCTCCTGCATTTCCTCAAATTCACCGCGCGGCAACATGACCAAATCTTCAACTCCACCGGTAATTTTTTTAGGAATTATTGTTATAGTACCGTTAGCCATATCTAAAGCTTATATCATCTGTCCGAATTGTCACTATTGACAACCACCTCCTTTGGGTGTATAATAGAAGCAGAGAACAATAAAAACTAGCCTTATTTAGGCTCAAAAACAACCCAAAAGGAGGGGTATTTTATGGAAAGTAGTATTAGCAGGGATGATAGCAGGATTGACGGCCAAAAAATGGCGGAGGCAGTAAATGCCAAATATCGCAAGAAGAAGCTAGTAGTAGGAATCTTAATACTTCTGTTTATCGCGGCAATCTATCTCAATGTCGGATATTTGATCGCGGGCGACATTGAGCGAGCCTGCAAAAACATGGTCGGCTCAGGGCTAGTGGAAACAGTCATGGGGAATGGCGTATATCTGTTTTGCGGCGGAGAAGAAATGGCAATGTGGCAATGGAGACTGATACAGATTGCCTGGCCGTTTGTCATAGCAATCTCAGCCGGGCACTGGCTGTTCCTGTTCATTTTTGATGGCGGGCTGATAAAATTGCTCGCGCTATGGCCAAATTAGGTTTTGGAATCAATCTGGTCCCGAATTGGGGCGAAGTCGCCCCTATTTTTTTATTTCAATGAAATTTTTATTGCGGGAGATTCGGAAAGGTGGAGAGATTTTAAACCTGTCTCTTTCATTAAGTCTTTTTCATATTTTTCGGCGATTTCTAAAATTTCTTTTGGTAGGAAGATTTGGGCGGCTACTTTGTCTTTGGGCTTCAAACCAGCCGTTTTTCTAGCCGATTGGATTTCGCGGATAAGATCGCGGAGCAGGCCTTCTTCTTTTAATTTTGGTGTAATATTTGTATCTAACCGGACTTCGTCCTTCAATGTAGAATCAAAAACAATATCTTTAACATTGACCTCGGCTTTAATTAACGCTAAAAAGTCCGCGGTGAGTTTTGAATAAGTTTTATTTAATTTTAAAAGCGCGAGCGGCTGTCTAACTTTAATACCTACTTTGGCTCTCTCCTCCAGCGCAAGACCAACTATCCTTCTGGTTTCTTGCATGAATTTCAAAATACTGCCTCGCTGTATTTCCAGGCCGCGAGGCCAATCTTCCAGATGAACGCTATTTTTATTTCCGAGTTCCAACCAAATTTTTTCCGAAATAAACGGCGCGAAGGGGGCGAGAAGTTTTGAAATTTCCAAAAGCACATGGCGCAAAACCGCACTTGTCTCTTTGGATACGGAGGAATTTTCTTTCATCACGTCGCGAATCCGGCGAATATACCAACGGGAAATATCCTCCGTCACAAAATTTTCCAGCTCGCGCGCGGCGCCGACAATATCATAATTGTCTAGTTTTTTTGTGATAGCATTTGCGGTTTCAGATAGTTTCGCCAAAACCCATTTATTGATTAGAAGTTTGGACCTAATAATTTTCCCAGATTTCCCTCCATATATTTTCCAAAATTGCAAAACATTCCACAGAATCACGAGGAATCTGCGCGAGGCGTCTTTGATGTCTGCTTCCCTGAAAAGCTTGGAATCCCACGGCTGGTTTACCGTAAGAAAATACCACCGAGCCGGCTCCGCGCCGTATTTTTCAATCAAAATCATCGGGTCCACAAAATTTCCCAAAGATTTGGAAAGCTTCTTCCCTTTTTCATCCAAAACATGCCCTAATGAAATTATATTTTTGTAAGGCGCTTTTTTACCAAGCAAAGTAGCCACGGCCAAAAGCGTGTAAAACCATCCGCGAGTCATATCAACTCCTTCTGTTATGTAGTCCGATGGATACAATTTGGGATAATACTTGGCCGCAAATGGCATTGCCCCCGAATCAAACCAAACATCGCAAACCTCCGACACTCTTCGCATTTGGCCTCCGCATTGGCATTTTAATTTAATTTCATCAATATACGGCTTGTGTAAATTCAAAATCAGACTCTCGTCGCGCGGAAGCGCCGGGAAATTAGGATTTAATTCGATAAACTCTGCGGTTTTTATAAACTGATCTCGCTTTTTGTTTTCCAAAAGCGACTCCGTATTGTTTTTGCCTTCCGCGGCCGCCCAAAGCATCCAAATAGGGTCTTCATGGCTTATTATTAAAACGGTTTTATTTTTGTATCTCGCTTCAATCTCTGAAAGCGCGTCCCAAACTCTTTTTTTAACATCCAAAAATGATTCGCCTTCCGGCGGAGCTTTCTCGAATTTCTCCAACGGATTTTTATAATAAGCGTGATATTTGGCAGGGTCAGTATCATCAAAAATACCCCAATATACTTCCCCAAATCGCGGATCAATTTTTATATTTTGCTTATCAATGCTTAATTTTTGCCCGATGAGTTCTGCTGTTTCTTCTGCGCGCAAAAACGGGGAAGAAAAAATTAAATCGGGTTTTATTTTTTTCTTAAGCAAATTTTTAACCGAGACCTCAACTTGTTTTTTGCCTCTCGGTGTAAGCGGGTAGTGATTTTTATTTATGTCCCCGTTCACAATATTTTTTATGTTGCTCTCCGCCTCTCCGTGGCGCATTATAAAATATTTATTTCCTGAAGTTGCGTTGCGTTTTTTTAATTCTTCTATTGAACCGAATGTTTCCCATTTCTTGCACTTTTCGCACCGCCAAATCGGCAAAGGTGTGCCCCAATAACGTTCTCTAGAAAACGCCCAATTTTTTTCTTCCTTCAGCCACTCGCCCATCCGGCCCTCTTTAGTATGCTCGGGATACCAATTTATGGAGCGGTTATTGGCTATCAGATTTTTTCTCACTTTATTTACGTCCACCCACCAAGATTTTCTGGCGAAATACATCAAGGGCGTTTTGCATCTCCAGCAAAATGGATAATCGTGTTCGTAAAGTTCAGTTTTAAATAAAAGTCCGCGTGATTTTAGGTCTTCAATAATTAATTCGTTCGCTTTTTTCCCGCCAGAGGCGGGTCCGCCTAGGGCGGAAAACCACTCGCCATTCCATGGTTTTCCCGGCGCGCGCATCAGACCACGCTCATCCGTTGTCGCAAGAACCGGCAAATTAAATTTTTTGGAAAGTTGAAAATCGTCTTCGCCAAAAGCTGGAGCGATATGAACAATGCCCGTGCCCTCTTCCGCAGAAACAAAATCGCCACCGACTACTTTATATGGAGCGTTATTTGAATATAATGGTTCATATTTATTGCCGACAAATTCTGATCCGCGCGCTTTTTTTAAAATTTTAAATTCTTCTCCCAAAGCAGATACTCGCGATTCCGCTAAAATCAGCGTTTCGTCTGAATCATCTTTTTTTGCAAAGACATAATCAATTTTTGGATTCACAGCCAAGGCAACGTTTCCAGGCAATGTCCAGGGAGTTGTTGTCCAAACTAGAAAATATGAGTTTGAAAATTGTGAATTGGAAACCTGTCCGTCCGGCAGGCGAATTGGAAATTTAACGAAAATAGAGTTTTCGTTGATTTTCTCATATCCTTGTGCCAATTCATGGCTGGATAATGCCGTGCCACACCTCGCGCACCAGGGCATTACTTTGTAATCTTCATAAAGCAAATTTTTATCCGCGAATTTTTTTATTATTCCCCAAAGAGATTCTATGTAAGAATTTCCATAAGTGATATAGGGGCGTTCCATATCTATCCAAAAACCCATGCGATGTGTCATCCTTTCCCAAAGCTCCTTATATTTCCAAACCGATTCTCTGCACTTTTTGTTAAAAGCCGCAATGCCATATTTTTCTATATCTTTTTTATTTTTCAGCCCCAAGGTTTTTTCAACCTCCACCTCCACCGGCAGACCGTGCGTGTCCCACCCCGCTCGGCGGGGCGCGTAGAACCCACGCATTGTTTTATACCTTAAAACTACATCTTTAAAAACGCGCGTTTCAAAATGCCCCATATGCGGGACATTATTGGCCGTCGGCGGGCCCTCATAAAAAATAAACGGTTTCTTGCCTTTTCTGTTATTTACACTGCGCTCAAAAATCTTATTTTTCTCCCAAAAATTCAAAATCTCCTTTTCATCAAACATACCAGGTAGTAGAACTTCGCGTTAAGTTTAATAACTGCCAAGCAGCAACGCGAAGTTTCACTGCCTGGTATAAAAAAAGTATAACAAAAAAACCCGCCTAATGAAAGGCGGGGCAGTCTTTTTCCGCGCAAACCACGGAAAAATGTTAATTGTTTTTCAAATAACTCTCAAGGGCTTCTTTAATTTGATCATTTATTTTGAAATGCTTCAAAATTATACTCATCAAACTACGATGTGTTTGCTTGTCAGAAATACTCTCCACAAATATCATAAGGGCGTAAGCGCCAACGTCTTCATCCACAAATTCGAAGCGGCCCGCGCGTTGACTGGACATTACATATCTTTTCTCGTGCCCAAATTTTTCCGCAATTTCCAAGAACATTTTGTTGGCCTTGTCTAAGAAAAATTTATCTTTTTCCATCCCGCGAATTTTCAAATTAAACAGAATTTCGCAAATCTCTATGTATGTTTTTCTGGGAGCTCTGGCGACGCAATTTTCCGCTTCTATGCGCAAATCGCCGACTTCCGGAGTTTCTATCGTCCGGTAAATGGAAGCTGCCTGCAGTTTTGCTTCAGCGACAAGCGGTGATTTCGGATATTTTGCAGCAAAAGCTTCATATCGTTCTGCTTGCTTAATCCATGCTTGCCTTTGATTAGGAATCGCGTATCCATCAGAAAATCTAAGAACCCATGAAACTATTTCCTCGAATTCTTTGAATTCCGCCGGCCTATCTTGGGCAAGCCCGATTGAAAATGACCAAAGAAAAAATAAAAAAGCAATTGCGATATATTTTTGCATAACAGCCTCCTCTCTTTGTGTATCTTTTTATCTAACTCAAATCTATCACATTTTCTCCGGAGCGGAAATACCCAGAAGATTCAGACCGTTTTTTATGGTTTTTTGCGTTGCCGAAACTAATGCTAAGCGGGCTTGTGTTAGCTCTTTATTTTCTTTATCAATTACATGTTGTTTTTCATAAAAATTCGTAAAGGCCTGCGCAAGCTCATAGACATAGCGGGTAAGCCGATGAACCTGAAAATCGCCAGTGATATCTTCAATAATTTCAGAAAGTTGCAGAATTTTTTTGATGAGAGTAAATTCTTCTGGTTGAATTAATAATTGAAGATTGGGCTTTTTCCCCGCCTTGCCTTTTCGTAAAATACTGCATGCTCTCGCGTGCGCGTACTGGACGTAATAAACCGGATTTTTTTTAGAACGCTCTTTCGCCAAATCCAAATCAAAATCCATATGGGTGTCCGGCGAGCGCTCTAAAAAAAACCAACGAGCGGCGTCAAGCCCAACTTCTTTTAATAAATCGTCCAAAGTTATGAATTCCCCAGCGCGCTTGGACATTTTTACTTCTTTTCCCTGGCTTATCAAGCGCACCAACTGCATAATAATAATTTTAAGGCGCGCCGGATTAACGCTTAGAGCTTCGGCTCCTTTTTGCATCCGCGCGACATAGCCATGGTGATCCGCTCCCCAAATATTAATAACCAAATCAAATTTTCTTTTTATAAATTTATCATAGTGGTACGCCAAATCCGCCAAAAAATAAGTATATTCCTGATTTGATTTGACAGCTACGGCATCCCCAAGCCATAACGCTCCCCCCCTCTCTTTTAATAACTTTTTTTTATTTAAAAGCTCTAAAACTTTTTTTAGTTCCCCTTTTTTTCGCAAATTCTTTTCTTCCGAAAACCAAACATCAAATTTTATTCCTGCTTTTTTTAAAGACTTTTTGATTCCAGAAAGCAAAATTTTTACAGCCTCGTCCGCGGTCTTGCCTTTTAATTTTTTTATATACGCGCCCTTATAATATTCTTCTTTTACGGGTCCGCCAGCTGGCAGATTGCCTTCAGCCGCTAAAATACTTTCGCCCAAAAGTTTTATTTGGTTGCCTGCGTCATTAATAAAATATTCTCGCGTGACCTTGTGGCCAACCGCCTTTAAAATATTTGCCAGCGCGTCGCCGTAAAAACCGCCTCTGCTATTGGCCATGGTTAACGGTCCAGTTGGGTTTGCCGAAACAAATTCAAGATTTATTCGCAATTTATCATTATTGGATTTAAAAATAGATTTCTTATTTTTTAAAATACCTTGGAGCTCTGCGGTTAGCGCGGAGCGCGAAATAAAAAAATTCAAAAATCCCGGTCCTGCGATTTCAACCCGCTCGATAAATTTCAAGACGTCGAACGTCTTCTCGGACTTAGATGTCGGACGTCTAAGTAACTGTTGTTTAATTTCCTCCGCAACTTCTCTAGGATTTTTCGTCTCTCTTTTTGCTAAAACCAGAGCCGCGTTGCTGGAATAATCTCCATGCTCCGTCCGCCAGCTGGCGGATTCACTTCTTTCAACCGACCAGCCTAAGGTTGGCCCGCCTTGGGCGAGAAAAATTTTTTTAACAATCTTTTTTATCTCTTCCTTAATTTCGGCGCGAAACATAAGTTAACTTTAGCTTAAAAAACCCAAGATGTGGAGATGCCGGGAATTGAACCCGGGTCGGAAAAAATCATGATCTACGGTTTACAGGCTTATTCCCTCGATTGCTCTCGGGAAAAATTTTTTCAAGTTATACTCTTGATAGAGTTTTTCTCGCTTATAACACCCGCGACCCTTTAGCGAGAATCAAGGACGGATGCCTACGCGGTTAAGCGTAAGAAGTTGCCAACTGCATTGGACGCAAAGCGCCAAAAGCAGCGGTTACTTTAGAAAATAAGTTTGCACTTATTGATTTCCCAGGGGTGAGATTTAACCCCGCCCTGGCGGGGTGCCTGAACGCATGATCAATCGCTCTCCCTCGAGGCCGATCATCCCCTTAAATTTCTTTCAATGTTCTCTCAATTTTTCTTTTGTCTTCCCTTTCCATAATTTTCGCTCTTTGGTCGCGTTGTTTCAACCTTCGGGCAACCGCGATTTCCAGCTTAATTATAGAACCCTTAGTATATACCCGAAGGGGCAATATCGTCAAGCTTCTGGCGGCGGCCTTGCCAATTAAATAATCTATCTCTTTTTTATGCAATAATAGCCGGCGCTCGCGTGCCTGGTCATAATCCTTGGGCGTATTTTTCGGCTGATACGGCGCAACGGTCGCTCCAACTAAATAAAATTCGCCTAGACGCGGAAAAACATAGGAACCCTCCAAACTCATCTTGCGCGATTTTATTGCTTTCACTTCAAAACCAAAAAGCTCCAGCCCCGCTTCAAAAGCTTCCATTATCTCAAACTCAAATCTCGCTTTCCTATTTTCCGCCAAGGTTGCCATAAGCTAAGTATAGCCAAAGCGCGTGAAATCTGCTAAGATAATCCTATCCAACGATCAAGAATCAATAATCAAATAAGCGCGCGGGAATTGCGGGTAATAGACCAAGAGGGGAAAAACCTCGGAGTTTTGGCTACGGAGGAAGCCCTGCGGCTCGCCCGCGAGGTCGGGATGGACCTTATAGAAATTTCCCCCGCCGCAAATCCCCCCGTGGCCAAAATAATGGACCGCGGGAAATATTTTTACGAGCAGGAAAAAAAGCGGAGGGCTGCTGCTAAAAAACAAAAAGATGTTGAAATAAAAAGCGTGCGCATCGGCATCGGAACGTCTCCGCACGATCTGGAAATGAAAGCCCAGCAAGCCGACGAATTTTTAAAAGAGGGCAATAAAATAAAAATAGATCTTGCTTTGCGGGGGCGGGAAAAATATTTGGACAGAAAATTTTTGGAGGGCCGTATTGAGCGCGTTTTGAGCATTATCTCGCACGGTTTTGAAAAAGACGTAATCAAAAAGGGACCTCGGGGGCTCTCCTTGACTATCGGGCCTAAAAAATGATACATTATTCAGACCAATGGCAAAAACAAGAAAATCAATATTAAAAAGAATGCGCATTACCTCTTCCGGAAAAATTTTAAAACACGGAAGCGGCATCAACCACTTTCAAGCAAAAAAAAGCCGCGAGAAACAGCTTCCAAAAAAGCGTGCCTCGGATTTGAGCCAAATCCAAAAGCGCATGATTATCGCTTATTTAAAACACTGATATGACCAGAGTTAAACGGGCTAAAATCGCGTTAAAAAGGCGGCATAAAGTTCTTGGGCAAACCAAGGGTTTTAGGTGGCAAAGAAAATCCAAAGAGCGCGCCGCTAAAGAGGCGTTGCTCCACGCTGGCGTGCACGCTTTCCACGACCGCAGAAAAAAGAAAAGAAATTTCCGAAAACTTTGGAATATAAAAATAAACGCTGCCTCGCGCGAGAATGGATTATCTTACAGCAAGCTGATATTTCAACTAAAAAAATCCGGCGTGGAAATCAACCGCAAAATGCTCGCCGAACTCGCCGAAAAATATCCCGCGGTTTTTCAACATATAGTGAAAGAAACGCGGTAATCCAAAATGCATTGATTTGAAGTAAAATATGATGGAAAATCTAGAAAACAAACCAATTGGTGAAAAGAATAAATACTATCAGTTATTCCAAGAAGTATCCGGAGCTAACGTTTCGGATATAGAAAAAACACAAGAATATTTTAAAGATTTGCCAGAGCTACCCCAAGACGCATTTCAAGCCGCGGTAGCTATTAGGCATTTTCTTATAAAAACCGGCTTCGTTTACGACGAGCGCGTTTTCAAACTGCAGGATATGATTCGCGAAAAAAGCGGGAATTGCCTTGGCCTTAGCCTAATGATCGGTTCCCTTCTTTATGAGCGCGGATTCAAGCCGCAATATGAAATTATTACAACTCCGAAAGACGCGGTGTTTGAGAAAGAGAAAGAAATCTTTGAAGAGCTTTTGCGAGGCGATCATTTTGATTATGATAAACCAATGCTTCCAAAAATAAGCGACCAAGCCGAGCATCCGCTTTATCGCTTTATGCCAATTCAACACCCGAATCTTATTCTAGACAGGAAAACATTTGAAACCACAAATTTAGATGACATAGAAGAAAATCCTAGATGGTCGCCTGAAGCCGAATCAAGAATTCCGGCGACATTCGAAGCTTTAGCAAGCCATATTTATTTGCAACAAGCTAGAGATATTCTTGTATCAAGAAAATATGATAGGGCATATTTAAAAGAACTATGCGCCAAAGCTTTAAAACTTTGGTCTGAAAATCGAGAAGCATATTCTTTATTATGGGGCATCGCTCAAGAAATGAAGGACGAAGATCTTAAAAAAGATTCTTATAAACAATATATAGAAATCGGCGGTGGTGATTCTCGATACCTTTTCCGGCTTTATGAAATGACTGGCGAAGAAAAATATCTCGATGAAACATTAAGAAAATATCCAGCACATTTGGAAGCATTTGTAGAAAAAAATGTTTTGAAAGAAAAAAATAAAAAAGATGCGAAATTTAATTTTGCAGTAGCGGCTTGGATGGCTGCAAATTCAAGCGTAACGACTCTTAATAATTTTTATGAGATGCATTCCGATAGTTTAAAGCAGCTTTACAATATTTAACAAGGTGCTAATATCAAAATAGGAGGAATGAATAATGAGTAAACACGGCATGAGTATGGATATGGGGATGAGCGGGAACCAATATCAGCACCAGAGATTGATAATGACTCCACGTATTCGTCGCTTGCTTAACCCTCAATTGGTGAAAGCCCGAACTGCTCTGCCTAAAAAAGGGCGAGTCAATCGAAACAAAGCCCCACATCCGTGAGGGCTTTTTCATCTCCTGAAAAAGATTGAAATAAAAAAAATGGCGCCGGAGAAAAGGACAAAAGTAGGGCCGGGAGAGAATCCGTAAAAATAGGAAACCAAAACCCCTAAAACCGCTCCCAAAACGCCCAAAAGAGCGGAAAGCGTTAGGTATTGGTTCATGCTTTTGGAAATATTCCTGGAGGTCGCCGCGGGAATAATGATAAGCGAGCCCATAAGAAGCGCGCCTGTAAATTTTATACCCACAGCCACGGCGAAAGCGAAAATCATAAGAAATAAAAGCTCAAGCATATGCGGTTTTTGTCCCGCCGCCAAGGCTAGGTCGGGAGAAATTAAAGACAGCGTGAATTTTTTATAAAACATCAAAAGCAAAATAATGATCACGATTGAGGTAATAGAAGCCAGCCAAAAATCCAACGAACTGATGTTGGAAATATCCCCAAACAAGGCATCTAAAATATCTTCTTTGGGGGTAAGTAAAGCCCCCACTGCCAAAGCCAGAGTAAACATTACGCCAACTAAAGTGTCCACTGGCAGTTTTGTTTTATGCTCCACCGCCCAAATCACAAAGGTGCCAAAAACCAGAAAAATTAAAGCGCCCAAAAATGGATTAAAATGAAATAAAATCCCCAAAGCCACACCCGGAAGTGCCACGTGGGAAAGCGCGTCCCCAACCAAAGCCATGCGCCTTAAAAGCGCCAAAGATCCCAGCATGCCGCCCGAAGCGGCAATCAAGCCAGCTGCGATAAAAATTTTTAATAAATTTGCATCCATATATTTTAAGTTTTTTCGTGAGTATGATGATAAAATTTATGTCCCCCGCCGTAAAGTTTTTCCAATTCCTGCGGAGTTAAAACTTCGCTGGGCGCGCCGAAGCAAACCTGGGCGCGATTTAAGCAAAGCACTTTATTTGCGTAGCGATAAACCACGGTAAGGTCGTGTGAAATCAAAATCAAAGTGAGATCGTATTTATCATGAAGCCGGTGCAATAGCTCGTAGACTGTTTCTTGCCCAGCCACGTCCACGCTAGCCGTGGGCTCGTCAAAAAGCAAAAGATTCGGTCGGTCAATCACAGCCCATGCAATCAGCGCGCGCTGAAACTCGCCGGCGGAAAGTTCTCCGATTCTTTTTTTTAAAAAATCCGCCGAAAGGTTCACCAGCTCCAAAGCTTGGCGCGGAGAGTAGGCCGAGGATTCGCCTTGCATTGATTTAAGCAGAAGAAATTCTTGGACGGTGATGGGCAAATCCCTTTCCAAATCAATTTTTTGGGGCACGTATCCTATGCGCGTTTCGGGAGCAAGTATAATTTCGCCCTCATAAGATAGCGCTCCTAAAATGGCGCGGAGCAATGTGGTTTTGCCGGAACCATTGGGGCCAATGACGGCTAAGGTGTCGCCTTTTCCTAAAACAAAATCGGTGTTTTCCAAAACAATTTGGTCGGCAAGGCGCACTTTTAAATTTTTTACTTCCAAGATAGGCATTGTTTCTACTTTAGCATTTTCAGCATTTTTTCCAACGGCCAGGCGTTTATTATGTCGCTTTTCTCCGCCCAGCCGCGGCGAGCTTGAGCAATGCCGATTTCTAAAAATTTAAAATGCGCGGCTGAATGCGCGTCGGAATCAATGGACATTTTCACGCCCGCTTCCACGCACTTTTTTATATAATCATCCTTAATGTCTAACCTGTCAGGAAAAGCGTCAATTTCCAAAACCGTGCCGGTGCGCTTGGCGGCTTTTATAATTTCATCAATATCAATTTCAATCGGCTCCCGGCGGTTTATAATCCTGCCGGTCAGGTGAAAAATTATGTCCACATTGGGATTTTCCATCGCCCGGATTACGCGCTTGGTCTCCTCATTACGAGAAAGCTTAAAATGGCTGTGCACAGCCGCCCCGACCACATCTAATTTTTTCAAAACCTCATCTTTAATATCCAAAGAGCCGTCTTTTCCGATATTCACCTCCGCGCCCTTAAGAATTTTCAATTTACAATTTTTAATTTTCAATTTAAGATTAATTTTATCAATCTCCGCCATCTGCTTCAGCAATTTTTTTTCGTCCGCGCCGCCGGTCATTGCCAAAGATTTTGTGTGGTCGGTTATCACAATATATTCCAAGCCAAACTTTTCGGCTTCCTCAGCCATTTTTTCAATTGAGTCCTCGCCGTCGGTCCAATTTGTCTGCGTTTGTAAATCTCCCAGTAAATCTCCGTAGCCAATCAGTTTCGGCAATTTGCCGGCCTTGGCTAATGCCAACTCGCCATTATTTTCTCTCATCTCCGGTTCAATATAATGGAACCCCAGCGCTTTATAAATTTCTTCCTCCGTGCGACCGGCGACCTGTTTTTTGCCGCGCCACAGCCCATATTCGTTTAATTTCCATCCTCGTTTAATTGCCGTCTCTCTCAAAGCCACATTGTGATCTTTGGAACCGGTAAAATAATTAAGCGCCGCCCCGTATGATTCTTTGGGTACGACGCGTAAATCCGCGTCCAAATCGTTTTTTAATTTAATCATTGTTTTAGTTTTGCCTTTGGCATAAACATGCGCCACTTGAGGCAAAGTTATAAAGCGCTCCATTACTTTCTCCGGTTTTTTGGAAATCGCCAAAATATCAATATCGCCGATTGTCTCTTTTCTTCTTCTGACAGAGCCGGCCACGATCGCCTCCTCAACTTCAGGAAAATTTTGAATCATTTTTTCCAAAGCCCTGATTTCCGGAAGTAAAAACCCTAAAACTTGCCGGCCGCCGGATTTTTTCAAAAATTCTATGCCTTTTAAAATTTTCTCTTCTGATTTTTTGCCGAAACGGGAGAGCTTCGCGATTTTGCCGGCTTGAGCTGCGCGTTCTAAATCTTTTAAATTTTTTATTTTTAATTTTTGGTATAAAATTTTTATCATTTTTGGGCCAACACCCTCAATCGTGGATAGTTCCGAAATATTTACAGGAGTTTTTTTCTTGAGCCGGTCGTATTCTTGAAAATGTCCCTTTTTTAAAAGCTCCGAAATATGAAAGGCGATCCCTTGCCCAACGCCAGGAATTTTGAGCAAACTTTTTTCGCCCTCTGCTTTGAAAATTTCTTTAATTTCCTTGTCCAAAGCTTCCACGCCAGAAGCGGCTTTTTCATAAGCGCGCGGCTTGAAAAGCACATCCTCCATTTCATAGAGCTCCGCCATCTCCCGCAAAATTTTAGCGATTTCCTGATTGGTCATAAGATTATTTTAACACCAAAAAGCGAGGGTTGTATGTTATCCACAGCCCCATGTTGCGCGAGTTTTCATTTGTTGGGATAATGAAAGTAGATTTATTTTCGCTTGTTTATCGAGCTGGCGCAAGCAAATAGCGTATTAAAACATGGCTTTTTAAAGCCAAAACGCGCTCCGATCGAGCACCAGTGTGCCATTTGCTCGCACCGAAATAATTTGTTCTTAAACAACAAACCATAATCAATCTCGCAACCCCTGTCATAGCACAGGGAGTTTTGCTTTAATGTTTTGTTATCGGATTTTTTGGAATCGGCGTAAACGGCGGCAAAGATACTGGGCGGGCGCCGTCAAGCAAGGGATAGAGACGAATCAACAAAAAAAGCACCGCGAGATTCACAATACCGCTTATCAAAAACAATAATTTAAATCCGAAAGCGTCGGCCAAAACTCCGCCAATCGCTCCTCCGATAGCGCTGGAAATTGTCAGCCCGCCTACGCTAAATAAACTCCATTCAAATCCCTCCGCTCCTTTATCCACATGGCGCGCAAACAAAGAATAATATGCGGCCATAAGCGCCGCGTCTCCCAAGCCCACAAAGGCTTCCAGCGCGTAAAGATGCCAGACTTTAGAAACGCCCAGAAGCGCGAATGGATAAATGACCGCGACAATCGCGCCGGTGATTAAAGCGTAAAAATCGTCGCGTTCGCCATTGTGTTTATCTAAAAATCTCGCCAGAGGAACTTGCAAAACGGACTTCGCAACCGCATAAAGCCCGAGCGCGAAACCCACAGTTTTTAAAGTTGCGCCGCCGATAAAATCTGTGACGAATACCGCAAAAATCGGCACAAAAAGAGCGGTGGATGTCACCACGAAAAACAGATACAAAAGCAAAATCTGCACGGCACGGTTTACGGTGATATTGATTTTGATGCGCATCTTTAAATTATATCAAATTTTATTGCTGATAATGTTTTGTTATATGCACTATCTCGGCAATGCCATCTCTAATTCTAAACATTGCGCGGTATTTTTTATCTATTCTAAAAGAATAAAGCCCGACTGATTTGGGCTCTAATTTTTCTGTATTTAAACTGGTATGAGATGGGTCAACCTCAAAAATTCTGATTTGCTTTTCAAATTTTCTGGAGAGCTTCCATTTTGCAAGCTGTTTCTTAACAAGCTCATTTATAGGTCTTATCTGCATACTCCAAAGATTTTTTTAATTCGCGCAGAAAGTTTGCCTTATAAAGGCCGGCCTTTTGCATTTCAGAAATAACTCGTGACGGTTTAAGTTTTGGAGATTCTTCAAAGCTAACGCGACTTTCAACTAAAAACCGCAACCAAAGGGCAGGGCTTTTAAACCCCTCCCTTTTTGCCTGCTCTTTTGCTTTTTCCGAATATGCGGGCGGTAATGTAATGGTTAATGTTGGCATATAGCCCATAATAACCGATAAAACTAGAAAAGTGAAGTCTGTTTTGTTGGTTATTCTATCTTTGCCTCCGCTTTAACATTATCGTAATTTTTTAGTAATGTAGGTAGTTTTTTAAAATCCGCCTCTAATTCTTTAAGAATAGCCGTGGCGCGCAAAGCGGCGGCGGGATGATATAAAGGATAAATAATTTTTCCGCGCAATATGACGCCCTTTCCATGGCTTTGAGAGATTTTAAAATCAGGCAGAAAATAATTCATTGAAAATCTTCCCAAGGTTGCGATAATCTTTGGGTTGATAACTTGGATTTGTTTTTTTAAATAAGATTTATAGGCCTCAATTTCCTCCGGTAAAGGGTCGCGGTTTTCCGGCGGACGCCGTTTTACGATATTGGTAATATAAACCGACTCGCGCGGCCAGTTAATCAAAACAAAAAGCTTATCCAAAAGTTTTCCGGCTTGCCCCACAAACGGGCGCATAAATTTGTCCTCATGAAACCCAGGGGCTTCTCCGATAAACATTACCTCCGCTTCCGAGTTTCCTTCCCCAAAAACCAAATTGGCTTGGCCATAAAGCGGCAGTTCTTTATCGTCCTCCATTTCTTTTTTTAATTTATCTAACGCCTCCTTTTTATTTTCCATAACCTTAGTTAATATCAAAATCTTTTTGAGCTTTAATCTGCAAAAGCATATTCTTTGCCAAAAGTTTAATATCGTCTTTAACCCATTTGTCCTTTCTGCCATCATCAAAAATTAGCGAATAGGGCGGGAGAACCATACCCATATGAGAAGCGGTGAGCGCGAGACCGGAAAGCACATTCGTACTGCCACCCTGAGGGGCATAAACTATAAATCCAGCAACTTTCCCTTCTAACAAAAATCCGCTTTCTTCTAAAATAGTAAGTTGATCAATAAAATTTTTCAAAGTCCCCGGCACGTTAAACCAATAAGTTGGTGTTCCAATAACTACACCGTCGGCATCTAAAACTTTTTTCAAGAATTTTGGGATCGAATCAAATTTTTTGCCTAATTTTCCGCTAATCGGCTTAACTTTTTCATGATAAAGAAACAGCACATCAATTTTTGCTCCTCTTTTTTGAGCTTCCCGTTTAAAAATTTCCAGAAGTCCACTGGTATGTCCTTTAATTTTAGGAGACGCATTTATAATGAGGATTCTGATCATATTGCTACTTTATCACCGCCCAAGCCAAAAAACAACTTAGTTTATTAAAAAATAACTACTAAACATTTTTGTCCGATCGTTATAAATGTTTAGTCAGCATTTTCTAAGGTGCCAGAGTGCTCAATACTGATAATGTGAACAAATTTTTGCAGACTTAAATCTTCCAAAGATTCTAATAATTCCTGCGGTAAAGGGCGATAACCTATCCACACGCTTTTTTGTAAAATCTTAAATCTGTGGGCAATCAATTCCAACCGCAGCCAAACACGTTTCTTTCTCTCATATTCTGGTATATCAAAAATTACAAGCCGAATAATACCATCCTCTTTTGGCAAAGCGGCTTGCGGAGTATATTTTACCTTGCCAACCAATTTTCGCCCCAACTCCGTAATATTCCATCCTTTAATATCGCGTTCAACAAGTTTTTGTTTTTGAAGACGCCATAGTACGGAATGGAAAGTTTGTTTGGAAAACTTGTAAGTTTTATCCAGCCCCAAAATCCGCCTCCATATTCTAGCTTCTGGATATTTTGCCGGAAAAAATGCATTTATTGTGCCGTAGCCAACCTCGGTAAGCTTTTTAAGAATAAGAGCGGCTATGGTCGGCCTTATAAAAACAGGATTTCTCTTTAAAATCTTCCTATTTGATTTCATATATCTATACTAAACAATTGTGCCGATCGGTTAATATTGTTTAGTTTGGTTTCTGTAAACATCAATTTTATTTCCGTGTGTAATTTCTATTTCTTAAAATATGAATTAGTGTTGGCAAAACAGAAACAATAATAATCGCTAAAATTATCGGGATAAGATATTTGTCTATGTTAGGAACTGTGGCGCCCAAGAAATAGCCCAGCCAGGTCATTCCAATCGCCCAAAGAAAGCCACCAAAAACATTATAAAAAAAGAATGTCCGATAATGCATCTGGCCGACTCCGGCCAAAATCGGTGCGAAAGTGCGGATAATCGGCAAAAAACGGGCAAGCACCAAAGTTTTTGCTCCATGCTTTTCATAAAAAATCCTAGCGCGCTCCAAGTGGTCTTTATGGAAAAACCACGAATCTTCGCGCTTAAAAATCGCCGGCCCAACTTTTTTCCCGAAAGCATAGCCGAAATTATCTCCTAAAATGGCCCCAAAAAAAGTGAGCAAAGAAAGAAGCCAGATATTCAAGAAACCCTGCGAGGCCAAGAAACCCGCAGTAAAAAGTAAAGAATCGCCCGGCAGGAAAAATCCGATAAAGAGACCCGACTCCGCAAAAATTATGGTAAAAAGGCCGATATATCCAACCGATTTTATAATCGCAACGAGATCAAAACCAATTAGTAAATCAATCATGTTTTTGTTTGTTGCTAAACCATGCCTTTAATCTATCCCAAAACAAAACGCGAAAGCCAAAAAACTCTAAACCTATAAAAATAAGCCACGAGCCCGGCGTAAAAGGAGTTATAAGGGCAAGCAAACCAATAACGATTAAGAGAACACCGATTATTTTTTTGATCGTGATTTTTATATTCATGTTACCATTTTTCTCCGATAAAAGAATTTTCTTATTTCCTCGACAAGAACGATAGAAGCGGCAATCGGAATAATAATCGCCCATTCTGAAAAAGAGAGTTCGATGGTTCGGAGAATTTTTTGCATGAGCGGATTATAAATCACTAAAAGCTGCAAGGAGATAATGATAAGCGTTGCCCCCACCAAGAATTTGTTGGAAAAGGGATTCATTTGGAAAATGGATTTTGATTCGTGCCGGCAGTTCCAGGCGTTGAACCATTGAAATACCGCGAGTGTGGTGAGCGAAATTGTCCAAGCCTTGGCAAGATCGTTTTCTCCGCCAAAGGCGGATCCGCCTCCGGCGGAAAAATATTTCTGAAAAAGAAACAGTGTTCCAATCATCATAGGTATAGCCATGATAAACATTCTCTGCGCCATAAGTTTGTCTACCAGATACTTTTTGGGCCGCTCGAAGTTGCCGCGAAGCAGTCCTTCTTCTTTCGGCTCCATGGCAAGCGCCACATCAAGGAAACCATCGGTAACAAAGTTGAGCCAAATAATCTGCGCCGGCAAAAGAGGGAGAGGATAACCCAAGAGAAGCGCGCCTGTGATGGTCAACGCTTCTCCCAAGCTGGTGGAGAAGAGATAGAGGATTACTTTTTTAATTGTTTTGTAAATACTTCGCCCTTCTTCTACTGCAGAAACAATGCTTCCAAAGTTGTCGTCAAGAAGCACTATATCCGAAGCTTCTTTTGCCACCTCCGTGCCGATCTTTCCCATTGCCACGCCAAGGTCGGCGGCAACGAGCGAGGGGGCGTCATTTACGCCGTCTCCGGTCATGGCGACAATTTCCCCGCGCGCCTTATACGCCTTGATAATTCTCAATTTGTGTTCCGGCGTTACTCGCGCGAATACCGAGGTTCCGGCCAATTTTTCGGAAAGCTCGTTGTCGGAAAAAGCGTCAATGTCTTGTCCTGTAAGAATAGTATCGCCATCTTGATAAATGCCGGCCTCTTTGGCGATCGCCCGCGCCGTAACTTTATGATCTCCTGTTATCATTACCACTCGGATGCCGGCAGAAACCGCTTTTTGCATAGCTCCCGCCACCTCTGGCCGAAGCGCGTCTTTCATGCCGAAAAATCCTACAAAAGTAAGTGATTTAATTTCTTCTGGCGCAAGTATTTCCGGCGCGTCGCGAGTTTCAGCTAACGCGATAATCCGCAACCCTTCTTGCGACATAGAGAGAAAAACAGATTCCAATTTTTGTTTTTCTTCTTTTGATATTTGAGAAAGGTTTAAAATTACTTCCGGCGCGCCAACAACGGCTAAAAACTTTTGGCCGTCAAATCGGTGAATCGTCGCGTGATACTTGAGTTTGTAATCAAACGGAATCTCGCCAACAAGCGGCGACTCCCGCTCTAAATCATCCTTGTAAAAACCGAGCTTTTGGGCGAGCACGAGCATTGCCGCTTCAGTTGGGTCGCCGGCAACGCGCCATACTTTCTCTTCTTCAGAAAACATCACGTGGGCGCTTGCGCAAAAAGCGGCGATTTTCCCCGCAAAAAGAAGTTCTGGGTGATTAACCGAATCAACCACATTCCCGTTTAATTGAATTGCTCCTTTCGGTTCGTAGCCGATGCCGCCTATTTCGAAAAATTTGCCGTCCAGGTACACTTTCTGGATTACCATCTCGTTTTTGGTGATGGTTCCGGTTTTATCAACCGCAATCACGCGTGCTTGCCCCAATGCTTCTACCGCCTGAAGTTTTTTTACCAGAGCATTTCGCTTTGACATTCTCCATACGCCAGTGGCGAGTATTAATGTCATCACAATAGGCAGCCCTTCGGGGATGATAGAAACAGAAAGCGAAACTATAGTAGTAAACATTTCTTTTACCGATTTTCCCGAAACAATGCCGAGAAAAAACAAGAGAGCGCTGATACCTGCGACTGTGATAATAATAAGCCGTGAAAGATAACGGATGTTTGTCTTGAGAGGAATTTCGGTATCAATCGCCGCAATCTCCTTTGAAATTTTTCCAATGACTGTCTCAATGCCAGTTGCCACCACAATCGCTCTGCCGTTTCCGGCAAGAACATGCGTCCCTTTGAAAATCATGTTTTTCTGCTCCGTAATTGGCAAGCCATCTCTCTCCAGAGTATCGGCAATTTTATGCACCGGCTCTGATTCGCCCGTAAGAGCCGCTTCGTCAATTTTGAGGTTCGCGGCCGCGATGATTCGCGCGTCCGCTGGCGCTTTATCGCCTTCCTGCAGAATAATAATATCGCCTGGCACCACTTCGCTGTCAGAGATAATAAGCTCTTTTCCTTCGCGAAGCACGGTTGCTTTCGTCTCTACGAATTTCTTGAGCGCCCGAAGCGTGTTTTGCGCCTTGCCCTCTTGGATGGTCCCGACAATGGCATTGAAAATAAGAACTGTGAGAATGATTGAGCCGTCTATTGTTTCTCCCATCGCAAAAACAATTATGCTTGCCGCAAGAAGAATGTAAATCAGCGGACTTTGGAACTGGCGCAGAAAAATAATGTGGAGGCTCGTTACCTTACCTTCGGGAAGATAATTCTGGCCATATTCTTTGAGACGTTTCGTTGCTTCTTCTTTTGTTAAGCCCTGTTCGCGCGAATGAAGCGCATCAAGAATTTCGGGAATTGTTTTGGCGTGCCACTGATTCATATTTAAAAAATCTGATAAATAATTTCATAAACTATGCTCAAAACCAAAATGGGCAGGAGAAGCGCCCTTTGTAAAAACCCGAATGGGAGAAATTTGACGCGCGAGAGGCCCTGCGCGCGCATTTTTCTTAAAATAAAAAAAACCAAGATGCCATCAATTGCGATAAATATTCCGCCAACAATAGACACCAATTTCACAAAGTCAATCCTGATTAAAATAAAAACTGCCGCGGGAAGCAGCGCCGCCAAAGCCCAAGACATAAGCTTCGGTAAGGCAATGTCCAGCTCGTAGATTTTTTTAAGGTCATACCCCAAAGCCAAAAAAGAAGAAAACATTGAAAACGCGCCGATAAACGCGCCGGCCATGATGACGCGGCTGCCTAAGACCTTGGCCAAGCCGGAAAAAACATCCTTGGTCGCGTCCATGCCGGTTGCCATCAGCACTGACACTATAAAAATAAAATAAAGCAAAAGCGGGAGAGATGTGATTAAAATAATCACTGATTTAAGTTTATGCTCAATATTGCCCCGCCTAAAAATTTCTCTAGCGTCGGCAATAATAGAAAGGCCCGCCAACGCGAACACAAACACGCCAAAAGAAAAAAACGGGTCGCGCCCGGATAAAGGCAGATTAGAAAAAGAGCCCGCCTTAAAAGATAAAAACGCGATGGCCAATTCCATTAATATAACCACGCTCATAATTAAAAAATTTATTGAGCCGATGCGCTCTACGTGTGAATAGAGCAAGACCAAAGCGGCGGCCGCAAAAAAAAGAAGCGACCAAGCCGTGGAGTTCCCCCCGAAAACCACGGAAAGAAATTTACCTCCTAAAATGCCGTAAGTCAAAAGCACGGCGTTAAACAGCAAAAGTTCGGTGGCTTTGGATAAATTGCCGGCAAATTTCCCTAAATACAGCCGCGCGTATCCGGGAAGCCGGTGCCGCTCCTCCGTATTGGATACTATTTCTCCGTAGGCCAAATGAATTGAAAGCACCAAAAACAGCGCGAGCGCTCCCATGCCTAATGCCGCCCAAAGGCCGGAGATGCTCACCGCATAAGGCAGTATAAATATGCCGGAGCCAATAATCACGCTTCCTGTAATTCCTATCGCCTCCCAAAATGGAGATATCCGAAATATCATTAAACTTTAATAATTTTTTCTTTTTTGACTAGCTCCAAAACTTTTTCAACCAATTTTTTTGGATCGGCGTCATAAACAATATTTCCCGGGCCGCGGGCGGATTTTTCTATAATATCTTTTATCACATCCGTGCTCCCGCCAGCTCCCTCCAAAACGCCGATGGGTTTGCCGTCTTCCAAAGCGATGGAAAACTCGTTAATCGTCCCCCAACGGCCGCAGCCCACGATCGCAGCGTCGGCCGAGCGCGTCAAAAACAAATTCCTTCCGGAGTATCCAAAGCCGGTGTAAAGTATTATATCCATATAATCAACCGGCAGATGGTAAGCTTCAACATGCTCTTTTTCTGTACTTGCCGGAGAAAGCCCGATGGTAAAACCGCCGGCCTCTTTGGCGCCGATTGCCGCCCACATTGGAAACCCGGTTGTAGCGCCGTTCACTAAAATTGCTTTATGTTTAGCGATTTCTTCACCCAAAATTTTGGCCTTTTCCAAAGTGCCCGGGGCGCAATGTCCCGTCTCCGCCGCCCCAGACACGCAAATTTTATACTTCAAATGTATATGCTTCCCGTCCATTATTATATTATATCATTCTATATTGAATTTCCGCCAACGATAATTGTTTTCATCAGCCACCAATAGAGAGCTAATAAGCCTCTTATCTTTTAAGACCTTGCCGGCGTGAAGCGTTTTAAGTATTTTTTTAAACGAATCTATGCCTTGAGATCTGCTTCTTAAAATAATAACGCCGAAAGCTCCTAAGCTTTTCCCGTAAAAAAATTCTCCGAAATCCAAATCGGAGGTTAAAATAACAGCTTTATGTTTTTGCGCCCATCTTACAACATCTTCGTCACTTCTTCCTTTAAGATTTGTTTCTCGCGCCGCTTTAGCCGCGTAACCTAAATGTCTTAACCAAATTGCCAAATGCGGAGATAAGTTTTCGTCCAAAAGAAAGAGCGTCATGTTTATCTCGCAAATTGCGGTTCTTTTCGAAGTTCCTCAAACTGCGTTGTAAGCGCAGCAAACCGCAAGGCCGCCAAAATATCTGCTTTTCCAAGATCTGGGTACTCTTTTTGTACCTCTTTTTCGTTGTATCCTTCAGCCAGCAAATTTAAAATAACGTACACTGGAATGCGCGTGCCTCTAATTACGGGCTTACCCATCATAATCTTTGGATTTACTTCTATCCGCTCAAAATATTTCATAATATCTTAATTATAATTCAATTTAAAAGAAAATCAAGCCCGATCTCCGCCGCCCCCGACACGCAAATTTTATACTTCAAATGTATATGCTGTCCGTCCATGGGTTATATTATAACACTCTCGCCGTATTTTGGGGCGAAGGCGGGAATGCCCAGATAGTCGCGGATTTTTTGGATAAGAGCCAGAGAAGATTTCGGTTCGCCGTGAACCGCGTAAACTTTTTTTAAAGTGTCGGATTTGTCTCTCACAAATTCAAAAAGCGTCGCCTCGTCTGGATGGGCCGAATAACCGTAAATAATTTCCTTGTGGCACCTTATTGGAATCTCTTCGCCAAAAAGCGTCACGCTCTCCGCGCCGTCTTCTATTCTGCGCCCCAAAGACCCTGGCGCCTGATAGCCGATGAATAAAATTGTGCTTTTAGGATCTTGCAAATATCTTCTTTCATGGTGCAAAATTCTTCCGCCAGTGGACATGCCGGAGCCCGCGATAATTATTTTGGGATTTGGGACACCATTTATTTTTTTGGATTCTTCCGTGGCCAAAGTCGGATGCACATTTGGCAGATTCAAAAAAGAAAAAGTTTTTTGGTCAACATAGGCGCGGTTAAGATATGAATAATATTTTTGGTAAACTTCCGTGGCGCGTATAGCCAAGGGGCTGTCCAAAAAAATCGGCACGTTGGGAATCTGCTTGTTTTTCAGCATGCCGGAAATTTCCCAAAGAAGCTCTTGGGTTCTTTCCAAAGAAAAAGCCGGAATCATGAGAGCCCCTCCTCTGGCGACGCTTTGTTCAATCACACGCTCCAATTTTATTTTTTTTTCCTTTGCGTCTTCATGCCCCCTGTCGCCATAAGTGGATTCAACAATTAAGGTGTTCACTCCCGCCACTTCCTCAAAACCGGAAAGTAATGGGTTGGAAGGATTCCCCAAATCGCCGCTGAATAGAATTTTGTTATTTACCAAAATCATGGCTGAACCCAAAACATGGCCGGCGTCGTAAAGAGTTACGTTAAAATTACCCACCGATATTTTCTCATGATAATTTTTCCCTTCCCAAAGAGCCATGGCGCGGTCAACATCCTCCTCCGTGTAAAGCGCCGGCACACCTTCCCGCTTTGCTTCTTTCATCATAACTCCGGTGCTGTCTTTCAGCATCAGCTCCGCCAGATCGCGCGCAGGGTAAGTTGAATAAATTTTCCCCGCGAAACCGTCTTTTACCAATTTAGGAATGCGCCCGGTGTGGTCAATGTGCGGATGGGTCACAAAAAGAGCGGATATATTTTTTGGATCAAAAGGCAGAGATTCGCGGCTTCGGATATCGCAAAATTTCGGGCACTGGAAAAGCCCGCAGTCTATTAAAATTTTATTCTTGCCATCATCCAGTAAAAAACAGCTTCCGGTAACTTCCTGCGATGCGCCGTAAAATGAAAGTTTAATCATAAAATTAAAATAAATCCCACAGCTCCGCCCAATAAGTCAAAAAACAGATCCAAAAGAGTATCTTCATAGTTTATAAAACCAATATGCACAATGTAACGATTCAAGCCAAACTCAAAAAATTCCCACAAAACTCCGACTAGCGCCACGAAACCTAAAAATAATAATAATAAAAGCGGGAAGTTAAAGACAGTAAAACCGGTTTTTTTCAGATAAAAATTAAGTAAAAAGGCCAGCCAAAACCCGCCCAGAAAATGATGCGTTATATCCAGCCACCAAAACAGATAATAAAGCCTAAAGTAAAGTGCAAAAGCAAAATTGACCAAAATAAAAATCAAAAATAATAAAATAAACGCCCACGATTCAAAAAATCTTTTCATACTAAAACATTATATCTTCATCGGAGCGCTTATAATCGTTGATTTCTTCCGGAGAAAACCAGTGTTCAATTTCATGGGACGCTTCCGCGTCATTTCCAGAAGCGTGCACAATATTTTTTACTACTCTTTTTTCAACATTAGCCGCCGAAGGCGTATCCACGGAAAAATCCCCGCGGATACTGCCCGGCAACGCTTCTATTGGATAAGTATGCCCGACCAATTTTCTCACAGTCGTTATCGCGTGCATGCCCTCAATAACCATCGCGACAACAGGACCCACAGTCATATAGTCCAAAAGCCAGCTCTTTACCTGCTTACCGATCTCGGCTGGATTTTCGGTGCCAAAATGTTCGTTGACATCAATATTTTTCCCCTGAAAAAACTCCTTCGTCCGGCTTCCAACGGATTCAAACCATTCATTGTGCGAAGGATAGTGTTTGTTAATGTGTTCCGAAGTGGGCCAGACCATCTTTAACGCGATTATTTTAAGCCCGCGCTTTTCAAAACGCATAATCACCTCGCCGACCAAACCGCGGATCACGCCATCGGGTTTTACCAGAACCAATGTCCTCTCATCTTTGGGTTTTTTCATACCAGGTAGTAGAATTTCGCATTAATTTTAATTACTACCAAGTAGTGATGCGAAATTTCACTACCTGGCATATTCCAAAAATATAGCAGATTATTTTTCTTTTTGCAAAGTCAGCCGGCCGTTGTTGATATTTAAAATAATGGTGCCGTTAATATCCGTGCGGAAAATTTGGGCTCCTATGGCGGAAAGGCGAGAAAGAACATCGGGATGCGGATGCCCGTAGCGATTTCTGTCGCTAGCTGAAATAACGGCGTATTCCGGTTTTACGATTTTAAGAAAATCGGCGGTGCTGGAAGTTTTGGAGCCGTGATGGCCAACTTTCAAAACATCAATGTCCTCCAAAGCCCCTTTTTGAAGCAAATAGCGCTCCAAATTTTTTTCGGCGTCCGACATAAACAAAATCTTTTTGCCTTCAAAATCCAGCTCACTTATCAAAGCCGAATCATGAACATTTTTTAAAACTTGCCCCTCAAAAGATTTGTCAGGAAATAAAAAATTCAGCGCGGCGTTTTTAAAAAAAGAAAGTTTAACTGGCCTATCTATAATTATTTTTTTTATATTTTTTTCAATAACCATACTTTCAAATTCTTTGGCTTCGGCCGTGTGGTAACTTGCTCCGCTTTCAAAAATCATCTCTACATTATATCTTTTTAAAACCTCCATAAGTCCAGAAACATGATCGGCATGCGGGTGGGTTAAAATAACGACATCTATGGAATGGTCGTAAAAGGGCATAACGCCGCCCAAAAGCGGAAGAATTTTATTCGTGGGCCCGCCGTCAATTAAAATCTGCGTGCCATCTTTGGCTTCAATAAAAATGGAATCCCCCTGCCCTACGTCAAAAAAATAAATTTGGAGTTCGGGCTTATGCTCCAGATTCCAAACATATAATCCGGTAAGCGCCATGAGCGCCGCTAAAAACAACAGCCCGCCGGATAAAATTTTATTTTTATGAAGTTTTAAAAAATTTTTCATATTCAAAAATTAAAATAAATCACGGCCCAGTCAAAACTCGCCAAAAACTGGGCGGCCAAAATTTGAAATTTTATCAAAAAATAAGGGACCAAAGCCAGCGTTGTCCCCAAAAAATTTGAGAAAAATCCCAAAATGCCGGCGGCGAAACTAAAAAACATGATAGTCGGCACAAAGCCGACTATCACGACATTAGCCAATGGACTTAGATAAGAAACCAGATTGCCCCAAGAAAGAAGCACGGGCGTCACAAAAATTTGGGCGGAAAGCGTGGAAGCGGCTGATTCGCGAATACCTAAAAATTTTGGCAAAAACCAAAGTTTTTTCATAAACCAGGAAGAAAAAAGTATCAGCCCCAAAGTCGCCAAAAAAGAAAGCTGGAAACCTCTATCAAACCGGACATACATCGGATTCCAAAAAGCCATGAAAAATGCCGCCCACAAAAGGCCGAGTATCGCGAGGTAGCTTCTGCCCGTGCGCATGGCCAAAAGGCCGATTACGGCCATAATCGCGGCTCTGATTGCCGCCGGCTCCCCGCCGGTCATTAAAGTAAAAACCAAGATACCAAAAAGAGAGCCGGTCCATGCCAAAAAATTCGGAAAAATAAACCCCAAAAAAGCCATAATAAAGGCGCCAACAACAGTAATATTGTATCCGGAAAGCACCAAAATATGAATCACGCCGGCTTTCCTAAAATTATCCAAAATACCCTGGGGAATCACGCCTTCAATCCCCAAAAGCATTCCGGAAGCTAGTGAGGCCTCTGGCTCCGGCAAAATACTTTTTAAGCTTTCTTCAAATTTATTTTTTATAAAAAATAGAGAGTTTAAAAATTTATTGGGAGAGTGGCCGGTCTTTTTAATTTCAGGGAAAATCATCTGGGAATAAATTTGCTGTTTTGCCAGAAATTTAGCCGTGTCAAACCCGGCGTAATTTTCGGGTTCGGCCACTTTTCCGGAAATTTCCAAAACATCTCCGTATTTATATTCCGGATAAATTCTTTTTATTATTAAAATCCTACCCAAATCGGTTTCTAAAGTGATTCGGGAACTGTTTGGCTTAAGAACGCTTGATAAAACTTTGCCCCGCAAAATCAAAGTTTGACCGTAATAATTGTGAAGCTTATCGGCCGCGATTTTATTTTCAAAAATAGAAAAGCGGAGCATACCAAGAAGAAAACCCAAAAATACAAGACTAAAAATTAAAAACCTGCCGCCAAGTTTGAAAAAATAAAAAATAAATAAAACTCCGCCCGCCAATCCTAATATTCCCAAAATCCAATTTTGCGGAATATTGAAAAAAGAGCGCAGAAGTACTCCGCCTAAAAACGCTGTGAGTAAATAAGGTGTATATTTTGTTACCACAATTTGCCCTGCTCCCGGTCTAGCGCCGCGTTCACCAATCTGTCGGCGGCGCGATTTTTTTCACGGGGAACATGGCTGAAAGTAACTTTACCAAAATCCATCTTCAAATTCCACACGGCGACAAAAAGCGGGAACATTCTTTCTTCTTCAATTTTATATTCGCCGTTTAATTGCTTCATCACAAACTCACTGTCCATTTTCATATCAATATGCATTTTTTTGGTTTTTTCTTTCCCATATAGCGCTTTGATTTTTTTTAGCGCAAAAATTACAGCCGCGTATTCTGCTTCATTATTTGTTTTTACCCCCAGCGCTTCGCCATATTCTTTGATTAAATTTCCCTTTTGGTCTGAAATTACCACCCCAAGCGCCGCCGGCCCCGGATTCCCCCGCGAGCCCCCGTCGGTATAGACAATCAGTTTTTCAGATTCTTTTTTTGGCATAATTTATTTATTAGCCATTTTTAATAACTCATTTAAAACAATGGGTAATTTTTTGATTCCGTCGCTTCCGGAAAAGTGGCCTTTTTTATGCTGAATAATAATTTTTGCTCCAAGCTTTTTTCTAAAAATATCGCTGTTTATCTTAAGCGGCACATATAAATCATTATCGGAGAATATCGCAACGAATTTATTGTCGGTCTTTTTTATTTTCTTAAAATTCAACGGCGTTTCCAGCCAAGGTTTCGCAATTGGTTTCTCTTTGGGCTCTAAATTTGTCAATTTAAACCACCCGGCAACAAAAATAGCTCCGCCGATTTTTTTATTTTTTGGCAATTTTTCCAAATATCTCATAATCGCCTGCGCGCCAATGCTGTGTCCGACAAAATATGTATTTTTATCCACCCTCCCCGCAATTTTAGCGAGTTTTCCAACCCATCTATCTATTTTTGGCTTGCCAGTATCCGGCATTTTTGGAATAAAAACCTCAAACCCTCTTTTTTCAAGCTCTTTCTTAAGCCAAGGAAACCACCCTTCTTTCGGATACCCCCACCAGCCGTGAATTATAAAAACTATTTTTTGATTCTTTTCCATGGTAATGATTTGTGACCAGAAAGGGTGAAAGCAGCAGCATTTTTATGGCCACCACCGCCAAAATGCGCGGCAATTTTTGATACATTAAACGATGGAATTGAGCGAAGACTTACCAAAATGAGCCCTTTGGACCTTCGCCAAACAATCCCAAATGATTTCTTTTTTTGCGCAAGTTTATGCCCAATAACACTTATTAATACTGAGGAATTAGAAACTAAAACTCGATGTTTTAAAAACAATACTTCTTCTGCTTCATCAACGGCTTTTTTAATAAGTTGCCCCTGGTATTGAAGAATCGCTTTCCCGCGCATGATATGAATTTTTCTAGTAGAAAATTTCTCAATCTCTTTGGCTAATTTACTCCAAATGCGAAAATCTTGACCATAGGTATGAATGCTCGCAATGATCTCACGAGTATGCTGCATTTTAAAGCGCCAAATATCTGTGTCCTCTAAATAACGAAGAATTTGTGGTGTTTTTTTGTTAGGGAAAAAATATAACCATGCGAGAGTCGCTCCGGAATGAGAAACATTATAACGATAATCATGCGCCAACATTGTAGCAGCCATCGAACTAACATGATGGTCTAGAGCTACAACCTTTTTGCAAATCTTAAGAAGCCACTGCATTTCTTTCGCTGAATATGTAAAATCAACCATATAAACCTCTTTTCTTGCTAAACCAGCAGGTAATTTATCGCCATGATTGACTCCGATATATTTCGCGCGCGCGCCAAATTTTCTCCAAGCTGCCCAAGCGGCGCCAAAGCCATCCTTGCACCCTTTATGATACAAAACTACGATTTCTTTATTTTTCTTCATCTTGAATACCCGATCTGACGGAGCCAGTAATCATTGTCCCATTCCCAGAGGATTTTGGCGGCTAAGAAAGCGCGAACGTCCTTGAAATAATACGGAAATTCCTTGAGCTCCACGTCGCCCTCTGGTTCGCCCCAATCATGTTCGGCGTCTATACAGCGCGGCGTACCGTTGGATTTTCCGTTCCGCGTTTTACTTCTCCCTCCTTTTTCGCGGAGCGTTGAATTGCATTTTTTACAAACTTTGTGCTGGTTGATTCTCAAAATCCATCTGGTTTGAATTTCTTTCGGCAACGCCAGCGATTTTTTAATTTCCAGTTCCTGAAGCGCCTGAATATAAGCCGCGGTCTGGAGATTATATTCCGGAAAAAATCCGGTTGAGGTTTTAATGTCTAAAACGCCGAATTTGCCGTCTATGGTCGCAAGCGCGTCAACCGTTCCGGCGTATTTATGAAGGCCGGACCAAATTCTCCGTTCAACATACTCTGGATGAAAATAAATCTGTTTTAATTGGTTAAATTCCAAAAATTTATTTACGGAGGGCTCAATCTCGCGAGGCACCGCTACTTTTTTGCCCACCAAAAGTTTCTGAATAGCTTCGTGAACCGCGGAACCTTCCTCGGCCGACTTGTTTTTTACATCTTCCGCGGCATCAAAACTTCCCATCTCTTTAAAAAAAACTTGAAGCCCCGGCTTGGCTTTCACTTCCAAAATTCTGGTGACTCTAGGGTACCAAGTCCCACCCACCTCGTAGCCATTCTCTTTTTTAAAATGTTCCGCATTGTCGTAGCGCATAAGATTAAATCAGTATAGCACTTTATTTCTCCTTCAATGCTTCAATCCCCGGGAGGGTTCCTTTCGCCAAAAATTCCAGCATGGCGCCGCCGCCCGTTGAAATAAAATCAAAGTTTTTTTCAAGCTTGAATTTCCGGATAGCCGCGACGGTATCTCCTCCGCCCACAACTTTATAAGCCTTGGATTTTCCCAACTCTTTGGCAAAAGTTTTTGTGCCATATTCAAATCCTTTTTCGCAAAGGCCCAAAGTCCCATTCCATAAAACAAACTTGGACGCTTTGGCAAGCTCGCCCAAAATTTCTACAGTTTTCGGCCCAGCGTCTAAAATCAAGCTGTTACGCATAGCCCAATCCTCGGGCAGTAAAATTTTATTGTTCCAAATAACGCTTTTGGGAATTTTTACGCTCTCAATTTTTGATTTTCCTGCGCTAATTCCGCGCCTAGCCAAAAAAGTATTGCCGATGGCGCCCCCGATAAATACCGCATCCGCCGATTTTAAAAATCGCGATACCAATGGTTCTTTGGTCGCGAATTTTTTCCCGGCGATAATCACCAAAAATGGATGCTGGGGCTTGAAAAATCTGGAAAGATTTTTAATTTCTTCTTTAAATAACGTTCCGGTCTCGTGAGGCAGTAATTTGGGCAGTAAAACAATGGAAGCATAATTGCGATGGGATTCGGCAAAAGCGTCATTTATATAACAGTCGCCCCAAGAAGCCAAGACCTTCGCGAACGCCAAACTATTATTTTTTTCTCCTGAACCAAATCTTAAATTATCCAAAAGCACAACGCGATTTTTGTGCCGGTTAAAAAAATCTTCCGGCATTTTTTTTATCGGCCCCTCAACAAACAAAATATTTTTGAAAAACTTTTTTAAATATTTATAAAGGCCGTTTAAATGCGGGATTTTGCCGTCTTTTTCGCAATGCGTGATTAAAACAACACTCGCCGCGCCATTTTTCAAAAGAGCGCGTATAGTAGGAAGTGTTTTTTCAATCCGATATTCATACGGCCAGTTAAAATCAACGCGCAAAATTATTCTTTTCATACTTCAGACACCGCTTTCACTATGTTTATAAATTTTTTGGCGTTGAGACTCGCCCCGCCAACCAGCAAGCCGTCGACAGCACCGTCTTTCACGAAAGCATGGGCATTTTTTTCGTCCACCGATCCGCCGTAAAGCACAGGGATTTTGGAAGCGATTCTTTTTCCAACCATGCGGTAAAGCTCTCGGCGGATAATCGTCGTAATTTCGTAAACGTTTTTTGGCGTGTCAGCCCTTCCCGTTCCAACCGCCCAAATCGGTTCATAAGCAATAATCAAATTCCGGAACAATGACTTTTTAATGCGCGCAAGTCCTTCATGAAGTTCGTCCCTGATTATTTTTGGAAAGGCTACTTCTTTTTGTTTTTCCGCTTCCCCCACGCAAAGCACTGCCCGCATACCCGCGCCCAAAACCGCTTTTAATTTTTTATTTACGATTTCATTGGTTTCCCACAACGCCCTACGCTCGGAATGACCCACAATCACCAACCTTACGCCAGAGGCTTTAAGTTGATTGGTCGAAATTTCTCCCGTGTAAGCCCCGTTCTTTTCCCAAAAAACATCTTGCGCGCCCGCCTTGACTCGCGTCAGGCGAGGCAGGCCAAGTTTAAGCAATAGCAAATAAATAAAAGGTGGGGTCAAGACAACTTCGACATTTTTTACACCTTTAACTCCGCGCGCAATTCCTTGCGCAAGGCGCAATGCCTCGCGAGAAGTTTGCGGCGCCATCTTCCAATTTGCAATAATGAGTCGTTTCATATTTGTTGGTTCATTGTCTGAAAAATTTAGCGGTTTCCTCGGGAGAGATTTTTACAACATCAATCCCCGCGCCCAATTCCAACCCGCCCCAAGTGGCAATTCTTGGCAAAATTTCCAAATGCCAATGATAATGCTCTGCGTGGCGCTCCTTGGGAGGCGCGGTGTGGATAAACATATTGTAATCCGGATTTTTTAATTTTTTAAAGATTTTAGAGAGTATTATTTTTAAGGCATCGGCTAAATCATTCCTTTGCGCCTGATCAATCGCCTCAAAGCGCGACTCATGAAGTTTAGGAAAAATTCTGACTTCATACGCCACCCGCGAAGCGTATGGAGCCAAAACAACAAAAAGCTTGTTTTGATAAATAACGCGCTCTTTTTCTTTTAATTCATCTTTTAAAATAGCGCAGTGGACGCATTTTTTATTTTCATGAAAATATTTTCTGGAACCCTCCAAACTTCTTTTAACATCAGGCGGGATTATGGGAATTGCGAAAATCTGCGAATGCGGGTGGGGCACTGTGGCGCCAGCGCGCGAGCCGTGATTATGAATTATTAAAATATAATCAACGCAAGGTTCGGCGGAAAGCGCCTGAAATCTTGACTGATATGCCTCAATAACCAACTCAATTTCATTTTTGGCCATCAGCCCAAAATGTTTTTCGTGCGACCGTGTCACAATTACCTCTTGAAAGCCGACGCCGATTTTTTTCTCATGTATGCCGTATTTTGTAAGCGGTGGACAAATTCTGGAGCTTGCCACGACCGGATATTTATTCGGCAAAATCTGAATCCACCAGTCTTTCAAATCCTTCCCGCCGGGCTTTGGCATCCACAGCAAAACTTTCTCTTGTTTTGATTTTTGGATTCCGTCAAAAGGGCATTTTGATTTTGGAAGGGGCTTGCTTTCCACTTTTTTAAAAAATACCGGTTTTTTTTGAATATCCGTAGAAATCAAAACCCAGTCTCCCGAAACAATATCTTTGCGAAATTCTATGGTGCTTTTCATTTTAAATTTTTAATTTATTTAACAACCTCCTGATTTTAAAAACCTCCCAAAGGGTGTGAAAATACGCCATAAATTTTACGCTAGAGCGCGGGTCATTAACCCAGTTTGCCGGAATAATCCCAATTTTATATCCGAAGCGCTTGGCCAGTGCCAGAACTTCCACGTCAAAAGCCCATCTGTTTATTTTTGTCGCGGAAAAAATTTTTTCGGCGGCGTAATCGCGAAACGCTTTAAAACCGCATTGAGTGTCCCAAATCCCCGGAACCGCCATCCATTGAATATATAAATTGCCCATATTGCCGAGCGCGCGCTTCCACCACGCTTGCGCTACAGCTTGTTTGGCGCCTAGGGCGTCTTTGGGGTCTCTTGAGCAAATCACCGCGTCAAAACCCTTGTCAAAAAACGGGCGCATTTTATCAAAATGTGAAATATCGGTGGCATTATCGGCGTCGGCAAAAAGCCGAATTCTGCCGTAAGCCGCTAGCATCCCCTCGCGCACCGTGTAGCCCTTGCCCATATTTTTTTTGCGGTCAATAAAACGCAAATTTTTAATATCTCGCTCCATATTTCTTACGACATCGGCGGTATTATCCCTCGCGCCGTCGTTTACGACAATAATTTCATAGGAGTAGGCCTGTTGAAACAGATACTCTTGAAAACGCTTTAAAGTTTTAGGCAGTTTCTCCGCTTCATTATATGCAGGAACTATAACAGACAAATATATATCCGGTTTGGGCATGCTTTTATTTTAGCATAGTCAAAACTTCCGCGCCGGTTTTTGTTACCACAACTGTATGTTCAAAATTGGCGGAGCGGGAGCCGTCGCGAGTTACTCATGTCCAGCTGTCGAGGAAATTATTTAAAATCTTCATCTTTTAATTTTGATTGCCGTAAAATCGAGCGGAAAGTGCCAATAGGAATTTCTTTACGGTTAGCCGGAACGATCACAGTCAATGGCAAACTTGCTTTTTGAAATTTCATATGGCTTCCTTTTTGAGAAACAAAAACAAAGCCCTTCCTGCGAAGGACCTTGATGATATAATCCGAAGAATAAAATTTAGGCATACTGAAGTTGGCGCTTCACGATAGTCGGTTGCTCCACTTTCAGTAAATCTGATATTTTAGCTCCGTCAAAATAAAGTTCCAGGGCTTCTTGCAGGTTGGCTAAAGCGTCCTTTTTGGTTTTGCCGAAACTAGAAACATCAACATTCAAACATTGGGCAACATAATATTTGCCCTCTTTCCAAATCACGTTTTGTAGATCAATTTTCCTCATAAGGTAATACTAGCAAAATCTAAAGTAGAGTCAATACCTCCGCCCCGCCTTTTGTCACCACCAAAGTATGCTCAAAATGCGCGGAGCGGGAGCCGTCGCAAGTGAGCCATGTCCAACCGTCTTTGGAAAGTTTTACTTTATATCCGCCTTCAGTGGCCATAGGCTCTAAAGCAATAATCATATTTTCAACCAGTTCCGGTCCGACGCCGCGTTTTCCCCAATTTGGGATTTCCGGGTCTTCGTGAACCGCTCTTCCAACGCCATGCCCAACCAATTCTCGCACTACGCCAAAACCCTCACTCTTCAAATATTTTTGAATCGCAAAACCAATATCGCCGGCATGCGCGCCGGCGCGGACTTCGGCAATCCCCAGCTCCAGAGATTTTTTTGTGGCATCAATTAATTTATTTTTCCCTCCGCCAACCAAAACAGTAAGAGCCGTATCAGTGCATAGGCCTTCATACCACATACCTATGTCCAACCCAACGATATCGCCATTTTTTAATTTGCGACCAGCCGGCAACCCATGCACCACCTCTTCGTTTATTGAAACACAAAGCGCATCCGGGTAAGGATGCGGAGCTCCCTGCGCTTTATATCCTTTAAAAGACGGCGCGCCTCCGGATTTTAAAATTAAACTTTCCGCCAAATCATTCAACTCCCTGGTCGTGACGCCTTCTATCGCGTTATTGGCTGCCTTGTTTAAAACGGCGGCAAGTCTCTTGCCGCCTTCCCGCAAAATTTCCAGCTCTTTTTTATTTTTAATAATCATACCAGGTAGTAAAAAACTTGATTAAAAATTTATTGCTTTCAATAGTCTATCGCTAAACACCTACCACTACAATATAACCCAGTAAACCCATATCGCAAACAAATTTTAAAAAAGCGATCAAGTTTTTCACTACCTGGTCATAATCCCGCCGCTTTTACAATATCTTCGTGAACCTTTTCTATCGTCTGCTCGCCATTGATTTCTATAAGCTTGTGTTTTTTATCTTTTTTGTAAAATTCAATTGTCGGAACAACTTCTCTTTCATAATAAGCGAAACGGTGTTTAATGCTCTCAGGACTGTCATCGAATCGCCCCCTTTCTTTCATGCGCGCGTTTGCCCATGCCTCGCTCACATTCAGCCAAACATGAAAAACGTTTTCTCTGCCATAAAAATCAAACATTTCATCCAGCGTTTGCGCTTCCAGCGCCGCGCGCGGAGAACCGTCTACAATAATGTGGTTGTTTTCCGTCACTCCGTGAATAAATTCGGTCGTGTAGGCCCAAATAGCTAAAGAATTTGGGGTTAGCTCACCGGATTTTAAACTTTTTTCATTCAACAATCTCGCTGTAAAAAACTCCGAGTGGCCTGCGAGCTCTCTTAAACGCGCGCCAGTATAAATATAAAGCGCGCTGCCGGGGCCATTTTTTCCCTCCAATAATTTTTTAAGAAGTTCCGATTGGGCACCTTTGCCGCAGCCGGACCGTCCAATAAAAGTAAAATTGTAGGGTTGATTTATCATAAACACCTAGTCATAGCTCCGCAATGAGAGCTGGCCTTCAACCTGTTTGGCGGTTTCCAAAACCACGGAGACCACAATCAGCAAAGCGGTCCCACCTATAGTGAGAGTTGAAATGCCGGTCATGGCGCTCCAGATAAGCGGCAAAACCGCCACCGCGCCCAAAAATAAAGCGCCAACGAAAGTTATGCGCGTGACGATTTTGCTTAAAAATTCGGCCGTGGAATTTCCCGGGCGGATTCCAGGCACAAAAGCTCCGCTTTGCTGGAGATTTTTGGAAACCGATTGCGGGTCAAAGGTGACGGCGGTGTAAAAATAAGTGAAAAGAAAAACCAAAAGAAAATAAGCCGCTGCGTAAGGCCATGGACTCGCGAAAAAATTAATTACGAAAGACGAAACAACTTTTAACACGATGTTAGCGGAATTGGCGAAAAAACTGGCGATCATTTGAGGTAAAAGCAAAATGGAAAGCGCGAAAATTATTGGAATAACTCCTGCTTGGTTCACCTTCAAAGGAAGATAAGTGGTCGTGCCGCCGTACATACGCATGCCGCGAATTCTTTTGGCGTAGTAAACCGGAACCGGCCTATCGCCTTCCGATATAAAGACAACCGCCGCCACGGTTATAATCGCAATCGCCGTAAAAGCGATGAGTGTTGGAAGTTGCGTGGCGTCAAAAGCCAAAAAAGTCTGCCGTAGGTCGGAAGGAAAGCTGGCTACAATACCGGCAAAAATAAGCAAAGAAACGCCGTTTCCCAAGGCGTATTCGGAAATCAGCTCGCCTATCCACATCAGCAATATAGAACCGGCCGCGACAATTATTACATTGGCGAATTTTTCGTAAAAAGTCAGAAACTGCAAAATCCCCTGCCGTTCCAAAATGGTGAGTAATCCGAACCCCTGGACAAAAGCCAAAGGCACGGTTAAGAGGCGCGAATACTGGTTAAATTTTTGTTTGCCGGCTTCGCCTTCTTCCTGCTGCAATTCTTTCAGCTGCGGGAAAATCATTGTTAAAAGCTGCATGATAATGGAGCCAGTGATATAAGGACCGACTCCCAGCATCATAATGGAAAGATTTCCCAGGGCGCCTCCCGAAAAAAGATTCAATAGCCCGAAAAATTGGTTGGCCTCAAAAAATTGGCGGAGTCTTAAAGCGTCAATCCCCGGAATGGGAATGGAGGAAATCAGGCGAAAAACCGCCAAAAAACCCAAAAGATAAAGAAATTTTCTTCTAAGGTCAGTGTCTCTTAAAATAAGTTTGAATTTTTCCCACATATTAGCCGATTTTTTCTTTGGCTGATTTTGACATTAAAAGATTTTTATCAAAAATCAATTTTTTTGTTAGCGCGCCATCGCCTAAAATTTTTACTTGCGGAATTTTTCCGCCAGAAGCTTGAATCAATCCGCGCTCCACTAAAAGTTTTACGGTCACTTTTTCGCCGCCTTTGAATGTTTTGTCCAACGCGCCTAAATTTACCACCGCCGGTTTGGCTTTAACAGCGTTTACCGACTGGGCCCGGTTTCTACCGTAGCCCCGGCGCTTGTGTATCTTCTTTATAATATCACGAATCTGCGGGCGGACGCGTCTGCCGGCACGAGCTTTTTGCCCTTTAATTCCCCTGCCCGAAAACGACCCGCGCTTCCCCCCCCGGCCGATTCTTTTTTGCTTTTTATTGATTGACTTTAACAGATTATGAACTTGCATAAAATTATTTATTTCAGTGTTTTTAATTTTTTCAGCGCTTCCAGAGTCGCCAAGGCGTTGGTGAGTTTGTTTTTGGTGTGCGATAAAATTTTTGCGCTGACGTTTTTCACTCCGGCCATGGCGAGCACCGCGCGGGCCGAGCCCCCTGCCACCAGCCCCTTGCCGGATTTGGCCGGCTTTAAAATCACTCTGGCGCTGCCGAATTTCGCGTAAATTTCATGCGGAATGGACTGGTCTTTAGTCAGCGGCACGGAAATCAAATTTTGCCTAGCCCGGCGCACCGCTTTTTCAATTGCCTGCGAAGTATCGGCGGCTTTACCCAAGCCGAAGCCCACCTGTCCTCTTTGGTTGCCGATGACCATCGCCGCACGAAAAGTAAACCGCCGGCCGCCCGCCATCACGCGGGCCACGCGCCTTAGGTCAATTAATTTTTGCTCGTATTCGCTTTTTGGTTTTTGAATTCTTGCCATGTTAGTTAAATAGTTAAAATTCTAATCCGCCTTCTCGCGCGCCTTCGGCTACTCGGCGCACCCGGCCGTGATATTGGTAACCGCCCCTGTCAAAAACGGCTTTTTTAATATTTTTTTCTTTGGCTTTTTTTGCCAAAAGCTTGCCTGCTTCGTAAGCGGCGTCTGATTTCTTTAAATTTTTCTTTTTTGATTTAAATTCCCGGTCGGAAACGGAAAGCAAGGTTTTATTTTTTTCGTCGTCAATCAATTGTAAAAATAAATGTTTGTTTGAGCGGTAAACCGAAAGGCGCGGCTTTTGAGTGGTTCCGGAAATTTTTGCTCTTACGCGCTTATGCCTGATTTTTCTTTTTTGAGCCATAGTAAATTGCTATGCGGTTGAAACTGCTTTCTTGCCGGCCTTTCTCCTGATAACTTCGCCCATGTAATGTATGCCCTTGCCCTTGTAAGGCTCCGGTTTTTTCTCCGCCCTGATTTTGGCTGCCACCAGGCCTGTTTTTTCTTTGTCTACGCCGTTTATGGTAATAGTATTTTTTTCAACTTTAAAAGTTATGCCTTCCGGAGCCTGAATTTTTACGGGATGCGAAAACCCCAAAGATAAAACTAAATCCTTGCCGTCAATCTGTGCGCGGTAGCCCACTCCTTCAATTTCCAGTTTCTTTTCAAATCCGTTTTGGACGCCATCAACGCAATTTTTAAAAAGCGCGGCGGTCGTGCCCAGCATAGCATAGGCGTTTTTAATGGAATCGTTTTTTAGAGAAATTAGAAAAGCGCCGTCACGTTCTTCAATATTGACGTAATCAGAAAAAGATTTTCTAAGCTCCCCTTTCGGCCCCTTAAAAATCCAAAAGTCGCCTTCTTTTTTTACAAATACGCCCGGTGGCAAAGTTATTGGTTTTTTAGCAAGTCGGCTCATAAATTTTTTACCATAATTCTATTAAAACCTCGCCTCCTAATTTATTTTTTCTAGCCTCGCGGCCAGTCATAATTCCTCTGGGCGTGGAATAAATCGCGATTCCAAATCCGTTTTTTAAAGCGTAAATTTCGCGGTATCCCCGGTAGATTCTCTGCGAAGGCTTGGAAACTCTTTTGCCGCCCGAAATTTTTGGGCCTCCGGATTCGTCGTATAAAAGCTTTACTTCTATCTGCTTGCCGCCCTTTCTGCCTTTCCGCTCGATGCTTCCCAGATAGCCGGCGCGCTCCAAAACTTTGGCGATTTCCATTTTAATATTGGAATGCTCAAAAGAAGCGGTTTCTTTTTTGGCCGCTTGGGCATTTTTTATTCTTACTAACATATCCGCGATTGGGTCAGTCATAGTACTAATTACTAATTTTTACTCGTTACCAGCTACTTTTTCTAATCCCCGGTATTAGGCCTTCGTTGGCCAATTCCCTAAAACAAATCCGGCAAAGGTCAAAATCGCGCATATAACCGCGCTTGCGCCAGCATCTAAAACAGCGCCTGACCACGCGGCTTTTAAATTTCGGCGGTTTTAGAGACCTTACGTATGTTGAAGTTTTAGCCATATTAGTTTTTTTCAAAAGGCACACCCAGTAATTTAAAAAGAGCCAAAGCTTCTTCTCTTTTTTTCGCGCTGGTCACAATTGTCGCCTCCAGCCCGAAAATATTCCTTACGTCTTCTCCGATCATTTCAGGAAATATGATATGCTCTTTTATGCCTACTGTCAAATTGCCTCCGGCATCCAACGATTTTAAAGGAATCCCGCGGAAGTCCCTGGTTCTGGGAATGGCAAAATTAATCAAGCGGTCCAGAAAATCATACATTCTCTCGCCACGAAGCGTAACCTTGTATCCGATCACCATACCTTCTCTGGTTTTGTAGGAAGCGATGGCTACCCGGGCAGGGCGCGGAGAAGCTTTTTGGCCGGTGATCAGCGCTAGATGCTTTTCCACGGTCTCCACCGCTTCTTTTTTTTCACGCATCTTGCCTGTGCCAACATTTACCACAACTTTCAAAATAGATGGAACAGCCATCGGCGATTTAAATCCGAATTCTTTCATTATTTTAGGCACCGCTTCTTTATATTTTTCTTTGATAGATTGCATAAAATTTAAATTTCATTTTTGCATCTTTTGCAAATTCTGGTTTTAATATCTCCGGAAAATTTATATCCGGCTCTCGCGCCCCTTCCGCAGTTTTTACAGAAGAGCATGGCATTGGAAACATGGAACGGAGTCGGCAAAGTTACAACCTCGCCTTTCTGGCCCTGCTTTCGCGAGCGCTGGTGTTTTTTGCGAAGCGCCACGCCATCCACCAAAATCTTTTCAGATTTAGGAAAGACCCCAAGAACCTTGCCTTGCTTGCCACGGTCTTTTCCAGAAATTATTATTATATTATCGCCTTTTTTTATTTTCATATATTTATACAATTTCTTCCGCCAAGGAAACTATTTTATTAAAACCTTTTTCTTTTATTTCTCTGGGGATTGGCCCGAAAATTCTTCCTCCCTTCGGCTCCTTGCCGTCCAAAATAACCACGGCGTTGTCGTCAAACCTGATGTAGGATCCGTCCTGGCGCCTTAGCGCGTTTTTTTGCCTGACAACCAGCGCCTTGTGAATCTCTTTTCTTTTAACCGGTTTTCTGGGCTCGGCGATTTTTACCGAAACAACCACAATATCACCGATGCCGGCGTACCTGCGACGAGTTCCGCCCAAAACCTTAATACACTGGACCAGTTTTGCTCCGGAATTGTCGGCAACGTTTAGCATGGTGCGGTGTTGTATCATAAAATTTTAAAAACTCGCCATTTTTTATCCTTTGATATCGGCTTGGTGGATTTAATAATAACCGTGGCGCCTTCCGGAATTTGCTCATCGGCGTGCGCTTTATATTTTTTGGAAATTTTCATGAATTTGCCGTAAAGGCGGTGCTTTTTTAGGCGCGAAACTTCCACGACCACAGTCTTGGCCATTTTATTTGAAACTATTTTCCCTTTTAATTCTTGCGCCATACCAGGTAGTAGAAAAATCGATTAGTGATAATGCTTTAATAAACCAAACATAGCAAAATTCGACCAACTGTAAAATTGCCAGATATTTATCGGGTTATGTAATATCACTGAAAAGCAATCGATTTTTTCACTACCTGGCATATTATTTGTTTATTTTTAGAATTGTAAGCATGCGGGCGATATTTTTTCTAATTTCTTTGGCTTCTTTCACGTTTTTTACTTTGGATTCCCTGGCGCGCATTTTTAGTGTAAGTAATTTTTCCCGCTCCTCCGACAAAAGCTCCGCAAGCTCCGTCCCGCCTTTATTTTTTAAATCTTTTATTTTAAGCTTTGCCATAAAATTATCTTGATACAAATTTAGTTCTAATCGGCAATTTGGCTCCAGCGCGGCGCAATGCTTCTTTGGCAACTTCTTTTGTCACGCCTTCCATTTCAAAAATTATTCTTCCCGGAAGCACCGGGAAAACATATCCGGCCACGTCTCCCTTTCCGGCACCCATGGTCACCTCCGGCGGTTTTTGGGTAATTGGTTTGTCGGGAAAAATGCGGATCCAGATTTTCCCGCCCCTCTGGATATAATTGGTCATAGCTTTTCTGGCCGCCTCCAATTGTTTTGATTTTACCCAAAGAGCTTCCTCGGCTTTGAGGCCGTAGGACCCAAAAGCCAAAGACACGCCTCTGGTTTCTTTGAGGTTTCTTTTGGTAGCCAGCCTCTGCCATTTCCTAAATTTTACTCTTTTGGGTAGCAACATCTTTTTCTTTGTTAAAAATTTCTCCCTTATAAATCCAAACCTTTATTCCTAAATCTCCATAAGGCAAATGCGCGCGGCCTCTGGCAAAATCAACATCGGCGCGCAGTGTCTGCAAAGGAATCTGACCTTCTTTCAGCCATTCGTACCGCGCCATTTCCGCGCCGTCCAGTCTCCCCGAAAGCGTGATTTTGGCGCCCTTAACGCCCTTGGATGACATTATTTTGCTGATGGTATGTTTGAGCACCCTTCTGAAAGGCAGACGTTTTTCCAAATCCTGCGCGATTGTTTCAGCCATTACTCTAGAATGCTGTTCGGGAGATTTTATTTCTTCAACCGTGAGCTTAAGACCTGTTTTAGCTGAAGATTTTGACGGACTATCAGCCGGCTGGCGGAGGCCTTTTCTCTTTTTTTTCAAAAAAGCGTCAACTTCTTTTTTTAATTTTTCTATGCCCTCGCCTCCCCTGCCGATCAAAAGTCCCGGCCGGGCCGTTTTTATAATTACATTGAGTGTTGAAGGAGATCTTTCAATTTCAATGGCGTCCACCAGCATGCCGCGCAATTTTTCCTCAAGATGCTCTCTCAACAACACATCTTCTTTCAGGAATTTCTGGTAATTCTTAACGGAAAACCAGCGTGATTTCCACGGCCTGATAATTCCCAACCTCATTGCATATGGATGCGATGTGTGTGTCATGTTATTTTCCTGAAAGTATAATGGTAACATGGCTGACGCGCTTCCTGATGGGCGAAGCCACTCCTCTGGCGCGCGGCATAAAGCGCTTTAAGGTCGGCCCTTTGTCAACCCTGATGCTTTTTACAAACAAATTTTCTTTTTCAAGATTAAAATTATGCTTGGCGTTGGCAATGGCAGAATGCAAAAGCTTTTTTAAAGGTTCGGCGGACCGGCGGGCGAGAAATCCCAAAGCCGCCTCAGCTTCTTCGGCCGATTTTCCGCGGATTAAATCAGCCGCCAATCTTACTTTTCTTGGCGCCATTCTTAAATATCTCAAATGTGCTTTTATTTCTTCCATAATTTTTATTTTTTGGCCGGAACTGCCGATGCTGTCGCGGTTGAAGCGGCGGCTTTTGTTTTTTCGGCTTCCTTGGCCTGCATTTCCAATTCTTTTTGCATTTTCCCTCCGTGCTTCACGAATTTACGGGTTGGAGAAAATTCGCCCAAACGATGTCCGACCATTTCTTCGGAAACCGCAACCGAAATAAAATCCTTGCCATTATGCACTCCAAAAGTATATCCGATCATCTCCGGAGCGATTTGCGACCTCCTGGACCAAGTTTTGATTATATCTCGCCCGCCGGATTTAAACTTGCTTAATTTTTTAAGCAATTTCGGATCCGTATATGGGCCTTTTTTTAAGCTTCGCGGCATATTTTAAATTAATTTTTGGTCCTCCGGCTAATTATAAATTTGGAAGAATATTTGTTGCGATTCCTGGTTTTAACACCCCTAGTTCCTTTGCCCCATTTATTTTTAGGGCGCCTTGTTCCGCGCATCGTGCGCCCCTCGCCTCCTCCGTAAGGATGGTCAACCGGATTCATGGCCGAACCTCTCACCGTGGGGCGGATGCCCAAAAGGCGCGACCGGCCAGCTTTGCCGATAACCACCAGATTATTTTCTTCATTTGAAACCTGCCCCACCGAAGCCCAGGCGTTGTCTTTTATTTTTCTCACTTCTCCGGACGGCAATTTTATTGTGGCATATCCGCCGTCATGAGCCACTACTTCCGCAAAACTTCCGGCGGAGCGCACTAGAACAGCTTTGCCTTCCGGAGCTAAAGCAATGTTATAAATAAGCGTTCCAGGCGGCAAAGCGCCCAACGGCAAGCGATTGCCTGCTATGATAGGAGCTTTTTCGGATATTAAAATTTCGCGCCCGGGGCGGATATCTTTAGGCAAAACCATGTAGCGTTTCTCGCCGTCTTTATAAATAATCAGCCCGATAAAAGCCGTGCGGTTGGGGTCGTATTCAACCGAATCCACGCGCCCGGGGATATCTTTTTTATCAAATTGAAAATCAACGATCCGTAAAAGCCGTTTCGCCCCGCCTCCCTTGTGGCGCGTAGTGATGCGGCCCAAATTGTTTCGGCCGACTGCGCGATGCTTTCCAAACACCAAAGATTTTTCGGGGTCATGGCGCGTCAAAAACTCCCGGTAATTTATTCCGGTCATCTGCCTTCTTGACGGAGATGTGGGAGCGAAAGTTTTCATAAATTAAAATTCGGTTATGTTTTGTCCTGCTTTTAATGTCACTATTGCTTTTTTAAATCCCGGCTTAATTCCCAAAATTACGCCGCGCCTTCGTTTTTTGTTTCTTGCCGCGAGCATGTTTATTGATAGAACCGTGACGCCGTATCTGGCTTCTATAGCTTGCTTGAGAGATGGCTTGTTCGCGGAGCCGGCGACTTTAAAAACATACCGACCCTCGCCAAGCATAGTTGATTTTTCAGAAATATGAGGCGCGATAATTAATTTCCAAGCCAGTTCGCTTTTATTTTTAGTTTGGGTGGCGACTTTAGAAGAGCGAGCCTCGTTCGGACCGTGAGACGCATCGGAGCCCCCCCGCTCTGCGGGGAGGGTTAAGCGCGAACGGAATGAATGAGGCGAGCTCTCAGGCGCCTTGCGCCCCTTATTTTTCTTCTTCCTCCATCCCCCGAAAATTTGCGATAAATTAAACGGCATACCAGGTAGTAGAAAAATCGATTAATGATAATGCTTTTGTAAATATAACCTCAAATTTCGACCCAATGTAAAGCTGCAGGATAGCTGCTGGATTTTGTAATATCACCGAAAAGCAATCGATTTTTTCACTACCTGGCATAAGTTTTTTCTAATTCTTTAATGCTGGCCTTATCCAAAATTAAATATTTATTCTGCAAAAGCGCGGAGACGTTTAAATTTCTCGGCTCTATAAAATTTACAAAAGGCAGATTATGGACCGCCCTTTTAGCGTCGCCTTTCGCCAAAGCCAGAAGCGCTTTCCCCCCTTTTATCCCTAAATTATAAATATCTCCCGTTGTCCTCAAATTTTTAAAAATATTAAAAGCTTCTCTAGTTTTGGATTTAGCCATTTCAAAATTATCAATCAAAATAATTTCTTTGTCTTTTAATTTTCTGGAAAGCAAAGAAAACAGCGCCCCTCGCCTCATTTTTTTATTTATTTTTACGCTATAATCCCTTTCATTTCTCGGTCCGTGAGCAATTCCTCCCCCAACCCACAATGGCGATCTGGTTGAGCCATGCCTCGCGCGTCCGGTTCCTTTTTGCCGCCATGGCTTTCTGCCTCCGCCACGGACCTCGCCCCTGGTTTTAGTATGCGCCCAAGGGCGTCTTTTATTTGCCATCTCGCCGTCAAAAACCTGCTTCACTAGTGCTGGTTTCCACGCCGCTCCAAAAATCCCCTCCGGTAATTCCGTAGTCTCCGCTTTTTCTCCTTTTATATTATATGTATTGACTTTCATCTTTTTTAAAACAAAAACAAGGAGGCAGAACCCCCCTCGGTTAAAAACCTTGGATTCTAATCCTTTTTACCCTCCTAAATCGTATTTTGGTTCGCTTCCCACAAGTGATTTTGATGATAGCATAACCAAAAACCCCCCGCAAGGGAGCTTTTATCCTCTTATTTCCACCAAACTGCCGCGGTTGCCGGGGATGGCGCCTTCTATGGCCATCAAATTTTTTTCGGGAATTATTTTTATTATTTTAAGATTTCGCACTGTAACGCGGTCGCTGCCCATTCGCCCGGGCATGCGCCTGCCTTTTAACACCCTTTGCGGCCAAGTGGCCCCAATAGATCCGGGCTCTCTTTCCGAATGCTTCTGCCCATGAGTGCGCGGACCGCCGGCAAAGCCGTGCCTTTTCACCACGCCTTGAAAACCTTTTCCTTTGGAAGTTCCTGAAACATTTACAATGTCCCCCTCTTTAAAAACCGAAACATCAATTTTGTCCCCGACATTCATCGGGTGTTCTCCGCGAAATTCCCTGAACCCCTCAAAATTTCCCAATTTTTTCTGTGGCTTTTTAACATTTTTTTCTTTTTTGGAACCAAAACCTACTTGCACCGACACATAGCCGTCTTTTTCCGCTGATTTTTTTTGAGTTACAAAAATAGGCCCAGCCAAAAGCCAGGTTACCGGATGCACCCGGCCATTTTCATCAAAAACCTGCGACATTTCAACTTTTTTTGCGAGTATGAATTTCATAAGTTTAAACAAAATAAAACGATTTTTTTATTTTGTTATGCTACATCTTAATTTCAATATCCACGCCGGCAGGAAGATTTAGATTAGTCATTGCTTCCACGACTTTCGCCGTGGGGTTTAAAACATCAATCAAGCGCCGGTGCACGCGCATCTCAAACTGCTCACGCGCGTTTTTATGGACGAAAGAAGAACGGTTTACGGTGTATTTTTTTATCTCCGTAGGTAGTGGCACCGGCCCCTGTATTTCCGAGCCGTATCTCAAAGCCGTGTCCACGATTTGTTTTACGGATGAGTCCAAAATTTTATGGTCATAAGCCCGCACGCGGATTCTTAACCTTTGCTTTTCCTCCGCCTCCTTTTCTTTTTCTTTCGCTTTTGCGAGCGCCTTGGTCATTTTTATTTATTGATTTTTGTGACAACTCCAGCGCCTACCGTCTTGCCTCCCTCGCGAATCGCGAAGCGCAATTTTTCTTCCATGGCAACCGGCGCGATTAGCTTCACAGTAAATTTAATCGTGTCTCCGGGCATTACCATTTCCGTCCCCGTTGGCAAGGTTACGTCTCCAGTCACATCAGTTGTCCTGATGTAGAACTGCGGCTTATAGCCCGTGAAAAACGGCGTGTGCCGTCCGCCTTCTTCTTTGGTGAGAATATAAACTTCGGAATCAAAATCGGTATGCGGAGTAATAGACCCCGGCTTGGCGATTACCTGCCCGCGCTCCACGTCTTCTTTTTTAACTCCTCTTAGCAAAATCCCGGCGTTGTCTCCGGCCATGCCTTCATCCAATTGTTTGTTGAACATTTCAATTCCGGTGACTACGGTTTTTTGGGTATCTTTTAATCCCACGATTTCAACTTCATCGTTTAATTTAACTTTTCCGCGCTCAATTCTTCCGGTAACCACGGTGCCACGGCCTTCAATTGAAAAAACATCTTCAGCCGGCATAAGAAAAGGCATGTCAATATCACGAACAGGTTCGGGAATATATTCATCAAGTTGTTTGGCAAGTTCCAAAATCGGCTTGGCCCATTCGTCATCCGCGGATTTTGCCGCTAAAGCCTTTAAAGCCGAACCGCGGATAATCGGAGTTTTATCGCCGGGGTATTCATATTTGGTAAGAAGTTCTCTGATTTCCGTTTCCACTAAATCAACTAATTCTTTGTCGTCCACCGTGTCAACTTTGTTTAAAAAAACAATAACTGCTGGAACGCCTACTTGGCGCGCCAAAAGAATGTGTTCTCTGGTTTGAGGCATCGGGCCGTCCGCAGCCGAAACCACCAAAATTGCGCCGTCCATTTGCGCGGCTCCGGTTATCATATTTTTAATATAGTCGGCGTGCCCCGGAGCATCAATGTGCGCGTAGTGGCGCTTGTCGGTTTCGTATTCAGAATGGTGCAAGGCGATGGTAATTCCGCGCTTCCTCTCTTCGGGAGCGTTATCAATGTCCTCAATTTTTTCAATGCGCACCTTTTTCCCCGCCAAATTAAGCACGTGTAAAATAGCCGCCGTCAAAGTGGTCTTGCCGTGGTCAACGTGGCCGATTGTGCCCACATTCAAGTGGGGCTTTGTCCTCTCAAATTTTTCCGCCATAAATTGTTTTAAAAATTAACGCTTATAAAAGCCAATACGCTGATTTAGCGTATAGAAGTATGTTATATGATAGTTAAAACGCTGTCAACACCCCTCAATTCCGCCTTTTTGCGTAAAAAAATAGGCGCTGAAGCGCCTTTATCTGAATCAAATTTGTTCTACTTTTTGTGCCTATCAATCCATCCTTGAAGCTTTTCTTTTGTGTCCTGATCTTGTGCCGCGTCGTGGAATTCTTCAACAACTTTGAAAAAATCTTCTTCGGACGGCCAAAGTTTTTTTAAAAAATCGAGAAAGTAAATGAAAACACTTCCTGTCCTAGAAGAAATTTTCCCATCTCGGAGTAGCTGAACGGCTTCATTTTTTACAAAATCAAATTCTCTGCTTCGGGCAGCCGCATTGAGCCATGCGATTGGAGATTCGTCCCGAAGAAACGATAATGCAAGAAGCATGGGTTGATCAAAAATTCCTCCGGCTTCAATATACCCATTAAACATCCATATTAATAGACTACGATCCAGCGCCCTCTCCCCGAACAAGCGAGCGAAAAACGCATCTCTTAGTGAATTTTTCTCGCCTTTAGGATAATGTGAGAGAAACATAACGTTGAACCAGAATTTTTTTGGATCGGCAACAAGAAGTGGGTCAGGCGGCGTGTTTATGAGGTCAACAATTGTTTTGATCGCTTCGTCAGCCTCTTTATCTTTAAGCTTTTTAAACATACAGGCGAGATCCGAAATCGGCGTTTCTCCAGCCCTGCCTGGAATAGCGTCTTCATCCTTCTTTATAGTATCGATAATTAATCTCCGAAAATTTTTCCCATTCCTCGGTTTTGTTGTCATAGAGCCCCTCCTTTTACCTCTACGCCAAGATTAGAATTAAACCGGCAGATCGTCAAGGGACGGCTCCGAATCCAAATCTTCGGCGAGCAATTCATCGGACAATATTTTTCCAGCCATAGGCTGGTCAGCCTTGGGCTGATCTTCTTTTTCTATTTTTTCGTTTTCCATAAATTTACCCCTCCTTTTTTTTATTGCCCATATCTAAACGCTTTAACAGGTGTCCAAAAGCACTTCCAAAACTTTTCAACTTTTTCTCTCTTATTCTAGCCATGTGTTCGTCCAAGTAAGCTTCGTAGTATATTAATTTCCATGTTTTATCATATTTAGTTGAAAAGTTTTTGCCGGCATTATGCTCAGTCATCCTTCTTTTTAAGTCATTTGTAGACCCAATATACCAGCGCTTATTATTATTTTTTATCAAATAGACATAAAACATGGCGAGAAAAGGGAGGGGTTTACTTCTTCCCTTCTTTAATTAACTCCGCGATATTGGTGGGGACTTCTTCGTAGTGCGAGAATTCCATAGTATAGGAAGCGCGGCCTTCGGTCATTGAGCGAAGTTTCGTCACATAGCCGAACATTTCGGAAAGCGGGACTTTGGCGTCAACGACTTTCGCGGTACCGCGTTCAAACATACGCTCAATTTTTCCGCGTTTTGAAGAAAGGTCGCCAGTTACATCCCCCAAAAAATGCTCCGGCGTCACCACCTCAACTTTCATAATCGGTTCCAAAAGAATTGCTTGGGCTCGCTTTGCGGCTTCCTGCAAAGCAATGGAGCCAGCGATTTTAAAAGCTGATTCGGACGAATCCACGTCGTGGTAAGAGCCGTCGTAAAGCGCGACTTTTATGTCTACCAGTGGAAACCCCGCCACCACTCCTTTTTCAACTGCCTCCTTAACACCCTTTTCAACCGCCGGAATAAATTCCTGCGGAATTACTCCTCCCCTGATTTCGCTTTCAAATTCAAATCCCTTGCCACGCTCCTGCGGTTCAACTCTCAACCAGACATGACCATATTGCCCGTGCCCGCCGGATTGTTTAATATATTTTCCTTCGGCTTCCGCCGTTTTTTTAATGGTTTCTTTGTAAGCCACCTGCGGGCGCCCGACATTGGCCCCAACTTTAAATTCGCGCTTCATCCGGTCAACTATTATTTCCAAATGGAGTTCGCCCATTCCGGAAATAATCGTCTCCATTGTTTCTTCGTCTCCTTTGATTCTGAAGGTCGGGTCCTCTTCGCTAAGCCTATGCAGAGCCAAACCCATGCGCTCTTGGTCGGCCTTGGTTTTGGGCTCAATCCGCAAAGATACCACCGGCTCCGGGAAAATAATATTTTCCAAAATAATCGGCTTGTCCGGATCGCAAAGCGTGTCGCCGGTTTTTGTGCTTTTTAAACCGACTATCGCTCCGATGTCTCCGGCCTGCATTTCTTTCGCTTCCTCCCTGTGATTGGCGTGCATCCGCAAAATTCTCCCGACTCTTTCTTTTTCATTTTTTGTTGAATTAAAAACGTAGGAGCCGGAGGATAATGTGCCTGAATAAACTCTGAAATATGTAAGCTGGCCGACGTAGGGGTCGGTCTGAAGTTTGAAAGCTAAAGCGGCCAAAGGCGCGTCATCTTTGGATTCGCGGAAAATTTCCTCGCCGGTTTTAAGGTCAGTGCCTTTTACCGGAGGAAGGTCTTGGGGGCTTGGCAGATAATCCACCACGCCGTCCAGCATCAGTTGAACTCCTTTATTTTTCAAAGCCGATCCGCAAAAAACCGGCACCAAAGTGTAGGCCAGAGAGGACGCGCGTAAAACTTTTTTTAATTCTTCCTGCGAAATTTCTTTCCCTTCCAAATATTTTTCCGTAAGAGTGTCGTCCTGCTCGGCGATTTTTTCAACAAGCTTGTGGCGCCAGTCTTCAGCTTCTTTTTTGCGCTCCGCCGGAATTTCTTCTACGACCATTTTTTCGCCGTGATCGCCTTCAAATTTAACAAATTTCATCCGTATAAGGTCAATCACTCCGGAAAACGCCGCCTCCAAACCCACTGGAATATTTAAAGCCACGGCGTTGGGAGTCAGGCGATCCAAAATTGATTTGAAACTATTTTCAAAAGAGGCGCCCATTCTATCCAATTTATTTATAAAGCAAATTCTGGGAACATTGTATTTGTCGGCTTGACGCCAGACAGTTTCCGATTGCGGTTCAACTCCGGCGACGCCGTCAAAAACCACCACACCTCCGTCCAAAACCCGCAAAGAGCGTTCCACCTCCACCGTAAAATCCACGTGCCCCGGCGTGTCAATTATGTTAATGCGATATTCGTTTTCTTTGCCGAGTTTTTCTGCGTTTTCGTCCGCGTCACTCCGCGCGCCAAGATAAGTCGGTGTCCAAAAACAGGTCGTGGCGGCGGCTGTTATGGTAATTCCGCGCTCCTGCTCCTGCTCCATCCAATCCATAATCGCCTCGCCTTCATGCACCTCGCCGATTTTATGCGAAACTCCGGTATAAAAAAGCACCCGCTCGGAAACGGTGGTTTTGCCGGCGTCTATGTGGGCGATAATTCCAATATCGCGGACTCTTTCTAATGGATATTCCCGTGCCATAAATTACCATGCAAAGTGCGCGAACGCTCTGTTGGCTTCGGCCATGCGATGCGTGTCTAATTTTTTCTTGATGGCGGCACCCTCATTTTTTGTCGCCAAAAGAATCTCCTCGGCCAGTTTTTGCGCCATGGGCTTGCCTTTTTTGGCGCGAGCCGCGCCGATTAGCCATCTGGAAGCCAAAGAAAATCCGCGGTCCTGCTGGACTTCCCGAGGCACTTGGTAGGTCGCTCCTCCTATTCTTCTCGGGCGGATTTCCACCATCGGCGTTATGTTTTTCATGGCAAGCTCCAAAACAGCCACGGGGTTATCCGTTTTTTTTCCTGCCTTGTTGGCAGACAGGGTTTTTTTTATTTCTTCTAAAGCGCCCCAGATTACTTTTTGGGCGGTGGATTTTTTTCCGGAAAACATTAAATAATTCGTCAATTTGGAAACCAAAGACGAATCATAAATAGCGTCTAAAACTAATTCTCGTTTTTCTTTCTTTTTTCTCCTCATTTGTATATTCGTATAAAATTCGTAATTGGTATTATTTCGGGCGTTTCGCTCCATATTTTGACCTTTGCTGTTTTCTGCCTTCAACGCCGGTCGTATCCAGCACTCCGCGCACAATATGATACTGCACCCCAGGCAAATCTTTCACGCGCCCTCCGCGGATTACGACAACCGAGTGCTCCTGCAAAGAATGTTTCTCTCCCGGAATATAAGCGGTGACTTCCATGCCGTTGGTGAGGCGCACCCGGGCGACTTTCCGCAAAGCGGAGTTGGGTTTTTTGGGCGTCATTGTTTTTACCGCCAAACATACCCCGCGTTTGAAAGGCGAAGGATAAAATTTCGGCCGGTTTTGAAGCGCGTTAAAACTTTTAGCTAAGGCAACCGACTTGGCTTTATATTGAATCTTCTTCCGGCCTCTTTTTACCAATTGATTAATGGTCGGCATTGTAGAAACCATGCTAACAAAATAAAAACAGGGCGTCAAACTCCCAAACCGGTGATAATGCGGAAAAGAAAATCGGCGATGGGAATTATTATGCCGGATAAAAGAAAAATAAATGCCAAAAACAAAATAATGCCGTATCTTTCCATAAAGCGCTGGATTTCATAAGCCCGGCCCGGAAGAAACGCGAAAAGAACTTTTGAACCGTCCAAAGGAGGAATCGGCGCCAAATTAAAAATCGCGAGCACTAGATTTAAAAAAACTACAAAAGAAGCGATTTGAAAAAAAGCTGGCGGAAAAAAAGCGTAAGCGCCGCTGAATCTGATGAAAAAACCGAAAATAACCGCCAAAAAAATATTACTCAAAGGCCCCGCCACGCCGACCAAAGCATCTGGCGAAATCCGTCCGAGCCAGCGAGGTCTTTTTAAATTATAGGGATTATAAGGCACCGGTTTCGCCCAGCCGAAAATAAATCCTCCCATTAGATAAGTTAAAACCGGCAGTAAAATAGATCCGAAAGGGTCAAGGTGGTTCACGGGGTTTAGAGTGAGCCGGCCTTCATCTTTGGCAGTGGAATCGCCCAAAGCATAAGCCACTGCGCCATGGGAAACTTCGTGGATTATCACCGAAAAAATTAAAATGGCGATTTGAAAAATAAACTGCAGGGCTTGATTCATGATTGTATTAATGATACCATAAGTTTAATAATTTTTTATGGCAAAAACTTGTCCAATTTGTAAAAAAGGGTCTGTAATAATGGGAACGCGAATACTGCTTCGCGGTCATTATAATCCAACAAAACGCTCCAGAAAATATCCTAACCTCCAATGGGCTCGGCTTCCTTCCGGCAGTAGAATAAAAATCTGCACAAGATGCATGAAAGCAGGCAAACATTTAAAACTCAAAACAAAATAATCT
>MFHU01000003.1 GCA_001778695.1 Candidatus Giovannonibacteria bacterium RIFCSPHIGHO2_12_FULL_44_22 | reverse complement strand
CCGCTCCAACACTCTTTTGGGCTTTGCCAAAATAGACAGCCAGATTCTGGATTACTCCGTTGAAAAAGCCGGCTCGCCCAAGATCGGGCTTTTTACCCCCGGTACGCACATACCGGTGTTTGCAGAAAATAGATTATTCAAAGACCAACCAGACTATGCCTTGGTGCTTTCTTGGCACATCGGAGAAGAGCTTATGAAAATACTCCGCAAAAACGGGTACAAAGGTAAGTTTATAATGCCACTTCCTAAAGCAAAGATTTATGGAAAATAAAAAAATCCCCTGGTGGCAACCGCGGGTTGAGCGCGAAGATTACGAGTTTATAAAACAGGCGCTTGATGCCAATTTTATAAACGAGGGCCCGCTAGCCGAACGGCTTGAGAAAGAAATCGCGTCTTTTTTGGACGCGAAATACGCCGTAGCCACAACCAGCGGGACAATTGCAATTTTTTTATCTCTCAAAGCTGTGGGCATCGGGTATGGGGACGAAGTAATTGTGCCGGACGCCACTTTTATCGCCACAGCCAACGCCGTTGAACTTACCGGCGCAAAACCAATATTGGTGGATATTAACCCAAACACGCTAACTATAAGCGTTGATGCTATAAAAAAAGCCGTAACGCCAAAAACCAAAGCCATAATCCCCGTGCATGTAACCGGGCGGGGCGCGGATATGGAAAAAATAATGGAAATCGCGAAAAAGCAAAATCTTTTCGTTATAGAAGACGCCGCCGAAGCGCTTGGCTCAAAACATTCCGCCAAAGGCGGATCCGCCTCCGGCGGAAAAGAAAAATACCTTGGAACTTGGGGGGATACTGGCTGTTTTTCTTTCGCGGCAAATAAAACCTTGGCCACAGGGCAAGGCGGGATGATTGTGACAAATAGCGATGAGATTTTTAACCGTCTGCGGCCGTTAAAAGATCAGGGAAGGTTCGTCCGCGGCACGGGAGGAGACGACGCGCACAACACAATCGGCTACAACTTCCGCCTGACGGATTTGCAAGCCGCCGTGGGACTGGGGCAATTCGCGCACCTAAAAGAGAGGCTGGCGAGAATGAAAAGAAACTACAAGCTTTACGCCGAAAATTTAAAAGATATTAAAGAGATAAAAATTTTCCCGTCCACGGACGAAGAAACGCCTCAATGGACGGATATAATAACGAATAAAAGAGACGAACTTGAAAAATATCTTCGCGAAAAAAATATTGACTGCAGAAAATATTGGCACCCGATCCACCGCCAGCCGCCCTACAAGCTTCCAGACGACAACTTTCCGGTAAGCACCGAGCTCTTGCCAAAATCCCTCTGGCTTCCTTCGGCCTTCACACTGACGGATGAGGATGTTTTGCGCGTCTGCGAGGAAATAAAAAAGTTCTTTCTCTGAAACTCTGAAATCCCAATAGAGCTGATAAAAACATAAACGGTTCCACCTGAAATCGGTAACGAACATGAGCAACCGGCCCAGTTAAAACGGCGAAGTAAAGAATAATTGAAACAAATAATAAAGCCTGCCATCTATATTTCCTGAATACGATTGAGGCGAAAGATAACATTACTATCACAAACCAAATCAAATATTCAAAATTAAAAATATGTTGGGATTTTAACCACTCCCAAGAAAGCCTTATCTCTTTTTTTAATATAAGGTCGATAAGCGCGATATGCGGGAATGGACTGGATTTATGCCGTAAAATTTCCATCGTATCTACGTAGAAATTCTTCGAGCTGTTCCCTCCCAAAAACTGGAATATCTTGCTTAAATGAAACACCGCGTAGCCCAACGGGTCTTGAAAAATGCGTTTTAGAGCGATAATTTGTATTTCTTTGGAATGCTCAAATCGTTTGGCTTCTTGTTCATTCAAACCGTTGGTTTCTTCGTAAAGCGATGTTCTAATTTCTTTTATATCCTTATCATATTTAACCGATAAAAATAACGGGACATTATAATTAAATAAATTAAAGCTGCCCAGTGATGAAATCCCCCAGACTCCGCTAGATATCTTGTTTCTTAAAATCCAGGGTGTCAAGACAAAGCCGTAAGCCGTAATAAAAATAAATATCAGGATGGCAAGTTTTTTTAAATCTATAATTTTTTTATTTGAAAAGAAGTAAAAGGTTGCGAATAATAACGGCAGGAACATGCCGATGGGGCGCACAAGAACAGCAAAGCCCAGCAGCAAGCCCGCAATAAAAATACCCGCCCTGTCTCTTTTTGAATTGGCAAAAAACATTAAATACACCGAGAGCACCAAAAGAAAAGAAAATAAGACATCGCTCATGATAACCATTGAATAGTATAATGTTGACGGATTTATAATATATAAAAAGGCCGCGACGAATCCAGCGGTTGAAGAAATGATTTTCTCCCCGATTTTAAAAATTAAAAAGGAGGTAATGGCCACCAAAAGAATTTGGATGAAGGAAACGGCATAATAGCTTTTGAAAATAGATAAAATCAACGCTAAAAACAAAGGGTAGCCCGGAGTAATATGATCTACGGGGCGCTGTCCATCCAAAGTGAATGATTGAAATTTAATAATATTATCGGCCAAAGCCAGATAGTCAGCAGAATCTCCATATAACACCGGAAACGGGCGGCCGGAAGAATTTGGCATGGCAAATTTATAAAATAGAAATATGGTTGGCAGATAAATTAAAAAAACTGCGGCAGACAGGATAAATAATTTATTTTCAATCTTCACGGTATTTTTCTTCAGTATCCACGGCCCAAATGTTATCTTTTGATCTTTCACCGCTAATAATATTATTCACAGCCGTTATGGCTGTAAGCATAGAGTGATCCTGGCTATTATATTTATGCATTCCGCCCCTTCCAACCAAGAATAAATTATAAAATTTATCCATAAATTGACGAACAATGTGCAAATTTTCATATTCACCGCTGTAAACTGGGTAAGCATTGGCAAGCCTTAAAACCACGCCGTCAAGAACGTCTGATTTGTCTATAAAATTAATTTTGGATAATTCATCAGCCACAAAATTCTTTATTTCTTCATCCGGTTTCATCCAAAGTTCATCGCCCTCGTTTACAAAATATTCAGCCCCTATCCAGGTAGTATTTTTATCAGCGACGAGATAAGGACTCCAATTGTTGAAAATTTGAATTCTCCCCACTTTTACGTCGGGTTCCTGTATGTATATCCAGTTATCAGAAATTGCGCGGTTGATCGATTTGCTGTCGGTTAATTTTAGCTTTTTTAGCAATAAACCAATAACCATAAAATCTCTGTGGATAAGAGAGTTTGCGACCCCCAGAACCTCTTTTGGAAGAATCGGCTGCATTAAATTTGCCAATTCTTTAATAGGCATAGTAGAAAAAAAATAATCAGATTGGATTGTTCTTAACTCGCCTGTAATTTCATTCTTGACTTGCACTTCTGTTATTTTATCCCCTGCCCAATTTATCTTGATTGGAACGTGGCGCAAAAATACGTCCCCCCCTCCGGCCTTCACCCTGTCAGTAACCTCGCGCCACATCTGACCAGGCCCAAATTTAGGATAAAGAAATTTTTGAATTAAAGTAGTCTCAATATTTTTCTGCGAGATAGTTTTTTCCGGCGTTATGATTGATTTTATCGCGGTATATATTGCTTTCGTGAATGAAAGCCCCTTGATTCTCTGAACCCCCCATTCTGACTTAATTTTACTGCATGGTATGCCCCAAACCTTTTCGGTATAACTTTTAAAAAAAGTCAGATAAAGCTCTTTCCCAAACCTATTAATAAAGAGGTCTTCTAGATTAATCTCCGGACTGACGGGAAATATCCTGACTTTTATATAGCTTACTACTATCTTTATGATGCGCGTCAATCCTAAATTGAAAAAAGTGCCGGCATTTAACGTTATGGGGTAATCAAAAAGCTTGCCGCCAAAAAGTATCCTTGACTTTCTATCGCGCACCAGCATGACCTTGTCATTAAATTCAGGATTCAATCCATCCTGCGTTAATTTAATTTGCTTATTTTTATTGCGGTAATTTATAGTTATTGATTCCTTACCCAAATCTTGAATTGGTAGAATCTTATTCCACCATTCCATCACTTCATCTGATTTGGAAAAAAATCTATGCCCGCCTATATCAATTTTATTGCCCTTATAATCCACCGTTTTAGCTAAACCGCCGATGTCTCCGCTTTTCTCAAAAATTATCGGCTTGATATCGGTTCTATGAATAAGTTCGTAAGCGGCAGTCAAGCCGGCCGGGCCTGCCCCTATAATGACCGCGATTTTTTTCATATTTATTAAAAATAGCAGATAACTATCAAAAATAAAAAGCTCAACTTTTATCAGGATGAGCTTTGTACCACTCATAAGTGCGCTTGAGACCGTCATCCAAGGACACTTCCGGTTGCCAGCCGGTAAGGGCTTGGAGCTTGGAAACGTCCGCCAGACGGCGCTTGACGCTCCCAGGAGGCGCGAATTTGATATCAATTTCTTTCGGTCGCCATCCGGTCACTTTAAACATTTTTTCCGCCAATTCTGATGCGGTTATTTCGTGAAAATCACCAATATGCACCGTTTCAATTGGTAGAGTATCTGTCTTCGGCGAATCCATAAGTGATTGCATTGCGCGAACCGCGTCACTAATATAACAATACGTACGGGTTTCATCCGCGCCGTAAATCGGGAATGGGTCAACACGCTTGGCTATTCTCTGAGAAAATTCCGGAATCACATGGTCATATCCAGCTCGCGGCCCATAGAAATTATGTGGACGAATAATTAATCCCCTAAAATTATACATCTTTGCGTAATGTATCAAAAACAGCTCGCCAACAAGTTTTGTTGCCGCATATGACCAACGTGGATTGTATGTATCTTCGACCACTAACTGTACTCTTTCAGGGGTAGGAATCGGCAGCAAACCAAAAAAATTAAGCGCCCCTGCGTATGCTTCGTTTGATGATGTAAATAAGAATTTGCCAATAGAATTTTCTTTTTTAAACCACTCCAACATAAAAACCAGAGATAGAGTATTTATTCGCATAACCTCGTGAGGCCTTTCGTAAAAATGCCTAGTGCCGTTAATCGCCGCCAAATGATAAACGTGTTCGTATCCGTCGCCAAGTTCTTTGTAAGAATTCTGGTCGGTTAAATCCAGCTCCAAGAATTTTACGCGCGGGTCCTTAAGCAAATTTTTAAAATCATCATCCATCCTGCCTCGCTGGAGATTGTCAACCAAAACAAGCTCGGCATCATTGCCGTAAATATCCAAAAGGCGCTTAGATAAATGATACCCAATAAATCCTGCTCCTCCTGTTATTAAAACTTTTTTCATTTTTCCAGCCATATCCATAAACTTTTGGAATCTTCTATCTCGTGCTTGATAAATTTAAAACCTGCACTTTCGGCAAGCTGTTTTGCCTCCGCGGGCGTTAATGAAACGCCATACGCCCAATGCCATTTGTAAGGACCCCTTCCGGCGCGAAGATGGAGTTTGGCAATGCCGCCCGGTTTTAAAGTCCGGTAAATTTCTTTAAATTTTTCTGCCAAAATTTCGTGCGCTGGGACATGCTGAAGCGTCTGGTAAGAAAAAACCAAATTAAAATGATTGTCCGAAAAAGCTATGTTTTTCCCGTCAGAAATTTTGAGATCTATGTTTTTTATGCCAACCAATCTTTTTTTGGCACTCTCCACCATAACATCGGAAATATCAATGGCGGCAGTTTTGGCAAAATGCCGCGGAAAAAATTCGGTCATGCGCCCAAGCCCGCAGCCGATTTCCAAAACGCTAGACTGGTTTTGCAAAAGCGGTGCGAGCATCGCATCCCCAGATATATATTTTTCATAATCCACTAAACCGGTTTTCCGAAGCTCAAATTCGTTTACGTCCCGGCCGCTGGGCGTTTTGGTGTTCGTGAAATATCTTGCGTTTTTGCGCGCCAAATCGTTCCAGATTTCCTTAACGTCTCCCAACGACCTCTCTGGAATAACGCGCGCGACGGCGTTCACTAAAAACCTTAACTTCTTTCGCGTTGCCTGAACCGGCGGCATGGAATTAAATTTATTCCAAATAAGCGTCCCAGAGCCGATGCCTCCAAGCGCCGCCCCTTCTTCCTCCCAAGACGAAAACCATTCCGGCAAAGAACTGTACCCAACCTCGTTTTTTTTGTGGAGCTCGTTGCTTAAATATGCCGCGCGGAGAAGCTCTATATTTTTATTCGTTGCATGGGCGCTCCAGAAAGCAAAAAGATCCTTAGGCAGGCAATGCCCGCCGAAGGCCTGCCCGTATCTTAAATAATTTTTTTTCTCAAAAACAAAATCAATAACCGCTTCATCCCTTGTTAAGTCCCCGAATTCATTTATAAAAGCGACTCTGGTTGCGTTCCAAAGATTAGAGAGATATTTAATGTACGACGCCTGTTCGGGCGTGCCTTTAAAAACTTTTCTGGCATGGAGCTGCCACGCAGAAAGAAAACTTGGTTCAGCCAGCGAGGCGTCTTTCCTGCCCAAAACAAAATAGTGCGGGTTTAAACATTCTTCCACGGCGTGGCGTTCGTGCAAAAATTCCGGAACGTAAAAATCAAAATCCAGCGCCTTCAAATTTTGCGGCAAAACTGTGGAGCGCAAAATCACTCTGCTACGCGCCGGCTTCAAACTCTCCAGAGCTTTTTTTATAAGTGTTATATCTTGCGTTCCGTCTTCCTTCACCCTATCGCCGATAGAAACAATATACCAAGTATTTTGGCTGTCGCGTTCCAAAATATTTTGGAGAGGGCTTATCTCGCCGTAAAGGCCGGCGTTATCTTTGGCGTAACGCAAAACCGGCGGCACGATGTCATAGTAAAAAACCGGATATCCCATCCGTCTAAGCGCCAACGCATTTGCCTGCCCCACCCAGCCGAATCCCACAACCACAATATTTTCCATATTTTCCGTGCCGCTCATCATTAATAAAACAACAAATCAACCGGCAAAGTTGCTGCTTAATATTCTATTTTATAAAGATAGATAGGATCTTCCGCGACAACGACTGTCACCCCACCAAGACCAGACAGGCTCCATTCTGGATTTCGGTTTTTGTCCCATAAAATGTAATTTACACCCGCGTTTTTTAATATTTTCTCAACGCCTCCGGGTTGTTTTAACAATGCTTCGTATTCGCTGGCAAGCCGCGGTAAAATTTTTGACCTTAATTCAGATATAGACGCGTCGTGTTCAAGCGTGCGCCGATGGTATTCGTCAGCACTAAGGCCTGACTCGTAAATTTCAACCATAGAATAAATACTCTGATAAGGATATTCATATTCTGTTAAACTCTGCTTGTTCATTAGCCACTCAACATAATCGGAAAAATCATTTCTAGATTCCTTATTAAGGTAAAAATACACAAAAAGCGCTTCTTTAAATCTTTCCGGGGGAGTATTGAACACCGGCGCAGATTCATTCCAGAATAAATCATATGGAGTGTAAACCAAAATCATTGTTCGGTACAAACGATCGGATGCTAAAACAACTCCCCCTTGCAAATTATTATTTAAATAATCAATAATGGGCCGGTAAGCTTGCGCATATTCTTTAAAAGGCGTCGTAATTTTCATGCCTCTCCATTGTTCGTAAATTGTATTTGTATAGGCGGTAAAAATGAGAAATAGAGAAAATATTATTCTATATATTCCCAAAGGGATGAGCGACCAACAAATATAGATCAAAATCAGCGCAGACATTGGTATCACAAAGTACCAAAAGTAATGCCCCGGTTGCAAAGATTGGTTTGTAATAATCTGTTGATTCAATACAATCCAACTTGCCGAAGAAATCGCAAGCAATATTGGCCAAGCCAAATTTTTTCGATTTCTAAACCAATAAATTAGAGACGCCGCCAACGCGATAAAAGCAATTTTGCTAAATGAAAAATATCTGCCGTGGCTTTCTGTAAAAAGCAAAATTCTTTTTCCAATTTCTGAATGCGTGATTTCAAAAAGACTGAATAAAACATATGACCCCGACAAAAGACCGATGACGCCGACAAAAAATACCTTTTTAGCGCTTTTGAAATCTTTTTTTAAAAGATAAACGCAAAAGAGCGCCCCCAATATCGCGTAGGCAAACGTCCAGCCATAAAAATAAGTATAAAAAAGCGCTCCTAGAGACACGCCTGACCAGACAACATATGAAAATTTTTCAGATTGCGTGCTTTTAATCAATAAATTCAAACAAAGAAAAAGAAACAATGACGCGTAAAGTGGCACCGAGGGACGGCTGTAAATATTAATATCAGAATTATTAAGCCCACTTAAATTTGGATAATACCAAGTTACCAAAGTATATCCGCCTACAGCGAATAGTGCCGCGGCCAAAGAAAGCAATGTGTCGCTAGAAATTTGCCAGACAAAAAGATAAATTAATAAGATCAGTAGCAATGTTCCCATAAAGCCAAAAGTATAAAAAACAATAGGAACATTTGCGTTGTTTAGCCCCAAAATCTTCACTGGAGCCATAAAAAGATACTCGATATAAGTTTGCTGAATATTATGCCAGTCCTTGCCTTCTCTTAAGACGATATTTCCTAATTTATGCCCCTCTAAAATTTCTCTGCCCTTTGCCATATATTGAAACTCGTCCACCTCAAAATTCCCGATATTAATTCCGCGATACGCATCCTTAATCACAAACGGAAAAAAAATCACGGGGGCGAAAATAATAAAAGCCATGATTACCGCGTTAAGAAAAGCCGCTTTATGCTTAAGAAAAATATTAATCATTGTTTCTCAAGTAAAACATGAAAAGTATTAAAATAAAAAGGCCTAAGAAATAACAAGTATATTATAGAAAATATCTCGGCAAAACCTCTGAATCTGGATTTAATTTTATCTATTCTGATGTCTTTATAGATAAATCCAAAAGACTTAAGCATGTTTTTAATTTTGCAGAACGTGAAATAGTGCATAGTTTCAAGTTTCTGCCGCCCCGCACCGCCGTCTTTTTTTTGCTTGCCCAATAATTTTAGAAAAAACTCTGCCAATCGCCGAGGCAGCCAATTGATAAAATACAAATGGTAATGATAGTCGTAAACACCCCAGCGGTTGTGAAAACTTATGTAGCACCTGCCTCCGGGCTTCAAAACGCGGAAAATTTCTTTAAGCATTTTTATCGGGTCATCCACATGTTCGCTGACTTCGGCGCAATTTACAAAATCAAAACTCGCGTCTTCAAAAGGCAATTCTTCCGCCCGCGTTCCGAGCACATACCCTCCAATATACTCGGGGTTGGTTTCAACACCGTAAACTTCAAAACCGAGCTCAGCCATCCCAGCCAAAAATTTACCCCGTCCGGCGCCGATATCCAAAATCCTGCCGCCCGCTTTCAAAAATTGTTTGCAGTAATTGATGTGATCCATTATTTATTCAAGTCTTTTTTAATATCTGCGAGTATTTTATTTGCCGCCGCAACCGCAGTCAGAATCTTCCCGCTGAAAATAGACCAGCAACCGTGGCCATGCCGCACAACGTCAGTATTCCTGGCGTCTGTCGCGTCCGCGCCGGCTTCGGTGGGAAGAATAACAAACATAGACCCAGCGTAGCGGGCGTTTTTTATGGCGGGAAACCATTGGGCGCACCTCTTTTTCATCTCCCGCCAACGAGACCGGTAATTACCCCAGCGAGCATCGTCTACCGAAGAACTTTTAACGCCTGTGACACTACGGTGCACGGAGAGCGGCACATCGCCCAAAGTATAAAGATTTTTTGACTCGCCGACCGGCAGAATTGTGGCAAAAGGCCCGTCCATTATAGTAACAGCGCATCTTTGTTTTGTGTTCAGCTTTAGCAAAGGCAATTCTTTGAGCCTGAAACGTAGGCGCTTTCCCGGGAAACCAAGCCAACTGCAAAAATTATTGTGCCGCGCATAAGTAGCGTTTATAACATAATCAAATCTTTTATCGTAAATCCGATTTTTGTTTTTAATTTTGAGTATTTTCGCTCCGTCATCGTCCAACTTTGCCCTGATTATCTCACAACCGAGCGCGAGCCGTATGTTTTCATTCGTGCCTATCTTTTTTTTGACAAAGTTTTTCAGTTTTTTATAGTCATACACGGCCTCCGGCGCGCGGATACAAACGCTGACCGCGCTTCTATTTAAAAACTCGCGCGGTGGATATTCCAATTTGTATGGAATCCTTAATCTCTTGAAAATTCCCAAATATTTTCCCGGCGAAACATTTGAACCAGTTTTTGAAACGCAATAATAACTTGGGACGCTTACAATTATACTTTTGTAAAATTTCTCAAAATCTTTTCTGGTTCTCTTAATCTCATTGATCGTAGCAACACTTCTCGGATAATGAAATCCGTAGTGATGCCGGTATTGGTTGGCCCAAGTAGCCTCTCCAAAAATATCTGAATTTTTCTCAAACAAAGTAACCGAGAAATATCTGCCTAAAATGATAGCGCAGGTTGTTCCAAAAATCCCGCCGCCGATAATGGCTAATTCAGGATTTTTTTTACTTATTTTCTTTAATTTCTTTGATGACATAGCTTGGCCTCACTATCCGGTAAGGTTTTAAAAAATATCTATAAGGCAAAATTCCCAATAAACCTATACCCCCCTTGATCATGTCAGACATTTTGATTTTTGAAAAACCGATTTTTCTTGGACTGTGAGAAACAACTGCTTCGCAAATTTTCGCTCCCCTCGCCTTAGCTATGGCCGGCAAAAAAACCTGCATCCTGCCCCAAAGGCGGAAATCTTTTATGTAATCGCTTTTGTACGCTTTTAAGCCGCAACCAAAATCGTGAATATTTAATCCCAAAACCAATCGCGCAAGACCGTTAGCGAATTTTGAGAATAAAATTCTAGACAGTGGATCATTTCTCGTCAGACGCCAGCCAACAACCACATCGCATCCCTCTTTTATTTTTTGCAATAAAAACCGCGTATCTCCGGGGTCATTCTGCAGATCCGCATCCATTAAAACAATTATCTCGCCGCTTGCTTCATAGATGCCGGCATCCAAAGCAATGGTTTCGCCGTAATTTTTTTCAAATGATATTAATTTTAGTGGGCGCAATTTAGCGGCTAATTCACAGGTTTTATCAGTAGATCCGTCATTTACAAAAATAATTTCGTAGGCGTCATTTTGCCGACCCAGCGTTTCAACTATTTTGCGATGAAGTTCTTCAATCGTCTTTTCTTCATTGTAAACCGGCACTATAACGGAAATCATAGCCCGTAAAACCTCTTAATATTCTCGGCGATATAGCCGATTTCGTTTTCCAGCAATTCCGGAAATATTGGCAGCGATAAAATTTCCTCCGCCGCCCTTTCAGTGACAGGAAAATCGCTCTTTTTATAGCCAAGCGCCGCGTAGCCAGATTGAAGATGAATCGGCCGAGGATAATGTATAAGCGCGGGAATCTGTTTTGTTTTGAGATATTCCGCCAAGCTGTCCCGATTTCTGGCCCTAACCACATACAAGTGGAAAGCCGATCTATTATGGCTTAAAATCATAGGCCTTGTAATCTCCGCTACACCCTCCAAGTATCTATCGTATAGTTTAGCGTTATTTCTGCGCATCTCGTTCCACTTATCAAGATATTTCAATTTAACCTTCAATATCGCCGCCTGCAAAGCATCCAATCTGGAATTAATGCCAACCAATAAATAATTATCTCTTTTGGGCGCGCCGTAATTTTTATAAATTGAAACCTTCTCGGCTAACGCATCGTCATTGGTAACCACTGCCCCCCCGTCGCCGTAAGCGCCCAGCGGCTTAGGCGGGCCGAAACTAAAAGCCGCGATGTCTCCTAAAGTTCCTGTCTTTTTATTTTTATATTCAGCGCCATGGGCTTGGCATGCGTCTTCTAAAATTTTAAGATTATATTTGCTGGCAATTTCAAAAACTTCATCCATATCCGCCGGCTGGCCATATAAATGAACGGGAATAATGGCTTTTGTTTTGGGAGTTATTTTTTCTTCAATTTTAGCCGCGTCAATATTGTAAGTTAACGGATTAATATCAATAAAAACCGGTTTTGCCTCGGTTAACGAAATTGCCATTGCTGTCGCTACGAAAGAATTAGGCGCCGTAATTACCTCATCTCCCTTGCCGACTCCCAGAGCTTTTAGCGACAGATAAAGAGCGTCCGTCCCGGAAGCTACGGCAATACAGTGTTTGGCGCCGCAAAACCGCGCGAATTCCCGGCTGAAATTTTCCACTTCCTCTCCTAAAACAAAAATCCCCTTATCCAGAACTCGCGCTATAGCGCCATCCAATTCGTTTTTAAGCGACTGATATTGTTTTTTCAAATCTATGAATTCTATTTTCATAATTCAAAATTTATTTCTTAAAAACAATCAGCTTATAACCGGCGAAGTTGCCCAAAACGGAAACGGGAATCAGCGAAACCAAAGCGATGTTGGCCCAAAGCGTTTGGTTTATATTCGCAGGCGCTCCTATCACATTAATAATTATATGAAATAAAACAGTGTTCAACCCGGAAGTCATACCAGTCACCAAAAAGAATTTTGCATATTCTCTTTTTGCCTTCTCGGTATTGTCGAATTCAAAAACCCAAAACTTATTCCAAAAAAAACTGTGGGTAACTGTGATGACAAAAGCCGCCACTATAAAAACATCTGCCCACCACCCCGTCGCTATGCCGGTTGTCCAAACCAAAAAATTAAAAATCCCTAAGCTTAAAAACACATTGAGGACTCCGATAGCGCCATATTTGCCGAAACTGATAATTAGCCGACGCATTACTTTTTATTCTTCACAACCTCGTAAATCATATAAGGGGCGTTGTCTTTGCGGTCGTAGTAAATGCGCAGTAAAATTTCCGTGATAAATCCCATCATAAAAAGCGTAACCGAAAGAACAACGAACATAGTGCTTATCACAGGCAATGGGGTTGTGCTAAAATCGTTGATGCCCAATATCTTCATGATAATAGCCCAGATGAAAGTCGAGGCCGCCAGAAACAAAGAAAATAGCGACCATTTGCCGAAAAATCTCAAGGGTTGGGAAAAATAATTAAGCAAAAACTTCACGCTGATTAAATCAAAAAAGAGTTCGGCCATTTCGGAGATCTTCCTCCGTGATTTTTGGGCCTCTCCATTAGCTGAACTTATTTCTATTTCGGCAACGCGCGCCCCGCGGTCATGGGCAAAGATGGGCATAAAAATAAAAGTTTCTCCCAGAATCTGAACGCCATCAATAAATTCCCTGCGATATCCTTTCAGAGACGAATGAAAGTCGCGCAGTTTAACTCCGCTTATTTTACTTACTAACCAGTTCGCGAAACGAGAAAATAATTTGCGGTAAAAAACATCTTGGCGATTTTGGCGCCAGCCAGACACAACGCCGTATCCTTCGCGCAATTTATCCACGATTTTTTTTATGTCTTCGGGATTATTTTCCATATCCCCGCTAAATGTCACAACAAAGTCGCCGACGGCCATTTTAAATCCGGCATCATATGCCGCGTTCCGGCCGAAATTTCGGGAAAGCAAAACCGCGGTTATAGGAGAAAGTTTTATAAGTTTTTGGCGCGTCCCGTCGGTAGAACCGCTGTCAATTATAATTATTTCATAAGGTTCATTTAAAGATTCCGACACCAAGACCAGCCGGCGATGCAGCTTATCTAAATTATTCGCGATATTAAAAGCTGGAACAATAATAGAAATCATACCCAATCGGAAATGTTAAGATTAATTTTTTCTATTTCATCCGGTGAAAGAAAACCAGGCCTTTGCCTACCGTAAACCGCTTTGATTTTGTGAGATGCCGCGAATTGGCTCATTAATGGTGTGAGATAATATTCTCCATTAGGATGCTGAATCGGAGCATAAGAAAAAATATCGCTATTTACAACCATCGTGCCGACAGCCACAATATTTGATACTGGGTGCTCCGGTTTTTCAACAACTTCCAAAATATAACCGTCATCAGAAACAACAGCTTCTCCGTTCTGCTTGGAGTTGTTGGTTGTGACACAAAGCCAGCTGTACTCATGCTTTAGACATTCAGCGATTTCTTTACGATTGGGCATATCATCAGCGTACATAACTAAAAATCTCTCGCCTGGAGAAAATAAATCTTTACAACAAAGCAATGCGGGGCCCGAACCATTTAAAGTATTTTGCACAACGTAACGTATGGACTTACCTTGATATTTTACTCCGAAATGCTGTTGAATTTTTTTCTTAAGATACCCGACTACAATTATAACCTGATCAACCTCTTCCGGCAACGCGTCAAAAATATAATCCAAAACAACCTTGCCGCCGATGCGCAGTAACGGCTTGGGGACCGATAATGTAAGAGGCAGCATCCGCTTGCTTTCTCCTGCCGCTAAAATGACTGCTTTCATAATAATGAGTTGTTGAATAATAGCATAATTGACTTTAACTATAAAACTCTGTAGAATGAAAAAGGTATCTTTGTAAATTTAGGAGGAAACAATGATTAGGAATCCAAAAATTCTATTGGTATATCCGCCAAACCAGCTGATGGATATAGAGGTTCCGAGGCCGGACGGTTCGTTAGGCCTCCTGTATCTTGCCAGCGCGCTTCAGCGCGCCGGCTTTGAAACAGACGTTTTAGACGTTTCTGTCGGCAACGCAGACGACGAATTAACAGAAACTTTCTACCGCGCCGTAAGGCAGCCAAACGGACTGATTCGCATAGGAATGTCGCAAGAGCGGTTGCGGGAATTTATTGCGAAGGGCGGGTACGCGTGCGTAGGCATCAATTCAAATTTCACCGCCCAAACCCGCATGGCGTTGGAAGTCGCCGCAATTGCGAAGAGCGGTAGCGCTGACATCAAAGTTATTGTCGGTGGAGTGAACGCCAGAAATCTGGCAAAATGTTTTTTGGATAGCGACCATGTGGACGCCGTTTGCCTGACGGAAGCAGAAAAAATTATTGTCAGGACAGCGGAAGAATTAGCGCGAGGCCGCGGATTTGAAAAAGTGTCTGGCGTGTTATATAAAACAGGCGAACAACATCTAAAAAACGCCGTTATGCCGGGAGACGCATACGCTAATCTGGATGACCTACCGATTCCCGCTTGGGATAAACTTCTCTTCAAGCATTATGACGCGATTACCTCGTCTCGAAGCGGCGCCGATTCGCCACAAAAAGCGCGCTACGCGCCCATTATGACATCCCGCGGTTGCCCTTTTGAGTGTCTCTACTGTCATATCTCTATGGAAAAAGTGGATTCGGCTGGCAGTGGAGGCATTGGTTCTTTGCGCTTAAAATCAGTGGAGCGCGTTTTGGAAGAAGTGGAACGCTTGCGAAATCTCGGTGTTAAAAAACTCTTTTTTGAGGATGACAGTCTTCTTGCCAAAAAAAGTCGAGTAAAAACTATCTTTGAAAGTGTGCTTGGTATGGGACTGGAAATCGCTGCCATCAACGGAGTCAACCTTATTCATTTTCAGCACAAGCATAGCGGTAGATTGAAAATTGATGTGGAATACCTTGAACTTTTAAAGAACGCCGGATTTGACGAGATTTCCTTCCCGGTGGAATCTGGATCGCAGCGGATCTTAGATAAATACGCAACAGCAAAGTTAAACCTGGATAGACTGGATGTTGTCGAATTGGTACGCATTGCTTCCCGCCTAGGCATTAAATGTCCAATCAATATGATGATCGGCTTTCCTGACGAAACCAAAAACGAGATTCGCCAAACCATAGAACTTGGAAAGCGACTTGTGGAAGCTGGCGCTCCGTACTGCGCATTTTTTATCCCCATCCCATTTCCGGGAAGCAGGCTTTATGAAATAGCTCTCGCGCAAAACCATCTTGATCAAAATTTTGATCCAGATAAAATGAACTGGATGAATGTGATGATGAAAAATACCATCATCCCGCCCGACAAGCTTATTGAAATAAGAGAAAGCGCATGGCGGGAGGTAAACACTCCAGAATACGTTGCCGCGCGGCTCAAATCCCGCGCCGACAGGGCGTCCTAACCGCCCTTTTTTTATTTAATGAAAGAATAAAGAAACATATTGTCCACGTTAAAAATCTTTTCTAAAGACAAAGACTTAACAACTGTTTCTCTGAGCGCGCCATCGGACAAAATATAATCCAAGCGGTATTTAAAAAGTTCGTCGCGAAAATCTTTCTTCAAAAACTCCCGATAATTTGCCGGCAGGCGCCCAAATGCTTCACGGAACTTTGCGTCCGGATAAACATCGGCATCAAAAATTTGCGAGCGCAAAAAACCGTATGCCTCATTCCTGTTGTTTTTAAGATAGGAATCTATTTCTGAAGCCGCCACGCCTTTAAGCCGCAATAAAACAAGATAATTATGATATAGGCGCTCCCGCGGCACCATATTTTCTATCTCGCCGGATGTGTACATGTCGCAAGAAGTAAACGCCGGAATAAAATTGGGCCATAGCCCGTCATGTTTATTTGACAGCACAACACAGCCATTTTTCCCGCTGCTGTTTAAAAAATCTGTTAAAGCAGCGTGGCGCTGAAAATCCTTATAGCTTTGAAAATTATTTCCAAAAACCGCCATTTGCGTGTAAATGCCAAATGCCGAAGAAGAAAATATAATAACATAAACGATCGCTAACCAAACCGAAGGTAATTTCGGACGCAAATAATGCCAAAGGGTAAGCGATAAAACTACTAAACCCAAGGGGATAGTGTAAAAAACATAGTGATAGTGCCAAACATCAATTCCGGTTAAAATCTGATGATTATAAACAATAAACCCGCCTAAAATAAAAGCCGCGGAAAATAACCACCAGAGCGGCTTATTGCCCTTGAGCTCTTTTTTAAAGAAAAATGACGCGGTCGCAAAAATTATTAAAACAAAAAATAAAAATTTATTCAGTACCGGCTGATGAGTGTAAATCGTCCCAATCCGGCCCGCCGCGTCCACAAACCCAGGCGCCAGCGAAGAAGACCAGACCATAATCCAGTAAGGCAGGGAAAAGATAATCACCAAAACGACGACTTTTAACAAGTTTCTTATCGCGTCAAATCGTTTTTCAACGAGATAAAACAAACCCAAAAGTCCTGTGACGGCAAGCGCCAAAGTCCAGCTAAAAACATAGCTCGCCGTCATAAGCGCTAAAGCGAGTCCGGAAATCCAAATCCAAAATTTCTTGTTTTTTTCAACCAACTCTAAAAGCCCTATCAAAAAAATAAAAAGAAGCACGGCTCCAGATATTGGATTAACCGGACGAGTCCATATCAAAAAATTTTGCGGAGAATCCGCTCCGAATAAAAAAGAAAGCGCTGTTCGGTAATCAACTAAATCAAACCCCAGAACAACCGCGAGTCCTCCGGCAATCGCGTTTAACTTTCCTTGCCATTCGGCTGGCTCGCCCTCCAGTTTGTAAATCAGGAGATAAACCAGAAAAAATAAGACAGCTGGTAAAATAAATTTGCTGGCGATTAAGAGATTAACCAAATTCAGATTAAACAGCCAGGCAAAAAACGCGTAGAAAATAGGTATGGTCGGCGGAAGAAGTGGCAGGGAATTTTTATATTCAAAAAACGGGAAAGACGCGGCTAAGATATGGCCCTCGTTGACCTCCCTGATTATCGCCAGATATGCCTCTTCGTTGGGCGTCTGCATCATCGGAATGCCGCGGTATTGATCTCCCAAGGAAATAATAAAAACAATTTGCGGAGCAATGCAAATGATACCAACTATAAAAGCCGCAAGAATCCCCCAAAAATGTTCTTGATAAATTAACTTAGCCACTTCTCAAAATCAGTCAAAAATTGGTTGACGACTTGGTCGGTTTTGAAGTGAGAAATCATGTCTGGGAAAAATTTGGGAGGGACGGTTACGATATGCGCTCCGGCAAGTCTAGCGTCTCGGACATCAACCGCGCCCCTCATGCTTCCCGCGATGATTTCGGAAGGAATTTTGTCCTGGTCCAAAATCTGGCGCGTTGATTTAACAACCCAGAAAGGATCAAAATCATTTTTGTCCAAGGCCTTCTTCGCAAAAGCCGCATCGCGCGCCCGCGGCATATCAAAATCCAATCCGCCATCGCGAATACGCCCCCAAAATAAACTGACGTATTTCGCGCCCGCACGGGCGGCCATAACCGCTTGCGTCACGCTCATGCAAGCTGTGCAATTTACGGAAATTCCAGCGGCGCTCAATTTTTTAATTGTCTCCAACTCATCCCATCCCACCTGAACCTTAACGCTCATCTGCGGATAAGCAAATTGTTTTATAAATTTCTGGGCTTGCTCTAAAATTGTTTTCTGGTCGCGCGAAAAAACCTCAACGCTTAAATGAATTCCCGGCTGGTATTTTTTAATCAGTTCAATAATTTTTCCGATATGTGCCTCAAAAGAAGACTTGGGCTCTTTGGCGAGAAGCGAGGGATTAGTCGTAATTCCTTGCGCGAAGCCGCGTTTTAAACCCTCCTCAATATCCGTTAAATTGGCGCTATCAATAAAAATTTTCATATTGTTTTTATGTATTTTACAGCTTCTGATAAATTTTTAACACGCACATCCGCCGCCACGTCTTTGTTGTGTTCATAGTCCATCAAGATAGTCCGGAGCCCAACAGCCTTCCCGGCGTCCATGTCAATTTCTGCGTCTCCGATCATAAGCGATTTCCCTAAATCTATTCCCCACTTTTTCGCAGCTTCAACTATCATGCCTGGTTTCGGTTTTCTGCATTCACATCCGTCATCTCTCGCATGCAAACACACAAAAATATCGTCCAGCGGCAAACTTTGAAGATCAGACATGATAAGATCATACTCCTTTTTCGATATAAATCCGTATTTCACATCCGGCTGATTTGTGACTATAATGCGCAGAAAGCCGAGTTCGCCGAATTTTTTCAAAGATTCAGCGACGCCGCTTTTGAATTTGAACTCGCCGTAGCTGTACGGCGCAGTCCATCGTACCTGCTTGCCTTTCACGAAAAAATTTTCGCCGCGGTCCACGGTGTCGTTTATCACTCCATCGCGGTCAAGAAAAACCGCCCGCCTCAAGACAGTATCGGTTTTTGAATTGATTCCCATTTTCCTTCAATCATTTTTAATTTGGGATGAAAAACAATCGCATGCCAGATAACGGCCTGCCACGATTCTGCGTGCGCCGTTATATTTTCCTGGTTGACGACGGGGACAAGAACACAGGCATCGGCCATTTTAGCGGTATGCCCGCCATCACGGCTCACGATGCCGATAATCTTTGCGCCTTCGGCTTTTGCATGATTTAACGCGTGCACAATATTCGCGCTAACGTTTTTTTCGGCGTTTCCTCCGCCTACGGAAAGCACCATCACTGCGTCGTTGGGCGTTACATGGTTACGCAGAAGCCAGCGCGCGAAAACAGAGTCCCAACCGTCATCGTTTACTCTAGCGGTAAGCTCCGCGACATTATCTGTCGGCGAATAAGATTGAATATGGGCAATCTTGCGGAAATCATTAACGGCGTGCGAGGCGTTGGCCGCCGAGCCGCCGACGCCAAGAATAAAAAGTCGACCTTTTTTATCTCTTAAATCCAGCAGAATCTTAACAGTTTTATGTATTGATCCTTGGTCTATTTTTTTCGCGATTTCAGCGACTTCGTCCAAATATGTGGCTATGTGATCTTTTGGCATATATTTTTATAACTCTCTAAGCGACACAAAGTATTCTCTGGTCTTTTCCAAATATTCAAAAGTGTCAGCTCCAAATACAGCCTCACCGTGAGGAATAATATAGGTTTGAATTGGAACACCTTTTTTTAGCAAATCCGGAAAAACATGTTTGCCGAAATCGCAAAAAACGCCGGCAGGAATATATTTAAAAATTTCCGGTTTTAAAATATAAACTCCGACGTTAATAAAATTAATGTCAGGCCGCGCCGTGCCTTCCCAAAAACCTTTCACGAAACCCATGTCGTCAATTTCCACAACGTGCCCAACCGCTCCGCTGTTGGCGTTAATATTTCTATCAAAAAGCGCAATCAACGCCAAGCTTCCGGCATCAAACGGAATGCTTAAAATTTTTCCGAAATCCATATTAAAAACATTGTCGCCGTAGATCACTAAAAACGGCTCTTTTAACTTTTCTTCCAATCTCTTTATGGCCCCCGCGGTGCCGACCAAATCTTTCTCATAAAAATATTTAATCTTAAGGCCGAATTTAGAACCATCGCCAAAATAATCAGAAATTTTATCGGCCAAGTAATGAGTATTTAAAATAATATCCACCACCCCGGCTTTTTTTAGCTGTTCCAGCGCGCGCTCTAAAATATTTTGACCTGCGACTTCTATCATCGGCTTTGGAGTGTCGTTGGTTAAAGGCCGTAAACGAATGCTCAAACCGCCGGCTATAATGACGGCTTTCATAATTTGGGGATAACGTGTTTTTTAATATAATCTATGCTTAGCCTTAATCCTTCTTCCAAAGAAGTTTTCGGCTCCCAGCCTAAAGCTCTTGCTTTGGAAATATCGGCTTCTGTCCTTTCCACGCCAAAACTCAAAGATGGGCGGAGTTCAGGCTCCACTTTCTTACCCAACAACTTTTGTACGGTGTCCAAAAGTTCCTTAAAACTAGTAGCTGTGCCGCTGCCTAAATTATATACCTCGCCATTAGTAGCGTCGTTTTCCATTGCCAAGAGATGAAAATCGTTAATGTCATCCACATAAATATAATCCTTGCTGCGCCTACCCTCGCCGTATAAAATCGGCCTCTCGCCGCGCAAAAGCTGGATAATAAATTCGCTCACGATCGGCCGGTCGGTTCTTTGCCAGTCTTGCCGCGGACCATAAACGTTAAAATAGCGGAGACCAGTAATATTCATCTGATGATATTTTACGTAGCTTTGGGCAAAAAAATGACTTGCGGCTTTGGAATTCGCGTAAAAAGTTTCGGGCTGTATTTTTTCTTCATTGGTCGGGAAGGTTTTTAAGCCGCCATACATGTCCGAACTTTCCGCGTAAATGACCTTTCTTACCTTGGCTCGGCTGGCCGCCTCCAAAACGTTCACCGTGCCGACGACATTGATATCCGCCGTTTCCACCGGATCTTTTTGGCAGTCAGAAAGGCAGTTTTTTGCCGCCATATGAAAAACCATGTCTATTCCCTCAAACAGAGGATAAATATCTTTTGACCGGATATCCAGCTTGTGAAAAATTACTTCCGGCGCGATTTGTTCTTTTAAACCATAAGATAAATTATCTATTCCTAATACCTCGTGCCCTGCTACTAAAAGCCTATCAGCAAGATTGCTTCCAATAAAACCGGCGATACCCGTAACCAAAATTTTTTTCTTATTCATAAATTATTTTTTATAAATCTTTTCCACTATTTTTAAAGCTTGGTATCCATCTTCTCCCGAAGGCCGCGGCACTCTCTTCTCGCGGATTGATGATATAAATTCTTGCAGTTCTTTCAGCAAAGATTGGTTTCTATCCGCGCCGCAAAGAAATTCTTTTTCTTTCGGCGCATCAAAATAATTCTTGCTCCTTAAGCCAAGAGTTAGTTTTTCTTTTCCATAGCTATGTGGTGCGTTGCCAAGCCCCTCAATCCGAATATAACCCAGTGTTCCGTAAATCTCAAAGTTGTGTATTGGGTCCCAATTTGTCCAGCTTACGTGAATGGAGGCAATTTGATTCTGTTTGTTTTTAAGAATCAAAAAAGCGTTGTCGTCCACAGAAGAATTCCAGTAAAGATTTTCGGCAAGCCCGCAAACTTTATGGAAATTTCCCAAAAACATTCGGCACAGATCTATCATGTGGACGCCCTGGTCCAAAAGTTCTCCTCCGCCGCTAAAATTTTTATTCATCCGCCACTCTTTTTCATAACCCAGACGCCCGCCGAAACCGTACCTGGCTCTTATAAATAAAATATCGCCGATTTTTTTTGTTTTAATAATTTTTTTTGCCAAAAGGTAGCCTGGATGAAAACGATGATTAAAGCCCACCATATAAGACAAACGCCGCTTTTTGGCTGTTTTTACGGCTTCGGCCAGCTCTCTAGAGCTTACGCCGGCGGGCTTTTCAGAAAGAACATGTTTTCCCGCTTTCAATACTTCTATTGAGAGCGGCGCTAAAAATTTATGCGGGACAGCGATAACCACCGCGTCAATATCTTTAATTTTTAAGAGCTGCCGCGGGTCAGAAAAAACTCGACAATTTTTAAACTGATCGGCTAATTCTTTAGCGCCAGGCAAATTTTGATCAGCGACAGCCCGTAAAGACGCCTGCCCGTACATTTTTAATACACTGGCCCAGCGCGCGCCCATGCGGCCGGCTCCGATTATCCCAAAATTGTATTTTTTACCAATCATAGCCGCGTTCTTTTGGTCTTACGCGTCTTAAATTATAAATATCCGACTTTTTAATATGCTCAAGATGATTTGGAAATTCCTCCCACTTGTCCCAAACAGCGCTGATATTTTTGCCGGTAATGCCGTTGGATTTTTCGGAAGCCAGAAAAACAGCCAATCCCGCGGCGCGTTCCGGAGAAACGGTTTCGGCCTCGCCGGATGCTTCTTTCAAGGCGACTTTATACTTCTCGCCTCCCGCCCTTTCCGGGCCAGCTTTGATTAACTCTTGCTGAAAGTCGGAATTAACCAGGCCAGGCGAGATGGCATTGATATCTATGCTGTAAGGCAAAAACTCCTGCGCCAATGATTCTACCAAACGTAAAACCCCGCCTTTGGAACTTGCGTAAGAAGTAAAATTTGGCAGAGGGCCGTCCCCGCCACCGGCGAAAGCAATTATTTTCCCGCCACTATTTTTTTTGAGCAAAGGCAAGGCGTGCTTTATTGAAAGAAATGTACCCCATAAATTCGTTTTTACTGCGTCAAACCACTTGTCTTCGTCGCATTTCTCCAAAGAGCCGATTTCGCCATAAGTGCCTGCGGCGGTCACTAAAATATCAAGCCCGCCGAATTTTTTCTCAACTAAATTCATAAGGCTCTTAACGCTCTCTGGATTAGCAACATCAACAGGATAACTGCCGGACCTACTGGCTGTTATAACATCGCATCCTTCCCGTTCAAAAAACTCGGCAATAGTTCTTCCAATAACGCCGTTACCTCCCGTAATTAGCGCTTTTTTGTTTTTCAAAATCATCCAGGTAGTGAAAAACTTGATTGCTTTTTAATAATAGCCGTTTTGTCGCAGTAATGATTGTTATACAACTGATACATTGTTTTTACAAATTATTTGTTAAAGCAAAATTATTAATCAAATTTTCTACTACCTGGTCATATAGTAAACGTTCTTGGCTTATTCATTAAAACCTGCGTTCCGGCGGAATCCATAGAAAAGGGCACTTCACGCAATCCATATTGGGAAAATATTTTGCGGACGGCATCCTGCGAGCCTTCCCGGCAGTAAATCAAAAAAAATCCTCCCCCGCCAGCGCCGACGATCTTGCCGCCAAGCGCCCCGGCCTGCTTGGCTTTTTCATAAATTTCATCAAACATATCATTGCTCATCTTCACGGATATTTTTCTTTTGATATGCCAGTGTTCGTCCATTAAACTGCCGAATTCATCCAATCTGCCGGCCTCAAAGGCGTTAAAAACATTCTGACCGATTCTTTTGGTTTGATGTTTAAGCTCTAAAGCGCTTTCTTTATTTGCCTGAATATCAGTTTGTTGTTCTCTTAAAATATCTTCGCTGCTCCTTCGCACGCCTGTATAAAATAAAAGCGTCCTCTGCTCAAAAGTATCTTGCACGGATTTGGAAATATTGGCGTTGGAAACAGTAACCGCTCCCGAGGGCGCAATATCTAATACGCAAAAATTCCCGAAAGACGCCAGATAAAAATCCTGCTTACCGTCCGGAAGGCCCAAGTCCCTGGTCGCAATTTCAAAGGCCTCTTCCGCCAAATGCCTACGCGAGACATTTTCTCCTTTTAAAGAATGGAGCGCGTTTAAAAGCCCTATCAAATAACTGGCCGAGCTCCCCAAGCCCGTACCGTCGGATATGTCCGACATTGAGGAAATTTCAATCATTTTATTTATACCCGAGCGCTTAAGCGCCGCCCGGATAAGGGGATGCTTGATGTCGTCGAGATTTTTGACTTCCTCGCTTTGGCGATATTTTAAACGAATCATGTCGTCGGATGGCGGGCGATTTACGGCCACATACATATATAAGTTGACCGCCGCTGCGAAAATAAAACCGCCGTGCTTTTCATAATAAGCCGGCAAATCCGTTGAGCCTCCGCCCAACGGCAGGCGAAATGGAGTCCTAGTTAAAATCATAATTAATTATTTGGGAGTTTCAATCCGCTCCTTAATAATGTAAGGCGTTTTTCTATTAGTCTCAAAATAAACCCGCAGCAATAGCTCGGCCAAAAAGCCAACCATAAAAAATAAAATTCCGGAAAGAATAAAAAAAATTGCGAGGATTGGCAAAGGGGTTTGCCCAAAATTACGAAGCTCCGCCAATTTAAGATAAGCGGCAACCGCGCCGACAGCAATGCCCAATAAAATCGATATGATTCCGGCGCCGCCAAAAAATATCAGAGGCCGGCCGGTTAAACTGGACATGAATTTAATCGTAAGCAAATCAAAAATATCTTTTACGGCCTTCATAAAATAGTGTTTGGAAGTTCCAAATTCTCTGGCATGATGCAAAACCGGAATTTCCGCGACCTTCGCTCCGCGCATAAAAAGATACGCCGGCAAAAACACATGCATCTCTCCATACAAATGAATAGGCACCAAAACCTCACGTCTGTAAGCCTTAAGCGCGCAGGCGGAATCGTGAAGATAAAGGCCGGTCATCTTAGCAGTAAGCCAATTAGCCAATCTTGACAAAGCCCTGCGTCCAACTGAATCGTGCCTATCCTGCCGCCAGCCGGAAACAACATCATATCCTTCGCGAATCTTTCCAACCAGCTTCGGAATATCCGCGGGGTCGTTTTGCAAATCGCCATCCATCGTGATAATTATATCGCCCTGGGTTTCGTGTATGCCTGCGTCCAGCGCCGCAGTTTGGCCGAGCGGCATCGCCAAAATAATTATTTTTACTCCTTTTAAGGATTTTAAGTTTTTCAGCGTATCGTCGGTAGATCCGTCTTCTATAAAGATAACCTCATAGGGCTCGTTAAGTTTCCGCATCGCCTTGGCTATTTTGCCATGCAAAATAGCAACGTTTTTTTCTTCATTATAGACCGGAATCACAACGGAAATCATAATGTTTTATTATCGCCTTTTACCAAATAAAATCAATAGGATTGCCAGCTCGGCTTATTTTTTTATCTGCCTATTCCTGTGTATAAAAAACCTCGCTTTTTAATTTCTTTTTCGCGTTCATAAAAATAATTTCCTGTGTCAAAAAAGATGAATGGTTTTTTCATCAGCGCCTTCATTTTTTTAAAATTTATTTTTTTAAATTCCGGCGAGTTATTAATAAAAACCGCGGCGTTAGCGCCTTTCAAAGCGAGATACGGGTTTTTATAAAATTTAGCGCCAGTCAGGTGTTCGGCTTCTTTCTCATCCGCCAACGGGTCGCATGTGGATACCACTGCCCCTGCTTTTTTAAGCTTTTTAATAATCTCCAAAGACATCGCTCTTCGCAAAGTGGGAGTCCCTGGTTTATAAGTAAGACCCAGCACCGCGATTTTTTTGCCGCGTAGCCGCAAAGCGGCGAAATATTTTTTCAAATATTCAACTACCAAATTGCGCCTCAGATTATTCCTTTTAAAAACAGTTGAAATGAGCGGGACTTTTATTCCCACCTCACTGCCTTTTTTAATAAGAATTTTCAAATCTCTCGCCAGCGTGCCTCCGGAAAAACCAATACCTGCATCAAGACGCGCGTACGAGCCGATCCTTTTGTCGGAGCGGAGCGATTTGGCAACATCCACCGCATCTGCGCCGTAAGCTCTAGATAAATCAGAAATATCATCAATAAAACCAATGGAAGTGGCTAAAAAAGCGTTTAGGGCGTGCTTACTCATCTCGGCCGAAGCGACGCTCATGGGTATAAAATTGGTCTTAATTCCAGAAAAAACGCTTTCTATTTTTTGAATAACCTCGCGGCTTGACGCCCCAATAACAATTCTGTCCGGCTCAAAAAAACTTTTGAGAGCTCGGCCTAGCTGCAAGTTTTCCGGCGCGTAAGCCAAATTAAAATTAAGTTTTGGGCGCAGTCTAGCTAAAAGTTTTTCAATTTCCGAGCAAGTCCCTACCGGCATTTGGCTTGAGATAATAATTAATATGTTATTTTTAAAAAACTTAGCATTGGATTTTAAAAAATTCCAAACGGGCTTGAGGTTGACGTTATCTTTATCATCAACTGGAGTATCAAAAGTGAGCCATATGATATCGCGGGTTTTTAGTTGCTCAAACGCATTGTTAAAAAATAGTCGCCCGTTTTTTATATTTTTCTTTATAATTTTAGCAAGTTTTGGTTCGGCCAATGGCGGAATACCTTTATTTAAATTAGAAACGATTTCACTATTCTCATCAAAACCAATAATGTCGTGGCCTAAATCGGAAAGGCCAGCGCTATAAATCTCGCCCAAATGCCATAAACCTACAACGCCAATTTTATATTTTTTCATATAAATAATTGTTTTTATTATCCCCTTCTTCCAAATAAAATCAAGCTGGTGCCAAACGGCATAGGTAAGTTTTTGTCTAGAGCTAAAAGAATTTTAAGAACTGCCGCGCGCGCGGTTCTCGCTTCCCCAAACGCGGCCACAGGGTAAGAGCGCCGCAAAATTTTGCTGAATAAAATACAAACTGGTATTAAGGTAAATCCGAAGTAGCGAATTTTTTCTATTTTGATCAAGCGCGTTTTCAAAATTAGTTTTTTAAGTTGCGAGCGCGAATAGCGCCTGAAATGGCCCAATTCCTCGTCATGAAATCCGAAAAGCGATTGCATCGCCGGCACGGTTAAAATCAAACGTCCTCCCGAGCGAGCAAACCTCGCTAATTTATTGGCAGCCGCCTGGCCGTCTTTTATATGTTCTAAAACATCGGTTGCGATTACGCAATCAAAGCTTTCGCTATCCGAAAAATCCTCAATTGAGCTCACTTGGAATTTACAAAGCGCGCCGCTAGCAGCGGCTTGACGTTTAGCCAGCTCTATATATTCGGGCGCCGGATCAACGCCCAAAACCTCATGCCCGGCCCGAGCAAGCAAAAAAGAAAGTTCTCCGGATCCGCAGCCGGCGTTTAAAATTTTAAGACGCTTCTCGTTTTTTAGATAATCAATAATAATCTGGTATTTCGCGTTGGCATAGGGATCGTCCGGCCTGACCGCCATATCCTCGTACTGATATTGATTGAAATCCATATCAAAAAAAGGTATAAAATAAAATCTGCGTAACTACTATTTGAAACAGCATCAAAGATAAAAATGGATGAAATAGCGGCCGGCATTCTTCATTAAATAATTTATTTTTAAACACCATAAAAAACGGTACAATAAACAACCACAATCTCTCCACATTGGCCTGAAAAACGCCGACTGCCAGAAAAAACAAAAGAATCCACAATCCGCTTTTAAAAAGCAGATTGCCGTTTTTAAATGTCGCCGGCAATCCTTTTAAAAAAACAAAAAACAAAGGCAAGCCCAAATAAATTAAAAAGTTTACTATATTCATAAAGATGTAAAGAAAATACACGGGTATCGACTCAAAATTACTCCTAACAGCGCCTTGATTAGCAGCCAGAGCCGCAAAAAAATTGTCTACAATCGAATATCCCGACCATTGCCATAAGCTAAAGAAAAATAGAAAAAACAACGCCAACGAGATAAATACTCTTAATAATGCCTTGGAACGGCCAACTGCGACTGCTTTTTGTGTAACATGCCAAGCCAAAAAAAGAAAAAACGGGGCAAGAAGCAAAAATAGGAAATTTGTAAGTAGCGCCATAGCGGCCGCGAGCCCTCCCAATCCTGCCAGCCAAATATTTTTTTGCCAGCCTATAAAAACCAAAGCGATTGCGCACCAAACCAAAAACATAAAAACTCCTTCCATGGAAGTCGCGGTCATCATCACGACGCTCGGCACAAATATAAAAATTTCCAACGCGCGCTTGACTTCTATCTCTTCTAAAAAATACCTCCATAAGAAATATAGAGGCCACAAAGTCAGACCAGCGATAAAGACAACCCATAAAGACATGCCAAAAAATCCGGCTTTAAAATATTTATAAACAAAATATAAAACCAAAGTGTATCCCGGCGGGTGAGTCGTGCTGTGTTCGGCTAAGCGCGGAATAAGTGAAATATAATTATGTAAAAAATCTTTAACAGTGCGCACCAATCCCATATTGCCGCTGTATTCCCAAAAAGTCCGCGTAAAGGGGTCGGCAATGCTCTTTGCGCCCTCGCGAATGCCAGCAACGCCTAAAGCAAGGGCAAAAAATATTAAAAATAGAATAAGTAAAAATTTATTCTTAGAGAGTGCTTCAATTTTTCTTCTATAATATAAAAAACCAAAAAAAGTTAATAAGGCAATTAGCGGCCAAATCAAGCTCATGGCCTTTGGTGACGGGATAGCGTAAAAAAAGAAAAGTTCTTGAATATAGTCCTTGTAGAAAAGGCCGATTAAAAATTTTACTAAAACTATAAAGCCAAAAGAGGGTATAAATATTTTAAAAAGATCCCTGGCCCCTGGATTATCCCAAAAATAACGATAGTAAAAATAAATGAAAAGTAAGACAAAAAAAGACAAAAAAATAGTGGATTTGATAGCTATAGCCAATTTTGCAGCATCTAACATTTTTTATTTTTTCCAACCAATAAACGCGTGATTCATCCCCCATTGGGTCCAAAAATATTTTTTAGATATATTTTTAAATCCGGCGCGCTGAAGCCTTTCTATAATTTCCTTATCAGGCAGATAATAATCTTCATTTTGATGCATGCCTCTTACAGAATCCACGTCATAATTCGTGCCGAAAATACTGTCGTAGACAGCAACGATTATATGAATTAATATTCCCGCAAAAGCGCAAGGCATAGTAACAATAACATTGCTGTTGACTTTCAAACAGCGGTAAGACTCGGCAAGTTCTTTATCCCGAAGCTCTTCAGGAATATGGTTGAGGCTCGCAATAAAAGTAGCGGAGTCAAAAGATTGGTCCGGAAAAGGAAAGGTTTCCAAATTAGGCATAATATCTTTTTCTACCAGGCCTTCGTAAGGGAAAATGTCTACGCCTTTGCCATTGCCGTTCAAATATTTATTGATAAATAGATTATATTTGCCACAGCCTATATCCAAGCAACAGCCCAAAACCTCTTTGGCGGCATACTCAAATCTCTCCGCCTGCGTGGAAGAAAGGCCCCACTTGCCTGTCTCAAAAAGAGCAACCGCGCGCAAAGGCAGGGTGATAAAATCCTTAAATTTTTGCATTTTATTTCTTTCTTTCATATAAAACGTATTTACCGCCATCAATTTTTATATCATATTTATTGCCGGGCGGCAAAACATCGCTGATGACATAAGCAGGATATTGATTCGCCGCAAACAAATCGCGCCCGAAAGTAATATGAGGATTAGCGCGTAAATAATGCCAAACATCATCGCGATTTAATAAAAAAACAATTTCAGGAAAATCAATAACTAAAATGCCTTGGCCTTGCGGAACGATTTTGTTGACAGCTTCGGCAAATTGGCGCGGAGTCCTGTCTAAGTATAAACTGGTTTGAATATTTACAACGAGAACGATTGCTTGAACCACAGCCAAAATCGCGATTAAAATTATGCTGCCGCGAGTTTTAATCCAATTCAAAACACCAAATTTCTCCATAATGCCGGCAAGCGCCTGTGGAAACAGCATAAAAAGCAAAATGTGCGCAGGGAAAAAATAGCGGTACCATCCCGCGGTTTTTAAATAAAAGAGTAAATTTAAAACAATAAATGCAAGCAAAATAACTTCAAATTTTTTAAGCGAATAATGTTTTACGAAAATTTTTGAAAAAAGAAAAGCGCCAAAAAGTAAACCGAAATGAACCGGAGTTGATTCTTTAAAAAATCTCAAGAAATTAACAAAAGCGGTATTTTCAATATTGTACGGATTGCTGTAGAGTTGCCAGGTTTTAATTAAATAATCAAAAGAAAGCTGACCCGGCAAAAGAGTGTAAAGCCATAAAATCAAAGGCGGGGCAAAACCGCTTGCAAGTAGCACCCAGCGTTTATAATTGGATTTTCTATCTCCGGCGAAAATCCAAAGCTCGCCTATCGCAACGCTCACAATTAAAAGCAAATAAAGAGGCTTGGTAGCTGCCGCCAAACCAAAAAGTAATCCGGCTGTGAAAATTCGCCATTTCTTCTCGCTTTCCCAAAATAAAAGCCCGCCCAGAAAATACGTAAGCCCCGGGATTTCTCCCAAAGCGCTTTTGCCATTCCCGTAAAGTGGTAAAAAGGTAATCAAAAGCGCCAGTGTCATAAGGGCGCTATTCGCACCGTAATATTTTTTGGCCAGAAGGTAAAATAGGCATGCAAAAATAAATAAAAACCCAAACATTACAATTTTGGCCTGCCACAAACCGATGCCAAAAAATTTAAAAGAAAGCGCGATCCACAAAAGTAGAGGATAATTCGTCGTAATCAATAAAGATCGTTCTTTGATAAATTCGCTGGGGCCGATTTCCAAACTGTAAACACCGTGCTTGAGCCAAGATTTTACTATGCCCAAATTAATGCCTTCATCAAACCAGGGCGCAGGGCTGTCCGGAAAACCATAAAATATCAAACTGATGAAAATTATTGTAAGACCGAAGAGAATAAATTTATAACTATTTCCCATATTATTTATAACGCCCTAACCAAATATTTATTTTCATTAAACAAATATCTTTTATCATAAACAAAGCGTCTGTTATAAGCCTGACGCTACTTTCTTCCCTGTGACTAAGCGCGACCGGAAAATCTTGGAACATTAAATTATGAGCTTTTGCAATTACAAACAATTCAATATCAAAGGCGAAATGATTAATAGTTAGTTTTTGAGCCGCCAGCGCGGCAAATTCTTTTCGGAACATTTTTACGCCGCATTGAGTGTCCTTTACTCCCGGCAGAACTATAAAGCACACTAAATTGGAAAAAAGCAAACTGGAGAACCTCCTTAATTTGGTATATCCCGCATAACCCTTGGATTGTGGATGTCTGCGAGAGCCGTACAATAATTGGATATTTTTATCTGTTCTCATACATTGATGCATGGCATCAAAAATATCCACGCCGTAAGAAAGGTCGGCATCGGTAAAAACAACAAACTTTCCACTGGCGGCTCGCATCCCAGCTTTTGTGGCAAATCCCTTGCCTCTATTTTCGGGAAAATTGATAAATTGATAATAGTCAAGCGTTCCTAGAAAATTTTCCGAGATGTTTTTTGTTGCGTCTGTACTGCCGTCGTTTACGACTATAAGCTCAACTTTATAAGGTTTTTCTATAATCCAACTTTGTAACCATTTCAAAGACCATTCTAAAATATCGGCCCCGTTAAAAACAGGTAAAACAATTGATAATTCTATATCGGCCATGACGAATACTTATTAACTATTAAATTAAATCCGGCGCCAGCGAAAAGGAACGTAAACGGCGTTAAAGGCAACATATAGCGGCTCATATCTGCGCCTAAACCAAGGGCGCCCAAAGAAAAAGCATTGAAGAAGATAATAAAAAATATTAAAGAAAACCACAGTCTCGCATCTTTGGATAACCAACCCAAAAAAGCAAAAGTATAAATTGCTACTAAAAATAATCCGCCGACAACGACCGCGAAATTGATAAGTAGCAGCGTAAATCCGTAAAAAAATTGGGGAAATTTGGGTTTTATAACATATTCTGAAAGATACATGTAAGGATTTTTAAAGAAAGAGCGCGAAACAACTGATATGTAAAATTTAACATAGGACAGTGGCTTTTCTTTGAAAATTTCAAAAAAATGTTGTTTATAAAATGGCACGCTTGCTAGATCGTAGGGCAAAGATTGCGGGCGCGGCAATATAAACCCTTCTTTATCCGCGAATATCTGCGTAACAACGCCGTAAAGATTATACCAGGAAGCGGAGGATAATTGCCATGTATCAAAAACAATTTTATTTCTTAGCATCCATGGGAAAAGCATGGCTAAAAATATCAAAGCGGTTAGAATAATCTTCCTCCAACCTATTTTTCTCCACAACATCGTAACTAAAAACAGCGGGAAAATATACATGCCGATTGAGCGGGTAAGCGTTGCTAAGCCGAAAAATAAAGCGAACAAATAATAATGCCCAGAAACAAATATATAAAAAGCAAAAATAAATAAAAAGGCGAATAAATAATCAGACATTAAAAGATTATTCCAGTAAATAGACATCGGCTCAACACTCATTAAAACGGCCGCGAATAAACTAATATTTTTTGAGTTAAACATCATCAGACCGATTCTGTAAATCAAAACGGACATAAATCCAGCCAAAATATTCTGCGCAAAAATAACTACAAAAAATGGCAGCTTAAACCACAAAAAAACGGCCCAAAAAAGCGGGTAAAGCGGCGTGCGGTAGGCGTCCGATACATACGGCGGAACGGAGCTCATGCTGAAAATATGGTTCTCAACCAAATTTTTTGCCAAAGGCAAATAAAAAGAAAATGCGTCCGAGTAAGCCAAAAACCCTTGCGACCCGAATTTGATTTGCACAAAAATCGCATATAAAAAACGCACCCCGAACGCCAGAAGAAAAATCCAAATCTCGGTTTTATGAGTTTTAAGCCAGTCCAAAATCAATCAAATAAATTAAATCTGATAATCGCCCAGATGGCGGAGAGACCGTCACGCCAGCTGATTTTTTTGCCTTCTGCGTAAGTGCGGCCATTGTAAGAAATCCCGACTTCGTAAACACGGAATCCCGCGCGCGCGACTCTGGCGGTGAGCTCCGGCTCAATCCCGAAACGGTCGCTTTTGAGCTTAGGCAAAATTTTAAAAAGCGCTTCACGGCGGAAAGCCTTATACCCGGTCTCCATGTCGGTTAAATTGAGGTCTGTCAAAATATTGGAAAGCGCAGTAAGAATTTTGTTGCCAACGTAATGCCAAAAAAACAAAACGCGGTGAGCCGAAGCCCCCATAAATCTGGAGCCGTAGACAACATCGGCGTTTTTGTCCAAAAGCGGCTGAAGCAAGATTTTATATTCATTAGGATCGTACTCCAGGTCGGCGTCCTGGATAATCACAAAATCTCCGGTGACTTCTTTAAAGCCGCGCCGAATTGCAGCGCCTTTGCCTTGATTTTTTTCTTGATAAATAATTTTGTATTTTCCGGTTTTTCCTAAATTCTCCAAAATTTCTCTGGTTCCATCCGTAGAACCGTCATCAACTATAATAATTTCTTTTTCTACATCACCAAGATCAACCTTTTTCACTCTTCTTATTATTTCAGCAACAGTATTCTTTTCGTTGTAAGCTGGAATGATAATAGACAGTTTAGGCATGCTATGGATTATAAACTAAATTTTATATATAGTAAATTTAACTATGTTTAAAATTTCGCCCCAAAAATGGCTGATTTTTATTCTGGCTTTGGCATTTCTGATAAGAATCGCGGGCGTAAGTTACGGCCTTCCTCTCTGGCTAATCGGCGATGAGCCGCCATTTGTCGCTGCTGCCCTAAAGATGTTGGAGCTTAAAACGGTGCTGCCGGTTTTACACCAAAACGAATTTCAACCTACATTATATTTCCCGCCATACTTGTCGTATATTTATTTAATTCCTTTTAGCTTATTGCTTAGCCTAAAATATTTATTTTTTAGCGGCTCCCTCTTGGAATTTAAAAATTACATAGTAAGCGATCTCTCGTATTTTTTTATTATAGCCAGGATTATAAATGTAATACTGGGAACTCTCACTGTATGGCTTGTTTATAAAATCTCTAAAAATATCTTTAAAACAGAACTTCTCGCCTTACTCTCTGCAACCCTTCTGGCTTTCAGCGCCCTGCACATTTACCTTTCTTTTGTTGCTAGGGATTGGTTGCCGGCTGTTTTTCTTTTTGCCTTGGTGATGTTTTTTATAACTCAACCAGACATGTCTTTTAAAAAAAGATACCTATTCGGCACAGTGATATCCGGAGTTGCGTTTGGCATAAGCCCGATTGCCGCATTCTCAATGCTTTTTATGCTCTATTGGTATCTTTGCCACGAAAAATATTCTATCTTTGATGCGTTTAAAGAAAAAATTCTTTATATATGCCTCCTCACTTTCCTTGTTCTTGCCGCTATATCTATCGTCGTCTATCCTTATGGCTTCCACTTAGCCAGCGGCAATTCCATAAAAGAAGGCAAATCCATTTATGGATTTTTAGTTAACGCAAGCCAATTCTTTAAGCCGCAGTTATATTCAGAACCCATTTTAACGATATTTGCTGCCGTGGGATTTATTTTTGGTTACATCAAAGCTAGAAATTTTTTCTGGACGGCATTAATTTACATCTTTTCCTACGTCAGCGTATTTTATCTCGTATTTCATTATGAACAGCGCTTTACAATTTATCTTTTCCCAATAGTAGCGATCTTGGCTGGTTACGGGCTTTATTCAGCAACACAGCTCATCCAGCGCAAAACTTTTGTCGCGGGTTTTATTTTGCTTTTATTAATGACGCAGCTCGCGGTCTCTCTACGGCTTGATTGGCTAGCGCTAAAAAATGACTCGCGCATACAAGCTAGAAAATGGGCGGAATCCAATTTGCAAACAAATACTAAAATCATGGTTTATGCCGACATGACAAGATTCGCTTCAACCAAAAAAGCAATCGCAGAACAGCAAGCTCTTGACCCCGCTTCCTTGAGACAAATAGATTATGCTGAAATGAATTTTGCAGAAAGCCCGCACGGCTATACAAATTTTCATGTCTTAAATCTCTACTCGGTAAACAATGATGATTTTTATAAAAATATTATGAATTACGCGCGAATTAATAACTACAAATACCTTTTTTTGGATTCGACTTACCCGCCGGGCGACAATGCAAGGACCAATCAACTTAAAGTGCTTACAAAAAATTCTGTTTTAGTAAAATCTTTCGGCGACATGCAGAAAGAATATGACCTAAGAGACGGAAATTTTGGTAATCCCTTGGGTCTATTTAAATTAGAGAGTTTAGGGCCTAGAATAGAAATATACCAACTAAACTCTACTCCATAAATGAACTCATTTAACCATCATCCTGTTCTTTCCGTGATCATCTCTGCTTTAAACGAGGAAGCTCGCGTTGAGGCCATTCTAAGGCAAGTGCTGGAGATTTTTAAAAAATATGACATAGACGGTGAATTGATTTTTTTGAATAATCACAGCGCTGACCGTACTGGAGATATCGCCGCGGCACTTGCCAAAACCGAACCGCGCCTTAAAGTAATCCAGCGCTACAACCGCTCTTCCAAAGACCTTGGGAGTTCTCTAAAAGAAGGCATTAAAAATGCTGCTGGAAATTTTTTTCTAATCATGGACTGCGATCTTTCCCATAATCCTGAGGATATCAGGCAACTCTTTGACTCTCGCGAGAAAGCTGATATTATCATTGGCTCCAGATTCGTGAAAGGCGGAAGCGCTACTTTAAGTTCGCAACGGCGTTTTTTGAGCCGTTTTTATAACGTATTTGCAAGGGTTCTAACTGGCCTCCCAGTAAATGATTTAACTACGGGCTTCAAGCTCTACCGCCTAAAGAAAGTTACAGATATTAAAATTGAAAACAACGGCTTTGGGTTCCATGTGGAGCTTCCTATCAAAGCTTATTTCCGTGGAGCCACTTTTTTAGAAATACCTATACACTACGAAAAAAGTCCGAAAGAATCCACTCTCCGCTACCATAAACAATTTTTTTCTTATATGAACCCTGTCTTTTGGGGATTTCTCCAGCGTATAAAACATATTTTTAGCGTGTTTTAGTTTAAATTTGTTTTTTCCAATAAGCGATGGTTTTGTCCAAACCTTTATCCAAAGAATATTTAGGTTTCCATTTCAAAAGGCGTTTGGCTTTGGACGCGTCAATTGAAAGAAATTCTTCCGCCACCGGACGATACGGATAATTCGCGGGAAAGTGGGAAATAATTTTGCCCTTAAAATTAAGCTTCTGTTTAATTTTTATGGCGAGATCCAGCATTTTAGTTTTGGAACTGGTGCCGAAATTGAAAGTCTGATTTATTAAAGGAGTTTTTAAAAGTTTCAAATAGGCACTTACATGGTCTTTCGCGTACATCATATCCCGTACGGCTTTTGGAGTGCCGATATAAACATCTTTGCCGGCGAGCATTGTTGTTATCAGATATTCCACGATGAATCCCGTATTATGTTTCCGACCGTAGGTATTGCAAGCCCGAGAAATCAAATAAGGCAAGCCGTAGGCTTTTGCCGCCATTTCTAGATAATATTCCGAAGCGGCCTTGGAAACGGCGTAGGGGCTTGCAGGACACAAAATTGTTTCTTCCTTGAATGCTTTCCTGATTTTCTGCCAGCCATAGACCTCCATTGTAGACGCGAAAATGAATTTCTTGAAATTCGAGACCTCCAAAGCCGCGTGCGCGAGATTTATCGTCCCCAAAAAATTTGTCTCGTTGAATTCGTGCGAAAGTTCAAAAGACTGCCTGACTGCAGTTTGGGCGCCGAGATGAAAAATTACGCTCGGCCGAAAAGAGCGCACAACTTGCTGGATAGCGTGCCAATCCGTGAAGTTGGCGTAAAAAAGCTGAAGTTTTGACGCCAAATCGGCTATATTGTCCAGATGACCCCTGTCAGAGGTGGCGCGAACCAGCCCGGCAAGTTCATACTCCCCTGTTTTTAAGAGCTCCCGCGCGAGCTCGCTTCCGATAAAACCAGTAACGCCGGTAATAAGAATTCTCATATGAAATTAAGCTTTGCTCTTTTTAAAATTTCTTCTGTGGATGCCAAGTCTTTGTGGTCGTTTACTGTGCTAAAAAAACCGCGATGGGCATAAGCATTGAGTTGCTTCTCCCTAACTAATTTCTTAAAAGTGGTCTTTTCAATTGCTCCATGTTTTGGCAAATAATGATGAATCCCGCGTTCAAAAATGTAAATACCTGTATTCATAAGCTTATCATATAAAATCGGCTTTTCATGGAAAGCTCTAATAGTATGATTCTCATCTAGATGCACAATGCCGAAAGGGCTTTTCATAGGACAAACTGCCACAGTGGCAATCGGTCGGTACTTTTCATGATGCGCGACTAATTTTTTAATAGAAAGGTTGGTTATTTGGTCTCCGTTCATCGCGATAAAAGTTTCCGGAAGATTTATATTTTTAAAAACACTCCGAAAAGCGTCCCCGGTATCTTTTGCCCCCTTGTGGTGATTATAAATTATTTTAACTCCGAAGCCACGGCCGTCTCCTAAATGACTCGCTAGGGTTTCCTTTTTGTAATCCACGCTCAAAACAATATTTTTGATGCCATTTTTTTTAAGCCAAAGAATAACCCATTCAATTATGGGTTTACCGGCAACCCTCACCATGGCCTTAGGCTTGTCTATAGTCTCAGGCCTTAAACGAAGCCCCTTGCCTCCGGCTAAAATAACAGCGGTATCGACTTTAGACATATTGGTACAATAATATAACAAAATTTGCTCAAAGCAAGTTTCTATGCGCGATATTTTTGATTCTCTTTACGTGGTTTTGGCACTAAAATTTAGAAAAAATAAATAGCCGGGAGTGAGTTCACTCAAAAAATCAATGCGCGATGGGCGCGGTTTTGCCAGGTGTAGTTTTGAACTTTTTCACGGGCGTTTTGAGATATTTGCTCGGCCAAACTTTGGTTGACTAAAATTTCTTTAATCTTGAGCGCTAAATCTAATGGGTCGTCCGGTTTGAAAAATATTGCCTCCTGTTCCGTGAGAATTTCACGAAGAGACAGCAAATCCGATGCCACAATAGGCCGCCCTGAAGCCATGTATTCAAAAAGTTTGAGTGGCGAAGTATGTTTCTCCGACATTTTGTGCCCAGCTTTATTCGGCAAGACTAAAATATCGGCGGATTTTAAATAATTTGGAATTTCGGCATATGGCTTATGGCCAATAAACTTAATATTTTTGAGATTTGTGACTTGCGATTTGAGATTTGAGATTTCCTTTTCTGAACCTCCGACAAGCAAAAACAAAAAATCTTCTCCAAAATTCTTTGCAGCTTCCAATAATACATCGGTTCCCTTCCAATCGTAAAGATAAAAACTTCCGATGTATAAAATAATTTTTTTGTCCTGCGGTAAGTTTAGTTTTTCTCTTGCCTCCTCTTTGGAAATTTTTATGTCAAATTTAGCTAAATCCACCGCATCCGGCAAGATTAGAATTTTATTTTCCGAAACGCCGAATTTTATAAGCTCATTTTTTAAAAAGCTGGTAAGCGTAAAAATTGCTTTGGCTTTCCGCCAGGTTTTTTTATGTAAAAAACTCGGTCTAGCCGGCAAAGAATGAATTTCTACGCCAAAATCTCTAAAAAACAGTCCAGCCCACTCTTCGCGCGTATATAAAATATCGTAGCTTCTAAAAAATAAATAGATTCTAGACGCAATTAGAAATATAAAAGTCTCGAGAAAAAATCCTATCTGTCCTAGGCCTAAAGTAATAAAATCTATAGTGGGCAGTTTGGTGATTTTAAAATTCTTTTTAACGCCGTAATAATCAAACGGATTTTCTTTAATGCGATTTAAGCGCCTAGGCAATACCAACTCAACATCAACCACTTGAGCAGAGAATGCCTCGCACATTTTCATAATCTGGATCCCGTGCGCTTTTTCAGTGGGAATGCGGGCGTTGGCAATATAAACAAGCTTTTTCATAATTTAACTTTATAGAGTTTCGCCCAAACTTGAAAATTAATCAACGCCCACAAAATTGTGAGGTTGTATCTTCTGCCTTCAATATGGTCTTTTAGAATTTTATCAACATTTTCCCAATTAAATATAGGCGCGGTTTCGGCGTAATAATTTTTGGAGAGAATATTTTTAGCGGTAGCATGAATTTGGGGGTTCCTCAACCATTTGGCCGCCGGAGAAAACCAGCCACGTTTCGGCTGGGATAATAAAAAATCCGGAATCCGTCCCATAAACGCCTCTTTTAAAATAATTTTTGTGTTGAATGCGCTGACTTTGTATTTTCTGGGAATTTTCGCCGCGAATTCAATAAGATTTTTGTCCAAAAGAGGCGCCCTCGCCTCAACCGCCGAGAACATAGACATTTTATCCGTCCGCATTAGCGACTCATCAACAAGCCACGTCCGCCTGTCCACGTCCATAAAAAGTTCCTCAAAAGTTTTGAACGGATTTTCTTTAAAATAGCGTTCTTCAAAAAACGATCTTGAAACTTCTCTGTCAAAAAACTTTTTTTGCAAAACTTCATTTAAAACAGGATCTTTTTGAAACATAAAACGGGAAAATATGTCCACTCCCTTTGGCAAAAATGACAATATTTTTGGGAAATAGCCAATAATTCTGCTCAATCTGTATCTTTCGTACCCTCCGAAAAGTTCGTCCCCGCCGTCGCCTCCCAAAACCACATCTACCCCATGGCCCTTGGTGAATTCGGCTAATTTCATCATCGGGATGGCAGTGGAGTTGGCAATCGGCTCGTCAAGCTGTAAAAAAACTTTTTCCCAAAGATTCAGCACTTCTTTTTCTTCCAATAAAATTTCATGGTGCCTGGTCCCATAGAGCGCCGCCGTGCGCTTGGCCAAATAAAAATCCTGGTTGAATTTATTTTCGTCATCTTTATTAGGCAATTCAAAGCCCACTGAAAAAGTATCAATATTGTTTCTAAATTCATGCATAGCATCTAGCACCGCGCTGGAATCAATCCCGCCGGAAAGGTAAAGCCCGATCGGCCGGTCGGAAATTAATTGCCGCTCCACGCTTTTTAAAATTTCACCGCGCAAATTTTTCGCCAAAATTTTAAAAGGAGTATCAAAATATTTTATTACTGGAATTTCCCAATATTTTGTGAGTTTAAATTCGCCATTTTTTCCGCCCGAGGCAGATCCGCCTTTGGCGGAGAAAACGCCATAATGCGCCTGCGGGAATTTATAAATTCCTTCAAACATAGTGAGCGGCGCCGGCGCGTAAAGCGTTCTTAAATAAATATTAAATGCTTCGCGGTTGAGCTTCCGAGGCACATCATGCTCCAAAATAGCTTTAATTTCAGAAGAAAAAATAAATCTATCGCCATCCAAAAAATAATATAAAGGCTTCAAGCCTATGTGGTCTCTCGCTAAAAATAATTCTTCTTTAGTTTTGTCCCAAATTACAAAAGCAAAAATCCCGTTTAATTTTTTAACGAATTCGGCGCCCCATTTTTGATAAGCGGCTAAAATAACTTCCGTGTCGCTATTGGTTTTAAATTTATAAAAATCTTCAAATTCTCTTTTAATCTCGCGGAAATTATAAATTTCTCCGTTAAAACTAATCACTAAATTGCCGTCGGAGGAAAACATAGGCTGATTTGCGGCATCGCTCAAGTCAATTATGCTTAAGCGATTATGCCCTAAAGAAATTTTTTCGCCCAAAAAAATTCCTGTGCCGTCTGGGCCCCTGTGGCGCGTTGCCTGATTCATTTTCAAGATCAGCCCCTCGTCTTTGAAGTTAAACCCATTTATTGCGCACATAAAAAATTTGCTTCTTGGTAAATAAATATAAAAGATAAAAATGATACCACAAGGTTAAAAGCTGAAGTTTTAAAGGCATGGAATCCCGGAATCCGTACCGCAAATACATTAAAGGAATTCTATAGAGATATCCGGCGATGATGCGGAGTCGTTTATAAACACACCAGTAAAAAAATGCCAGCCACGGCCCGCCGTTAGCGACTTCCGCCTCCCAACCGGAATACATTTTAAGATACTTCCAATAATTTTGGACCCGGTCTTTTGACCAATGAAAGTCATAATAATTTTTTAATTCCCCTACTTTATATTTTTTGCGGTCAAATTCCAGACGGTCATGCACGCGGCCTTTGAAATAAGGATTGATTTTTCGGTTTATCAATCTAGTCTGATACGAAGGGTAACTAGCTTCGTGTTTTATCTCTCGTCCATCAATAAAAATACGCCCGGGCATACGATAAACTAAAAATTGCGGACCAGGATTCGTTACTATGCTTCTAATCTCTTCCGTAATTCCATCGGGGAGTATATCGTCCGAATCCATAAAAAAATACCAGTCGTAAGAAGCCGCTCGCATATTGCGCATCCGGACATTGGCCTTGTCTTTTTCACAACGCAAATTCGGCTCATCGGAATCGTACTGTTTTACGATTTTGGCGCCATACTCCCTGGCGATTTCCAAAGTGTTGTCAGTGCTATTGCCGTCGCAAATTATGATTTCTGTAAAATCTTTAAGCGAATCCAAACAGCGCCTCAAAGTGCCGCCCGAGTTTAAAGTGAGAACACCAATAGAGCATGGAATTTTTTCTCTCATAAATTTTCCATAATTTTCTTAATCAAATTATTTAAGTTATGGTTTTGTATTATTATTTCGCGCAAAGATAAATTTTTCCCAGTGTTTTTTAGTTGGATAATTTTTCCTGTCATTTCACTGCTATTCTTGCGCGACACATACCGCCCCGCCTGCCGGACGGGCAGGGCCGCCAGAATATTCTTAAAAGCTTCGTTGGTTGTTACTGGCGGCAAACCGCAAGCCATTGCTTCTAAAACAGCTTTATCAAGGCTTCCGGTTTCGCTTGCGTGAAGCAATAAATCGTGGCCGTTATAAACATCTGGAATTTCTGCGTAAATTTTTGGTCCAATAAAATTGACAATGTTTTGCAATCCTCTCTTTTTAATTAAATCATCAAGCTTATTTTTATAGCTAAAATCTGCGGAGGTTATCGGAGCACCCACAACATCTAAAACCGCGCTATAGCCGCGGATTTTTAAAGCCTCCATGGCTTCCAACAAAAATTCATAATCTTTGGAAGGAGTTACCCGGCCAACACTAAGAAGTCTAAACGCGCCCTGGTCATGCGGAAAATCTTTGGGCTTAAAATGTTCCGTATCAATCCCATGGCCAACAACCGCGATTTTTTTAGAATTTAAACGGCAGCTTTCAAGAGAAGCCGTGAAAATTTTAGCAACCAATTTTTCGGCAAGCCGAAGCGAAAAAGTTAGTGATTTGTGCGTATACCACAAATATATTTTTTTTCTATAAATCGCGGCCACTGGCCAAACTAAAACCACCCAAGCCGGAATCATATGCACAAATACGGCATCCGATTTGGGCAAAGTTTTAAAAAGATATTTATAAAAGTTTATATAGCGCCTAACTCTGCCCAATCTTTTTTCTTTACCCAAAGAAAAAACCTGAACATTGGCCGGCAAATTATACTCGCCGATAAAATTCGCGATGACAAAAATCTTGCCCGTTTTCTCGGCAAATTTCTCCAACCAGCGATGAAAAAAACCTAGATTATCATCATTCTTGTCAACTTTTTGAGTAAGAATTAAAATATTTTTTGGCATTGTTCCAAGTTATTCTTATATAATCTTAGATATTCCTCTTTTGTTTGAAAAATCACAGGTTTTGGCGGCTTGAGTTGGCCTGCCAAAGCGGCGTTGATTTTTTCAGCCAAACCATCCTTATCACCAATTTTAAAAATACAATCCAACTCTAAAATTTCCGGAACTATTCCGACATCGGAGGAGATTATTTTGGCTTTAATGGCCGCCGCCTCAATCAAAGTTCTTCCGTACCCTTCGTAATCGGAGGTGAGCAAAAACAAATCGCAGGTTTTATAATAAGAAGCGAGGTCGGAAGTAGCTGACTCAAAAACAACGCTCTCATCCAGCTTTAAGCTATACGCCATACGCCGTAAGTGTTCTTTCTCCGGCCCATCACCGATAATCAGCAATAAAACCTTTTCTGCGTTAGTCCGCGTGTCATTCTGCGTTAGTCCGCGCATGGCCTCTAAGGCCATGACGATATTTTTTTCTCTTGTTATCCGCGATGCCATCAAAATTATAAACCGCCCGGGATATTTTTTGTGAAGATTGGTTTTAATCGGCGTATTTTTAATTTTTTCCGTATCCACAAAAATTGGCAAAACTGTAACGAATAACTCGGCCGCCACTTGGCGGCCGAGCCGCCAAGTTATTGATTCTTTAATTCTTTCGCTCATAACCCGAATACAACTTGCTCGAGGCAACAAGAATTTTGCCAGCACAACGCGTATTTTATTTTTAAAAGATTCCTGCCAAAAATACGGACTAAAAATATCCGTATGAATCTGCATCTGCCACGGAACTTTAAATAATCTTGAAAAAATCCAAGCAAATAGAGAATGTTCCATATCTTGAGCTGTAATAACTTCGGGTTTATTTTTGCGAATGATTTTTACGCCGCGAAAAAATCCTGTAATAAAACTAAAAATATTTCCTCGGCAGACTAAAATATCTAATGTTCCAAGAGTTTGGCGATATTCTTCCATCCGCTTTCCCGCGTCGCTATTCGGATTCAAAACCCCCGGATCCCCGCTTATCATTAAGACTTTCATAATAATATTTTTATCGTTTCATTAATCATCCTCTCTTTTGAAAATTGTTTGGATTTTTGGAAAGCGGCGGAGGTTAATTTTTGAGTAAGTTTTTCGTCTTTCAATAATTTTAAAATAGAATTTTTAATCGCTTCCTTATCGTTAAATTCGACCAAAATTCCGGAGACATTGTTTTCCACCAACTCCGGATTTCCGCAAACGTTTGTCGTGATAACAGGCGCCCCAATTGCCATCGCCTCCAAAATTTGGTGCGAAAATCCTTCGTAGGCAGTGTTTAAAATAAAAGCATCGGCGGAAGCGAGATATTCCAAAACTTTTTTATGCGGCAGATTTCCTATAAGTTCCACTTGGCGGCCGAGCCGCCAAGTGGCTACTTGTAATTTTAATTTGTGTCTTTCCGGTCCATCTCCAATAATAATCAACTTCGCGTCCGGCACTTCTCTTAAAATCTTTGGCATAATCTCAATTAAAGTGCCGAATCCTTTCCACGGAACAAGACGACCCGCCGAAACAATCAACTTAGACGTCGGACGTCTAAGTGTGTGTTCGAAGTCTTTAAAATCAAACGCATTATAAATTACTTTAATTTTATTCGGATTTACGCCCCACGCCGAAACAACTTTTTTCAAATACTCGCTCGGCACGATAATTTTTTCTGTGTGATTTGCGACAAATTTTTCTATTTTTCTCAAAACCTCCACATTAATACCGTATTTCTTATTTAAAAAATCATCTAAAATCTCTTTCACCTCGAACCGCTGAACGCCTTGTTCCCAAGCATAATCGCCCACGATTTTTAAAATAAATTTTTTGCGCAAAATTTTTGCCGCTAGCATCGCGGGCAACCCCACACTCACCGGATCCTGCGCGAAAATAATATCGGCGCGCGCGCCTAACCGCATGGCTTTAAGGAAATAAGCAATATGGCTAATGCCTTTGGGCAAATATTTAACGCTTCCGAAACTTAATACTTTTGCGCAAAAATTTTCTTTAGGCAACTCGTCTAGTAAAATTTTGCTGTATGTCGCCGGTCCACCGACATCGGGCGGGAAAATTCCTGTGACTATCAGTATTCTTTTTTTTGTATTTAATTGCGAATTAAAAACCTCGGCGTATTGCGCCGCGATTTTATCCCAAGAAAATCTTTCTTCAACTATTTTTCTACCATTTTCTATAATTTGCGACACCAATTTTTTATCTTCGAGTAAAATTTTAATTTTCTCTGCTAAATCTTGTGGGTCGTCAACTTTCGCGAAAAGACCCGTCTGCCCATCCTCAATAATATCTAAAATCCCTCCGACAGGCGTGCCAATTATCGGTAATCCGGCCGCTAAAGCTTCAATAAACGCATTGCCCATCCCCTCAGAGCGCGAGGGTCTGACGAAGATACTAGCTTTCCATAAATATTTAGGCAATTCATCATACGGAACGTCGCTAACAATTTTCAACTCGGCATCTGGAAATTTCTTTTTTATGATCTCGAAGGCCTTTTCCAGAATATCCAGACCATTTTTGTAAACTCGCCGCGAGGTTGAAATTATCACATGATTTCCTATTCGTGATTCTTGATTTGTAAACTTTTTTAAATCAACCCCGTTGTGTATTACCGCTTCCTCGCCAATATAGCCGTACTGCTTGCATAAATTCAATAAATAATTTGAAATTGCCGTAACATAATCCGCCTGCGAAAGTATCAGCCGAAATGCCAAATTCATAAGGCCACCTCTGCCTTTTTTAACTCTTTCGTCGCCGTAGCCATATTGAATTGTAAAAACCAACGGAATTTTCGGATAAAAAATTTTCAAAAATCCAGCTACCGCGGCCCCGAACGAAAAATCCATAACCCAAAAAATAATTTTTCTATGCCACTTTCTCAATTCCCGCCAAGCTACAAACCATCCAAAAATTAAAAGCCAGAATTTATCAAATTTATTTCCAAAACCAATTCTGATTACCAATCCTTCTAGCCTTTTTTCGCGCGCTGGGAGTTTGCCGTCCATTCTTGAAGTAAAAATAAAAAAATCGTACTCATTTTTGAGCCTTCTTGCCACTTCCTGTATCGCCACTTCCGCTCCTCCCACAAACGGGAAATAAGCGGTAGTAAAAACTAAAACCGCAGGTTTTTCGCTCATTTATCTAATTATAACGTAAAACTGTGACGGATTATCACAAAAATGAGGCCAGCAAAAATTCCGGCGCCGAGACCAACAAAAAGCCAAAAATAGTCGTTTAAAAATGAAGACGGTTTTTCAATACTGATAACCGAGGCGGTTTGGGCGTTTCCTAGATTTTCCACAATGGCCGTGGGCGGTTTGGCTTTCGGTTCCGCGGCACTTTTTGCCGAAAGCGCAATAGATTTTGTTATCTCGTTTTTCAAGCCCGGAGTGATTTTTGTTTTAAGCCACCCGCCTTGATTCGCGCCAGGCGAGGCAGGTCCGCCATTTTCAAGACTTAAACTTTCATCGCTCCCTAAATTTAAATTCGGATAATTTGATGAAAAAATAATTTTACCGTTGGGATAAAGCAATTTTATCTCGCCGCTTTCCGGCAAAATAAATCCCAGAGTTGACGTGCCCAAAACCACCAAAGCCCAGGGCGCCAAATAAGTATTTTCTGGAAAGAAAAATGGCTTGAAATTACTTTCTCCAAATCCAAACCGCGAAATTTCAATTTTCCGAGCTGAATTATTTTTTATCTCAACCCAGCCATCAGCGCCAGTTTTTATCTCAGAAATCAAAAGTGGGCTCTCGGTAACAACCAAATTGGCTGTATCCAGCGCAGAATATTCTCCCGCGGACACGTTTAAAGAAACCGTATAAACGCCTGGAAAAAGAAAAGTGTGCCCGATTTTTTTGCCGTCTACTAATGCGGCGCCGTCGCCGAAATTCCAAGAAAATCTCGCGCCGTCCAACGGGTCGCCTTGCAAACCTTCGGCGAAGCCTTCAAAAAATATTTCTCCTCCGGCGATGCCCGCGCGATCCGGCCCGGCATAAGCTTTTATCTGGTTCACCGGCAGCGGAGCAACGCTTCCGGAAAATGTAGCGGCAACATCATTTTCTGTAACGGACGCCGGTCCAACACCAACATCGCTTTGAGCAGAAGCTTCAGCCAAAGACCAGCCGGACACGCTCGTTTTTTGATTATAATCAATAAGTTTTAAAATTTTTCCTTCAGTGCCCGATGAAATATCAAAAAATGTTCCGGCAGTCCACAATTCGGTGCCCGCGGCGGCCGTTTCCCATGTTTTGCTCTCTCCGCTTCCCGGTTTGTGATATCTAATATAAGAAATAATCGTGTCTTTACTATGTGTCGTGCTAGAAAAAAGCGCCAAAGAACCAGATGAGTTGCCCATATTGGCAGAAGCATTTGTATGGTAAAGATTGCCATCATCATTATTACCGCTTGCCCGCAAATGTATTTTAAGTTCTTTTCCGCCACCTAAACTAAAGCTGGGCAAAGTAAAATATCCGGCGCCCGATGGATATAAATCCCAACCTGATACATCCACCGCGGAGGAACCAAAATTTTTTATTACAACGTATTCTAATCCTGTGTCCGTGCCTCCGGCCGGGTCAAATAAAACTTCGGAAATCGCGACATCGCCAACGGACGCGTAAGCAAAATTTGCTGCGCCCAACAAAATTATAACCAACAAAAAATGCCACCGGCTTGTTGTGAACTTGTTGAACCAATCCATTACCGATGAGCTTAACATGGCAAAATTTTACAATCAACAAAAACCCACTATACTCAATTATTCACGATCGTACAAAAATGAGTATAGTTTAAGATAAGCCGAAAAACGCTCGGATAGAATCGTCTTGTTTGATATTCGCGGATTCAACCAAAACTAATTGTTCTCCAAAATCAAGTTCGTTAAAAATATCAAAAAAGTCTTCCGGTAGATTGTAAGGATAAACCCAGACGCTTTTTTGAAGAGGATAAAATCCGAAATCAATAAGTTCGCGCCTTAAAAAATCGCGCTTCCCTCGGATTTTCTCCGGCACGTCAAAAATTAAAATTCTCCACTTTCCGTCCCAGCGCCATTTCTTGGCAAGTTCCAGTTTCAATTTCAAGCGTTTAGCGAGCTTCTCTCCATTATCGGAAAGGTTAAAAATAACTTTGCCGTTTCTGCGTTCGCCAACTATCAAACCTTTATTTTCCAAACGACTAAGGGCGTTTCTAAAAGACTGCTTGGGTTTGTGATTGCAGAACGTATGATAATAAGGATGCGGCCAAAAAGATTTAATAAAAATTTTGCCTGCCGCGTCAAGAATAAGCAACGCCGCATCGCTTAAAGTTGGCTCGTAAATAATTCTCCGCCGCATATCTTATAATTTAGCATATAAATATAGTATACTCAATTTGCTACGATCGTATAAGAATGAGTATATCAATAAATCACATAAAAATTAGAGATAAAAAAACGCTTCCGAAACATTGCCGAAAGCGTAGCGTAGGAAAGTTAATTATTCAATAGCTCTGCGTAGATCTTTTATAATTTTCAGCACTGATTCACCGAAGTCATTGAGTATCCCGACTGCCTGCCAGGGCGTAAGAATTCGAAAAGAGAATTCGTCATCTGGATCATTTTGATCAAGCCGCACAGTCACTGTAGGTCGGCATTGCAATAAAGTTACAGCAATACAATCGCCATTGCGTATCTTTTCGATAATGGAATCCACAAGGAAATACTTAGGCGGCTTTCTTTCAGATCTACTTGCTTTGAAATTTATTACGTCTCCTTCTTTAATTTTCTGACCGTAATATTCAACCAATGTCGGATTATTCTCTGAATCTGTTTCCAAAATTTTAAGCATTATTGCGACCCTCCTCTAAAATAGACATTAGCAGGGCCTACCGAGAAAGTCCAGCGCCAAAGAGGAAGCGAGTGATGCGGCCGGCATCCTTGTGCGGCAAAGAGAAAAGAAAATATCGCGAGGCGGTGATTGCCGAAAACATGCTCACTAAAATTCCGAGGCCTAAGGTTAGCGCGAATCCGCGGACAATTGACGTGCCGAACCAATAAAGAATTACGGAAGTAATTAAACTGGAAACATTAGAATCTCTTATAGAAGTCCACGCCCTGCGGAAACCTTCGGCCATGGCCGTATCCAAAAATTTTCCGGAACGGATTTCTTCCTTCATCCTTTCAAAAATTAAAATATTCGCGTCCACTGCCATACCCACCGACAAAATAAATCCAGCGATACCAGCCGAGGAAAGCGTCACCGGAACCAATTTAAATAAAAGCAAAGTCAAAGCCGAGTAAACCCCCAAGGCCAGTACCGCGATAAGTCCGGGCAAGCGATACCAAAAAATCATAAAAAGCATTACAGCGATTGTTCCGTAAAGCGCGGCGCGGAGACTTTTAAAAAGCGCGTCTTTGCCCAAAGAAGAACCGATGCTCTGCTGGGAAATTAAAACAATGGGCACAGGCAATGCGCCGGCGTTGAACCTGCGCACCAATTGCCTGGCTTCATCCACGGAAAATTTGCCGGTAATCTGCGCTTTGCCGCCGGTGATTTTTTCGCGCACCACCGGAATGCTTATCGGAGCGCCGTCCAAAAATATGGCGACCGGCTCCCCCACGTTTCTGGCGGTAATTTCTTCAAAAATTTTGGCGCCGTCGTCGTTGAATTCCAGAGAAATTTCGGGCTCCCCAAGATTTTGCGCGAAATTCAAAGAAGCTTTTTTAAGATATCTGCCGGTAAGATTCGTGGCCACGAAATCGGTTACGGCTCCAGTGGATGAAGCTACCCCGCCGGATTTATCGCGCTTTAATTCCTTAAATTCCAAAAAGGGCGTCTCGCCGATTGTTTTAATCGCTTCTTTTATATCAAAAACTCCGGCCAATTCCACAATCAGCCTCCGCTCGCTTCCAACATTTTCCGTCTGCACAACCGGCTCCGCCACGCCGAAAAGATTCACGCGGCGTTCAATAATATCCCTAACGCCGGCTATGGCTTCCGCGACATCCGAAGAGGCGATGGAAGCGGTATCGGCTTGATAAACTAAATGCGTCCCGCCCTGCAAATCCAGCCCCAATTGAAAAGGTTTCAGCCAGTGAGAATTGCCGTCCGCAGGCTGGCGGATTAAAAATTGCGCCGAATCATAAAAACCGGCCAAAACTCCGATGATTAAAATAATTAATGCCCACGCGCGAACTTTCATAATTTTATTTATTCATTATTATATTTGAGTTTCTCTTCCTTGGGTAGTGGCACGGCCGCCCTGCCACTGGCCGCGGTATTTTGCCGTGTCGCCCTTAACTTCAAAAAACATAATATTAACGTAGCGCGCGCCCATTTCTATTTCCACTTCAACACCCCCAGCGTTATAAATAGCCGGATGCAAAACTCCTGAATAACCAGGGTCGGCGATTGATACTCTAGTAATTATGCCCGAGCGATGCAGAGTCGTTCGCGGTTTTACAATGCCCAGCAAATCCAGCGGCATATTAAGTTTTTCTATTGTTTCGGTTAAAAAATATTCGCCCGGTTTTATAATCACAGACTGCGCTTTCCCGGAGTTGAATTCCGCCGCGAGCTCAACCTTTGGAGTTTCGCGTTCATTCACACCAAGAAAACCTTTTCCTTTTAATCTAAAAAGTTTTCCCAGGCGCAAATCAAAACCGGCGCCTTCCGGATTAGTAAGTTCGCGTTTCGACAAATTCTCAACCAAATTAATCTCTTTTACCAACCTCAAAAACTCCGTTGACCCAAGAATCATATAGAAATTATTTTATCATAAAAAAAATTGCCCTACCACCTTGCGTTGCGCAGGATAGTAGGGCTATTCGAGAAGAATACGCGGCTTGGGACCGTGCACCTTAAAAAGAGGCTGGTCTTGAATGTAGTTCAACCCAAATTGCAAAGCAAACTCCGCTTTTTGGAGCTCGCGCCCAAGATAAGCAGCGTGATATGGTTCTGACATAATACCATCATCTGCAAGCTTGGTTGTAAGCTCTAAGGCAGTCCTGCGGCGATATTCCGCGATAATATCATCGCCCGGCGAAAAATGCGTCGCTATAATCATTTTGGATTCTACATCCACAACGATTCGGAAAGAGCCATAAGGATCCTGGCGCACAGCAGGACCTTTCATAACTTCCTTCCAACGCCGATTAAGCGTTTCCTCAACATTAGACCAACTTGATTCGTAGAGATGGGCAGATTCAGAATTAATAGTAAGGTCGCCCAACGAAAGTTCCTGTTCTACCATCAACTCTCTTAGTATTCTAAGATACTCCGCCTGAAAACGCCTAAAAGCAAAACCATTCCCTAAATATGCTTCGCCGATGTCGTTTGAGCGAATTGTGACAGTCATAAAAAGTTTGCCCCGCCGCAACCTCGGCCAAATTTTGTTGACGCACGGCGATTTAGGATTTACCAGATCGCCAACATCTTTAGCCGGATCCCAAATATTTATGACTCCGCTTTTTGAATCGGGGTCTTCGACTAATTTTTTAACAGACGTTTCAAGCTGGTCATAGCCGAAGTATTTGAAAATACGATGGCCATAGCCATAGCGCGCGCCGGGTGAGAGTATCGGTGTCAGCACCTGCTCACAATACGCCTTAATTTCCTTCCGTCCGATAGGCAGCCAATCCGGAACGAAAAAGTCATTAGGATTTTCCGCGGTTATGACTGTTAGAATATTCAGCACTTCGGCAGCCGGATTGTAATGGGTATCGCCCACCACCCCAAACTTGGAAATCTCGCGGATCGCCTGCAACCAAGCGCCCACAACGGTAGGAGACCGAAACACGCGTCCGCTGTCCGGCGCCGGCAAAGAAGACACAGCCGGTATCACTTTCGGGAAAATTTTAGCTTCTGCGTAAGAAACGGCTTTGGTGCTAGAGTGTAAATCTTCCAACACCGAACAGAGAGCGCTTCCGTCTTCTGTGCCGCGAAAATCAAGGAAAGTAACGTTTTTTCTTAGGAGATGGAGCATTTCTTCTTCCACCTCAATATCAATGACGCCATAATCTCCATCGCTTAGGTCAATAATCCATTTCGGGTTGCCGTTGCCGTCAACTCCGCGCTTGAAACCGTGGCGGAAAAACTTTATAAGCGCCTCGCCACTTCTCGCGCGATCATGTCCGCAGATAATTAAATTGCGGATGGTCGGGCGCGCAAGCAAATTCCGCACCAACAAATCAATCCCCACTTTGCGATTATAGAGTGTCCCCACGGCGCAATACAGGCGCTTGTCGCCAATCTGATTAGCAATCGGTTCCTTATTTGTCCAGAGCGTGGTTATCGCTACTGGACTTTCTAAATTGCCTACAATAATTTGGCTTGTTTCGTATACTGGCCAGTCCATATAGCGATTCTCCTTTCTTTTTTATTCTTGACACTTTGAACAGTTAAAAATTTCTGGAATTTTTAACCCGTGGCTTTCGCCGATCACTTGGATTTTCTTCGTTCCGAAACATCTCGGACAAATGCCGCGCCGCACTATATCTTCTTCCAAATTCTCAAAAGAAAGATATTCAATCAAATCATCCAGAGACATAACGTCGCTTGGCAAATTCACGCGCAAACCACATCTTTTGCAGTAAATCACTGAAGTGCCATTACCAGTAAATCGCTTCATGCCACCTTGGCATATTCCGCAGTAACAAACCTCTCCAGGAGCTCCATCCACATTAAAACCAAAAAGTTCGCTGACGAAGATGGAGTCATAGGTGTTTATTTTGACCAACGCTAATGCTGAGTCATGTAAAAGTGCTTCCATATTTCTATCTCCCTTCTAAATATTAAGAAAGCATATCCGCCTTTAAAAATCAAATTTTAAATCTATTTGACATTTTTGACATTATTAAAATGCCTTGCTATTATCAGCCCAGAAAGTTTGTGAATAAAAAACGAAAGGAGCAAGCTTATGATTCTGTCAGATCGCGATTTTAAAAAACGACTTACCACCTTGGAAAGGGTAGGGCTCAAGCCTTATTTTTTGGAAGAAGTGGCGCGAGGAAAGATTCCTAGAAAATTAGAGCTGGCTTTAAAAAAAGGAAAAATCATCATTGATCCTCTACCCCCTACGAGCGCCCTTGATGCCGATACTATTGATCTCCGGTTTGGTACCGAGATAGAAATCGCGGATACCATCCTGGAAGTTGTGAAAATTGATGGAAGACGGGTGATCCGGAGATTGACAAGAGATTACCGCAATAACAATATAAATCTTTTGGAAAAAACCAGAAAGGTCTCCATTGAAGACGAACATCGGATAAAATTCACCATTGATCACGACGAAACAGTGGAGCTGCAACCAGGAATGTTAGCACTTGCGCACACGCTTGAAATCATATGTGTCCCTTACGACATACAAATGGAACTGAATGGCAAAAGTCGCTTAGCTCGCGATGGCATGACGTCCCATGTTTCTTCTCCGATTTTCCATGCCGGTTGGGTTGGTCACGCAGTATTGGAGGTAATCAATATTTCTCAAAAAAACTTTAATATCTACCCTGGCCTGCCTTTCGCCGCTGCTTCATTCCGGCAATTGTCTTCGCCCGCCCAAGTCCCATACATCATGAAAAAGGGGGCGCGCTATTCCGGCCAGCGATAGCAATCATGTTTCAAAAAAGCCAACCCGTGAGTTGGCCTTTTATTTTTAGAACAAAACCGCGCAAGTTTAATCCGCAACCTCAATCCCCATTGAGCGGGCGGTTCCTTCAATAATTTTTGAGGCCGCTTCAATATCATTGGCGTTTAAATCCTCCATTTTTCGTTCGGCGATTTCGTGGATTTTGGCACGCGAGATTTTGCCAACTTTTCCGGCCAAAGGATTGGCCGCGCCTTTTTCAACTCCGGCGGCTTTTCGCAAAAGATCCGAAGCCGGCGGGGTTTTTAATTTAAAATCAAAAGTCCGGTCCTGGTAGATTGTAATTTCCGCCGGAATTATATCGTCTCCCATCTGGGCGGTGGCGGCATTGAATTTATTTACGAATTCTCCGATGTTGATTCCGTGCTGGCCCAAAGCCGGGCCGATCGGAGGCGCCGGCGTGGCTTTTCCCGCCGGTATCTGTAATTTTAATATTGTCTTTATAGCCTTGGCCATATAAATATTTTATAACTTTTTAACTTGTAAAAAATCCAGCTCCACCGGAGTTTCCCGGCCGAACATTAAAACAAAAACTTTCGCTTTACCCCTGGCTTCGTCAATTTCGTGCACCTTGCCTTCAAAATCTTTGAATGGCCCGTCAATTATGCGCACCGGATCGCCCACAGAAATATCAATTTTATGGACCGGTTCGTCTTTGCCCATTCGCGAAAATAGCGAATCAATTTCTTCCTTGGCTAAAGGCACAGGCGTGGTGCCTGAGCCCACAAAGCCCGTAACCCGCGGAGTGTTTCTGACAACATACCACGAAGCGTCCGTCACCACCATCTCCACCAAAACATAACCCGGATAAATTTCTTCCTCAACCACGCGCCGCTTGCCGCCTTTTATTTTTATCTTTTTTTCCTTTGGCACCACAACTTGAAAAATCTGATTTTCCATTCCTAAAGATTCAATGCGTTGGCGTAAATTTCTGGCCACCGCGTCCTCATAGCCGGAGTAAGTGTGCACAGCGTACCAATTTTTTCCGAATTCAGATGTTTGTTTCGCCATACCAGGTAGTAGAAAAATCGATTAGTTATAATGCTTTTGTAAACTAAATATCATAAAATTCGACCAAATATAAAATTTATTATTTAAATAAAAGACTGAAGGATGCTGGTAAAAATAAAATCAAAGAAGCCCAAAACCGCCGCCACGCCCAAAGACACCAAAATTACAGTTACTGTATAGCGCAAAGTTTCGGCTCTGGTAGGCCAATTCACTTTTCTCATCTCCAACCTGGTTTCTTTAAAATAATTTGCTAACTTTGTAAACATAATAATTCGTTGATTTATATTTTTTAATGTTTTTTAAAAGCCCCTGAGGGCCTGATTTAAGGATAGCAAACGCAAAAAGAAAAGTAAAGAGGCCAACCTCCATTATTTGGAAGTTGGCCTTTGAAAACCCATCAGACTAACGCGCGGTTAAGCGGGACTCGACACCGTCCTTGAAAAACCTCGCAGGAAGGACTGCACCTCCTCCAGAAAATCGCCTCCACGCTCCTTCACCGTCTTTATAGGAACAGAGAGCGCCAGCTTTCCATCACCGAGATTTACTATGTCGCATTGGATGCCCCGAGCTACCAGCTTCTGCTTGGCTTGGTAAAGATCGTTATCGGAAGCACCCTGGACAGTAAACACCGCTATCGTTGAACGGCACTCCATTGTTACGGATGTCGTTACGACAGGTGCCGGAACTTGTTGTTTCTTTTTCATCTTGTTGCACTCCTCCCCTTTAAACCTTGTTGCGGTCAAACTCCGATCTGCCGAAGCCGACAAAAACAAGGAAGAGCCACCAGATCGCTTTTGCAATAAACTTTCTGGCGCCCAAAACAAATTCAACAAGCTTCTCAACAGATGGCGGATGTTCGCCTTCCAAGTCCCATTTAACCGTGAATCTTTTGATGGGTTCCTTAACTGGGTCGTATGTAATAGAAATTCCCTTGATATTCATCTAACACCTCCTTTCATACTATATTTTGGCCCCAATATTAGGTTGCCCTCGTCTCTATGACCATTCTAACATGTATGGCTAATAAAAATCAAGCTTTATATATCCAAATTCTTTACCGCCTTGGCGTGGGTTTGGATAAAAAGTTTGCGGGGGGCGACGTCGTCGCCCATCAAAACATCAAAAATATGATCTGCGCCTTTGGCGTCGTCAATCGTCACCTGCCTCAAAACGCGCTTGGCCGGGTCCATTGTTGTCTCGCCCAATTCGTCGGCGTTCATTTCTCCCAGGCCTTTGTAGCGCTGAATATTGGGATTATCAAAATATTTTACTGTTTTATTTTTTTCTTCTTCTGAATAAACGTATTTGATTTCTTTCCCTTTTTGAATTTTATAAAGCGGTGGCTGGGCTATATAAATATATCCCTTTTGAATCAATGGCAAATAATATCTGTAAAAAAGCGTGAGCAAAAGCGTGCGGATGTGCGCGCCGTCAACGTCGGCATCGGTCATAATCACGATGCGGTGGTATCTTAATTTTGAAAGGTCAAAACTTTCCGCAATCGCCGCTCCCAACGCGATGACCAAGGTTTTTATTTGGTCTGAAGTCAGCATTCTGTCCAAGCGGGCTTTTTCCACGTTCAAAATTTTTCCACGCAAAGGAAGTATCGCCTGAAATCTCCTGTCGCGCGCCTGCTTAGCCGAGCCTCCGGCCGAATCGCCTTCCACGATAAAAATTTCCGACTCGGCGGGATTCTTGCTCTGGCAGTCCGCCAGCTTTCCCGGAAGCGCCAGGCCGTCCAAAGCGCCCTTTCTTAAAATAGTATCCTTGGCCGCCTTGGCTGCCTTTCTGGCTTTTAACGCTAAAATTACTTTTTCCAAAATAGCGCGGGCATCCTGCGGGCGCTCTTCCAAAAAAGCGTCAAAAGATTTTGCGAAAACATCGTCCACCGCCGTACGTGCCTCGGGGTTGCCCAGTTTGGCCTTGGTCTGCCCTTCAAACTGCGGATTTTTAAGTTTTATGGAAATTATTGAAGTGAGCCCTTCCCGCGCGTCTTCTCCAGTTAGATTTTCTTCAGATTCTTTTAGATAACTATTTTTTCTGGCGTAAGAATTGAGCGACCTTGTGAGCGCCGTCCGAAAACCCGTGGAATGCATACCGCCTTCGGGGTTTAAAATATTATTGGCGAAAGCCAACTCCCTCGTCTGCAAATCGTCAACATATTGCAAAGCGATTTCAACCAAGATTTCCTCGGATTCTTTTTGAGTGTAAAAAATCGTGTCGTGCTTCGGAGTAAACCCCTCGTTTAAATATTTCACGTAGGAAGCCACCCCGCCTTCAAAATAAAAAGAATAAGAATTTTGTTCCGCCTCGTTTTTTTCTCTTTCGTCGGATATGGAAATTTTTATGCCCTTCGTCAAATACGCCTGTTGGCGCAATCTCTCAAGAATTTTTTTCCAATCAAATTCAGGAATGTTTCCGGTTTTGCTGTCCGCGAAAATTTCCGGATCCGGTTCAAATGTTATGGAAGTCCCCAGCTTTCGGCATTTGCCGACTTTCTGCACCTTAGTTTTTGGTTTGCCTCTTTGATATTCCTGCGCCCAGTGCTCGCCCTCCCCGCCTGCAACGCTATGCGTAGCATTACGGGCAGGTCGGCAAACTTCCGCGCGCATCCAGCTGGATAAAGCGTTGACCACCGAAACACCAACACCATGGAGCCCTCCCGAAACTTTATAACCCTCTCCGCCGAATTTGGCTCCGGCGTGAAGCATGGTCATCACGGTTTCTAAAGCAGATTTTTTTGTCTGCTTGTGGACTTCAATCGGAATTCCCCGGCCGTCGTCCGTCACGCGCACGCGGTGATTCGGCAAAAGAGTCACAATTATATTTTTGGCGTACCCCGCCATCGCTTCGTCTATGGAGTTATCCACTACTTCCCAAATCAAATGATGTAGTCCCTCCGCGCCGGTTGACCCGATATACATTCCCGGGCGCTTCCTGACCGGCTCTAAACCCTCTAATACAAAAATATCCTTTGCGGTGTACGACCCCCCTTTCCCCCCCTCATTTTTGGGCGCTATTTTCTTGGTTTTTTTGGGCATAATGAATATCTAATTTATAGCTTAATAATAGCATAAAAATAACCTATCAACAACCAGATATTGATGAAAAAAATATGAAGTATATGATAAAGAAAGATGGGGGTGCGATTATGAAAAACATAGAAATTTCTCCAGATTTATGGAAAGTTACGCCAGAAGAGGTTAAAATCATTGCTGACTGGATATGTGGTTGTTATGGAAAGGGAGAATGGACAGAGGCTTATTTAAATCCTTTGTCGCTATCGCCGGAAATTGAGCGTTTTTTTGAAATTAATCGTTTGGTGCAAAATGTGGAACTAGTCTTGAAAATGAATTGCCAAGAAAATCCATTTCGCCGTCATCTTTGCCGCATTTTGAAAATAAACGAAAATGAGCATTCCCATCTTCTAACCTTTATGAAATTCTTGTGATTTTGCGAGCCTCAAAACGCGCGTGGCTGAGCAAACGCTCCCCACGCTTTTTTTATTTTTTTTCACACCTTTCCAAACTACAAGTTAATCAGCTATCGCTGGTTAATTTGCACTCTTTAGAATTTGCAATAATCACGCTATAGCAAGCAAGTTGCAAATTTACTTTAACTTCAAAACAATAATCCTGCCCGAGAAGCAATTTAAAAAATCATCAGCCGGGACAAAATGATTTTCTTGCGAGATGCCGTAAAAACCAGAAGGATTATGAATATAAAATCCAGCGATTATGCCTCCATTCATTTTAAACCCATGAACTAAAACCAAGTGCCCGGTTTTATCTTCTGGACGCGCATCTCTAAAGCGTATTTCGTGGCTTACAGAAGCAATCACAAAATTTTTATTTAAAATCTCATAGGCGATAACCGCTGGTCCGATATACCACATTAGTTTCCCGGCAAGCCCAAACTTATCAATAAATTTCAAAAACGGTTTATGCAAAAGCCCGACGAGCCGTTTTGGATTTTTGGGATCCAATAAATAGCATCCGGCGGTCATCGCTTTTTTCCCTAATTCCATCAACTTAGACGTCGGACGTCTAAGTGATAATAAAATCATTTGAAAACAGGCCATTCCGCAAATTCTCCTAGACCAAAAAGCGTATTCTTCTGGCGTTTCCGCGCCAAAATCGCGCCACCTTGGGTCACTTGCCAAAAGTTCGGCGTTTTTAACATAACTCTCCGCTAATTCTTTAGAAGCGTACTGCGAAACATAAGGAATTTGATACGGCAATCTATATTCGCTGTTTTTTAATTTAGAAAGTTTATTTTTAGCTGAATTTTCTAAAAATTTCCCGCGGATTTTATAAAACAAATGTAAAAATGATTTCATCTTAATTCGGCGTTAAATTGCTTGGCGGTTTGTTTGTAAATTTCGTTTTGGATTTTATCAATTTCGCCCGAAACCAAAGTCCTGTCGTTGCTTCTGTAAATTATTCTGTATGTGTAGCTTATTTTTCCCGTGCCGAATTTTTCTAGATTTTCATATTTATCAATCAGCTTAACTTCTTCAACCAAATCGCCTCCCAAATCCCTTATCAAATCAAAATAATTATTTGGAATAAAGTCGTTGGCGACGACAAAAGATATATCTCTAGTAATCGGCGGATATTTGCTCACCGGAATATATTTATTTCCCAAGCGCAATTGTTTTTTAATCCGCGGATCTTCCGACCATAAAAGCCGTATGTCCGGCAAATCCATACTGATTATGGCAAGCCGTTCCAAACCGAAACCGAAAGCCCAGCCGCCCCAAATTTTAGAATCAACGCCAAGCTTCTCCAAAACGGACGGCTGTGCGATGCCCGCGCCAAGAACTTCTATCCATTTATCTTTTTTCTCAATCTCCATTTCAATGCTGGAATAAGTAAACGGAAAAAAATCATCATTAAAGCGATACTTTATGTCTTTCCCGAATATTGCTTTAGCGATTTTCACAAGGACTTCTTCTAAATCCCGCCTTTCAAAAATTTTTTCGTTTTTTCGGCAAAGGTATAATCCGTCCACTTGGTGAAAAACATTCATATGGTGGCGATCTATTTCATCTTTCCTGTAAACTTTGCCGTAGGAAAAAACCCCGATTGGCGCTTCGCCTTTTAATTTTTCTTTAATCGCCTCCGAAAGCAAATAATAATACCACATGACCGTAGTGTGAGTGCGAAGAATATATTCGTCGTTAATATAGTATGTGTCCGACTTGCTCCGCGTGGGATGGTCAAGCGGAAAATCAAACAAATCAAAACTTTCTTTGGCGGGGACAATATCCGGAATTTTTACAACATCAAATGATTTAAATTCCGGGAGGTTAACTAGGCGCTCTATTAATTCATAAAGCGGGCTTGCTTTAGCGCGCGATAAATCCGGCATTTTCAAAAAACGCAATAATCTTTTTGCCTCGTGGTCGCTCCGGGCCTCAAGAGTTTTTATTATCTCTACCTCCTCCGAAGATTTGATTTCTATATTAGACATGTTTTTAATCATTCAGCTCCGGATGCCAATAAATTTTTTCTATTTTGCGTTTCGGCGCGCCGTCTTGGTTAGTGCCATAAGTTATATGATGCCGCCGAGGGCATTTGTCAGCAAAAGAATTGCTAATCGCCTCCTCATTGCCGATATAAAAACCAATATGGGAGTGTTCTTTCCCGTCTTCAAATATTATTTTCTCCCACAGAATAACCGCCCCCGGCCCTAATTGAGCAATTTCGCGCCATCCGCTTTCAAACATATCTTTAACGGTTCCGGAAACCGTGGCATGCGGCTTTTTAATAAGCTCCAAATTTAGTAAAACCGCCGACGCGAAAACCGCGCACGACAAAGCGCCGTCTTCAAGAATATCTTTTTCTTCGCCATTAACATCGGCATATAAATTTCGGAAGAGGTAGTTATCGCCCAGTGCAGAATTTTCAACAATTGCCAAGAGCGATTTAAGTTTTTTAATGCGAATCATTTTTTAATAATACTTTATATTGATTTATTCTTCAATTTTTGCTTAATTTGTTGTATATTTGTATAATAATCGGCTGCATAGCTCAGTGGTAGAGCGAGGGACTCATAAGCCCTAGGTCGCAGGTTCGATCCCTGCTGCAGCCATTGGCTAAAAAATTATGCGGGCGTGGTGTAGCCTGGTTAACACGCCTCCCTGCCCGCCCCGCACCAAAATTAAATATGGGCCCGTGGTGTAGCCTGGCAACACGTCCCCCTGTCACGGGGAAGATCGAGGGTTCAAATCCCTTCGGGCCCGCTGGAAATTTTTGGTGCGGGGTCATGAGAGGAGATCGTGGGTTCAAATCCCATCGCCCGCGCCCGAAACACTTTTTATCGGAAGACCGATCGGCTTGGAAAATGATAAAACAGAAGTGGCGGATAAAATCCGCCACTTCTGTTTTATTTTAATAACCTTACAGTTTTATTCTGCAAAGCGTTAATTTATGTTATTCTAAGCTCATTATTTGTAGCGACTAAACTATAAATGTTTGAGCAAGCATTTCGGAATATAGACGATATTTTGCATCGCGATGCTGGGTGCGCCACAGAGCTTGATTATATTGAGCAAACTTCTTGGATTTTGTTCTTAAAGTATCTTGATGATTTAGAGCAGATTAAAAAACGGTTCTCAATAAGACGTTTTTGGGGAAATTATAGCTAAAACCGTGAAAAACATCAAAAAAATACTATATTTTCACGATTATGTTGACAAAACCGTGAATTTTACTATAATGGGGGTATATGGCTAAAGTATTAAGCGTTTTTAATAAAATACACTCACTGCGTGAAAGATACTATAAAGCGTCTACCGGCAAAGAGGCGCTTATTAAGCTTGTGAGCGAAGCGGAAATTGCTGAACAAGTTTATAACTCCAACGCTATTGAAAATAGCACGCTTACTCTTGAAGAAACTGAAAAAATACTGCTCCAAATTGACCTAGACAGGTTTATCAGTGAGCGAGAAATTTTTGAAGCAAAAAATCTGGCTAGAGTGGTGTCATATATAGAGAAGCGAGCCAAAGAACAAGAATTAACGCTTGATGTTATTTTATCTCTCCATAAAATGCTTATCTCAAATATTCGTGATGATGTTGCCGGAAGGTTTCGTGCGTCGGGAGAATATGTGAGAGTGGGAAGCCATATCGCGCCAAAGCCGGAAGAAGTGGCGGGGCGACTTGAAAAAATGCTTGCAGAATATCATGCGAGCAGTCAAGAAAATATTATTAAACGAATTGCTGGGCTACATCTTGCCTTTGAATACACGCACCCGTTTGTAGATGGTAATGGACGCATTGGGCGAGTGATCAATAATTATCTTTTAATTCGTGAGGGATATGCGCCGATCAACATAAAATTCATTGACCGGAAAAAATATTATGATGCGTTCAAGGAATTCGACACAAAAAGTAAAACAGAGATTATGGAAGAAATTGTAGCTAAGTCGCTTACTAATAGTTACCACAAAAGGCTGGCGTATTTGGAAGGTAAGAAAATTATTACACTTGCCGAGTACGCAAAAGAAAATAAATTATCACATTCAAATCTCATTAATAAAGCGACGCGCCAAACTATCGAAGCATTTCTTGAAAAAGAAATATGGAAGATAGGCGTATAACTGTATGAACGAATCAGAAACAAGAGCCGAATACATTTTACTGACGGGTGTATTCAATTTGGCGGCAAACGCGCATAAACAAATAGTTGACATTTAAATTGAAGGGTGCTATGTATTTCTTAGTTCATAATTCATTTTATAGAAGGAGGGTTTATTATGAAAATAGCGATCTTTTCAATTTTATTGCTCGCCGTTACGTTGCGAGTGTATGGGCAGGAGATAGATGCCAACAAGATCTTTGAAGAGAAAGAGGAAGCCCTTATCGCGATGCAAGCGCGAGTCTTCATTGCGAAAGAAAGATTCTTTAAAGGCCTTAGCGAATGCGCTAAGACCACCTACCTTGAAATGTTTCGCGAGGCCTCAGAAACGAGCGGATTTCCGGAAGACAAACTCTTGGAAATCATTCTTCTGGAAAGTGGCTGTGATCCCACGGCAAAAAACCGCTCGGGAGCTTCCGGAATCGGGCAAATTATGCCCCTTACCGGAAAAAATATGGGGCTAGTTAAATACGGCAATATTAAAAAAACTGTCGTTGCCCGACGCAAAGGGAAAATCACAAGAATTCCCGTTTATAAAAAAGTTATCGTGCGGGATGATAGATTTAATCCTAAATTGGCGACAATGGCTTCGGCTAAACATCTTGCCGGCCTCGCGGAGCGCTTCGGAAATATAAACAACGCAATTTGGGCGTATCACGCGGGGGAAGGTTTAGTGAATAGATTCATTTCCGTCGCGAAGAAAACACCGGGATGGGAAAACGAGGATATGACTCCAACCAAGCTGTATTTTATAGCCCATTCGGGGGAAAACCCGCAACTGGCGGAGATGATTGCCAAATTTGATTCTGCGAAACATGATTGGACTCCTACTTACCCATTTCGAGTGGCTTGCGCCGGGAGATTATTTAAATCTTATCTGGCCGGCACTTTCAATCCTGAAGACTTTTCGTGCTCAAATCAGGAGACGAAACATGAATTGCCTCTGGACGAATCAGCGCATTAAGGGAGCCCCCGCCGGCTCCCCTTTTTTTATTTGTATAAATTCCGATTACATGCTACACTAATTTGGTGTTGTAAAGCACAGAAACAAAGTCGAGTTTCTCGGTATAGTTAATTATAAAAACAAATCGCATGTCGGAAGGAACAATCAAGACACTTACGCCCAAAGGATTTGGATTCATTGCTCGCGAAGGCGAGACAAAGGATCTCTTCTTTCACTCCAAGGAGTTGAAAGGCGTAACATATGACGAATTGAAGGTTGGCGACAAAGTCACCTTTGAAGTCGTTGAGGGCGAAAAAGGCCCAGCGGCAGTCAATGTATCGCGCGCATAAGCGTTGCGGAAGAAAAACCGCCGAGTCCGCTAGTTGGCGGACGAAGGGCGGTTTTTCTTTGCTCAATCTTAATAAAGACAGTATAATAGCGATTACGATGCGGGGTAGAGAAACGGTATCTCGGGAGGCTCATAACCTCCAGAAGTGGGTTCAACTCCCGCCCCCGCTACCGCGAAAAGAAAAATTAAATATATTCCAATTCCTTCAACGCTTTTTCAAAAAGGGCGAGGGCTTTTTCGGAATCTTCTTTGAGAAGCTGATAGCCGGCTTCGTGGGCGATGCGGTTTCTGATTTTATGCGCTTCCCAAAGCGCGTCCAGAGAATCCAGATCCGCTGGCTCGATATTTTTTAATTTCTCCCCTAAATTTTCTCCAGAATATCCGGCCATCCCCAAAATTTTCTCAATCAAAGAATCCGCGGAAATTACTGCTTGTTTCCTGTCGTTTTCATTTTCCGATTTTCCGCCAGCCAAAATTTTATCCCAATCCTCCTGATTTTTATTTTTCTCCAACGGCGTTCCTTTCGGCTCGTCAAAAACGTGCATCGCCCTGAAAATCTGGTTGGATTTGTAAATGCTGTAAATTATGCCAAAAACCAGCGGGATGGAAATATAAACCGCCAAGGCCTTTAGCAAGGGCACCGGCCGCGAATAATCGTAGTTAATTAAAAAATCTATAATATTAAAAGCCAAATCAAAAATTGAGTTTATGAGATCAATCATGTTCTATAAATTTACCGACTTCAAATAATCTATTTTCTTCAAAATGCGGGGCAATAAGCTGGGCGCCTGAAGCCAAAGTGAGCGCTGGCACGCCCGCCAAGTTTGCCGGAATAGTATAAATATCGGAAAGGTACATAGCCAATGGGTCATTTGTTTTTTCGCCGATTTTAAAAGGCGGAGTAGGAACGGTGGGCGCCAAAATCAGATCAACTTCGGCGAATGCTTTTTTAAAATCTTCTGCAACCAACGAACGGACGCGCTGGGCTTTGGAATAATACGCGTTGTAGTAGCCCGCCGAAAGCGCGTAAGTGCCCAGCAAAATTCTTCTTCTGACTTCAAGCCCGATTCCCTCGCCGCGGCTTTTTTTGTAAGTTTCAATCAAATTTCCGGCATCTTTTCTTTCGCCGTATCTTACACCGTCAAACCGCGCCATATTGGATGAAACTTCCGCCGGTACAATTATATAGTAGCAAGCCAGAGCGTATTTGGTATGCGGCAAGTTGATTTCGTGGATTTCATAATTTTTCTCAAGTTTGTTAATTACTTTATCAAGTTCTGATTTAATATGGGGGTCAAGACCTTGTTCACTGAAATATTCTTTGGGAATGCCAATGGTTTTAATTTTGGCGGCGCGGTTGAAAACTTTTGGTAAAACAGAAGTTGAATCCATTTCGTCTTTTCCTTTAATTGTATTAAATAAAATTTCCGCGTCTTCCACTGTTTGGGTAATTGGTCCGATTTGGTCCAAAGAAGAAGCCATGGCGATAAGTCCGTTTCGGGAAACCGCGCCGTAAGTGGGCTTCAAACCAACAACTCCGCAAAAAGCCGCCGGCTGGCGGATGGAGCCCCCGGTATCTGAACCCAAGGCAGCCATGGCGAGGCCGCCGGCAACGGCGGCGGCCGAGCCGCCAGATGAACCACCCGGAACTTTGGAAGTGTCGCGCGGATTTTTTGTCGGACCGTAGGCGGAGTTTTCGGTTGATGAACCCATGGCAAATTCGTCCATATTGGTGCGCCCCAAAAATATTACGCCAGCTTTTTTTAATTTTGCAATCACATGCGCGTCGTAGGAAGCCACGTAATTTCCTAAAATTTTTGAGGCAGCGGAGGCAATTTCCCCTCTTATTAAAATATTGTCTTTTATGGCAATCGGCACGCCCCAAAGCGCGCCGGGTTCTTCGCCCGAAGCGATTTTCTCGTCAATTTCTTTTGCCTGCTTAAGCGCGTCATACTCTCCGCCAGATGCGGATCCCCCTCTGGCGGAAAAAATTTCCAGATAGGCGTTTAAATTTTTATTTTCCTTTTTTATTTTGTCCAAATAGGAAATTGCCGTCTCTCTTGCGGAAGTTTTTTTATTTTTAAGGGCTTTGTGAAATTCTAAAATCGTCATAAAATTGCTTTTACCTTAAGATAGCTATTTTCTTTTTCGGGAAACGCGCCGATTAAATCCTCTGAATTATATTTATTGTTTTCATCTTTCCTAACAATATTTTTTACTCCCTCCAGCGCGTGCGTCATTTCCGGAGCGTTTGAAACGTCCGCCTTTTTAAGTTGGTCAATGTATTCCAAAATCTCGTCCAAATCCTTGGCAAGCTTTTCAGTTTCCTTCGCTCCAAATTCTACTCTTGCCAAATCCTTCAGATGTTCTATTTCTTCTTTAGAAATCATAGGATTATTGTAGCAATTTAAAGCTAAACTTCAAATTCTTCTCCAGTTTCCAAGCTCCGGAACTCAATGCCCTTTTCGGCCAGATAATTTTTTGCCATGTCGTACATTTTCTTCCGCGCTGAATCTTTCCAATGCCAATCGTGAATTGGAATTACAAATTTCGGTTTTACGAGCGCGGCTTTTTCAACCGAGGCCACCATGCTTCCCCATGGTGCTTGGATGGGCAAAGCCAAAATCGGGAGAGACGCGTTAAATTTTAGTGAATCGCCAGGATGGGTTAATTTTCCAAAAATATTTAAAAGCGAATTTTCAGCAGTCCGTCCGCCTAGCAAAAATTCATGTGGAGCGTCCGCCAAAGTGATGCCATCAAAATTATTCGCAAAAGAGCCGATGCCTTCTTTCGTTAAGAAATTTTTGGTGGATAAATTCGCCAGAATTTTAACATCCGGAAAGCGCTCCAAAACTTTTTTAATCAAAGGCGGATAGGCGTGGTCCAAATGTTCGTGGGTTATCAAAATCAAATCCAAGCCGTCAATTTTCCCCAAATCCAGCGCGCCCTCCTCAAAAGTATAATTCCCAGGGTCAACCAAAATCCGTTTCCCCGCATCCTCCACCAGCAAACATGAATGAATGTGTTTTGTGATTTTCATATTATTTACTTTATCATTTTCAAAAACTCCTTTTCATCTATAATTTTTACTCCGAGTTTTTGGGCACGGGCGTATTTGGAGCCCGGGTTCTCGCCAACAACAACGTAGTCCGTATTTTTGCTGACGGTTTCAGACGGGTCGCCGCTAAGTTCCCTAACTTTTGCTTTGGCTTCATCCCGGCTCATTGACTCCATCTCGCCGGTAAAAACAAAAGTCTTTCCGGCCAGCTTCCCCGGTTTTTTCTTTTTCGGGTTTTCAATATCAATATATTTTAAAAGTTTTTTTAGAAAATTTTTATTGCGCTCATCGCGAAACCATCCATAAACGCTTTCTGCCATCACTTCTCCGATATTCGGAATTGATTCCAAATTTTCTTTCGACATATGCTCCAATTTTTCCAAAGATCCAAAATGTTCAGCTAAATCAATCGCAGTTTCCTCCCCAACATGCAAAATACCCAAAGCGTAAAGAAATCTAGCGAGAGTAATTTTACGGGATGATTTTATCGCTTCCACCAAATTTTCCGCCGATTTTTCGCCGAATCTTTCCAGGGGCGCGATGTCGCCTTCTTTTAATTCAAAAATATCAGAAGCATCTTGTATGAGCCCGTGGTCCAAAAATGCGTTTAAAATTTTTGGGCCGAGCCCGTCAATGTTAAAAGCTTTACGGGAAACAAAATGATAAAGCCCCTCCCTGTGCATTGCCGGACAAAATTTATTGACGCATTTGGCCTGCACCTCGCCTTCTTTTTTTTCAATCGGCTTTTTGCAAACCGGGCAATGCTTGGGCATATGAAATTCCCGCTCGCGGCTCGTCCGCAGTTCTTTTAAAACTTTTCTGATGTCCGGGATCACGTCGCCCGCTCTGCCCACAATCACGCTATCGCCGATTTTCACGCCCAATCTTTTTATTTCATCTTCGTTGTGAAGCGTCGCTCTACTTACCACGACCCCGCCGATTTCAACCGGTTTTAAAATGGCAACAGGCGTCAAAGCGCCGGTGCGCCCGACTTGCACGATAATATCCTCCACTTTGGTGGTTGTTTCTTTTGGCGCGAATTTAAAAGCTATCGTTCCGCGAGGAGCTTTTCCGACAACTCCCAATTTTTTAAATAAATCATTGGAGTCAATCGACACAACGATACCATCAATATTATATGGAAGTTTTTCGCGGCGCTCCGCGATTTTTTTATAGCGCAAAAAAACTTCTTCCGGCTTTTTGCAAATTCCTTCCAAACCTCCGCCGGTTTTAAAACCCAAATCGCGGAGCGCCTTGTGCTCCTCGCTATGATTTTTGAATTCCGCCCCCGATAAATCATAAGCAAAAAAATCCAGCCGGCGCGACGCGGTAATTTTTGGGTCCAGTTGGCGAAGTGACCCGGCTGCTAAATTTCTGGTGTTGGCATAAAGCGACGCGCCTTTATTTTTTTGCCTTTTATTTATAGCTTCAAAATTTTTCTTTGTAATTATCGCCTCCCCGCGCACCTCCACTCTGCCTTTAGCTCTAATTTTTAAGGGCACAGATTCTATTGTCCGGACATTTTGCGTAACATCCTCCCCAACTTGCCCATCTCCGCGAGTAGCCGCGTATTTTAAAACACCGCCTTCATAAACAATACTCAAGGCAAGGCCGTCGAATTTAGGTTCGGCATACACCCCCACACCAAAACTTTTGGTGTGGGGGTAAAAATGATTAGGCTTGCTTTTTATTAATCTATCCAATCTATCAACCCACTCCGAAAATTCTTCTTCGGAAAAAACATCTTCCAAAGACATCATTTTGGTTTGATGTCTGACTTTTTTAAATTCTTTCAACGGCTTGCCGGCGACTCTCTGCGTCGGGGAATCCGCCGTCACCAAATTAGGAAATTCGTCTTCCAGTTTTTTTAATTCGTGCTTTAAGAAATCCAATGCTTCCTCCGAAATTTCCAGTTTATTTAAAACATGATACTGATAGCGATACTTATCTACCAGATTTTTTAATTTTTCTATTCTTTCCTTGGCCTCGCTTTTAATCATTTAAACGATTCTTTTGTGAAATTCCATAAGAGAGTAAATGGCGAAGGCTGGGCGGATGGAGTTTCCTGCTGGGAGCTTTCCGGCAATGAAAAAGTCGTTATCCAAATGCCGATAATAATTAAGATAAAAAAAATCACCAACGCCGTGGCTATCAATTTTCTTGTCGGCTCCGGTTTTTGCTGGATATTTTCAATAAAATCCAATGGATGTCTCACGGCGTTTTTAAAATTACTATTTTGGAATCCTCGGCGTTAGGTAGTCCGCTTTTCTTAATTGTAAATTTCTCTTCCGGCTCCGCCTTCTCTCCCATTTCTTTCATAAAAACTTCCACGCCGTCCAATTTCGCTCGGAGCCCCGAAATTTTATAATGCATAGGGATTATGACGCGCGGTTCAATTTGGTTCGCCAATTTCGCTGCCACCTCGCCGTCTATTGTATCGCCGCCACCCACCGGCAAAAATAAAATATCCGGCGTGCCCAATGCCTCCTGAATTTCACTCCGCAAAGTTTCCTCGCCGTAATCGCCCAAATGCGCGAGCTTCATCCCTTCCCATTCAATTATATAAATTGTGTTTTTCCCTTTTTGTTTGCCGTTTTTAGAGTCGTGAAAAGACCAAAAACCACGCACCAAAATCCCCTTAAACTCGTATTCGCCGGGACCAGTAATTTTGAAAACGACGCCCTCACCCTTCGCGGAAAGCGTTTCAATATTATTGTGGTTTTCGTGATCGTGCGTCACCAAAACAGCGTGCGCCTCAAACCTCGGTGGCGTCAGCCCCGACTCTTTTGAAAAAGGGTCAATAGCCAACACCGTGTCCCCGCTTTGTATTTTAAAACACGAAAGCCCGTAGTAAGTTATGACCATACTAGACAATTGTAGCAAAATGCTTATAATCCAATCAATGGCGAATTTAGCTATGGAAAAAGATATTAAGCCGAATAACGGCATAATGGACGCTTTGCTTAAAGCGCGGCCGAAGGTTTTTCTTAAAATCGGCGATTTAATTGAGGGCTGTGTGCTGGAGCGGGAAGGCGCCAAAGTGTTTTTGGATTTGGGAATTTTCGGCACCGGCATCATCTACGGCCAGGAATATCAAAACGCGCGGGAGCTTATTAAAAATCTGAAACCGGAAGATAAGGTAACGGCAAAAATCGTGGAACTTGAAAATGAAAACGGCTTCGTTGAGCTTTCATTGAAAGAAGCGGGCTCGGAAATGATTTGGAAAGAAGCTAAAGAGCTGAAGGGTTCGCAGGAAGCTTTGAATTTGAAAGTTTTGGAAGCCAACAAAGGCGGCGTGGTTTTGGAATGGCGCGGCATCAAAGGATTTCTGCCGGCGTCGCAACTCAAAGCGTCCCACTACCCGCGAGTTGAGAATGGCGAGAAAGAAAAAATTTTTGACGAGCTTAGAAAATTGGTTGGAGAGGCTATCTCCGTCACCATTTTGGATTTTGACCCCAAAGAAAACAAACTTATTTTTTCAGAAAAAGGCGCGGAGTCAGAAGATTTGAAAAAAGTCGTGGGAAAATACAAAGTCGGCGACATTATTGAGGGAGAAGTTACCGGCGTGGTTGATTTCGGAATATTTATAAAATTAGAGGAAGGGCTGGAGGGGCTCGCCCACATCTCGGAGCTGGATTGGGCTTTGGTGGAAAACCCCAACGCGCTTTTTAAAGTCGGTGAACAAATAAAAGCTAAAATAATTTCAATAGACGGAGACAAAATTTCACTTTCAGTGAAAGCCTTAAAGCCGGACCCCTGGGAAACGCACAAAGAAAAATATAAAAAAGGCGATATTGTGGAAGGAAAAGTTTTGCGTTTAAATAAATTCGGCGCGCTGATAACTTTGGACACCGGCATCTACGGACTCGCCCATATTTCGGAATTCGGCACGGAGAAAAAAATGCGCGAGATGGTTTTGGCCGGCGAGTCATATTTTTTCCAGATAGTGAACTATAAACCGGAAGATAAAAAACTTTCGCTTTCGTTTCTCGGGAAAAAAGGCGAAGCGCCTGTGGCTCCGAAAGAGGAAGTGCAAGAAAATCAGGAAAAATAAAAAGGCCCATCCATTTGGATTAAGGCCATATCGTATCCTAGCGAAAAGCTGGGCAGTTGAGAGCAATGATCTGGCCATGCAAAAGCCCGTTGGAAAAAACCAAACTGCCGCAATTTTCAAGCGACCAAGGCCTTCCGTAGAAATCAGTAACCTTACCGCCGGCTTCTTCGGTCAACAATATTCCAGGCAAATTATCCCAGGGCTCATTCTTATAAGAAATCACAGCATCAACAGGGATTGGTGCGTGAAATCCGGAAGCGAGCAAGGCGAAAGATAGAGCGCAGGACATACCATTGCGGTTGCGAGTATTTTGTCTGATTTTACAGATAAACGGCGACTCTGGAAGTTTTTTACTTTCTCCTTCCAAAAAAACATTGGCTTTTTCAAAATCTCGTTTGTCAGAGACATGCAATGGCTTAAAACCAATAGGCGTTTTTTGAAAAGCTCCGTTCCCACGAACAGCGAAGAAAAATCCGTCTCCGAAGACCTGTTCTCTAATAGGAAGATAAATCCACGCCAAAGAGATTCCACCTCTCTCAATCAAAGCGCCCATTGTGCCAAAGTTGAAAGAAAGCATTCCGGAGTTATCGGTGCCGTCTAGTGGATCAATAATCCAAAAATCGCTAGATACTGGCGGCCACGCGCTTTTTATCTCCTCGCTCACAATTTTGCAGTCAATAAGCGATGGTAAAAAATCGCAAAGAACCGTTTGTAAAAATAAATCCAGCTCCCCGACAAATCCTTTTACTTCTTTTTCCCGCATCACAGAAGTTCGCGACAAGCGAAGTATCTCTCCTTGTTGACTTCTTAAAAGTCTATATATTTTTTCCGTAATTTCCATCGCACCTATTTTATATTGCGCCATTTTGTCTCCTTTTCTCCTGAAAAATTTTTTGTCAAATCTAAAAATAACCTAGCAAATCTAGGTTTTTTTGTCAAATTATAAATAAAAAAGCTGCGGTCAAAGACCAGCAGCCGGAAACGCTAATCCACGATGGGCAGATGGACACTAAGTTTGTTTCTCAATTTAATATATATCTTCTTCAGATGTGGTTTAAGCCATGCTGTTATAACAATCAGTATCATTAAAACTACTGTGCCTCCCAAAATATATTTTTCTAGAGGCAAAAATGCCCTAAAAAGCATTTTGTAAAACAGCCAGACAACGGTCAATCCTTCAATAAGAATCACAAATGGGGACGGCGACATAAATGTTTCCATAGATATTCCGCCGACTGGCAACAAAAGCCATTTCCAAAAAGAACAATTAATATATGTACTATTATCACTAGGGAGAGTATCTGTATCAATCAAATCGCCCCAGTATTTCTTACTCCATCCATCAACGGGCCTCTTGCCAAAGAAAAACGGCCAGATGACCCAATTAAGGAGAAACCTAATTGGGCAACCGATCACGAACCAACAAAGAACAAACCATATAGCCACAATCAATGCGAATGGCGTAACGGTCAAACAAAGCGCATAAGAAGAAGAATATTGAGGATAATTACTCCACACAAGATCGTAGAGCTTGTAATGCCAACTTGAGCGTTTGATTTCTTTCAGAGATTTTACAAAGAACCAGAAAAAAATCCCACACAAAATCCAGACGCCTCCAATTATCCAAAGCGCGCTAGTCCACATAAATCACCCTCCTTTTTGAGTTTTACTATCTGCGATAAACTTAGTAAATCTAGCTATTTTTGTCAAATCCACGGGTTTCCGAAATTGCTTCCTCCAAAAGTTCAAAATAAAGATTTAATCCGATGCGGAAGGCGATGCCCGACTGGGCGCGGCCCAAAATATTTCCCGCGCCACGGATTTCCAAATCTCTTTTAGCAATTTCCAAACCTGCGCCGAGCCATGAATACCTCTCTAGCGCCCCTAATCTAGAGACGGCTTTTTCTTTGAGGTGCTGAGTAAGGTACAAAAAATAAGCAAACGCCTCTTTATCTCCACGCCCGATTCTTCCACGCAATTGGTGCGCCTGCGAAAGCCCCAAGCGCGTGGCATCTTCCACAATCAAAGTGTTTACGTTGGAAAGATCCATCCCATTTTCAATAATCGTGGTGGAAACCAAAAGGTCTGATTTCCCTTCGCGAAAATCATGCATGGTTTTTATAATTTTAGCTTCCGGCATTCTTCCGTGAAGCACGCCTATTTTGGCGCCGGTTTTTAAAATTTTAATTTCCTCCAAAAGCGCGGGGATTTTATGGATCCTATTGGCTAGAAAATAAATTTGGCCTTTTCTTTTTAATTCATATAAAATCGCTTCTTTGATTAATCTTTTATTTTTTGGGAGCACGAAAGTCTCAATTTTCATTCTGCCTTCCGGAGGAGTTGAGATTTCGGAAATCGCGCGGATTCCGGAAAGCGCTAATTGCAAGGTTCTAGGAATCGGCGTCGCGAAAAGAGTCAGAATATCAAGCGAAGGATTCTCTTTTTTGAATTTTTCCTTCTGGGCAACGCCAAATTTCTGTTCTTCGTCAATAATTAATAGGCCTAAATTCTTAAACTTTATGTTTTTTCCTAAAATTTTATGCGTCCCGATTACAATATCCGTCCGGCCGTCTTCAATCTTTTTTAAAATTTCTTTTATTTTTTCCGAGCTTTCCAGGCGGGTAAGCCTAGCCACATTTACCCCAAAAAGTTCAAGGCGTTTTTTAAAAATTTCAAAATGCTGGTCGGCTAAAATCGTGGTGGGCGCCATAATCGCTGTTTGCTTTCCCGTAAGCACGGCGCGGAACGCCGCCACAACCGCGAGCTCTGTTTTTCCAAAACCGACATCGCCCATCAAAACTCTATCCATCGGCACATTTTTTGACATATCCGCGAAAATCTCTTCCAGAGCTTTTTTCTGGTCGGGCGTGTATTCATATTGAAAATTGGAAATCAGCTCTTCCTCCAATTCATGATGCGCCGCATAAGGCGGACGGGAAGCGATTTTTCTTTTGGCAAAAATTTCCAAAAGTTCTTTGGCGTAAGCTAATATGTCTTCTTTGGCTTTTTTCTTTGTCAAACTCCAAGCGAGGGTTCCCAAGCGATGAATTTCCGGTTTTTTAAAACCCAAATAAGGAGAAATTCTCTTAATTTCTTTTTTGGGAATAAAAAGCAAATCCGGAGAATTGGGACGGTTTTTGGGAGTTGCGTATTCAATTATGTAATCCTCTTCCTTCTCTCCACGAAAAATCCCGATGCCATGATCAATATGAACAACGTAATCGCCCGGCAGGAAAAGGTTTTGCTTCTGAATGGTTGGCTTCACATTTAGTGAAGAAGTAAAACTTTTTCCTATTATACTTTCAATATAATTTCCCTCAAACTCAATTGAGTAAACCCCCACACCAATGTCATTGGTGTGGGGGTAAATTTGACCACCATTTATGGGAACGATGTAAACAACATTTCCACGCTGAGAAAATTCTCCCCTGTGATGCACTTCCCAAACTTTTGAATACCCCAACTCCACAATTTTTCTTAAAAATTCAGAGAGTTTAATTCTTTGTCCGGTTTCAAGAATCAAAGTGTTCCTCTGCCAAAAAGCATTATTTACTCGATTTTTTTCAATTTCCGAAAAATTCTGGGAAAACCAACCCGCCCCCTTTTCCAAAAGTGAGGGGGTAACCGCGGCTATTAGAATTTTATTTAAACTTTTCTCCAGCTCTTAAACCCTACCAAAAATTTGACAGAAAATCAACGCGTTGCTATCACATTAATAGATACACTTTAGGGGAGGTGGCTATGTACAAGGTTGTCGTGCGGAACAATAAGCAAAACAAGATAAATGAATTCTTAATGACAGAAAAAATGCCGCTAGTTAAATTTCGAAGGAACCATACAGAAATCAGCGGAGAAAACAAAGCTGGAAAAAAATTCAAACTAATAATCAGTAGATTCGATTCGGCTAAGATAGAGTTCACTAATTGAACTGGCTCATGGTCTTTTCTAAAGAGCCTCTCGCCATGGCTTCAAGCGCGTTGGATACGCGCTTGTTTATTTTCTTGAAAATTTCCAATTCCGCCGGTTTGAATTTGCCGATAATAAATTCCATAACTTCTTTTTGGGCCGGTTTATTTTTCGGCGAAACGCCGATGCGGATTCTGACGAAATTTTTGGTTTTCAAGGCGCGCATCACGGACTCCACTCCTTTATGCCCTCCCGAGCTTTTGCCGTAGGAAATTTTAAATCTGCCTAGCGGAATATCCAAATCGTCGTGAATCACAACCAGTTCTTTCAGCTCTTTTTTAGAGCGGATTAATTTCGTAGCTGCGCTTCCTGATTTATTCATAAAAGTTTCCGGAAGCGCTATCAAAACTTTATTTTTTTCAACTTTGCCTTCGGCGATTAAAGAGTTGGATTTTTTATCAAACTCAAAATCACCCGCCCCAATTTTTTTGGCAAAATATTCGGCAGCTGACCTTCCCGCGTTATGCCGTGTCCCTTCATATTCTCGATCCGGGTTGCCTAGGCCTAAAATTAAGCGTATCATATATCAGTATTATGGATGAAAATAAGAAAATTGAGGAGGGGCATGGCAGCGCCGTCTGGGAATTTATAAAAGTAGTGGTAATTTCCGTGGCCATAGTTCTGCCCATCCGCACCTATATCGCCCAGCCTTTTATCGTGTCTGGGGCCTCAATGGAGCCAAATTTTCACAATGGGGAATATTTAATAATAGATGAGTTGACTTACGAACTCCGTCTGCCCGAGCGCGGAGAAGTCGTGGTTTTTCGTTATCCGCTCAATCCTTCTGAATTTTTTATAAAAAGAGTGATCGGGCTTCCCGGCGAAAAAGTGGAAATTAAAAACGGGAAAATAACCATAAACGGCCTGGAACTTGCCGAACCATATCTTCTCGCAAATTTAGAAACTGCGCCCAACGTAAAAATGGAGCTTACCGAAAACCAGTATTTTGTCTTGGGGGATAATCGCCCCCACAGCTCCGATTCAAGATTTTGGGGGGCATTGCCGAAAGAAAAATTAATGGGCCGGGCGCTGGTGCGTCTGTGGCCAATCGCAAAAGCGGGTATAATAAAATAAACATGCCAAAAAAACATAAAAAAGAAATGATTCAATCGCCAAAGGGCATGCACGACATGCTTTTCGGAGATATCCGGTATCTTGAAAAAATATTGGAGCGGGCTCGTGAGATTTCTGAATTTTATGGCTTTTTGCCCATCCGGACTCCGCACCTGGAGCAAGCCGAACTTTTTTTGCGGCCATTAGGAGAAACCAGCGAGGTGGTGGAGAAAGAAATGTACACCTTGCGGACAAAAGGCGGAGACCTTTTGGCGCTTCGGCCGGAAGGCACCGCCCCCGTGGCGCGAGCTTATTTTGAAAACGGAATGATTTCTTTGCCCCAGCCGGTAAAACTTTACTACGAGGGTTCTTTTTTTAGGCACGAAAAACCCCAGCGCGGCCGCTTCCGAGAATTCAGGCAATTCGGGCTGGAAATTTTGGGTGGAGACGATCCGGTATTGGACGCTTTGATTATAAAAATCTGCTTTCTGATTTTGAAAGAAGTGGGTTTTAAAAATATAATGGTCAACATCAACAGTATCGGAGATAAAGAATGCCGTCCGGCGTATAAAAAAGAATTGGTCAATTACTACCGGAAAAAATTCAATTATCTCTGCAAAGATTGCAAGCGGAAATTAAAAGACAATCCCCTGCGCCTCCTGGATTGCAAAGAGCCTGGGTGCGTAGAACTCAAGGCGCAAGCTCCGCAGATGATTGAACACTTATGCGATGCCTGCAAAACGCATTTTAAATCGGTCTTGGAATTTTTGGACGAAGGGCAGATTCCTTATCTTCTGGATAATTATCTGGTGCGAGGTTTTGATTACTACGGGCGGACGGTTTTTGAAATTTTTCTCGAAGAAGAAAATAAAAAGAAAGAAGCTGACAATAAAAAAACGGATGCCGACGCAGAAAACTCCGCGAAAATCGCTCTAGCTGGAGGCGGAAGATACGATGAGTTGGCGACAATTTTGGGAGCAAAATCTCTGCCGGCGGTGGGAGCGAGCTTGGGATTGGAAAGATTGATTCATGAGATGAAAAGGCTGGGTATCGCCCCGAAAAGCCACCCAGAAAATAAAGTATTTTTGATTCACATCGGCCCGGCGGCCAAAAAAAGAAGTTTTAATTTAATGGAAGAGCTTCGGAAAGAAGGAATCCCCGTGGGCGAATCCATTTCCCGGGACAATCTCAAAAACCAGCTTAACATCGCCGCCAAAACCGGCGCCAAACTTGCTTTGATTTTGGGCCAGAAAGAAGCCATGGACGGCACAATTTTAATTCGCTATATGGACGAAGGCGCCCAAGAATCCATTCTGCAAACCAAACTCGTGGAAAAAATTAAAGCCCACCTCAAGAAAAAATAAAATGGACGATTGCATATTTTGTAAAATCGTAAAAAAAGAAATTCCGGCGGAGATGTTGCAGGAAACGCCTGAAGCTGTTATCATCAGGGACATTCATCCGTCGGCGCCAGTGCATTATCTGGTCGTTTCCAAAAAACATATACCTTCCATTAAAGAGGTAGAGCACGAAAACGAGGCCTTAATAGGCCATTTGGTTCACGAAGCCAAAATAGCCGCGGAAAAATTGGGGCTTAAAGGATACAAATTGGTATTTAACGTTGGCAGAGAAGGCGGGCAAGTGATTGACCACGTGCACCTGCATATATTAGGAGGCTGGAAATAAAAATATGGTGGAAGTAAGAAAAAGAGAAAACGAATCGGCGGGGAGCCTGCTCCGGAGATTTACTAAAATCCTTCAAAGGAGCGGTTTTTTGGCGCATGCCAGAAAAGGAAGATACCACATCTCGCCGCAATCGGCTTTTCAAAAAAAACGCGAAGCTCTGCGCCGGCTGGATTGGGAGAAGAACGCGCGTCAGCTCCGGAAATTAGGCAAAATCAAGCAAGTGAAGTAAAATAAGGCAAGAGATGGAAAATTTAAAAGATAAAATCGCGGGAGACCAAAAAAACGCCTTAAAAGACGGGGACGCCCTGCGGCTCTCCACTTTAAGAATGCTTTCGGCGGCCGTCGCCAATAAAGAAATTGAGCTCCGGAAAAAAGATGTCGGCCTTTCCGACCAGGAAATTTTAGGCGTGATTTCTTCCGAGGCCAAAAAGAGAAAAGACGCTGCCCAAGGATACAGAACCGGCGCCCGCGAGGAGCTTGCCCAAAAAGAGGAAGTGGAGCTCAAAATTTTACAGTCATATCTTCCTCCTGAAATTTCGGAGGAGGATTTGAGGCGGATAATAAAAGACGGTATTCGCGAAGCAGGCCTGCCTGCAAAGGCAGGCGTTAAAAGCCAGCAGGACTTCGCGAAAGTCATGAAAGTAATCATGCCCACCTTAAAAGGTAAAGCGTCCGGCGACAGAATTTCAAGCGCGCTAAAAGAGGAATTGGAAAAAACGGCATGATTGAAATTCGGAATCTGACAAAGAAGCGCGCGAATACCGGAATAATAAAAAAGATTTACAATAAAATATTTTTTAATAAAAAGTTTGAGCTGGACGTGGTGCTGGCAAGTCCACAACTGATGCTGGCTTTGAATAAAAAATACCGCAAAAAAGAAAAAATCGCCGACGTGCTTTCTTTTTTGTTGGAAAAGAATATTGGAGAAATATTTTTAAATATATCAAAAAAAAATTTGCCCTATCTTTTTATCCACGGCTCGCTCCATCTTCTAGGATACGGCCATAAAAAAAATAAAGACGCGAAAAAAATGGAAAGAAAAGAATTAAATATTTTAAAACAATCAAAATAATGCGCGCAAAAGGCGTCATCGGCATAGATATCGGCACTGAATCCATAAAAGTGGTGGCCTTGGAAGCCGTGCCAGGAGAAAGTTTGGCCCGGGTGGTGGGCGCGGGAGCGGCCTTAACCAAAGGCATGCGGAAAGGCGTAATCATAGACCCGACTGAAGTGACCAAAGCCATCAAAGAGGCCATGGGCGCGTTTGAAAAATCAACCGGCATAAAAAGCGGCAATGTTTACGCGGGAATCGGAGGAATCGGCGTCGCGTCGCAAAAATCCAAAGGGCTGGTCGCGGTATCTCGCGCCGACGGCGAAATAACCAAAGAAGATGTGTTCCGCGCCATCGGAGCGAGTGAAACCAATTTGAGCCGCATTCAAAACAGGGAAATTTTACACAAATTCCCGGTGCTTTACCGGATTGACAACGAAACTATCACGCACGACCCCGCCGGGCTTATGGGCGTACGGCTGGAAGCGGAAGTTTTATTTATAACTTCATTTTCGCAAAGTTTAAAAAATATCATAAAAGCATTTGAGGAAGCTGATGTTTATATAGAAGAGATCATAGCCAGCCCCCTGGCCGCCGCCCACGCAGTTTTAGAGTCACGCGAAAAAGAAGTTGGTACAATGCTTTTGGATTTTGGCGCTTCCACCACCTCCGTTATTTTATTTGAAGAAGGGTTGCCGTATTCTTTGGAAGTGCTCCCCTTCGGTTCGTCCCACATCACGCAAGATATCGCCATGGGACTACGCGTTACTTTAGAAGAAGCGGAGAAACTAAAAATAAATTACGGCACGGTGAGATATGAAAATTCTTCATCCAATAAAAAACCTGCCCGTCCGGCAGGCGGGACTGATTTGGTTTACGGAAATTATTCCAAAAAAAAGCTCGCCGAAATAATCGAAGCGAGATTGGACGATATTTTTGAATTGGTGGAAAAACACTTAAAAAAAGTGGAGCGCTTGGGAATCCTTCCGGGAGGAGTGGTCATCGTGGGGGGAGGCGCGAATCTTCCAGGAATAGAAGAATTCGCCAAAGAGCGTTTGAAACTTCACGCGCGAGTGGCTGAACCGGCCGCTTTGGGAGGGTTTAAAGACAAAGTGAGAAATCCTGCCTGGTCGGTCGCGGTTGGCACCACGCTCATGGCTCTGGAAAAAAAGAATTCTCTCTCGCCATTTCTGCGCGGCCGCTCCGGCTCATTTTTTAAATGGCTCCGAGCATTTTTGCCATAATTTTTATATTTTTTGTCAACCTTGCGCTATTTTTCTCTATCGTTAAGATGAAGTTGCTTTATTAAATCAAAAACATATGCCGCATATTAAACCAGATATAGAATCATTTGCCCGGATAAAAGTCGTGGGCGTAGGAGGTTCCGGCGCCAACGCGGTCAACCATATGATCCGCTCCAAAGTGCGCGGGGTTGAGTTTATTGCCATAAATACCGACGCGCAGGATTTGCACCAGAGCCTGGCGCATAAAAAAATAAGAATCGGTAAAGGCATCACTAGAGGCTTGGGCACGGGGATGAATCCGGAGTTGGGAAAACAAGCCGCGGAAGAAACCAAAGACGAAATTCATGAGGCACTAAAAGGAGCCGACATGGTTTTTATTACCTGCGGGATGGGCGGAGGCACCGGAACAGGAGGCGCGGCGGTTGTGGCAAACGCCGCCAAAGCGCAAGGCGCGCTGACCATCGGTGTTGTCACAAAGCCTTTCGCTTTTGAAGGACTGGAGCGGGCGCGCATCGCCGAAAATGGCTTGATAAAACTCCGCGAAGCGGTTGACGCTTTAATTGTCATACCCAACGATAAATTGCTTTCTATGGTGTCAAAAGAGACGCCTTTTCTTTCCGCTTTCGCCATGTGCGATGAAATTTTGCGGCACGCCGTTGAAGGCATTTCCGATTTAATCACGGTGCCGGGAATAATTAATGTTGATTTCGCGGATGTGCGCGCCGTCATGCAAAGCGCGGGTTCAGCGCTTATGGGAATAGGTATGGGGCGGGGCGAAGCCCGCGCCGAAGAAGCCGCCCAAGCCGCCATCAGCTCGCCTCTTTTGGATATTTCCATAAACGGGGCGCGAGGAGTTCTTTTTGCCATTTCCGGCGGGCCTGATCTTACTATGTGGGAAATTAATGAAGCCGCCAAAATAATAACTGCCTCTATTGACCCTGACGCCAGAATTATTTTCGGCGCGATTCAAGATGATCGCCTAAAAAAAGGAGATATAAAAATAACCGTCATCGCGTCCGGCTTCCCGGACGATCATATAGGCAAATCGGCGACTTTATTCAGTCCGGCAATCGCGCAAAAAAACAGCCCGGTCTCCGCAAATCCCGCCGGAAAATCCGCTAACACGCAACCTCAAAACAAAAATGCCTCCGACGAATCCGAATGGGACTCCATCCCCGCTTTCATCCGCAGGCAGAGGAAATAAAAGGATGTGGATAGCTTGTCTTAGGCACAGACATTGTGGTTGAAATAAAAATTCTACAAAACTATATAAAGATAGGCATTTTTGACAAACTATATATAGTTTGCTATCTTAGAGGTGTATGACTGTTAAAGAAAAACTGCAATTTATTCAGCAATTAGCGGGGCTTACCCAAACCGAGCTGGCAAGCCGTTTGAGTGTGACTTTTGCGGCCCTCAACCGCTGGATAAATTTTAAATCCATTCCCAGAAAGAAGATGCTCCAAAAGATAGACAAGCTCTACCTGGAATATTCCGGCGAGAAAAAAATCCCGCAAAGCGTCCCTGATGCCAAGCGTGAGCTTATTTTTCGGAAACAAAAACTGCACAATAACGCATTAAAGGAAATTCTTGATAATCCGGATATTCTAGATCAATTTTTGCTTTCATTAACTTACCATTCCAACGGCATTGAAGGCAGCTCATTAACACAAAATGAAACCGCGGCAATTCTTTTCCGGAATGCGGCTCTCCCTAATAAAAATTTAGTGGAACAGCTTGAAGCCAAAAATCATGAAACGGCGCTGCGATATCTATTTAATTATCTGACAACAAAAAAACCTATAAACGAAATGTTGATTTTAAAACTTCACGGCATCCTCCTTAACGCCATACGAGCTGATGCCGGAAATTATCGGAATCATCCGGTACGCATTACCGGAGCTTATGTTCCTACCGCAAATCATTTAAAAATTCCCAATTTAATTAAAGAACTGATTCGTGATCTTCATCACAGTAAGCAAAACGTTGTTGCGAAAAGCGCTTTGTTCCATAGCTGTTTTGAACAAATTCATCCTTTTGCCGACGGCAACGGCCGGATAGGGCGGTTGCTTATGCACGCTATGTTGCTTAACGCCAATTTGCCGCCGGCCGTTATATTACAAAAAAATAGAAGATTTTATAATCTCTATCTTAATAAGGCGCAGATGAAAGAGGATTTCGGCGGGTTAGAAGATTTTATTGTCGCTGCCATTCTTGAGGGTTATAAAATTTTGGAACGGATGCTATAATAAACTCATGGCGGATTTGTTTTTAAAGCCAGAAGAAGCGATTGATGTTTGGGATGTTAGGCCCGGGGATAAAATCGCCGATTTTGGCTGTGGGGCTGGATTTTTTTCCGTGCCTTTGGGCCAGCGCGTCGGGCCCAATGGCAAAATTTACGCATTGGATATTCGTCCGGAGGCTTTAGAAGCAACGCGCGCCAAAGTAAAACTTTTCCATCTTTTTAATATTGAAACCCAAAGGACAGATCTGGAACTGCCACGCGGCTCTGGCATAAGAGACGAAAGCATTGATAAAGTTTTAATTTCAAATATTCTTTTCCAGGCGCAAAATAAAAACGCCGTGGGCGTGGAAGCTCACCGCATCTTGCGGAAAAGCGGGAGTTTAATGGTAGTGGAGTGGAGCGAAAACTCCTCCTCTGTGGGTGGGCCCTCTTTGGACCACCGCGTCGGGAAAGATGAAACAAAAAAAATTCTGGAAAGCGCGGGCTTTTCTTTTTACAAAGAATTTTCAGCTGGGAGTCACCATTATGGTTTGATTTTTAACAAATAAAAAATGAATAAATTACAAATTATAATCATAGGCGGAGCAATTATCATAGCAGTTGTAGCCGTTTTGATTGTGACCGGAATCGTACCCGGGCTGAAAACCGACGGGGAAAGCGGAGTGAGTATTGTTATGTGGGGTTTTGATGATGAATCTGCCGTAAGAGATTTGGTTTTGAAATTCGCCGAATCGCGCCAAAATTTTGACGCGAGATATTCCAAAAAAGACATTGTGAGTTTTGAAAGCGATTTTTTAAACGCTATCGCCCGGGGCGAAGCGCCCGATATCGTCGTCTTCCCTTCCGATTATCTCAAAAAACATAAAGACAAGCTTTCGGCCTCGCCCGCGATTTTATTTACCGAGCGTGAAATCATCCAGCAGTATATAGAAGCGGCCTCCGTGTTTCTGGGAACAAAAAAAGAGGTCTTAGGCGCGCCGTTTTATGCCGACCCCTTGGCGCTTTTTATAAACAACGACCTTTTCACGAAAAATTTTATCGCTTCGCCTCCTAAAACCTGGGACGAATTTTTAAATGACGCCGCGAAGCTCACCAGAAAAGATTCTTCCGGAAATATCGTGATATCCGGAGCGGCTTTGGGCAGAGCGGAAAACATACAAAACGCCCCGCTTATTTTAACCACGCTTTTTTTGCAATCCGGAGAAAAAATTATAAATGATTCCGGAGAAATCACGCTAAACGAACCGCTTAACATCGGCGAAGTTACGCTTCATCCTGCCGAATCTTCTTTGCAGTTCGTTATCGATTTCGCGAATCCTAAGAAAAATTCTCAAAGTTGGTCGGGGGCGCTGCCGGAAGCCAGAGATGCTTTCATAAATGGAAAACTGGCTATGTATTTCGGCAAAATTTCGGAATATAATGAAATAAAAAATAAAAACGCGCATCTGTCTTTTTCCGTGGCGCTCTTGCCGCAATTGGCAGGGGCCCAGCGCCCCGTGACCGGCGGGGAAATTTTCGCCCTGGCCGTGCCAAAGGCTTCAAAAGCGCAACTGCAAGCCTGGCAATTCATACAATTTTTGGCTAGCGCGGAAAATTCAGCCAGCTATGCGGATAAAACCGGAAATGTTTCTCCGCGGCGCGATGTCCTGCCGGTTTATCAAAAAGAGTCCATACTCTCGGTTTTCGCGAATTCGGTTTTGGCGCTTAAGCTTTGGCCGAATCCCGACCCCCAGCGCGCCGACCAAATTTTCAGAACTTTAATAGAAGACATGGCTATTGGGCGATTCACTTTGCGGGATTCTTTGGAAAAAGCTAAAGCCAGGTTTATGGAATTAAAATGAAAAATAAAATTTTATTAATCAGCGGTCTTTTATTGATTTTGGCATTGCCAGTTTTCGCTCTACCGCTTGTTCCTTGCGGCACGCAATTTATCCCGTGCACGCCTTGCCATTTATGGCTGCTGTCAAGCCGTATTGTAAGTTTTTTATTATTTCAATTGGCAACTCCAATTTTAGTGATTGCCCTCTTGGCTGGAGGAATTGTATGGCTTACTAGCTCCGGAAATCCAGCGCAAATTGAAAAAGGCAAAAAAATCTTAACATCTTCAATAGTCGGGATTTTCATTGCTTTCGGTGGATGGCTAATAGTCAATTCCATAATTCAAACTTTAGCCGAAGGGAAGGGTATTATTAGCTGGAATGAAATGGAACAATGCCCAGTAGCAATACAAACCGCCCCAATCGGCGGAACCCCGAGCGGAGGAATTACTACAATTCCAAAGCCAATTGGAGCGGTATTCAGCACCGAAACTGAAGGTGAGACTTTTCTAAATAAAGCGGGCATATTAGTTATAAATCAGAGCGGAAGTAATTGCCATATTCAATCAGACCCTGGCTGCACTAGTGTTGTGGGATTGCCAATTTCAACGGCTCAACACTTAACGGATCTAAAAACTACAGGATTAAACTTTTTTATAATAGGAGGAACTGAAGTCGGTCATAAAGAGCATGGGTCAGGCAAGCCGGTTGTAGATTTAGTACCAGCAACACCAACTGGCGGCACTCCGCGTAACAACACGCCATCAGATTTTCTACAATTAAGAAATCAAATTAGCGGTCTTGGTGGGCAAGCTTATTGTGAAAATTCAGGTGGCACTATACGATATTCTAATTGCGACGGGGGGACAAGCCACGTACATGTTGTTTGGCCTTAAATTTAATTATAATAACTATAAAAATGAGTTATAATAAAACCATGTTTATAAACAAAACAAAAATCTTCCTTTTTTCTATAATTTATGCTATGTTAAACATAGGCACGGCTTACGCGGAAGAATATATGCTGGTTAATCCCATAAACGCCGGGACTTTCGGGCAGGTTGTGGAAAAATTCGCCCAGCTTCTTACCAAAATAGGCATCCCCATAGCGACGGTTTTTCTTATCTGGTCGGGCTTGCTTTTTGTGACCGCGAGAGGCAACGACGATCAGCTTAAAAAAGCCAAAGGCACATTTTACTGGACAGTAGTGGGCACGGCTATTTTAGTGGGCGCTTATGCCATCGCCTCGGCTATAGTAAATTTCGCCGAAAAATTATAAAATATAAAAAGGTCGAGTTAGTAAAAAAATTATTAGTAGCATTAGTATAAATTAGTAGATTAGTATTATGAAAACATTAGCTAAGATTTCGCTTTCAACAGCATTGCTGGCGCCGCTTTTCGCCTACGCCGCAGATGTGACCTCAATTCTTCAACAAACGGAAATCATTTTGAACAGGGTTATTCCGATTCTTATGATTATCGCCACCATTGTTTTCCTTTGGGGCGTTATCAGATATATTACCGCGAGCGGTGACGAGGAAAAATTAACCGAAGGGCGCAGATTTATAGTTTTTGGCTTGATCGGCCTTTTCGTTATGGTGGCGATCTGGGGAGTAGTCCGAGCGCTGGTTTCCCAATTCGGAGTAGGAGGAGGAATAATCCCGCCGGGTCCTGGAGACGTAAGGCCTTCGCCATAATCACCAAACAAAGTGATGATTGCCATAGCATCTGCTAAAACCATTGACGAACTAATCGTCACTATACAACAATCCATTTTAGACCCTATCACTAATTTGCTTCTGGTCTTGGGCGGGGTGGTGTTTCTTTACGGCGTGGTGGAGTTTATCGCCGGAGCCTCGGCAGGCCAGACTTCTTCATCCGGGAGCATAAGCTACGCCACTCGCGCCAGAGGGAAAAAACATATTGTATGGGGGCTTTTTGGCCTTTTGATTATGGTTTCCGTAAAAGCCATTATCGCCATATTACAAAATTTTTTCACCTAATATGACTATATCCAAACTCTTCGGCAATATAACCCTAGTGCTCAATCAGCTGATTGGACTTTTATTTATTGTCGCCACTCTTGCATTTTTGTGGGGAGTGATACAATATATCCTTGCTTCAGGAGATGAAAAGAAACTGGCGGAAGGGAAAAAATATATAATCTACGGATTGGTCGGGCTTTTTGTGATGCTCTCAATGTGGGGAATTGTTACGGCAGTCAGGAATACGCTATTTAATACTTGAACCTTCAACCGTTGCGGGCCAGGCATGTTAGGCCAACCGGGATGCGAATAGTTAATTTTTTCTCCGCACTAATTTTGCCGGAGTGGTGAAATGGCAGACACGCTCGACTTAAGATCGAGTGCCGAAAGGCGTGAGAGTTCGAATCTCTCCTCCGGCATATGGTAAATTTTTATTTCCCGAAATTGCGCTGGGTTCCGGCGAAAAATTTTATTGCCGATAAAAATTCTTCTTTAGAAAGTGCCGGCCAATAGGTATCGGTAAAATAAAGTTCGGAATAAGCGGCCCGCCACAAAAGAAAATTAGAAAGGCGTTTTTGCCCGCCGGTGCGTATGATAAGCTCCGGATCCGGAAAATCGCCGGTCCATAAATATTTTGAAAATTCTTCTTCGGTCAAATTTTGCATAATATTCTGCGGGAGGCGCTTTACAGCGGAGATGATTTCCGCTTTTCCTCCGTAAGAAACAGCGATTCCCAAAGTGTACTCTTTAAAAATTGCAGTTTTTTCTTCAAGCACTCTCATGCTTTTCCTAACGCGCTCGGGAAATTTATCAAGTTCCCCAATGAACCGAACCCGCACCTTTTCTTCCGCGATTTTTTGGACGCGCTCTTCAATAACCATCTCAATCAGCTTCATTAGATATGAAACTTCTTCATCGGGACGGTTCCAGTTTTCCGTGGAAAACGCGTAGACAATCAAATTGCGCGCTCCGGCTTCGCGCGCCCACCCTAGAACTTCAAGTAATTTTTGATAACCTGCTTCGTGGCCAGCAAATTGCGGGAGGTTTTTTTCTTTTGCCCATCGCCGGTTGCCGTCCATAATAATGCCGATGCAATTCATAACCGTGAAAATTGTTTAATTTAATAGATAATTTCAAACGAAGTAAATTCAAAAGTCGGCTCTTCCCAATCAACCATAATGTTTTCTACTTTAGCAAAGAGAGGCCCTTCGCGCAATAACTCAATAAATTGCTTAAGAACGTCCTCATCGCCCTCCGCCACAACTTTTACGCTTCCGTCGGCGTCATTTTTTACAAATCCCGTGAGCCCCAACCCCCGCGCTTTTCTGGAAGCGAAATCCCGAAACATTACCATCTGCACCCGCCCCGCGATGCGGGCGGTTATTCTTTTTTGAGCCATATTTTATAATAACAACCGAAAGCTGGCATAGTCACGATTTTAAGTTTTATTTTTCTAATTTTTTGCGGCCAGGGGGAATCGAACCCCCATCCTATCCTTGGCAAGGATATGTTCTGCCACTAAACCATGGCCGCGTTCTAATGCCGGGGGCGGGATTTGGACCCGCATGCCTTTCGGCGCTAGCTCCTAAAGCTAGTGTGTCTGCCAATTTCACCACCCCGGCGAAAGATTTTGAGGCGCCGGAGGGAATTGAACCCTCGTATAAGGGATTTGCAGTCCCTTGCCTTACCACTTGGCTACGGCGCCATTTATTCATTCTTGACTTTTTCCAACAAATTTTCAAGGTTAGCCGATTTGTCTCCACCGTATAAAACAAATTTAATCAGCGGTATAAAATGCCGGCGCGACCTGGAAGCAATGTATTTGCGAGCGCTTTTTTCCATCCGTTTTATGTTGTGAAAAATCGCGTCAGCGTTTTTATCCGGGAAAATAGAAATTAATACATCGGCTTTGTCCGACCGCTCCTTTGTAATAACTCTGGTTACAGATATAAACGCGTCTTCATTATGCGGAGTGTTTTGCTGGAGAAATCCGGCAATTTCTTTTCTTAAAAACGACGCGAATCTTTCTTGTTGGTGCGCCATTTTATTCTCCGCCTTTGGCGGAAAAGGTTTCCAATTCATCTCCTTCGGCTATTGAAATTTTGGAATTTGCCAGCGCCCCGAATTCCCCGCCCGCCGGAACCTCAGGGATATTGATTTTCCCCTGCTGCAGATTTTCAATTTTACCTTCGCCGATTTTTTTATTGCGCCTTAAAACATCAAAAACAGCTCCCTTTTTCAAAACTCCCTCTGATACTTTCCCGCCGATAATCTGCCCCCGCGGCGCAGTCGCGGCTTTGGCGTGAAAAATTTTTAAAATCTTGGCGCGCCCCAAAAGAATTTTATTTTCCTCCTTGGGCAAAATTGCTTCAATTTTCTTTTTCAAAAAATCAGCGACGTCATAAATAATTTCGAATTCGGCAATCTCCACTCCCATGCGCCGAGCCAGCTCCCGGGTGGCCGCAGAAATCTCAACTTTAAAAGCGACAGCTAGGGGCAGGGCGGAAGAAGCTGCCATTTTAATATCGTCTTCGGACAAATCACCGGCTCCGGCGCGCAAAATTTTAAGGTCAAGTTTTTCGTTTTTCAGTTTTTCAATTTCATGCAAAATAGCTTCAGCCGAGCCCAAAACATCGGTTTTTATAACCACGCCTAGAATTGTTGATGGAGTCTCCGCGGTTTTTGCTTCATTTTGTTTTTTGGGCGCGTTTTTTTCTACCGATACCGAAGAAGCCAGTAAAGCGTCTTTTTGCGAAAAAAAAGTTTTGAATTCCGCCCCAACTTGTGGAGTTTTATCAAAGCCGACAACCACCGCTGGCTGGGATGGCCCTGCCAAATCCATCGCCTCGCCTTTGAAATTTTCCAAAATCTTGACCTTGGCCACGGCTTCCCCGGCCGCCACGTATTCCCCTTTTTTCAGCGTGCCATTTATGATAAGCAAAGTTGAGGTGACGCCTCTTTTGGGGTCCCTGTGCGATTCTATCACCAAGCCGGAAGCGAAACTTTTCGGATCGGCTGTGATATCTTCCATCTCGGCCAAAAGTAAAATTATTTCCAAAAGATGGTCAACTCCGATTCCTTGTTTTGCCGAAATTTCGGCGCAGGGAACCGTTCCTCCCCGCCCTTCCAAGAAAACTTGCTGTTCCGCCAGTTCGTTTTTTACTTTTTCCAAATCCACCGCTGGCTTGTCTATTTTATTAATCGCCACCATAAATGGAATCGCGGCATTTTTTATTGCTTCCAACGCTTCCTTGGTTTGGGGCTTCACTCCGTCGTCCGCCGCCACAACTAAAATAGCAATGTCGGCAACTTTCGCGCCGCGGGATCGCATTTTAGAAAAAGCTTCATGCCCCGGCGTGTCCAGAAAAGTGATCCCCGACGCTTGCGGTCGGGGTTCCGACCCAGCGTTAGCTGGCGTCGGGATTTTCACTTCATAAGCGCCAATATGCTGAGTGATGCCTCCCGCTTCCGAAGCCGCGACGCTGGATTTTCTGATGTAATCCAAAAGCGTGGTCTTGCCATGGTCAATATGGCCCATTATTACCACGATCGGCGGGCGCGAGATTTTTTTTGTTTCTTCTTTCATTGTGCATTTTGTATCGCCTCTTTTTCCTCGTCTGTTAATTGATATTGTGAGACGCCGTTCATAATCGGCTTGGCGTAAACGCGGTTCATTTCCCGGCCGTAAAGCGATGAAATTATTAAGCCGTCATTTTTTTCATTAAGCAATGCTAAAGCGAAGCTTTGGTCGCCGCCGGCGTCGGAAAATGGATTGTATCTCACGAGCCCGATTTTTCTTAAATTTTTTGGCAAAGCTTCTTCTAAAATCTCGATTCTCTTTTTCAGCTCATCAAAATTTACAGCCGAGATATTCTGGTTTTCCCGCAGTTCCAAAAGGATTTTTTCCAGATTCACTCCGCCTGCCGGAGAGCCGCCGAAAATTTTTCTGAAATTCTTGCGCAAAACAAACATCCATATCAAAGTGGTCGCCTCCAGCGCCAAAAGCCCCAGAAAAAAATAAAACCCGTATTTAGCGAATAAGTTTATCAGCTGGTTCATTTGAATATAAAAAGCTTAACATAAAAACAGATTAAAAGAAAATACTATAAGTTCTGATAAAACGGATTTTTACTATTAAATACTTTTATTTCCCATTCAGCAATATTCTCAAATCTGTTAGCTTTTTCTTCAACTTTTTTTATAGCTTCTCTATACTGATCTTCTGTCATTCTAGTAAATCTAATACCAAACAAACCCAACTCATTCAAAATATTGGAATCGAAGGGGCAATGGACAGGTTTGCGTTCATTAAAACATACCCAACGGTATTTAAGATAAAGATTTACAATTTTTTGTACCCGACCGAAATAAATTTGCTCTCCGTTATCCAATATTTTACCAAATTTTCTATCGATATCTTCTTTTAATTTGCTTAGCTTTTTAATATGAGTCTTTGAATCAGTATGGTAATTGTTTCCAAATCTATCACGAAGCTCTTTCTTTAAAAATTTTTTGAACTCTGCCTTGTTAAAATCCTCTGTGTTGTTTTTATATATATTTATGCCTCTCGAAAAACCAGCTATTATCGACCAAGCCAATATTTCAAATTCCATAAATTCTTTTTTTAAATTTTGTTTCATTTATTTTAATTTATTTTCGGAGGTGGGAGGATTCGAACCTCCGGTCGCCTTGTCGGCGACACCGCTTTTCGAGAGCGGCGCCTTCAACCACTCAGCCACACCTCCAATATTTTTCCGCCCAGTAGGAGTTGAACCTACAACCTTGTCCTTAAGAGGGACCTGCTCTGCCAATTGAGCTATGGGCGGATTTTGAAATTATACAACTTTTTACCAAAAAGAAAACCTCCGCTCTTGCGGAGATTTTCTTAATTTATTAAAAACGACCTTTCAAATTAAATTACTTCTTGGCGTACGCGGCGCGTACCATTCCTGGATTTTGCGACATTACTCTAATGCTTCGCAATAACTTTACCGCCAAGACAAAACCAACCAATCCGGCTCCAGCCGTCAAAACCAGCGCCGAAGGCTCAAGTTTATTTAATGCCGAAGCGATGAAATTTGGAATCGCCCAAGCGTTGGTTCCGGCCACTTCCATAAAATTGGAGAAGATTTTGGCCACAAAAAACCTACCGGCTGTCTCTTTCATGGCAATACCCATAAAAAGAGCGCTACCGCCAGCCATGGGAATGACCCGTTTGACGAACCAAATCCCGTAAACCCGCCTCATTATTCGCTTTTTTAGATCGTTAGCCATCAGTTTAAGCCTGCTTCATGATATCCTTTAAAACCTTGCGCGCGCGAAAAAGTTTCATCTTTAAAGCGCCTATGGAAATCCCCTGTTTTCTGGCAATTTCGGCGTAAGGCCGGTCCTCCACATAATGCGCCCGCAAAAGCTCGGCCGCCTCGGAAGGCATTTTCTCAATCGCCTCACGCACCTCGCCTATATTCTCGTTTCTGTCCAGATTATCTTCCATGGAAAAAAGCGATTCGGTTTTTTCGTCGTCCGCCAAAATTTCGTCCAGATAACCTACGTCTCCGAAACTTTTTTTGAGCTTTCTATAATGAGTAAGTGAAGTATTCACCAAAATCCGCCAGGCCCAGCTTTTAAATTCCACGCCCGGCTGTTTTTTAAATTTTCCCGCGTTTAAATAAATTTTGGTGAAAGTCTCCTGCACAATGTCTTCGGCTTCCTCTTTGGAGTGGACTATTCCCTGCGCTTTTCTCACGAAAGGAAGCTGGTATTTATCAATCAAAACCGAAAAAAGCGAAGGATTGTCCTGTGACTTCTTCAGAATTTCATCGTCCGCGAGATCCGCGAAATTTGTCTTCAAATCCAAATACATATTAATAAATTTAAAATACCATAACTTTTCTCTACCCGCTATCTTGACCCCCACACCAAAATGTGTTGGTGTGGAGGTTGATAAAATAATAATTTATTGTTTTGGACCTAGCGAGAATCGAACTCGCACCTCGTCCATGCCATGGACGCGTAATACCATTTTACTATAGGCCCCCACACCAACTTATGTTTTGGAAGATGCGCCTATTCGTTTCTTAAGTTGTGCAAAGGCTCGCGATCGCAACTTCAGATTTGATTCTCTGCGTCTAGCATCTTCCTCTTTTTTATACGCCTCGTAATAAATAATTTCAAATGGTATGTGAGATTTTGTTGAAAAAACCTTTCCATCATTATGTTCTTTAAACCTTCTACGTAAATCGTTGGTAGAGCCAATGTAAAACTCGCCATCTTTCTTGCTTTTCAGAACATACACATAAAACATAAGTTGGTGTGGGGGTAGGCCCCTTACTCCGATTTTTTGCCGAAAACGTAGAGGTAGAGAATGTCCAGAAGACCGAGGGATTGGACCAAAATCAAAACGACAAACCAAGCTTTGTCCCCGTTTTTGGCGGCGCGCCACAAGGCTCTGGTTTTCCAATAGAAACTCCACAGAATCAAAACCAATAAAATCGGCGCCAAAAATCCCACGCCAAATCCTCCCCAAAAGGGGCTGGCCCAATGGCCATATGAACCATAAAACCAATTATTCATGTTTTTATACTAGCATCTATCGGCCAAAATTTCCAGTTGCCAATTTCAAGTTTTTCTCTGCCCGCCTAAATACGAAACTTTTGGTGGGTTTGGCGGCAAATTCTTTGAAAAGAAAAAGAGCCGGCGCAAGAATTCGCGCACGGCCCCTTGGATCGGGAGCACAGAAGGAAGATGTCATACCCTCTTCTCCCATTGATGTCCGCACTTGGTGCACTTGAAGTTTGCATTCACACGACCAGCGACGACGGTACTCGGCTCGTAGTTTTCCATTTTGCCGGTGAGAGTAGCGCACTCGGTGCAGAGATAGTGGTTACGCTCGATGAGGCTCCCTTTTAGGTCGCGAATCTCCAGAACCTTCCGTGGTTGAAACGCGACCCGGAACTCATCAGCGCCGGGCATCTTCACCTCGACACCACCACTGGGAAAGAACTGTGCTTCCCCATTGCGAATCTTAACAAAACTGACACTTCTTCCATTGAGCCGTTCTCGGCCAATCTCGACATTTAGTGTTTGATACCTGACCCAGTCTCGCACCCCAGTCCCAGGCTCCAAGAGAAGTTTGATACCATTTTTCATTTCCGTTCACCTCCTTTTCGGTTGGGAATGTACGATCACAGTCAGATTATCCAGCTGATTACTAAAACTACATTAACAAAGATGCCAAGAAAAATCAACCAAAACAATAAAGAAACCCTTTTCGAGTTTCTGTTCCAAAATCATTATGAAAAAATTTTCTTTTCTTTTTTCTCCTAAAATATGGTTTTATTTCCCGCTTTTTACGCCAACCTTTTTCTCCAAAAGAGAAATGCGCGCCAAGGCGTTTTTAAATTCGCGGCGTCCAATTAGCTTATCGGTATCTGATTTTCTAGCAACATCGAAACCGTTTTTTATCGCTTTGTTTAATTCATAAACCGCATTAAATTTTTTCTTGACCATAATATTTTAAAGCATATCTTTATCAAACTATGCTGTCAAATTGTGCCCCCACCCCGAGTTGAACGGAGATCTAGGGCTTAGGAGTCCCTCGTTCTATCCCTTGAACTATGGGGGCAATAGTTTCCTTATAGCATAAATTTTTGTTATATTGAAGAAGATGACCGAACACGAAGAAAAAATTATAAAAATAATAGAGCGCGTTCTTCCCGGAGTGGTAAGCATCGCCGCCTCCAAAAATGTTGAACTGGTTGAAAAAGATTTAATGAAAATAGGCATGGACCTGAAGATGTTTGAAGAAAAACTTTTCGGCGAAGCCGATAAAAAAGGCAATGTTTCGGTATCTGGCGGTTCGGGGTTTATTGTGGACTCATCCGGGATCATTCTTACCAATAAACATGTTATTCAAGATAAAGAAGCTCATTATAAAGCCGTCATCGGAGAAGATAAATATGACGTGGAAATTGTGGGAGCAGACCCCTTGGCAGATATCGCCATATTAAAAATCGTGAACCCGCCTAAAGATCTCACCGTAATTTCTTTGGGAACTTCCAAAAATATAAAATTAGGCAGAACCGTCATCGCCATCGGCAACGCTTTGGGAGAATTTCAAAACACGGTTTCCACCGGCATCGTTTCTGGCCTTTCGCGGCTTCTTTCCGCCATTACTGATATTGAAGGTCACCAGCAAAGGTTGCGGGGACTCATCCAAACCGACGCCGCGATAAACCCCGGAAACTCCGGCGGACCATTGATAAATTTGGAAGGAAACGCCATCGGCATCAACGCGGCCGTGGTCTACGGCGCGCAAAATATTGGATTCGCCATACCGATTGACCGCGCGAAAAAAGATCTGGATGAAATTAAAAAATACGGGCACATCCGGGCGCCATTTTTGGGAATAAGATATGTTTTATTGAATAAAAATATCGGCCGGCATTTTAAAATTCCGGTGGAGCGGGGCGCCCTCATTGTGCGGGAAGAGCTCCCGGGAGATCACGCCGTTTTGCCAGGGAGCGCAGCCTATGAAGCGGGCTTAAAAGAGCACGACATAATTTTAACCGCAAATAATAAAGAAATTACGGAAAAAGAAACCCTGGAAGACGTTTTGGACACCTGCGCGATCGGAGACGAGCTGAAACTCGGAGTTCTGCGGCACGGAAAAAATATGTCTTTCAGCGTCAAACTGGAAGACCGCGCGAAATTTAGCTAAATTTTTTTATTTTAACCCCAAAAGCTCTTTTAATTTGGGCTGATCGAAGCCGATGGTCAGCTCGCCGTCGATATCAATCACAGGAACGCCCATCTGGCCGGTTTTTTTTATCATCTCATCTCGGCTTTTGACGTCCGTTGCAACATCATGCTCTTCAAAAGCAATTTTATTGGCCTCAAAAAACTTTTTGGCCATCTTGCAGTAGACGCACCAGGGAGTTGAGTAAATTGAAACTTTTTTCATATATTTATTATAGATGAGAAACAACTAAAAAGTAAAGCGAAGCGGTTTTTTTGCCCATTTTCCGGCATAATCTACGCCCACGCGCGGCATACTTTTAATTTTATGCTTTTTTATTTTAATTCCATGGTTTTCTATCCATAATCCAATCTTTTTATCAGCCCTTTTATCGTTAAAACGCCTATCAATTTTTAAAAATTTAGTAACGCGCCCTGGGCCGTCTACGGAAGTCATACTTCCAGGGGAAGTCGGACTTCCAAGAGCACGGATTAAAACCGCCGCCGGATAACCATCTGATCCGGTTACAATATTGAGCATCCAATGCATTCCGTAAGTAAAATAAACATACCACCGGCCGGCGGGGCCAAACATAGGAGTATTACGCAAAGTTTTTCCTCTGTGCGCGTGCGAAGCTTTATCTTCCGGCCCGACATAAGCTTCGGTTTCAGTGACCATATAGCACTTAGACGTCCGACGTCTAAGTGAGGCTCGGCGGCATAAAAATTTTCCCAAAAGTTCCCGCGCCACCTTAATCGCCGTCCGATTAAAAAATTTTTGACCCAAAACCATTGCGCGCGGAACCTGTTTCATGATAATATTCAAGCATGAAATCTAAAAAACCTAAAGTCGTGGCGATAGTCGGTTTAGTCGGTTCAGGCAAAAGTTCGGTTGCTAAGGCATTGGCCAAAGCAATAAACGCAAAAGTAATAGAGGGAGATGTTGTTCGGGTCGCGCTTAGAAAACACGGCAAAAATTTCGGGCAAGTGAGAAATATTGTTGAAAAAACTGCTACTTCAACATTAAAAAATGAACAAAGCGTGGTTTTGGATTCGGATTTTGTTGACCCCAAAAAATGTAAAAGTTTGGAAAAAACGGCTCGGGCAAACGGCATAAAAGTTTTTTACATCCGCGTTTTCTCCGATCGGGATATCATGATTGGTCGCCTAATTTCCGCAAAATACACGCCGAATGATTTATTTGGAGGCGCATCAACCGATTGGCTGGGGAAAAATAAAGGCGCGGTGGTAGCTTTGCGCGAGATGTGGCGAAGAACTCCGCATCACTACCGATGGTCTGAAAAAAACGGCGGGACATTTTTACTAAAAAAATTGCCGATAAAATTTATTGCCGAAATTGACACCACCTCCCAAAACTGGAAAACACAAGTAAAAAAAGCTGCTAAAAAAATACGTAGAAATTAATTTATTCCCGCGCATTGGTTGAATGTTTTTATTTGCTGGTTATAAACAGGAATAATGCTCTTTACCTGGTCAATTAAAGAATTCATTTGTTGAGCTAGAGCGTTGTATTCTTCAACTTTGGTGTTATAGGCCTCGTATTCGTTTCTGTTTTGCGGTTTTTCGGATTCAAGTTCGGCTTTAAGGGCCGAAGCAGTAACTCCTAATTTTTTAATCTGCGCTTCAAAAGATTCAATGCCGGTTTTTAAATTTTCATCGGGTTTGAGGCAAGTCGAAAGCGGAAGCCCGAAATGCTGGACCGCGAGCCAGGTCTCCCGAATTTCTCCGCCAAAGGCGGACCCGCCTTCGGCGGGAAACATTCCCCGCCCCACCGCGATGCCAATTTCTTTATAACGGCTCCCCAAAATATTGGCGCGGTGTCCGGGACTCGCCATCCAAGCATCCACCAACGCATTATCCCCTTCAAAATTTCCCAAGGCGAGATTTTCGCCGATTAAAATAAAATCGTAACCTTCTGTTTCCGCCAAATCGCCGACTCCTTTGCCCGCAGGCGATTCGTGCGCGAAATATTGATTTTTAAACATATCGCGGATTTTGGCCAAGGCAGAAGCTGTAAGTTTAGAATTTGGCGCCAGATCTGGCAAATCGGCTTTTTTTCTTTCTTGATTTGCCCGAAAGAAAACTCCGTCGGCAGTCAAAATTATCTCGGCGGTCGGCGCTTCTTTCTTGGCTTTTAATGGTGGCGGGGCGGCAACTTCTTTTTTGGGCAAGTCTTTGGCCTGCTCCGCAACCTTGTTAGGAGTGTAAACCGGTACTGCCGGCAGAGCGTTCTTGAAAAAATTGCCGTAAATCAAGTAAGCCCCCAAAGCCAAAAATATCAGAAAAGCTAAAAGTTTTTTATTCATTAAGAATTTCTATTTACTCAACAACTTTTACCTCGCCTCTCGTGCCGGGGTTGAAATGGTCGTGATAACCCCACGAGCCAACTTTTTCAAAGGTGAATGAATATGATTCTCCGGCAGCTAAGCCGCGCAAAGCGTCAAAGCCGGAGTAGTCAGTGTGAATTGGATGCGGGTTGGACGCCGGCCAAACTCGATTCTGGCTTTTATTGACCCAGGTAACTTTCCCGCCTTTTTTTATTTTAATTTCCCTCGGCGAAAATTTTCCGCTTTCATCAATTACCACAAAAACACTCATCAATTCGTCCCTAGAAACCGGACTGGGCGCAACTGCGCATTCTCCTTCGCGCTTTATAGTTATTCCCGCGACTCTAGCATGGCAAGAATTGGAATAAGTTTTTCCATCCGCCCCGCAAACCGGCTTAAACTCTTGAGTGCAAACTACATTGCTAAAATCTTCATCATCTTTATCGTCTTTAATTTCTTCTTTTTCTTCTTCCTCTTCTTCTTCACGTTCCAAAACTTTCATTCCGTTTCTGGCCAAAACCTCTGCCGAGCGCGCCTGACCGAATGCCTCGCCATATTTCTTTTCTTCAAAAGCTTTTTTAGCCGCGCCTAGATGCTCTTTAGCAGACATTAAATGCTTCGCCGCCAAGTTTGTAGCAAGCTCCGGCGTTGATGACGCTTTCTTTATTATTTTCTTTTCAAGCTCATTTATCTTCTCCTCCGCCTCTTTTATCTGCTCCGCGACTTTTTCGTAAGCGTCTTCTTTGTCATCAATCTCCTCTTCGGCGTCTTTCTTTAGGCGCTCGGAGAATTTTTTTTCTTCGTCCTTTTCCGAGGCCAAAGAAACTGTTTCATCCAAGTTGTCTTGCGCGAACTTCGTGAGCTTTTTGATTTCGTCGTTATCATCAAACTCTTTAGAGACGTCTTCAAAAAGTTTTTTGTGTTTCGCGGTTTTTTCAACCAGCTTATCAAGCAATTTGTCCATATTTGGATTTTGAGAGGTTTCTTTAAGCGCCTTCAATTTATTAGCCAAGCGGTTATGCGCCTCTATATAGTTTTGGAGCGCGCTTTTCACCGCCTCAATATTTTGCGAGTCGTCCTCGCTTATTTTTTGCGCCTCGGCCGCCCGTTCGTTTAAAATATTGAGCTCCAAATCCGCCCTTTTGATGGCGTTGAAAGTAAACACCCGCTGGATAGCGCGCCGCCACTCTTTAACGAAATAAAATGGGCTTGTGGGTAAAGTGCCCGGGTCAACGCCCAAATCCACATCGTGCGCATAAGACGCGCTAGCCACAAGGAAACTGGCGATAGCTAAAGCTATAAAATATTTTTTATTCATATAGAATATAATAGTATGAGATTTTATACAGGGCAAGGAGATAACGGACAAACCGCACTTTTCGGTTCAGGCGACAGAATACCAAAAACCGACCCGAGGTTTGAAGCTTTGGGCGCGCTAGATGAGTTAAATTCGTATTTGGGGGTATGTAAATCGCTGGCCGACGGAGATAACATTAAAAGCGCGCTGGAAAACGCGCAGGAAAATTTGTTTATAATACAAGCTGAGCTCGGAGGGGCTAAAAATATGGCATTAGCCGAAGATAAAACTAAAAATTTGGAAAAAACAATTGATGAATTCGGTGGCTTCGTCGGACAAATAACTAAATTTACAATCCCCGGAGGCAATCCTCTTTCGGCGCGCCTAGACTACGCAAGGGCGCTCGCGCGGAAAGCCGAAAGGCGCGTGGCATCCGTAAAAGAAAAAATAAGTCCGGCGTCGCTCGCATATTTAAACCGCCTTTCCAGCCTGCTTTTCGTTTTGGCCAGATATGTAAATAAAAAAACAGGCGTCGCAGAAGTTCATCCGAGATATGCTTTGACCGCCGCTCCCACGCTGTAAGCCGCCAGAGCAGCGAACCCGCCCACTAAAAGCATTTCCATGCCAGAGCGAAACCAATGCGCGCCTGTTACGATTGTCCTTGAAGCGCCGACCGCAAAAAGAGAGATTGCCGTTGCCGCAATCGCCACAAAAAATTGCGTACTCGGAGAAATGTTAAAAAAATAAGGAATGAGCGGGAGAATTCCGGCGGAGCTGAACGCGAACGCGGTAGCCAAGCCATGCTTTGAAGGATGATCCAATCTTTTTTCACTGACACCTACCATTTCCTCGGCTTCTTTCATTGACTCTAAAGATAAATAATTTGAAAGGCCCATGGAGATGCCGTCGGCTACCAAATTCGCCAAGCCCAAAACAATAACCACAAAAGCTGGCAGCCCCGCTCCAGCCGCGCCAGAGATGACGGCGAAAGAAGTGATAATTCCGTCGTTCGCGCCTAAAACCAGATCGCCGATGTAAAAACTTGTCCTTGACATAATAATTTTCTGCTAACATATCCATTATATATTTTTTATTTCAAATAAAAAAGCAGATATTGACAGAAAATCGGCTATTTGCTAGCATCGTTTCAGGTTCAAATACCTTGAAAACTAAAGGAAAATAAACAAACTAAAACCGAATAACAGAAAAGGGGGGAAAATGAATAAATTCTTTGTGTTTTTTGCGGTTCTGATTGCGGGGTTTATTGCATACATCAAATATATCGGGAAAAAAGAACGTACCGATAAGCTTGAAGAAGATGGAAAGAGTTTAGCGAAAACTCTTCACAATCTTTTCATAAACTCTGTTTCACCTCGACTTAGAGACGGGATGAAAATCCATTCCCGCGTTGAAAAAATTTGGAGAAGAGAAGGTCTGATTTTAAGACGCTTTTCACGAATCGTTCTTGAAATATCTTTGCTCTCCGAAGAAATCAAAAAAGAAGAGGTCAAAAATGCGGCAACGATCTTCATTAGAGATACGACCAATAACGGCCCAAAATTCTTAGTAGGGTTAAAAATAACAAAAATCCAAAAAAATGGAGGTAGTATGACATGGAGCCAAACAAAGAACTAAAAACAGGTCCGGTTAATTTAGGAATAGCGTTTATTGGCGGGTGCGGCGTGAACAACGCCGGCCTAATAATTAATTCATTCCCGCCGGAAAATCATCCTCACGTGCACATTTTGGCCGCGAACACAGATGCCGGACATTTAAAACTGTTTCAAGAGAATAAAGGCTGCGAGGGATGGGAAAATAGCGAGAGGTTGTACATGTGCCAATTGGGCTATGAACTAACGAAAGGCCTGGGCGCTGGTGGCGATCCGCAAATAGGAGCCAAAGCCATCGAAGAAGATAGAGAAGAGATATCGCATTTTTTAGACAAACTGCAAACGCTCTTGATTGTTGCGGGACTCGGAGGCGGAACGGGCACTGGCGGTGTTCCAGCGGTGGCGCAAATGGCGAAAGATAAAGAGATCCCCATGCTGACAATAGTCACAATGCCCTTTCCATTTGAAGGCAGGATGAACAGGGCCAACGACGCTTTAAATACGATACGAGACGCTGTTCCGACGATTGTGATATACAATAATAACATCGAGAACAGGGATGTATTGGTAAGCGAAGCGTGGAATATAATCAATAAAAGCTGTTTAGAACAGCTGGTAATGGTTTTTCTCCGCGAATTAATTCTGGAGGTCGGAGACGGCATAAATTCCGATCTTAAAGATTATACGACGCGCCTGGCTCTTGGACATTACGTCCAGTACGGGAGCTTTTTCTTTGAAGATAAAGACGCCCCGTGCGATCCTAAAATAATAGGAAAAGAGCTCGTTCAGAACAGATATCAGGATACAGAGATAGTGAAAAAGGCCGAAAGCGGACTAATTTTATTTCATGGAAATTGGTCTGTGGGAGAAGTTGAAAAAGTTACGGGCCAAGTGAAAGAGGCTATAAATCCTGACAGAAGGCCGAATGTAGAATTTCACGTAAGCACTCGCGAACAAGTTGAGGACCGCAAGAAATGGGTTGCCATGATCGTTGTAGCAAAGGAACCGCCATCTGATCAGCCAATTGAAAAAACTGGAGTTGTTGGCGTGGCTAAAAAAGAAAAGCCGCCGGAAATCGTCCGGCTCAAACCGGTGATCAAAGTACCGTTTCCTGAAGACACGGAGGATGCTCTGGTGTCAATATCTTTTCCTGTCATAGTCGCAGAAAATGGCAGGAGCTCCGCGAAGATGACCCAGCTTAAAGTTCCTCAATCTTTAGCGAATGAGTGGTTGGAAATGCAAAGGGGCATTCTTCCTAGGTGGTGTGGGAAAAAACCCCGCCAAGAATTTATAGATAGAAAAGAAGATGTCCGAAAAAGAGTAGAGGCATACACCGGCAAAAGAATTGCCGATGGAAATGATAGTAACCAAAGGAAAGTGGAAGCGGCCGATCAACCGCATTTCATTGGAATCAATACCAACAAAGGAGGACGGTGATATGAAATTAGTACTCGGTTTGTTTATTTTGTTTGGAGCGCTGGAGCCGCGAATGGCTTCAGCGCAAGATGTTGTGAAGCTGGCCAGAGGCCAGACATTAAGTTCTGTTATGAAAAAAGCCGGTTGCCATCCGGGATGGATTGCGGATATAATGATTGACAGCAATTTGACGTTGGCCAACCCGCGAAAATTACCAATCGGCCAAGAGATTGTTCTACCGAAAAATTGCAGCCAATCTCCGGAAGAGAGAATGGCCAATGTGTCCGCCCAAATTTATATGGCGGATGCTGAAAGAGGTGAAAACCAAGCTAGATCTGCGCGGATAGCGACGCTTGAAAATGACCTAAAAACGGCCAACGCGGATCGCGACAAGAAAGAAAACGAATTACAAAGAATACGTCAAGAACTGGTTGAAAGAGCTCGCGAAAGAGATAGGTTGAGCGTAGAAAACGTTAAGCTAAAGGAGGCCTTGCTCGCCAAGGAACAGACCGTGACTAGGTTTGGCGAATGGTCTTTTATGGATCAGGTATGGTTAATTGTTGCTTTCATACTTGGCCTAGGAGGGGCTCTTGGGATAAACCATTGGAATCTCAGAAACAAAGAGATTGTAGATCATAGCATTATTGTTTGGAAATTCGGAAAAAAATATACATTTCCGATTTCTAACAGGTCCGATCTAAGCGCGTCCGGGAAAATAGTTCCACGCCGTTGTTGCCCCCTTTGTGGAGAGAATAATCTTAAGGACCAAAATTGTGGTGGGCATTTAGACGACATACATTACGCCCAGGTCTATATAGAAGACCTTGAAGCAGCGTAGTTTCCAAACAAAACTGGCAAATATAAAATATTAATTGGCCCCGGGGGAGATAAGATCAAACCTTGCGGGAAGTCGAAAGACTTTAGTCGGACTAATAATCCTGACTTGCGATTAAAAAATTATCTTTGCTATGTTTATCATCTTTTGAGGCCCTTCGCTTTCACGCGCGGGGCCCTTTTTTATTTAGAAATTTTGTTTTTATAATTTTGGGTCGCATTGTAGAGGACGTTAGAACTATTATAGCAAGACAAAAGGAATATATTTATGTGCCGGATTTAAGAACTTACTCCAACGCATAAACTTACCCCGCCCCCGCTATTCACTATTTATACCCAATACTTGTTATTGACGGGGTATGCTGATTTGCTACACTAATATTGTCTTTCGGTTAGTCATAACTGAAAGGGTATAACATCCAAGGGCAACCCTCCGCGAGGAGGGTTGCTTTTTATCTACCCTCCTTTTCTAATTCGGCTCTGTGTTTCAACTCTTTGCCCCAGACACCATCAACATCCAGAATATCGGTATAGCCATTTGCGCCAGTTCTCAACTCCTGCGACACATTGTTTTCTGAAGAAAATATAAAAACTTTTTTCCCGTGATTTTTCAAATATGTTACAAGTGCCAGAAAATCGGAATCTCCAGTAAAGAAAATCGCCGTGTCATATTTTTTGAAATGAAGCATAGCATCTATGGTCATCTCTACATCCATATTGCCTTTTTCTTCTATTGCTTCGCCGTGCTCATTTATTACACTGATTCTTTTCAGCTCCTTCTTTATAACTGCGAATCCCAATGCCTTTTTTAGGTATGTAAAAAATTTATGTTTGCCGTCCAAACTGTAATTTCTTGTGCCCTCTGCTGGATAAGCCGTATAGTAAAAAGCTTTTATAGATGTTCCGCTAAACTTTTCTTTAATATACTTTGTCGTCTTCTCAAAATCTAAAAATCTACCCTTCGCCTTGAATGCCTCCCACAAATTGGATGCGTCAATAAAGACATAGATTGCGTTTGTTGCTTGATTTTGAGAATTGTCCAAAGGCATATTTAATAAATATCAGGTTTTTGTAATTTTTACTACTCAGCCTCATCCCGCTACTCATTATTTTTCATACCCATAACCTCGCCCAACCTTTTAACTTCTTCTTTGCAAGTTTTTATATCTTTTCGTAAAGTCGCCAATTCTTTTTCAGGTTTGCTGTCACGCATTTTTTCAATCTTGTTTGTTAAACTTTCCAAAAGGTGTTTTCTGTATCGCCATTTAGTTACTATGCGATGAGTGCTACAGCTATCATTTGTGCACCCCAGAGTTAAACATTTGCCGCAATCGGCAACATTACAAAGGCATTTTTTGGGGCTGAAATTTAACATAAATTTTATAAGTCATCTTTGAGTTCAACGGCATCGCTTTCGTCCAAGTCGTAATCGTCCATAATTTCTTGGACTTTTTCCGCTTCATCTTTGTCTAAATTGTGGCTTTCCATCAGCTCGTGGATATTTTCGTCTATTTCTTCGCTCGTTTCTTTGTCGTAATGTTTGGTCATAAACTATTAAGCCCCGGAGACGAAAGTGGCCACGATATAAGCAGTTGCCACAGCTACGACAATTGGGACAAGCACATCCCAAATAACTTTCGGTTTCCAACCATTTCTCCTATCTATAATGAAACGTCTTTCCGCTTCTAAAATCGCAACCTGTGCCTCAATTTCTGTTTTTCGTGCATTAAAAGAATTGCCAAAATTGACAGTGCCATCCCCAAAAATACCATTCCGTTTTCTCAGAATTTCCTCTTCTATTTCCTTTAATCTGCTTTTGAAAAACATAAATTATCTTAACTAAGTATTGAGCCATTGATTCAATTCATTGCGCCTCTCCGGTAAGCCATATTGTAGAGAGCTTAAAAGCCCCATTACTTCGTTCTTGCTCATTCCTCGTAAAATGCCTTGAATCCACTTGAGGTCTTTTTCGCCCTCAAGATATGCCCGAAGTGAGTTTTTAACCCACTTTTCCGATATTTCTTTGATTGTTTTCATATAGCCAAATCTAACTTGTTCTAAAAAGTTTTTCTACCGCTACTCGTTATTTTCACTCTTGTTCCTTAGCTTTTCTTTCACGGCATTTACTAATAGCTGTTGCAGTTCTTGTTTCCGGTCTTCGGTAATATACTTGCTACTTAGTTCAAATTTTTGGCATTTACAACTAATGCAAGAATAAGCGGGCGGCATTGGAAAGCCTTCGGTGCGTATTTTTAGGAAGGGATGCGAGCCGTATGTATGTCCGCACTTACACAAATCGCTCAACTTAAAATCATCGGTTTTCTTCGCTGATTTTTCTTCGTTTGAATTGGAAATCATTTTTGTAATGCTTTTAATTTTTTATCATTATATGCTTCAACTACCCCAGACGGGTGAACAAAAAACAAATTAAGATTTAGTTTGTCGCAGACATCGTAGGGTATTTTGTTAATAACTCTTTCCTTAAAAGAAATCGGGAAACCGATGCCGTATTTGTAACCATATTTATAGCCCCTTTTGCGGTTGGTATGCATTCTGGTAATAATTTGCCCGATTGCCGAGTTCATACAGCTATTCCTGCTACCGCCCGGTGATTTTACGTCTTTACCGGGGTCTCCCTTAACCTCAACCAAATAATACCTGCCGAAATTTTTATGCTTAACTTTTATATCAACTCCGTGCTCTCTTAATCCTTTCGGCTCTTGTTTGTGGTAGCCGAGTTTTGATAAATAGTTAGAAATACAATCCTGAACAAATTGCTCCTTTAATAATTTGGTCATATTTCTAACATACTATACCATTTACCATCTCGCACTAATTGTGTTATTTATGGCTTATAAAAATTGGTGAGCAAAACTTCAATAGTCCCATCTTCTTTTATTTTTGATTCCCAATCTAAATATATATCTTCAATTACTATTGGGAAGAAATGCAAAGTGATTACATCATTATTTCTCTTTAGTTTGATGCTCTTTTGAATACTCCCATAGAGCTTTATCCACCGTTCTTATGCTTTCGCCCATTTCTTTTGAAATATCCCTTACATTATCACAATACTTTTGCCAAAAAGCAAAATTATAGCTTTTGGGCTGTTTTATACCGAGAGACCATATCACTCTGAAATCCAATATCGGGTATTTATCTGGAAATGCGAAGTGAAGAATGACCGAGGCGATAGGATATGACACGCCGTTGATGGCAAAAAGGACTTTTAATCTTACCTCCTCGTTTTTCGTTGCCAAACTAAACTGGGTGATTTCTTTAACAATCGCATTGTCATTGCTTGCGTAATGCCTTTGTGGTCTTTTTGACTTCCAAAGCGCAACTCTCATAAATCTTTCCTTGTCCAAATACCTATGCGTCTTAAACCATTTCGTTATTTCATTTGCCGCAATCTCATCATCTGTTCCCTTACTACGCCTATCGTATCTATTGGCATACTCTTTTATTGTTTCTTTGTTTATTTCCATAGCGCAATTATCACGCCGACAATGCTCACGATAAGCGTGGACAACGCTATGCCAATGATGAGCTTGTTGTAAGAAGCAGTAGATGAGTTGAGCTTCTTGAGCTCCTCAAGCTGGGCTCTTATAGATTTGTTGTCCGGGCTCTCCGGCGTCCCGCTACCAAATGTTGCCATATTCAAAGTTAAAGTTGTTTCCAGTTATCCCAGTTGCCCTCTCGCGCGTTTTTTCCGTTGCCTTCATAGACCATCCACTGGCCGGTATAATCGGGTTTGGTATTCGCAATAATACCACCGGATACCTTGCGGCCCTTTTTCTTCAAGTGGGCTATGTATGCTCGCAGACCATCTGATTTCGCACCAAAATCGGCCAGATGAAGCCCGTGTGGGTCAAATAGCCCGATACTCCCGTCTTTCATCATAACCACGAAATCAACATAAAACGGGGCCGAGTCATTGCCATCTTTATACTGCACGGCGAAGAAAGTCGCATCTCGGTCTCCATTTTTGAACCACCACGATACATCATTTCGCGGCTTATCCAAAAAGTCAATAAATGCTTTTTCAGATTGCCAGCGTTCGTCAGAAAAAAACGGCTTCATTACGGATTTTTTCTTTTTTGGTTTTGCTTCAACATATCCTTTTCCGAAAGCGACACGCTCCGGCACTTCCCAAACATCTTCCACTATTTCTTTCTCTCGTTTCTCTGCTGTCGCAATATAGGCGCGTTTGGCACTATCTATCACTGCCTCAAAATGCGGCCGGTTATCTTCGCTCAAGACAATGTTTATGATATCCCGGAAATGCTCGGCCCTCGTCATTCTCATCTCTTTATCAAAAAACTTATAGATTGACTCTTTCAGACGGCCCACGGACCGGTCTTCGGGGTGAAACGGAGAGAGATTTTTGCGCACAAAATAATCAAACAACCTTTGAAGGTCCATATCGCTTGCTCTTTCAATCTGCACATCTGCTTGTATGCGCTCGCCTGCAATAGTATCTATGTTTTCTGCTTTCCAGTCAGAAATAAACGCCTGCTGAACACGCTGGCCTTTGGGTTTTATTATCTTTTCAAGGCCCTTTTTCTTTTTATCCTTGCTTGTATATTTTTGCGCTTCCATAAGAAATAGCCGTGTAAAAAGCGGGCTCAAGCGCGTCTGCTCACGATGCCGTTTGCGGTGAACCGATGGCAATTCAACCGACTTGTATTTCGCAATTCGTTTGCTGGTATGTATCACTACATATCCGCCACCGATGTCCTCTTGAATTACAATGTCGTCAATGTTCGTATAAACATAAGCAAAATTGAGTATGTCGTTATCGTAATACCCGTGCTCCGGCTCCGACACTCTCATAATCCGGCCGAGCGTTTGAATGGAAAACACAGGGCTATGCCACTCACGAAAGAGCACAAGTATATGCGCTCGCGGGCAATCCCAGCCGTGTGCAACGGCCTGCTTGAATATCAAAACCTCGGCTTCGTTATCATTCCGAGAGATATTTTCAGAGTTCTCTTTATTTTCTGAAATATAGAAGGCAAGTTTGCCATTTTCAACACTGATGCCGTGCTTATCATTGAGAGTCCGTACAATTATTGTTTGGCGGTCTTCCTCCGCCTGACCAATACGGTTCGGCAACTGGATAAGAAGTAATGGATTTACGGCAACACCTTCTGCTTTATATGCTCGGACAAGCTCCTCGCGCTTCTTCAACGCTTCTCGCAAAACAGTATCATCGGTACTACCGGCAAGCTCGCTCTTTATGGTTTCGGTGCGGCCACGGCGCACCACGCTTTTGAAATCCTCATTGAGTATCACTGCTTTCTTTATCATTTCTTCCGCTTTAACAGCTTCAATTTGCACCGTAACATTATCGTCTCCGGGAAGGGTTGGGGTTGCGGATGTTTCTATAATCAGGTCAGGCGCAATATCGTTTTTGAGATTTTGAGAAGTTTCGGCAGGTGCGTGGAGATGGCTTTCATCAATAATTAAAATAATTTTTCGTCCAGCTTTGTGTGTTCGTTCAAGAACGCTTGAAAGGTTATTGTCCTGTTCGTTTTCTCGGATATAAATAAGGTCTTCGCGCCGGATGCTCTCCCAGTTAAAAAATAAGATTTCGTTTTCGCCGATTTGCCGGTCGTCCAAATCCTCAAAAAACGAACATTCCATTGCTCGCGTGTTTTCAAAATACTGCTCAAGTTTCTCCTTGCTCTGCTCGTGCAATTTGTGAGGAGCGGCCCATATAAACGCACAAGGCGAATGGTCGTGGTCATCCGAAAATCGTGTCAAAAACTCTGCTATAATTATTGTTTTTCCAGAGCCAGTTGGTGCCTTAAAGACAAGTGTCTTGGGATTGCCAGTGCTCAAAAGTTCTTCTGATTTAATCAGAAGTTCGCGGGCCGCTTTGTCTTGATATTTTGTAAGTTGAAAAGCCATATTATGGTTTGAATAAACGCCGATAGACCCGCAAAATCGCTTCGGGTATCGGCGCAACAGTTATTTTCTCTTTCATATCCTCAAACTCGTCCTCAAAAGTGTCATCACCAAGAGAGAAGATATACACGCTCCATACGCCGCCAATCTTGGAAATTTCTTTTTTGAGTGCGGGGATAGCATCCTCGTCAAAAACAATGCCCGTATGCTGTTTTGGGTTTTTGAAAATCTTTACCGCACCTGTCTCTTTTACCGACTCAAAGGTATCTTCGCGCATACAGAGCATTTCGGTTGCTTGCTTGGTCAACGCTTCTTTGTTTTTATCATTCGGCTCTGCGCCGACAAACGCTGTGCGGAAGTATTTGAGATTGCTTGGTATTCCTGTAATGTCCCGATAATCTTTATGCCCGTCAATCACTGCTTTTATTCTTGGATAGCAAACATCGGTTGCGATATTATTTTCATTGTTAGTGCAAAGAATAAACTTACGCTTACCCTTATCCTGCCTATTAACCACTAATAAAGCGTGAACAGTTGTCCCCGAACCAGCAAAAAAATCCAAAACAACAGCATCCTTGCTGGCCGCGCTTTTCAGTAAATAAATTATCAAATCTAACGGCTTGGGATTTAAGAAAACTATATCGCCGAGAATTTTTTTTAACATCTCGGTATTTTTTTGATTATCAAACAAACCCCAAGATGATTTTATCGGAATGTTTGCATTTTTAAATTCATTGTAAAATTCTTTTGCTCTTACTTGGCCGTTTTTATTTTTTGGGAAAATTAAATACCTTTCTTTTATCAATCTTTCAAGCTCATTTTTGCTAAACGCCCAAGTGTCAGTAAAAACATTGCCAGTTTTTGGGTCGGTGATTAAAAATGCGTGAGACCTGTCCTTTACCGTGCTTTTTATATTCGTATTTCGCCACGGCCCTCGTGGGTCATTGTCTGGATTGCTAAAACTTTCTTCACTTCTCGGCTCGCCCAAGAATGAAAATTTATCTGATTTTTGATAGACCAAAATATACTCGTGGACATTTACAATCATATTCTTTGGAGGCACTCCTTTTGCAGATGATTTCTTTTCCCAAGATATACATTCAACAAAATTTCTCTTGCCAAAAATCTCATCACATAATAATTTCAATTGCGTCACCTCGTTATCATCAATAGAAATAAATATCGCACCACTATTTTTTAATAGAGAATGTGCCAATTTTAATCGCTTTTCTATAAACGAAAGCCATTTGCTATGTCGGTATGGGTCTTCCGCATCTACAAAATTGTCATTGTAAATAAAATCTTTATTTCCAGTGTTATACGGCGGGTCAATGTAGATGACATCAATCTTGCCTTTATGCGTGTAATTAAGGACCGAGAGAGCGTGGTAATTGTCGCCCTCAATCAGAATGTTCACGGGGCCGTTTTTGTCTTTCGCAATCGCCTTATTCTTCACTTCCTTGAGCACCGGCAATTCCGTCTTGCATTGCTCAACAACATCTTCCGGCTTATCTTCCCAGACAAGGCCGTATTTCTTGCGTTTACGAAGTCGCGCAACCTCATCAACGAGTTGCTCTTTTGTCCAATCTTGTAATTGTAATTTTTTTGGCATACCTGAACAGTTTTATTTATGCCTTGTTGGCGGAAAACACAAAGCTCTCCGCCAGCGATGGCTTTCGCCACCCATACTCCTTTCGGAATATGACTGTTCAGGTGCTCTGGACGAAGAGCTTAATATACCTGAACAGTTTTTCTGCCATACCTCGGAGTTTTTAATTCACGAGGGTTAGGCAATAACCATATTTAATTGTATAAATGTAAAATATCACTATTTGGGCGCAAATTGAAGTAATAGCTCAAAATTCGGGACAACATTGAGAAAAATGGCTTAGTTTGTTAAATTACTATCACTATGAAAATTGATTATCTCTCGTGCACAAAAATGCTTTATTTCGCAGAAAAACTTTTGCGGGATGGCTACTATGAACTCCCCGACATAACCGATGCTTTTGCAAAACAATTTGATATGACCGCCAACGAAGCAAAGGAGATTTGCGAGCAATTTGAATATGAGAAACTGCTTGTTTGGGAAGACAAGCCAGTAGAAATTGAGGATAAGTATGGGAATCTAGCCCACGAAATGTCTTATGACGCATTACTGGTTGACCAAGAAGCGGTCAAAAAGCAAGTAGCATACCTAAAGGAGCACTATGTGTTGCGGCAAACACCGTTTATACCAAGAGAGGCGGTTTTTTCTATTGCCAAACAAATTGAAAAATTATTTAGCAAAGACGAATGGTTGAGGGCTGTTGTCGCATTTGCTCAATTTGATAATGTTGCGTTGTTTCTTAATGAGGGAAGTTACACGCTTACGGATTTGTTGTTTCGGCACGCCTATGCGAGAAAGCGGGCAAAACCCTTGTCGGTAGTTCTCACCGAATTTCTCAATCCTATTTATTACGATATTAACGGCAAGGAAACCGCAAATAAACTTTTTGAATATATAAATAGTGTATTGACCGCCTCAGCCAGCAAAGACGACTACCAAGAATGGTTGAAAGAAGCGGCAAAATATACAGCCGCCAAAAAATCTGGCGAGGCAATGCAAACCAGAATGATAGCCGGAGTAAAAAATAAAGCAAATTTAGACGGGTTTTCTGAAGATAACTTAAGAAAAATCAAAAAATTTGTTGAATTGGTTTATAACCAAATAGAGTTAGCTGACTGCGGTAAATTGCAATGCATTGTTAAAATACCATTATCAACACTAAACAGGGCAGAATTTGATAAAGAAGAAGCTAAAATTATGGTGAACGCCGTAAACAGAATTGTTGGAGAAAAACTTATTGTAATATTGCGAGATGAAATTTATGAAATAGACAAGTTGAGGCGTAAGGGGACGCAAAGCTCACAAAGTCCAAATATATCAAACGCAGAGTTTGGTGTAGCGGCAGGGGAATTTAATAGAGATTCAGAACAATACAGAGCAGAAATCTTGAACGAATGGCTTGAAACGGAAGGCAAAAAATTGGGGTTACAACTGGACGATTTTATTTATAAATTTGTGCTCAAGCTTGAAAACAATGCTCTATTAAAAATAAATATACTTCGCCTTCAATTTGACGCATTTACGCCTTTGCATAGCGTGAGTGAGATGGTATCACCAAAACCCGCCGCAGACGAAGTCTTAATGCAAGACAACCCTAAACCCTATACAGAAGCTAGAAATGGGCAGGGTTATTTTAAGTTTTACAAACAAGCAACCCCAATAAAAATAGGCGGGCTAAATTCAAGACATTATAGGTTGTTAGATATACTTTGCAGTCCATTTGGCGCACATAGAACTATTGCTTCTGTTTTTGAATCAATAAGGTTGCCTAAAGACAAAAACGACACAACGCTAAACGATTCTAATACCAGAGCACAAAGAATGTTGCAGATTATAGAAAATACAAAAAAGGAATTGCAAAAGGAAAGATACGAGAAACTACGGGGTAAATTAAAATATCAGTTTGACGACAGGAAGCAAAATATGTGGCTTGAAGTAGAGGGTTAGAGAGTAAATTTTGGACAACAGCTTGTTTCGGTATTGAGGGGCTGACAAAAAGCCCTTTTATTTTTTGTGTCTGAATGCCCAAAAACCCTCTCAAACCCTCTGGCTCTTTTTGGCTTAGAGGGTTTTTTAGAATGGCTGTATATGCTGTCAGACGCACAGATAACCAAATTCCAAACGCTCTATAAAGAGCAATTCGGAAAAGAAATCAGCCGGAAAGAAGCCCTTGAAAAAGGGATTAAGCTGATGCGTCTAGTTGAGCTGGTTTATAAGCCGATAACCCAAGAAGAATACGAAGCGGTGCAAAGAGACCGCCAAGAAACACCGCAGAAGGATTCCAAGAAATTTAAGGACAACAAAATAATTTAATAAATATGGATACAGTCATAATTCGCATTCGCGGCATAGATAAATTCCGAGTAGCAGACTGGGCTATGTTTAATCACGAATTTTCCACCAGACCTTACGCGGATTTGACACCAAAAGACCGAAAGCGAGCAGACAATAAAAAAGTCCCCTACCTGCGGAGTTTTGTTCTACACGCCGACATAGATAATGGTCTAACTTACCCGGGGGTTGAAATATACGAAAACGCAGACAACCGAAGCAGAAGCATATATTACGATATGAAATTAAAGTTCTCTGCGCCAAAGCTGATAAACGAAAACAGCCTACAGGAAGCCCTACCGAGCGACTACCACAAATTGTTAACTACGCTGATGGAACGCTTGCCAGAGATTGGTATATACATCACTTCGCAAACCATTGCCGATGCTTCTGTATCCGTGGTGCATTTTTGTAAAAATATACCACTGCCCGCAGACCGTCCGTTGCGCCCCATATTAGCAGAGTTGTCGCGCGTAGATATTGGCAAGGCGTATGGAAATACAAAGGACATACGAAGCAAAAACCAAAACGAAAACGAAACGCTCCATCTTTTTTGCGGAACTAGAGAATGGGCTTTTTACGATAAAATACAAGAAATGCTCCGGCCAAGCGGTAAAAGTTTGGAAAAACAAAAAACGGCATATGAAAAAGAAGTCATTGAACTTTATAATTTACAAAATACGGAGGTTTTCAGATACGAATATCGTCTAAATAAGGCGCAGACCATTAGGAGTGAAGTTAACCGATTTCTTAAAAGACCCTATGCCACGCCTGTAAAACTTTCCGATTTATTTACCGAAAATTTGTGGAAAGACATTTTGAATGCATCGTGGCAAAGAATACTTGCTAAACCAGAAAATCAAATTGCATTATTAAACTCAAACGGCGATATAGATTTATTACTTCACATTTTGAAAAGAGCAAAAGAGAAAGAGCAAAGCGTCCATAGCTATAATAAGGCACTTATCAGCTACGCCCTTGCTTCAATTATAAAAAAACACGGGGCAAAAACACTCCGCAAAGAAATGGGCAAGGTGTGGTCTAAAAAATCAGATAGCCGCTTGGATGAAAAGTTGGCTACGGCACAAAAACTGGCCAACGATTTGCCGCTCTCGGATGGAACACTATACATAGGCCAAGAGTTGCAAAAATTTGAGCCAATCTCGTTAGAGTATTTATCCACTTGCAAGGACAAAAAAGACAATATACAATGATAATGTTCACCTTTAATCACAATAAATGTCCGAAGATTTTTTATTGCTTACTGTCCTTTAAGGGGCGGTCTGCCAGTAGGCTACTCTTCGGAGCAAGTGATTGGGTGAACCAGACCGTCCCTTCAAGTTTTTATGAATCAAGATAAACCAAAAATTAAATACTTTTTATACGCAAGGAAGTCGTCGGAAAGCGAAGACCGGCAGGTGCAGTCCATTGATGACCAAGTAAACCGGCTAAAGCAGTTAGCCAAGGACTTAAATTTGCATATTGTAAAAATCTATACGGAAGCAAAGTCAGCCAAGCAACCTGACAACCGCCCTGTATTTGACGAGGTGTTAAATAAAATTAAAAGCGGTGAGGCAGAAGGTATTTTGTGCTGGCAAATTAACCGCTTGTCCCGCAATCCTATTGATAGCGGGAACTTAAGCTGGATGCTCCAGCAAGGCATATTAAAATCCATCCGCACCATAGACCGAGAGTATGTGCCGGAAGACAATGTCTTGATATTCAGCGTTGAGACCGGCGTGGCCAACCAATTTATTTTGGATTTAAGTAAGAACACTAAGCGAGGCTTACAAAGCAAGCTAGAAAAAGGGTGGCTACCGAGCCTAGCACCGCTTGGATACTTAAACGACAAAATTAACCATACCATTATCAAAGACCCAGAGCGATTTAACTTGGTAAAGAAAATGTGGAGTTTGATGTTAACTGGTCATTACTCCGCAATGAAAGTTTTGGGAATTGCCACTAGCGAATGGGGTTTTAGGACACGAAAAATCAAAAAGAGTAGTGATAACGTGCTTTCCCAAAGCGGAATATACAAAATTTTCAATAATTCTTTTTACGCAGGGCTTATAGCGCGAAAAGACGGCTCACAATATCAAGGCAAGCACGAACCGATGATTTCTCTTGAAGAATTTGACCAAGTGCAAGTCATACTCGGCAAAAGTGGCAAACCTAGACCCAAAACGCATAATTTCGCATTTACTGGAGCGATTAGGTGCGGGAAATGCGGATGCCTCTACACAGCAGAAAGCCATACTAAAATTATAAAGAAGACCAGCGAAGCAAAAACCTTTACGTATTACCATTGCACCAAAAGAAAAAAGGATTTTAAGTGTCCGCAGATAAAAAACATACCGGCAGATAATTTAGAATCGCAAATTAAGCAAGAAATAGACAAATACACTATTTTGCCGAAGTTCTTGGAATGGGCTTTGGAAGGACTAAACAGCAAGAATGATACCGAGATTGAAGACCGAACTAAAATTTACGAAGCTCGCCACAAGGCTTTAACCGAAGCACAGGCGAATTTAGATGAGCTTACCAAAATGCGATACCGCAAACTTATTGATGATGAGGCTTACCTCAAAGAAAAAAGCGAGCTTAAAGCCAAAATAAGCGATATGAAAAGCAAACTAAGGGAAACCGAGAGCAGAGCAGATAAATGGCTGGAGCTTACGGAAAAGACATTTCATTTCGCAACTTACGCCCGTGCGGAGTTTCTTAAGGCAAAAGCGAAAGGAAGGTTAGAACTGCAAAAGGAAATTTTACTAGCGCTTGGAAAAACCCCGATAATACAAGGCGAAAAGCTCTTTATTGAGCCGAATGAATGGTTTCAACCCATCAATAATGGCTATCCGGCACTGGAGCAAGAATATAAAAGGTTAGAACTGGAGAAAACCCTTACAGCACAAGCAAAAATGGACGCTTTCGCATCCATTCGTGCACGATGGGGTGCCTAGAGGGGATCGAACCCTCGTTACCGCTGCCACAGAGCGGTGCTTTACCACTAAGCTATAGGCACCAACTATTACTCCACCTTATAAATCACCGCGCCCTCTTTGGTTTTTTGGGAAAATTTCACAGCCACCTCGTCGCCTTTTTTGGCGGAGGAAACGTTTTTGTGGTCAATCTGCATGGAAACGATTGTGTCTTCAAATTCTTCGGCGCCTTTCCGCACTTTCACGATATTCCCCACTTTCAGCGAGCCCTTCAGATCCAACACGGCCACACCCAATTTATCGTACCAATGGGTGATTTTGCCGATTTCTTTTTCCATAAAATTGAAATATTTAGCAATGTTAATTATAAAACTCGGCCTTGCGCTTTAATCTTAGCAAAAAACGCCGACAAGTCAAATTATTTCGTTTTTGCCCAAGGGGGGATTTGAACCCCCACGGCCTTGCGGCCACAGGCACCTCAAGCCTGCGAGTCTGCCAGTTCCTCCACCTGGGCGTATTTTATTGTGAAGATACTTCAACCTGCGGAGGTTGGGTGGTCTGTCGGGCCGAATCCAGCCGAGGGTCAAAACGGGTTTGCTTCATTTTTTTTCTGATTTCTCTGGCGGCGCGGTCGCGGACATAATAAAGCTTGGCCCGTTTGAATTTCGTCTTGGATTTGATTTCTATTTTATCAATATCCGGGGAATACAATGGAAAAACTCGCTCCACGCCGATTCCGTCCAAAACTTTGCGCATGGTAAAAGTAGCACCCGGCTCATAGCCATGTTTTCTGGCGAGCACTATCCCCTCAAAGGCTTGGAGGCGTGTCTTTTCCGCCTCGGCTCCGCCTTTGCGAGACGGGTCGCCCTCCTTCACTTTTTGGGTGACGCGAATAGTGTCTCCGGCCCGAAAAGAAAGCTTTTTTCTAGCTTCAATATCCACTGGCGAATGTATTAAATTTAGCGATGGCATAATGAATTAAGATAACATATCTAAAACTTTTTTCAAATCCTCCGGCAAATCGGCCTCGAGCCTTAATCGAGAGCCGTTTTGTAAATTAAATTCTATGGCATAGGCGTGCAGGAATTGACGAGTAAGCCCGGCGGGGCAGATAAACTTTTTTCCAGCATAAAGCTTGTCGCAAACTATCGGATGCCCGATCGCGGAAAAATGCGAACGAATTTGATGGGTGCGACCAGTTTTTGGATAAGCTTCAATAAGCGTGAATCCCACTTGGACGTCCGACGTCCAAGTGGACGTCGGACGTCCGTTAAATCTTTTCAGCACTTTGTACTCCGTTATTGCTTCGCGAATTTTTCCGCGTTGCTCTCCTATCGCCACACGCTTTAGTGGAGTTTTTTTGGAGCGTCCGATTGCTAAATCGATCACTCCCGTATTATTTTTTATATTTCCAACAACCAGCGCCTTGTAAGTTTTTTTGATTTTATGATTTTTAAAAAGTTCTCTCAAATACTCTTGCGTCTTTTCGCTCTTCGCGAAAAGAATAATCCCGGAAGTGTCTTTATCCAATCTATGGATGGGCAAAAGTTCTGGCTTTTCCTTCAGTGCCCAATCAAAATTCGCCCCAGCCGGTTTATTTAGGGCGATAAGATTTTTATCTTCGTAAATAATTTCCATAATTTTTGGCCCCAACGGGATTCGAACCCGTGTTCCCACATTGAAAGCGTGGTGTCCTAACCAGGCTAGACGATAGGGCCTCGCATTGATTTTACAACAAATAGCCGTAAAATCAATTATACGTTATGAAAATCCTAGCTATTGAGACATCCTGCGATGAGACGGCAATCGCGGTTTTGGAAATAAGCGAAAAACAAAATTCACCTAAGTTTAATTTGCTTTCCAATCAAGTTTTGTCGCAGATAAAAATACATAAGCCATTCGGAGGAGTAGTGCCAAATTTGGCGATGAGAGAACACAGAAAAAATCTGCCGATAATTCTCGCGCGGGTTATGAAAGACGTCCGACGTCCACTTGGACGTCGGACGTCTAAGTTCAACGCGATAGCCGTAACCTCGGGCCCAGGCTTGGAGCCGGCGCTTTGGGAGGGAATCAATTTTGCGAAGGACTTGGCAAAAAAATGGCGTGTTCCGCTGGTCCCGGTAAATCATTTGGAAGGGCATATTTATGCGAGCTGGCTCCGACGCATATCTCCTCAATTTCCGCTTATTGCCCTAATCGTCTCCGGCGGGCATACGGAATTGGTTTTAATGAAAAAACATCTAGATTATAAAATTTTGGGAGAAACTAGAGACGACGCCACCGGCGAAGCATTTGATAAAGTAGCGAGAATGTTGAAGCTTGGCTACCCGGGCGGGCCTTTGATTTCAAAATTGGCGGAGAGATTGAAAACCTCGGGTAAGGGATTATTTCCTCGCCCGATGATTAATTCCAGTGATTTTGATTTTAGTTTTTCAGGACTCAAAACCGCCGTTCTTTATTATCTTCGGGATAACCCCAACGCCGATAAATCAGCCGTAGCCAACGAATTTCAGCAAGCCGTGGTTGATGTTTTGGTTAAAAAAACCGGCGATGCTTTGCGAAAATATAAATCAAAATCGTTAGTTGTCGGCGGAGGCGTTGCCGCAAACAAAAAACTCCGCTCGGCTTTGGAAAATATGATCAAAAAATCATTCCCCAAAATCTCGCTTTATATCTCCCCTCTCTGGCTTTGCGGCGATAATGCCGCGATGATCGCCGTGGCGGGATATTATCGTTTCAAAGCTAAAAAATTCTCAAAAAATCCCAAAACTATCAGAGCTGACGGAAATCTAAAATTATGATAATTTTAGATTATGCTTTCCGATTTTGATAAGCCGTATAACCCGAAAGAACATGAAGATAAAATATATAAGCTCTGGGAAAAGAGCGGTTTTTTTGCGTCCGAGGCGCATCAGCCTCAGGCTGAAAATCCAAATAAAAATAAAACTTTCACTATCGCTTTGCCGCCACCGAACATTACGGGGTCATTGCACATGGGGCACGCACTGAACGCTGCCATCCAAGATATTTTAATCCGTAAAAAAAGGATGGAGGGCTACCGCGTCCTTTGGATTCCGGGGACGGACCACGCCGGAATCGCCACGCAAAATGTTGTTGAAAAAGATTTAAAAAAACAAGGCGTGAGCCGGCACGACTTGGGACGGAAAAAATTTTTGGAAAAAGTTTGGGAGTGGAAAGAGAAATACGGAAACATCATTTTAGACCAATTAAAAAAACTGGGGGCAAGCTGCGATTGGTCTAGAACCCGCTTTACTATGGACCCGGAGTACCAAGAAGCTGTGAAAACCGCTTTTTTGCATTACCAAAAAAAGAGTTGGATTTACCAAGGCGAGCGCGTTATCAACTGGTGTGTAAGATGCCAAACGTCACTTTCCGATTTGGAATTGGAATATTATGAAGAAAAAGGGAAACTTTGGTTTATTAAATATCTGTTGGCGGAAGAAAAAAATAAATTCATCATTATTGCTACGACAAGACCTGAAACTATGCTGGGAGATACCGCCGTGGCGGTAAACCCCAAAGATAAAAAATATAAAAGCTTAATTAGCAAAAAAGTTATTCTACCAATTCAAAATAAAGAGATCCCGATTGTATCCGATAGGAGAATAGAGATAGATTTCGGGACTGGCGCTGTGAAAATTACTCCCGCGCACGATATGCTAGACGAACAAATCGCAATTACCCACAAACTGCCTGTCATCCAAGTTATTAATGAAAAGGGGCGAATGACAAAAGAAGCCGGCGCAGAATTTGATGGGCTTAAAATTTTGGAAGCCCGGGAAAAGGTTGTGAAAAAATTAGAAAAGCTCGGCCTGATAGAAAAAATAGAAGATTATTCGCATAATGTAGCCAAATGTTATCGATGTGGCACAGCCATTGAGCCCTTAAGAAGTAAACAATGGTTTTTAAAAATGGAAGAGCTCGCCAAGCTAGCGATTCAAGATGTCAAAAAGGGCAAAATAAAATTTCATCCCAAGCGCTGGGAAAAAATTTATTTTGATTGGTTAAAAAATGTCAGAGATTGGTGCATTTCCCGCCAAATCTGGTGGGGGCACAAAATTCCGATTGAAGGAGTTGACGATGTTTTGGACACCTGGTTTTCTTCCGCCCTTTGGCCGTTCGCGATTTTGGGATGGCCAGAAAATTCCGCAGATTTAAAAAATTATTATCCGACGCAGGTTCTTTCCACCGCGCGCGATATCATCAATCTTTGGGTGGCACGGATGGTTTTTTCATCCGAAGAATTTTTGGGCTATGTGCCTTTTTCTGATGTGATCATTCATGCCACAATTTTAGCAAAATCCGGAGAGAGAATGTCCAAATCTTTAGGCACGGGAATTGACCCGATGGATCTGATAAATAAATACGGCGCCGACGCGACGCGTTTCGGGCTTATCTGGCAAGCCATGGGCGGGCAAGATATAAAATGGTCTGAAGAACACGTGATGGCCGGAAAAAAGTTTTGCAACAAAATTTGGAACGCTGCGAGATTTGTTTTAGGGCAATGTCCACCATCCTCGAAGTCCGACTTCGGATCCCAAAAGAAGTCGGACTTCTTCCTGGGCGGGAAAACTGTAGCTGACAAAAAAATTATTGTAAGGCTCCGAAAAACGCAAAAACAAGTTAATAAACTTATAGAAAAATACGATTTCGGGAAAGCGCTCCATATTCTTTACGAATTTTTCTGGCACGATTTTTGCGATATTTATCTGGAGGAATCCAAAAAAAATCCAAACCCGGAAGTTTTGGCGCGCGCCTTAAAAGAATCTTTAAAACTTTTGCACCCCTTCATGCCATTCATCACCGAAACCGTCTGGCAAAAATTTAACAGGACTATGCTGATGACAGAATCATGGATTTCCTAGCTTATATTTTTTTGGCGGGAGCGCTGGCATTTCTGCCTTCACTTTTTTGGCTTTGGTTTTGGCTGAAAGAGGATGACCATCCAGAGCCGCGCCGGGAAATTTTACTAGTGTTTCTTGCCGGCATGCTAGGAGTGGTTGTGGCGATAATTTTGGAAAATAGTTTTTCTTCGGCAAATAATGTTTTCCAAAAATTTTTCGGATACGGAGCTTTTTGGTTCTCAATATTAAATATTTTCGGGTTCGCTTTTTTGGAGGAAATCACCAAAACCGCCGCGGCTTTTTTTACGGCCATCCGCAGCAAATATTTTGACGAGCCCGTGGACGCCATGATTTACATGGTCGCGGCCGCTTTGGGTTTCGCGGCGCTGGAAAATATTTTATTTTTGGGCGAGTCTCTGAAAGTCGGCGTAACCCAATCCGTCATGGTCAGCGCTTTCCGGTTTATCAATGCCCTATTGATTCACGTTTCGGCCACGGCAATCATAGGCTCCGCGTTCGCTTTTTCGTTTTTTCACAAGGAGCGACGGCTCCGAGAGCTGTTTATTGGGTTATTTTTCGCCACCTTGTTGCACGGTTTTTATAATTTTTTTATAATAAAAAGCGTAGGTGGCGTGCTGAACCAGATTTGGATTACATCATTCGTAATTTTGGGCGCCGCCATTGCCCTGGTTTTATTTGAAAGAGCTAAACGTGCTAAAATATAACTTATATGGAAAAAAGATCATTTTTTGAACGGCTTACCGGGAGCGTTAAAGTGGAACCGGTTGAGGAATCCGGAATGCTCCACAAAACCCAGAAACATGACCTGCCTCAAGACGAGGAAGGCCAGCTTACGATTGACGTCTGGCAAACGCCGGAAGAAATTATGGTGCAAGCGATTGTGGGTGGGGTAAGATTAGATGATTTGGATGTGGAGGTAACGCATGATATGGTAACGCTCCGCGGAAAGCGCGAGCGCCAAAAGGAAATTTCCGGCAACGACTATTTTTATCAAGAACTTTATTGGGGCGCGTTTTCACGTTCCATTTTGCTTCCGCAGGAAGTTGATTCCGACGAAGCGGAAGCGACAATGAAAAACGGCCTTTTAACTATCAAACTCCCCAAACTGGACAAAGCCCGCATCTCAAAACTCAAAGTGAAGAATGAGTAAATAGTAAAAATACTTAAAACTAAAGAAACTAAAGACAAAAACATATATACTCAATTTGCTACGATCGAGCAAAAACGAGTATACTCATCACATTAAATTTTTTAGCGATAAATAGAATTTGCAATTTGCCAGCTATAGTGTGGAGATTGCAAATTAGAAACTTATAAGTTTTTAAGAACGAAACTGATTCGTTTCATTGCAACAAAGCCATATCCCCAAACAACAGGCAGCCATATAGGAATACCCCCAAAATCAGGTTTCGTAAAAGATTGATAGCCACTAACTTGAGTGCCGATAATTTCAACGATTGCGCCGACCAAAATACCATATGCGAAAATAATAAATTCGATTTTGTCCTTATGAAAATAAATCAAGCCCAAAGTTAACGCAAGATAAATTATAAAAAGCAACATATTATTTTCCCAAAATAAATATGACAAGAGTATTCCAAAAAATATTGGCAGTGTTTCTATAAATACTTTTGATATTTTTTCTGTCAATTTCATGTTTTCGCGGTATTCTTGAGATAGTTCGAACGGTTTTCGCCGCCGCAGGCGGCGAGGAATTCCCCCCACGAAAAAATTTAGAATTTGCGGCGAAGCCGCACCGATAACAATTTCCAATTTTTCTTTGGCGGCAACTAATTCAGAATTCGCAAAGCGAATACCTAAAGAATAATCAATTTTTATGAAAATTACAATGATTTTAGAAAAAAGAAGAGCCCCGAGCGAAAACGTGTTTCGCAAGGGCTCGGGGAATGTCGCATGCCTGGTTCAGCCCGGCATGAGCACGAGGTCGACTTCCTGACCCTCGATGACGAAGTGGTAAACCTCGTCCACCGTAGGGCCGTGAAAGTCCTCCTTACTCTTGAGAGTGGCTCCCTTCTCCTGCAGGACACTCGCGACATGGGCGAGCAAAGCTCGGCGAGCCGGAAGCATGTTCTGCTGGACGACAGGGCGGTTGATGAATCCGGTGCCGCCCGTGATGGCGTCACGAAAGGTGGAGACGCGAAGGGCTTTCATGTGATCACTGAGACCTCCCTCCAGGATGACCGCCTTGCCCATCGTACAGGAGTGATTGAGCCCCACTCCTTCGAGAACTTCCAGAACACTGGCAACGACCTGATTGTTTTGAGTCATTTGACTCCTCCTTCAAGGTACTGAGTTACCACGATGCCCTCGTGGCGGGGTTACCGGATTTACAAGGTTTCTACCATGATTCCGATGCCGTTGAGAATAGCATATTATGGACTGGAAGTCAAGCCCACAAAAAATCAGCATCTCTGCTGTTTCAAGGCCTAAATTTTATAGATTCTAGGATTAAAAAATTTCCCGTCCCCCAAAATCAAAATATGGTTCGCGCCGATGTTTTTCTCCGGGTTCTTTATCTGGTAATGAGGGCGGCGCGGGAATCTCGTGCAAATTCTTTTAAGGATCTAAGCCCTTTCGCAAATTCCTCAAAGTTAAACTGATAGAAATTAACTCTGATGGCTTCTCCTTTTTTGTCATAATCAATAACAATGTTGCCATGAATATCTGAATCCACGCTTTTTGCTGGTTTCAGTTCTACCATTAGCACCTTGCTCTCTTTGTCATATGAAATTTTGGGTTTATTCTTTTTCATAAATATTTTTTAATCTTTGATGTCTCAATAATAGTAATAATTTTTAATTTTCCGTTAGCTTTCTCGCCGATGATGAGCAAAAGCCTTTCCTTGTCTTTTTTCTTATATAACTTTTTGATAAGAATCCTGCCATCTTCATCATACCAAACTTTTGTAGGGTTACGCAAGGCCTCCTCAATGAGCTCTTTAGATATAGTCCGTTCCTCCATTCGTTCTCTCGCGTGTTTTGTAAGTTCATAGCTCATGTATCGTAATCATAATATAACTTACATTCTCATTCAAACTCGACAAATGTTTGTGCCTAAAACAGCAAGTTTTTAATACGATTTTTTAAATTTAAATATTTTTTATCCCCTCGGAGGGAATCGAACCCCCATATACGCCTTAGAAGAGCGCCGTTCTATCCATTGAACTACGAGGAGAAAAGCTCGTACTCGGAAAAATTCTAACATCAAAAAGGGCTTTCCACAAATTGAGAAGTTGGATTATCCAAAAATGTTTTTCTCTCGCGGAGTTTTTTCCCGGCATTTTCCAGATTGGTTTTTTTAAGAAAAGACCCGGAAGCCTCAAATTGCGCCGGTAATAATTTCTCCACCACGAATTTTTTATAGATAAGAAAATAATCCGCCCAAAGCGCCGCTAAAAGTAAAACTAGGGCGATTACCAAACCCGCTGTCCAGATTGATTCTATGGTTACGGGACCCTGCGGCCTGCGCCCTATTTTTGAAAATAAATTTTTTAACTTCATATTTTGAAATTAAATATAATATAATTTATCCTAGCGGTAATCACGCCGGTTCTTTTTTGCCCATCGGCTTTGGGAGAAATAATGGCGCTATCAACAATGCCAGCGTAGGGAATTTTATCAAGCAGCGCGAAAAAATCGGCAACTCCGCGGAAATTTCCAGTTATTTCAAAATTCAAGCTGGCTATTTCTTTATCCGATTGAGGCAGCTTGGCGTTCTGGGCGGAAAATTTAACTCCCGTTTTTTTGGCCAGGCTTTCCAAAAGGCGTAAAAAATCAACGAAAGTGCCCTCAGAAAGAAAAGCACCGTCCAAAAGATCAATTTCCGGGCCGAAATCTTTGAGGTTTGATTCGGCTAAAGAAAATTCACGCTCCTTTTTTTCCAAGAGGGCGATTTTGCCTTCGGCTTCCGCGGAAACGGCGCTGGCCTGCTGTATTTTTCCGTAAGTAAACCAAATCAAAGCGCCCAATATGGCCAGTATCGTAAATCCCGCCGCCAGCGCCCAAAAGGGTTTTTTGTTATTTAACAGATTCATATTTGTAGGCCTCGGGATTAATTTTAATTTCCAAGGAAAAAGAAGCTTTATTTTCCTTAAGCAAATTAGCAACTGGAGAATTTATCGAAGAAAATTCCTTAACCGCTCTCAAACGATCGATGTATTTTAAAAGATTGTCTCTGGCGTCCGTTTCTCCCGTCACGGAAAAAGTGAAGAGCCCCTGCTCATTTTTACTTAAAGTAATCAAAGTTAAGCTGATGCCGGAAACGGTATTGATCGCGATTTTATTTAAAAGTGGCGCGAAATCATGCCGCCTTTTTTCGCTCTTTTCAAAAGTGAAAATTTTCTCGTTTAAAGACGTTATTTTTTCTTCCAGGCTTTTAAATTCTTTTTTTTCAAATACTTTTTCTTCGGCCTGAAGCCTGCGCAAAATATCGTCCTTGGAAAGCGCGAGCGCGAAATAAGACGGCAGCATAAAAACCAGTCCGGTAGCGGCGACGATTATCAAAATTATAAGGAAGCTTATCCAAACACGGATAATTTTCTCGTGGCGGAATTCTTTTTCATAATTTGGAGTAAGTAAGTTCATATGGTTTTTTCTTTATCCATCGCGGCCAAAGCCATGCCGATGGAAATCGAGAAACGGACGGCGTCTTTAAATTCCAAATTGGGCAGATAGTATTTTGGAAATTTCACGTTGACCCAAGGATTGGCCATAACCACCGGCAAACCCAGCTCTTGCTCCAGATATTGCGGCAAGCCAGGCAGATTAGCGTCCCCACCCGAAAGAAAAAGTTTTTTTGGCGCTTCCTTATTTTCCGAATGGGTTTGCCAAAAATTAATATATTTTTCCGCTTCTTCGCGTATGGCTGTAACAACTGGCACAATCGCCTGAAACACCGGTAAAGAATCCTTGTCCTGCAAAAATCCTTTTTTGGCTTTTAATTTTTGGGCTTCTTCAAGGCTCACGTTTAAATTTTTGGCTATGGCTTGATCCAGCATCTCGCCGCCTATAGGCACTGTGGAGGCGAATCTTAAAACGCGGTTCTCCACGATAAAAAAACTAATTCTGGTTTTGCCCCAATCCAGCACCATGGCGGGCGAAGCGAAGTCCTGTGGCACTATTGATCTTGTCGCGGCGGTGAGCTCTGATTCCATAAAAGTCGGCGAAACGCCAGCCGAGGAAAAAACTTCAAGATAATCTTCAACCAAAGCGCGCGGAAAAGCGTTGAGCGCCACGTCTAAATGATTTTTTTCGTTACGCGCCAAAATATAATCAAAAATCACCTCGGAAGGCGGCAAGGGCACGTGCTCTTCCAATTGCAGTTCCAAGGCTTGGCGCAGTTCACTCTCTTTAATTCCCGTAAGCTGGATGTTTTCCAAAAATCCTTTTTCTTCCGGCAAAGAAATTGCCGTAAAATGTATATTTTTTTTGGAAAAAAGTTCTTTTAAAAGCGCTTTGAGTATGTCCTTTTTTTTGATTTCTCCGTGCTCTATAACTCCGGCGGCGATCTCGCCCTCGCCAAAATCGTCCAACACAATCCCGCCGCGCTCTTCTTTCAAGCGCAGGTATTTGTAAGACTTGTCGGAAAGCTCAAAAGCGTAAATGGGAAGCCGTAAAAAACTTGGCATCATCATTGCGGTAAAGTTTCTTGCCAGCTATTAATATCCCATCCTCCCGACGGTCCGGAGGAAAAATTGATGTTAGCCAAGCCGGTTTCGTAAGTAATCGTAGCCCCGTTTTCCATATCTATTCCGTAAGCGACGGCTTCTTTGGCGGCAGCGTTATTTTCAAATTCAATCCGTCCGTTGCTGGCGTAATAAATTACTCCGGTCGCGTTGTTGTTTACTTCTATAACATCGGATGTCGGAGCGTTTTTAGCTGAAAGGAGCATTATATAACTCCCTGTAGTCCCCGACCCGGAAAAAACGCAGTTATTAGACACGCGCACCGTTCCATCAGTAACTATCATGCCAGATAAACTTCCGTAACTCGGGCTTAAGCGCACATTGCAATTATTTGAAACGTTTATATTTCCCGCTACCCAAATGACTCCAGTAACAGTCAATGTGGCATTATTTGAAAGTGTTAAATTTCCGTTTATTTTTATCGGGCCGAGATTGGCTGATGCTCCATTGGAAAGAAAAAGGTTGCCAAGTGCATCGCATTGCGGTTGTACACATATGCCTCCCGTCGCCGCAGCGTCTTTCCAATCCTGTATCAGCCCAGCCGATATAGGCATTTCTTCTCTTGCTGGATTTTCCACTATGCAATATTGGTTCGGGCACGCGGAGCCGTGTATTGTTGTGTTAACAAATAAATTCGCGCGCCCGGTTCCTGAACTCGCGTTTCCTATGGTTAATCCATCAATTTTTGTGTTTACTCCACCTATCCAAGCTTGAAATGCCAAATCACCGCCCACGTTCGTCCAAACAGGGTTTCCGGAACAGCAGTTTGAAGTATATTTGCCGGTGTTATTTAAATAATTGTCGGAAGAATCTTTTCTCCAATTCCAATAATTGGAAGCGGAGTTTGAACCATAATCCAAAACTATCCAGTATTTTGTGCCATTAGTGATATTCGGCGGGGAAGGAAGCGCGACACCTATCCATCCTGGCGTCAATCCGACTGACGTGTATTGTATTGTGGCGCTCGCGATGCTTGTTGTTGATGGCTTATTTCCATTGTCGGTATTTATTCTCAAAGTGATATTTGATGTGGGATTGCCGACTTTTCCCAAATAAACCGCAACCTTGTTAAGCTTATTGGTGGCGTTGGCGATAAAAGACTGCGTTATATCCCTATTTCCGGTCGCTGTGGCAAAAAAATTGTCCGAATTTTGAATTGCCCATTCCAAGCTGGGATTTGTGTTGATGCCTCCTGCCACAATCGCGTCCCCCGTAATAATCGTCCCGTTGCTTCCGACAATACTTCCGTTTGAAAAAACATTGCCGTTGATTGTGGAGTTATTGCTCATTTCAAGCCCGCCGTCTCCCACTTGCACTCCGTAATAAAAGCTCACCCCGTCGCTATTTAAAAGCGCGGCGTTTAAGGCACGCACATTTCCAGCAAGATCACCTTCGGAATACACGTCTCGCCGACCGCCGGCAGAAGTGACGGTGGTGTTGGAAGTCGCGCCGTTTAGCAAAATGGAAAAAGAAGAACTGACGATTTTGCCCCTTTTCAGCCTGTAAACGGCGTCTTCCAATCCGGCTTCGGCCGCAAAAAATGAGAGCTTTGATTTTTTATTTTCTTCGGCAACCTTGGCCTCTTTTAAAGCAACTGACGAAGCTCCAAAAATAGCCGAAAGCATAATTATCAGCATTAGCATCACCGCAATCAAAGCTGCTTGCCCTGTTTTTTGCCGGACTTGTTCCTGATTTTGCGTTTTAAGTTTCATGTTTCAAGATTTAATACGCTCCTCTTAATACCGCCGACCCGTAAAAATTTTTACTTTTTTGGAATATTCCAGTCCCAGCCTGAAGCGCCAGCTCTATTTTTATTATTTCGGAATTCGCGGAAACTGTGCGGTAAAATACTAAACTGCTGACATTCACGTCAGATGTTAAATCTTGCGGAGCTTCTCCGTTCTCTGTAACTTGTAAAACCGACCCCAAAAGCGAAAATTTCGTCCCGCCGATTTTTAAAATTCCGGGGTGGATGCCGAAAACGCTCACCGATGTATCAGTGCTGGTCGCCGAACGGACACTGCGCACCATTCTCTCAACAGCGATGTCACCGTTCAAAGCCAGTTTTCTTTCTATTTTTGTTTTTCCGAAAGCTTTGTAAACGGAAAGTATTGACCCCAAAGCCAAGACGGCGATAACCGCTAAAATACCCACATAGATCACTGTTTCCAATAATGTATATCCGCGCATATTTTAATTATCAAAAATATCCGATAAATACGTGCTCGCGCTTATAGTTGCGGTTGAGCCGCGCTCCAGCCACTCAACGGATACATTTATTTTTTTTGTATCCGGATCCAATGTCCCGCAGGAGCTTACAATGTCATAAGAGTCGTTTCTACAAACATTTTCCGCCGTCACTTTTCTTAAAAATAAATTATCAATAAGGCCAGGGTTGGATGTATTGATAGACCAAACGGAGTTTACTGCGTTGAAGGATAGATAATAAGTTGTGCCGATTGAAAGGCCTCCTAGATTAGTTGCCCAGCTTTGGTCGCGCAAAAATCGCGTAGCTTCCAGACCTTCTTCGGCAAGAAAATTGGCCCGGATTTTATTTAAAGATGCTTCTTCCAGGCGGCTGGAAATAATAAAAACAAAGGACAGCGAAAAAATCGTGGCGCTGATTATTGAAACCGCAATTACAATTTCTAAAATGCCAAAACCTTTCATGATGTTATTTTACCATAAATTATTGCGCGTTGCCTGTGCCCAGAATCGTTATGACGCGGAAGGAGCCGCCAGTGCGTTTTGAAGAAATAGTCACGGTGCCCGAAGCGGTTGTTGTGCCCAAAAGGCGGGTAAAAACCGTGTCCACCACCCCATTGGTAAGATTTATGGCGCCAATTTGAACGGCAGTTGGCAGAAAATATGGCTCGTTAGAAGCGTCTGCCGAATTATAAATATCGCCCTTAAAAAGAACTGCTTTGGCCGTTTCAAAATGAATGCCGTAGTTGCTTTTATTTTGCGAAGAAAGCGTCCGGCTCCGCGCGTCTTTTAACAAGCCGATAATCGCGGATTGCGCTTCCGAAAGCTGGCTATTTTCGCGAAATGTTGAAAAAGCGGAAATAAAAATCGTAGCTATTACCGCGATTATTGAAATACTCACCAAAAGCTCAATTAGTGTTATGCCTTTCATAAATTAAAACGCTCCCACTAAATTATACATCGGAGAAATCATGGACACGGCGAAAAATCCAACGATAATGCCAATGACAATCATCAGCAAGGGCTCAATAATTGTGGAGAGGTCTTTAGTGGCCTGGCTGACCTCGCTTTCATAAAATGACGCGAGCCGCAAAAGCATCTGGGAAAGTTCTCCGGTTTCCTCTCCAATGGCCGTCATTTCTCCCACCAGTGGAGGGTAAAGACTCTCTGAACTCAAAAATGCCCGCGAGATGGTTTCGCCGCGCTGGATTTTCAGGCGGGCGTCTTCCAAAATATTTTGATAAAAATGATTTTGCAAAACTTCTTTAGTGATTGATATAGCTTCCAAAATATTCACGCCGGAAGAAATCAGAGAGCTCAAGGTGCGGCAAGTCCTGGCCGCGTTGAATTTTTGGTTGATGCCCTTGATCACCGGCAGGCGGGTAAGAATCCAATCAATCTGTTCTTTGCCAATTTGTGATTTTCCCCAGCGGTAAATAAAATATCCCAAGATAGCCGTGGCCAATAAAAAAATCAGGCCGCTTTGCAAAATAGATTCGCTTATAAAAATAATAAATCTAGTTGAGAGCGGCAATGTCACATTAAGCTCTTTAAAAGTTGAAACTAATGTCGGCACCACATAAATCATCATTAAAATTCCGATGCCGACCATGGCAATCATTATAATGGCTGGATATACCATCGCGCTTCTAATTTTTCTCCGAAGCGTGTAATCTTTTTTTAACTGCAAAGCTACCAGCTTTAAAGATTCCTCCAGTTTTCCAGATTTTTCGCCGGCTCTGGCCATCTCCTGATAAAATTTCGGAAAAACTTCTGGGTGCTCCCCCAGAGCGTCCGAAAAATTTTTGCCTTTTTTGATGGCCTCTGCCATGGTGAGTATGACTATTTTAAATTTTTCGTTCGCGGTCTGCCGCGCCATGACTTCCAAAGCCTTGGCCAAGCTCACGCCTGCGCCAATCATCACGGCGATGTTTCTGGTGAAATTCAGCTTTTCCTCCAAAGAAATCCTTTTAAGAAAATCCGGAATATAATTGTTTAAAGTTTTTTTCCTGCCAGACACTCCTGCTTCCAAAACAAAAAGCGGCGTCATTCCCTCCGCGCGCAAAGCATGAGCCAAATCATATTTGTCTTTTCCTTCCCTTTCACCTTCAACATCCCGCCCTTCCTTATCCCGCGCTTTATAATGATAGAGAGGCATAGGTTTATTCCATTGTCACCCTAAACACTTCTTCTATGGTTGTGAGCCCTTGAACGCATTTCGTTATGCCATCCTCCACCATGGTCATCATGCCTTCTTTTTTTGCCTGCTCCTCAATCTGGTCGGAGGTGGCGCTCTTCATAAGCAAATCCTTGATTGTCGGAGTCATTTCCAAAACCTCATGAATGCCGATGCGGTCGGAATAGCCGTCTTGGCATTCCGCCGTAAGCTTCGGCCTAAAAAAGGGAATATCTTTCCAAACTGCTTTGAGCGAAACTATTTTTTCTTTTTTCAAAAATTCCAAAACCCGCTCCAAATCCACGTGCTCGCCTAATTTTTTTATCTCGGCTTCGGTAAGAATATGTTTTTCCGGCTCCCCACAGAGCTTTCGCACTAATCTTTGGGCAATTATGGCATTGGTGGTGGAAACTATTAAAAACGGCTCCACTTTCATATCCAAAAGTCTAGGCAAAGACCCGGCGGCGGAATTGGTGTGGAGCGATGAAAGCACCAAATGGCCGGTGAGCGCCGCATTGATGGCCAAGTTGGCGGTTTCGGTATCGCGAATTTCTCCCACCATAATAATATCCGGGTCCTGGCGAACCAGCGAACGAAGTCCAGTAGCAAAAGAAAGTCCGATATCCGGCCTGACCTGCGTTTGATTGACTCTTGGCATCCTGTATTCAACCGGGTCCTCAATTGTTGAAATATTTACTCCGGGAAGGTTGAGCAAAGATAAAATAGTGTAAAGCGTGGTGGTTTTCCCGGAGCCCGTGGGGCCTGTGGCCAAAATCATCCCCAATGGCTTTTTAATATTTTTATAAAGCGCCTCCAAAGCTTCTCCGTGAAAACCCAAATCTTCTAAAGTGAACCCTTTGGCATTTTCCGGAAGGAGCCGCATTACGACTTTTTCGCCGTCAAAAACAGGCAGTATGGAAACGCGCAAAGAATATTTGTACTCTGTAGTTTCAATTTTAAAACGGCCGTCCTGCGGCAGGCGATGCTCGTCCAATTTTAAATTTGCCAAAACTTTGATGCGAGCCACAATTCCAGAAGTCACCTGCTTGGGCAGAACCATGGCGTTGTGCAAAATTCCGTCTATGCGATATCTTACCAAAACTTCTTTTTCCGTGGGCTCAATATGAATGTCGGAAGAGCGCTGTAAAATTGCGTGCCTTATTAAAGTATCCACGATGCGGACGATGGGCAAATCCTCCGCGGTTTTTTTTAAATCTTCAACATCAACTTCGTCACCAGGTTCTTTAAGCACCGTGGCCAGCGTCTCGCTATCCACTTTTATAATTTCTCCAAATTCCGCCGCCAAGCTTTTCTGGTACTGCGAAAGGACGTATTTCATGGAAGCGACATTGGTCAGGCGTGGAAAAATTTTAAAATCCGCGGTTTTTTTGATAAATTCAATAGTCACAAGATCTTCTGGATCCAGCATAGCCACCTCCAAATTGCTGCCGTTTTTTTTAAATGAAACAATATTATGTTTTTTGGCGATGGGCTCGGGAATCACGGCCAGCACTTTCGCGTCAATTTTTTCCCCTTCCAGGTTCACGAAGGGAATCCCTAAAATATAAGCTTTTAATCGCGCCAGCTCTTCCTCGTTTATTTTTCCCCAAGCTAAAAGAACATCGTCTATTTTTTTGCCGCTTTTCTTGGCTTCCGTTTCGGCCTTTTTAATATCTTCTTTTTTTACCAGCTCCGAATCTAAGAGGAAGGCCTTCAATTGTTGCTCTTCTATTTTCATTTTTTATTTTGCGTGATGGCCCAAGATTATCTCAATTTTTCCGAGAAGTTCGTCTAATTTGTAATTAGCTTTAACCAAATAAGTGGTGGCGCCCAAAGATAAAGCCCGCTCCACTTCGGCGCTGCCCTCCAAATTGGTCAGCACGATCACCGGAATATTTTTAGCAGATGCGTCTTTTTTTATTTCCTCAAGAAATTCAAAGCCGTTCTTTTTCGGCAAAACCAAATCCAAAAGAATCAAATCGGGAATTTCTTTTTTGGCCATGGCGAGCCCCGCCTCTCCGTCCAAAGCCTTGAGCACAGTATAGCCAGCCCGCTCCAGCATGTCGCCCATGGCGCGCTGCAGAGCTTCCTCGTCTTCAACAAATAAAATCTTTTTCATACGTTATTTTTAATTGGTAATTGGAACCAAAACATCGACCCTTGGCCTAGCGACGAAGTGAAACCTACTTCTCCGCCGGATTTTTTTATAATAGATTTTACGATAAAAAGCCCCACGCCCGAACCCTCTGTTTGATATCGCAAAGCTTGGTCCGAGCGGAAAAATTTTTCAAAAATCCTTTTCTGATCTTTTGGCGGAATGCCGGCGCCTTGGTCAATAATTTTCCAAACCAGCTTACCGCCTTCAACCGCAATACTTATGGAAACCTTACCACCCATGGAACTGTATCTTACGGCATTGTCCATGAGATGCTCCATCACATACTTGATTCTTTCTTCATCGGCATATATGGTAGGCGCCAAACCCGTGACGGCTACTTCTATATTAACATTGCTGGCCGCGGCAAAACTTTTATATTCGCCCGCGATCTTTTTGGTGATATCCTCTATGGAAAAAAGCGTAGGGCGCAAAACAAGGTCGTTGTCCTCTATGCGGTTGACCTCTAAAAGATCGTTTACCGACCTAATCATCCGCTCATTTTGATCATACACCGTTTGGAGATATTTTTGCATCGAGGCCGCATCCGGTGTTTTTCTTTGAGCATCCGAAAGTAAAAAATTCACCTGCCATTTTACTGCAGACAAGGGCGAGCGCAATTGATGAGACATTATACTTATAAACTCGGATTTGGAACGCGAAGACAAAGCCACTTGTTCAAAAGCGCGCACTATTAAATTACCGATGGCGAATAAAATCGCGGCGAGAACTAAAACCACCAAGGACGCGATTTCCGGCTCTTCGTAACGGCTAGCCACGATATAAGTGACCATTATGGCCGAAATAATAACCGCGCCCATTACCAAAAATAAAAACTGGGGGCATTGCCAAAGTCCCACCCGATACTCGGCGCAAGTTTTTTTAAGATTCAAACTTTCAACAAACCCACCAGCCATATGAATAAGTATAACATGCGCCCTGAAAACCCGGCGGTTTTGAAATTATTAAAACCGTGTTAAGCCAATTCTAAATCTGAGGGCGATAGCGCTCAAACTTACAATTCAAGTTTAAGGTTGATAACTGTAAGTGCGCAAGGCTCAACCTAATAAAATACCCATCGCCTTGAAAATCAGGTGATTTTGAGCTATGGTGGGGTATTATATGTATGATTTATTATTTTTAGTTTTGGTTTTAATATATTTCTTGTTTTCTCTCAAACTGGAGGAGTGGCTCACTATTTCAAGGTTGGGTTTTCTTTCAGAAACGCCCGAAGGTTTTATAAAAAACCCGCGTGCTTATTTTTATATCGCTTATTCAATTCTTATTGTCGCTGTTATTGTTTCCATTAGAACAACTGTGTTTCCTTGGTATGTTTCATTAGGGATTTTAATTTTTTGTTTTTTTGCAAGTGGTATTAAAGGAAGAATTAAAGCAATTAAACTTTATAAAGAAATAATAAGTGATCTGTTAAAAACAGAAAAAGATCCAGAAACAATTAAATATATAAAAGAGGAACTAAATAAGTCTAATTTACAAATAATAAATAGAGTCAAAAACCAAGAAAAACTTGATGTGATGTTTAAAAAATAAAATATATGCATATCATTGATAAAATTCTTGGCGCACTTCATTTAAACTTTCTTAATAGAAAGAATTCTCCTTCCACCAAACAAGTTATTAAAAAAGCCAATGTTGATGGCGACGTTGTTGGGAGAGATAAAATTACTCTTGCTAATAGTATCTCCGATAATCTTCTGAGTAATGAGGAAAAAATGGTATTGAAATATTTAGATTTACTGCGCATTCAAAACTTGCCACCGAGAGATAAGACAAAAACAATACTTTCCAAGCTAGAAATTAAAGATTGCTCCACACTAAACGATAGCAAATACATAAAAATAGAAAGAGAAATAGAAGGAGAATATTTTGTTATGACATCAAACGGCATCCGTCATATGGATAATCTGCCTACATCGGAGAAGGCAAGTATAATGTTGCCGAAAGATAAAAAACTTTCTGACGAAGTTATGGCGAAGCAATGGTCAAGAATGGAAGAAAACAAAAGAAATCAGTGGCGAAATTCTGCTAAATAAAGCTTTCATTATCACTGAAGCGAATCGGGAGATTTGACATCTCTTCCTATCCTTGCTAAGCTTAAAAGAGTCCATCATTACGATGGGCTTTTAATTTTAAAAAATATGGGCAAAACAAAAAGCGGTTTTTATAAAAGAGGCGTTATAACAATACCGAGCGAGCGGATTATCAGTAGGATATTTTTAATCAAGGGCAGAAGGGTGATGATAGACAAAGATCTCGCCGAGCTGTATGAGGTTGGAACCAAAGTGCTTAACCTAGCAGTCAAAAGAAACATTGACCGCTTCCCGCCAGATTTTATGTTTCAGCTATCAGAAAAGGAATTTAAAAACTTGAGGTCACAAATTGAAACCTCAAGTTGGGGCGGGAGACGCTATCTGCCGCACGCTTTTACTGAGCAAGGCGTAGCTATGCTTTCCAGCGTTTTAAACAGCGACAGAGCCATACAAGTAAATATCCAAGTTATAAGAACTTTTACTAAATTAAGAGAATTACTGGCGACCAACAAAGGGTTAAGGGTAAAGATAGAAAATATGGAAAAAAAATACGACGCTAAATTAAGGCAAGTTTTTGACGTATTAAAACAGCTTCTTATACAAGAAAGTAAACCAAAAGGACAGATAGGTTTTACAAAATAATATTAATAATATGTTAGACATAAAAAATTTCAACGCGGCGTTGGACCAGTTGGCCTCCGAAAAAGGCATCTCCAAGGAAAAAATTCTGGAGACGATTGATATGGCTTTGGCCGCCGCTTATAAAAGAGATTACGGCAAAAAAACGCAGTTAATCCGCGCCAAATTTGATATCGCGACAGGCAAAGCAGAATTTTGGCAGGTAAAGCTTGTTGTGGACGAATCTATGATTAAATCCGAAGAAGAAATCGCCGTGGAACTCGCCGAAAGCCAAGGCATTCAGGCGAGCCCGCCACAATCCGCAGGTTTGGGCGGGGAAACAGAAAAATGGACTGTAAAAGAGGCGGCTCGGGAAGCTTTGGGCGGAGAAAGCGAAATCGGCGAGGCTGGCGAAATTAGAAAAGTCCGCTTCAACTCCGACCGGCACATTATGTTGGCCGACGCCAAAAAAACCAAGAAGGACGCAAAAGTCGGCGATGAGCTTACTTTTCCGCTGGAATCCAAAGAAGATTACGGAAGAATCGCGGCGCAGACCGCCAAACAGGTTATTTTGCAAAGAGTCCGCGAAGCCGAAAGAGATTCCGTGTTTGACGAATTCAAAGAAAAAGAAGGCGAGGTAATCAGCGGTATAGTGCAAAGAGTGGAAGGCCGGCTGGTATTTTTGGATTTAGGAAGAACCATCGGCGTGCTCCCGCCCGACGAGCAGGTGCGCGGCGAAAGATACAGAATCGGCGAAAGAATCAAAGTATTGCTTTTAAAAGCGGAAAAAATGCCGCGCGGTCCCGGTGTTTATCTTTCCAGATCGCATCCTCAGCTGGTTTCAAAACTTTTTGAAATTGAAGTTCCGGAAATCGCTTCGGGCGCGGTTGAGATAAAAAATGTTGCCCGGGAAGCCGGTAGCCGCACCAAAATTGCTGTTTCATCCAAAGAAGAAAATATTGACCCGGTCGGCTCATGCGTCGGGCAAAAAGGCGTCCGCGTGACAACCGTGATCGCTGAATTGGGCGGAGAAAAAATAGACATCATCCCATGGTCGGAAGACAAGGAAAGATTTATTTCATCCGCGATTTCTCCGGCCAAAGCGCTGGAAGTGGAAATTGACGAAGATATCAAACACGCTAAAGTTACCGTGGCCGAAGATCAGCTTTCTCTGGCAATCGGCAAAGGCGGGCAGAATGTCCGCTTGGCCGCTAAACTCACCGGATATAAAATTGACATCCGCTCGCGCACTGGCGAAACCGTCGCCGAAGCGACCAGCGAAGGCGAAGTTTCAGGAGAAGGAATCGCGGGGGAGTAACCCCCTTAATCCCCCTTACTCTAAGGGGGAGAAAATTCCCCCTCTTAATGTAAGAGGGGGCTAGGGGGCGTTAAAACCCAAAAATGGCCAGTCCAAAAAATGGCTCTAAATAAGGGCTTTTTAGACATTTTGGGTCTTTTTTCGCTAAAAACTACCAAAAGCGCTTGACAAGTGTTTAATAATATACTATCATTGAACAAGAAACTAAGTACCTTAAAAACAATAACTAAGAAAGACAAAATAAAAAGGAGAATAAATTATGAATCTGAATGATGAACAGGAAAGAAATCAGTTTTACAGACTTCTTGCTTCAGTATTGGATCGTAACAAGATAACCCTTACAGAAATGCGTCAGAATAAAGTTGCAGAGAATGCGATAGCAAGTTTGATGGAACTCGAAGCCGGACTTTCCAGATTTGAGTTTGAAAAACTGGTTGCGCATGTCTCTATTTATCTGGCTACTCATGAACTCAATCTCAGTAAGGGGCTATTATGTGCTCTTGATTTCACGCCTGCCGGTGAACCCAACAAACAATTTAGCCATCTGCCAACGCTTGATCAAACAGAAAAGATGCCAGATGGGAAAACCAGGGCTATGTACGGAAAATGGCTATAGCAGTGGGGTTAACCGAGATTACCCATGTAAAAGGCTGTAAGCTGGCCATTCTCTTGAGAAAAATTGAGAGATAAACAAACTGAGGATCTGGAAAGCTTCAGGTAACAATACTGGGGCTTTTATTTTTTATAAAAATTTATTATACTAATAACCATTATGCCAGGTAGTGAAACTTCGCGTCGCTACCGAGCAGCCATTATCATTAACGCGAAGTTCTACTACCTGGTATGACCATAGAATATTTTGCCATAGGGACAGGAATATTATCAATACTTTTCGCGCTGGGTTTGAGGAGAAGCGTAAAAAGAGCGCCGGAGGGAGATGACAAAATGAAAGAAATCGCCGAAGCCATCCGCGTTGGGTCAGGTGCCTTTTTAAAAAGGCAGTTTAAATCCGTATTAATAGTAGGCGTAGCAATCGCCCTGCTTTTGTGGATTTTTTTGGGAAAAAATATCGCCATCGGTTTCATAATCGGCGCTTTGGCATCGTCCTTGGCGGCTTATTTGGGGATGAAAACCGCCGTGATGGCCAATTCCCGTGTTGCCGAGGGCGCGAAATCAGGTTTAAAAAAGGCTTTTTCTTTGGCGTTTAAAGGCGGCGCGGTTACTGGATTTTTGGTTGTGGGGTTGGGCCTTTTGGTTGTCGCGGGATTTTGGAATTGGATAAATGATTTAGCCGCCTTAGTCGGCGTGGGATTCGGCGGATCTTTGATTTCCGTTTTTTCGCGATTGGGCGGAGGAATTTACACCAAAGCGGCTGATGTCGGCGCGGATTTGGTTGGAAAAACGGAGGTCGGAATTCCGGAGGACGACCCCAGGAACCCCGCGGTGATTGCCGATTTGGTCGGCGACAACGTCGGCGATTGCGCAGGAATGGCGACGGATCTTTTTGAAACTTACGCCGTCACTTTAATCGCCGCGATGCTTTTAGGCGCTTCGGTTTTTTCCGGTTCAGACGCCGCAATTTTACTTCCTTTGTTTTTGGGCAGCGTCGCGATTATTGCTTCAATCATCGGATTTTATTTTGTAAAAGTGTCAGAAAAAACAAAAATCATGTTGGGATTATATAAAGGCTTGGCGGCGGCGGGGATTCTTTCGGCCGCCGGATTTTATTTCGCAATAAAAGAATTTGTAATTGTTCCTGGAACCTCCGGGAACGAATTATTTAAAAATATAGTAAAAATCCCCGGCAAATCGTCGGATTATTTCCTGGCGTCTCTTTTGGGGCTCGTTGTGGTTTTGGGAATTGTTTTAATTACCGAATATTACACTTCCAAAAAATTTCGCCCGGTTAAAGATATCGCCAAAAGCTCGCAGTCCGGCCACGGCACGAATATTATAATCGGCTTGGCCTATTCTTTGGAATCAACCGCTTTGCCTGCTTTGCTTATCGCTTTTTCCGCTTGGGGCGCGTATCATTTCGCTGGTCTTTACGGAGTGGCATTCTCAGCGGTTTCAATGCTTTCCATGACCGGAATAATCGTGGCCATTGATTCATTCGGACCGATTACCGACAACGCAGGAGGAATCGCCGAGATGGCCGGTATGCCCAAAAGCGTCCGCGAAATTACCGACCCATTGGACGCCGTGGGCAACACAACCAAAGCCATCACAAAGGGCTATGCCATCGCTTCGGCGGGGCTCGCCGCCATGGTGCTTTTTTCCGCTTACGCTTCGGAATTAATTTCAAAAGGCGCCGGCGCCGTTTTTGGGCTTTCCGACCCCTCGGTCATCACCGGTTTATTTATCGGCGGGATGCTTCCATATATTTTCGGGTCTTTGGCCATGCGCGCGGTTGGCAGAGCGGCTGGAGCGGTGGTTTTAGAAGTACGGAGACAATTTAAAGAATTGCCGGGCATCATGGCGGGAACCCAAAAACCGGATTACGCCAAAACAGTGGATATTGTAACCGGCGCGGCCTTGAAAGAAATGATTTTGCCGGCGTTGCTTCCGATTTTAGTTACAATTTTAGTCGGATTTATTTTGGGACCGAAAGCTTTGGGCGGGCTTTTAATCGGCGTGATTCTTACCGGATTTTTCATGGCGATCTCAATGACTTCCGGAGGCGCCGCTTGGGATAACGCCAAAAAATTTATTGAAGAAGGAAATTACGGAGGCAAAGGTTCGGACGCGCATAAAGCCGCCGTCACCGGAGACACCGTCGGCGACCCATACAAAGACACCGCCGGTCCCGCGATTAATCCGATGATAAAAGTGGTCAACATCGTCGCCCTCCTCATAATTCCGTTTATAATTTAGAGCGGACTTGATTTTTAAAAACAAAAATGATAGGGTGAAAAAGGAGGAAGCATAAAACAAACAAAAACAATGGCGGAGAATGGACGGAAAGGAAAAAGAAAATGGGAGAGGTAGTACAATTGGATCTTTCAAAAAAGAAGGGGCGAAACGCTATTAGTCACGAGCTATGCAGATTTTTTCACATGGTGACAAGGTGTTTTATGGGAAAAGAGAGATATTATCCTCTTTGCAAGAAAAAACCTTACATAAGAAAACCTGATAAAAACGGCGTTGTCCGCTCGTGGCACAAAGACGGCATTGCTGTCGCGGATGAAGAGCGGGCATATGAGCATTGCGTTTTGTGTTACAAAGAAGAAGGTAGGTGCCGGCTCTTTAAACCTAAATTCCTAGATCATTTGAATTTAAACGTTCAACGATCCGCTTAAGCTGCCAGCCACCTGGCGGCTCTTTATTTTTTAAAACAACCATGCTAGTATAAATTTTAATGTATCGCGGATGTGGACGAGCTGAGTTCATTAGAGATTTTTATAAAATTTTGCGAAGGAAGGAGGAGAAAGATAATGAGAAAAATGATTGGACGAGTTGTTGAGGGCCAGGTCAGAAACCATTTAGCGGAGGGCCGAAAAACAGACGGAGAAAATACGCCCTTGTTGGTCGAAAGTTTCTTCTCTCGGCGTAATCCGGGAACCTTGATTCTTAAAACAGAAAGTGGACAGGCGATTTTTCTTAGCCGAACTCATGATGGAAGCTTCTTTGTTGAGATCGGCGATAATGAAGATTGAAACGGATTCGCGGGGTTGCTGAAATCAGCGCCCCTTTTTTATTTAAAAAATATTACGCCTTGAAACCACAAATGCTTTTTGTTAGTATAAATTTTATGGAAGACGAAATGTATAACACCTATTTAATCCCAACGGTCATTGAAAAAGAACAGTTCGGCGAACGCGCCTACGACATTTATTCCAGATTGCTCAAGGACCGCATTGTTTTTTTGGGCGGCCCCATTATAGACCCCGTGGCTAATACCATTATTGCCCAGCTTTTGTTTTTGGAATTGCAGGACCCTAAAAAGGATATTTATTTATATATTAATTCTCCTGGAGGCTCTGTTTCGGCGACACTCGCGGTTTATGACACAATGCAGCACATCAAGCCGGATGTGGCGACTCTTTGCGTCGGCTTCGCGGCTTCGGGCGCTGCTATACTTTTGGCCGGAGGCACCGCGGGGAAAAGATACGCTCTGCCTAATTCAGAGATTATGATTCATCAGGTTTTAGGCGCCTCCGAAGGGCAGGCTTCGGATATCGCGATTGACGCCAAGCACATCGTGCATGTTAAGGAAAAAATAAATAAAATTTTAGCGCACCATACCAAGCAGCCCTTTTCCCAGATAGACCGAGACGCCGACAGAAATTTTTATATGGATCCAGACGAAGCCAAAAAATACGGCGTTATTGACGAAATCGTAAAATCCAAAAACGCTCTCGGAAAAAATTCCAAAAACGGCCGGCCTCGCCGTCAGCCTCGTCGAGTCTAGACGGGAGTCTAGGCGGGTTCTAAAAAATAATTTTTGCGCCCATGAGGGATCGAACCTCAGGCCTTTTGCGTGTCATGCAAACGCTCTACCACTGAGCTATGGGCGCGATAAATGTATGCTAACAAAATACTCACAAATAGAAAAACGCCGGGGGACCGGCGTTCATATTTTTTCGGAGATCACATAAATAATGCTTTGGGACGGATTCCTCTGCGAAGTAATCGGTATCTCAGTTTTCTCTTTGCTGTTTTTTCTATTTGCCTGACCCGTTCACGTGACATATGAAAACTTTTTCCCACTTCTTCCAAGGTATGATCATAATTGCATCCGACTCCGAAACGCATCCGTAAAATAATTTCTTCTCGTGGCGGAAGCTCGCGCAGCGCCAAGTTTACAAGTTCCATTCTCTCTTTTTCTTCCGTAGAGTCTTCTAGTGGAGGTGTTATTTTGTCTTTTATAATATTAATGAATTCGGCCGCGCCTTCGCCATCCTCAATAGGATCATTTAAGCTAAATGGATCTTTTACTATTGCCAGAACTTCCGCAATCTGTTTTTGAGACCGCTTAAGTTTTTTGGCCAGTTCCACCATGGTGGGCTCGCGACCGTAACTTTGAGCCAAAGCAAGAAAAACTCGGGAAATTTTACTTTTCTCTTGCGCCTTATTCACTGGAATCCTGATTACATGGCCTTTTTCAACTAGAGCTCGAATAATTGACTGCTTTATCCACCACACAGCGTAAGTGCTAAACTTATAGCCAAGAGAGAGATTGAACATGCTGACGGCTTTCATGAGCCCGATGTTCCCCTCGTTAATTTTATCCAAAAAATCTATAGATGAATTTGCTGGATAAGATTTGGCAATATCAACCACTAACCTTAAATTAGCTTTCATTATACGGTTTCTGATTTCGGTTACCATAGCAAGCTCGTCCGAAAAAAGATTTTGATCTTTCAAACCGCTAATCCACCGCTCAAGTTTACAGAGAGAAAAATAAACTCCGGAATTCTGAATAATATTCCACCATAAAGATTTGCGAGTTCCGCTAATTTTCTTAAAGAGCGATTTAGCCGCATTAAGATCGGTGCGAATATTATCTTTATCCTCATCCGTTTTTGGACGAGAATTATGGCTCTTACCCAAAACAAAATTTTTTAAATCAAAGAGCATCTGTTCGCGAACGGGCTTTAGAAAAAGAGCTTTTTTAAACAAAACGTTTTTTGCTTTTTCCAACTCTACGAATGCCGCGATCTCTCCCTCTTTGCCCAACAAAGGAATTTGTTTAATTTCACACAAAAAAAGCGATATTGCAGACAACCCAGTTTTTTCTTTAAACATATTTTGTCTCCTCTGAAAATATCTTATCCTTTTTGCCAAGATTGGTCAATTCTGCTAATATATTTTTACGCTGGAGTGGTACTGCTTGCCGCGGTAGCTCAGTGGCAGAGCGCATCCCTGAAGAGGATGGCGTCGGCAGTTCGATTCTGCCCCGCGGCAAAAATAAAATATACGGGCGTTTAGCTCAGTGGCAGAGCGTCTCGTTTACACCGAGAAGGTCGTAGGTTCAATCCCTACAACGCCCATAAAACTTGCTTTTTATATTGATTCGCGCTAGGATTAAAAATATGAGAAGCAAAAAAGACCGCGAACTGGAGCTTAATCAAAACACGACAACCCTCGCGAATTTTATGGAATCTTACAACAAGAGCGTTCCTTTGGATTTTCCCAAGGTATCGGCAAAAATATTGAAAGAATTTCAGGTTCTGCACCCGACGCTTTTTAAACGCGGCGACGAATGGTCAATAGATAAACATCGCAAAAAACTGATGGACTGGCTCCCCTCGTACGTCGACTCCAAAATTTCGTAAAATTAATTTTTATAAAATCTTCGGAAGTAAATTCACGCCGGACATATCGGCGGGTTGCTGGAGCGCCATCAAAGATAAAACCGTGGGCGCGATGTCGGCGAGCACGCCCTTCACCTCCATATAGCGCGAGAAAATTTCGTTGTCCGGCCGAGGTTTTTGGCTTTTTAAATCCGCGCTAGCCACAAAAAACGGCACTGGATTGGCGGTATGCTTGGTGCGCTTCTCGCCCGAAGCCGAATAAACTTTATCTTCCGCATTGCCGTGGTCGGCCGTTATAATCGTCGCTCCGCCAGCCTCGCCGAGTCTAGGCGGGCCAGCTTCTAAAATTTTTAAAATAATTTTCCCGATGGAAAAATCTAGCGCCTCAACGGCTTTCACGGTAGCGTCAAAATTTCCGGTGTGCCCTACCATGTCGCCGTTGGAAAAATTCACCAGAATAAAATCATACTTGTCCCAGTTTTCCAGAACCGTGTCCGTAATTTTGGCGGCCGACATCTCCGGTGTTTGGTCAAAGCGCGCCGTTTTCGGAGAAGGTATCAAAATACGCTCCTCGCCCGGATAGGGAATTTCCCGCCCGCCGTTAAAAAAATAAGTGACATGCGCGTATTTTTCGGTCTCGGCAATGTGGAGCTGTTTCAGCCCGGCCTCGGAAATTATCCGCGCAAGTGGCCAGCTTATGTCCATCGGCGGAAAAGCCACCTCCGCCGGAAAACGCTTGTCGTACTCCGTCATAGTCACAAAAAACAAATTATTTATTTTTTCCCTTGAAAATCCGGAAAAATTATTTAAAACAAAAGCGGAGGTCAGCTCCCGCTCCGAGTCTTCTCTATAATTATAAAAAATCACCGCGTCCCCTGCTTCAATCCGGCCTTCTTTGGAGCCCAAAGACGCCGGCGGAATCAATTCGTCTGTGATATTTTTTCCATAAGACGCCTCAACGTAATCGGGGGCGTTTTTAAAAATTTCGCCTTCGCCCAAAGTTAGGCATTTGTAAAATTTTTCAATTCTGTCCCAATTTTCATCTCTATCCAAAGCAAAATATCTGCCGGCTACAGTCGCAATTTTGGCAAATGGATATTTGGCCGCGAGCCGTTCATCTAATTGCTTTAAAAATAAACCTGCTTCTTTTGTCGGAGCGTCTTTACCGTCAGTGAAAAGATGCAGATATACTTGATTTACTTTTTGGCCATTGCAAAAATCTAAAAGCGCGTAAAGGTGGTCAATATAAGCGTGCACAGAACCCGAAGAAAAAAGCCCCATCAAGTGCATTTTTCCATTCCCTTTTTTTACAAAATCCGCCGCGTCCAAAAAAGCCCGGTTTTGAAAAAAAGACCCGTTGTGAATGGAGGTGATGATTCTCGGCAGATGATGATACAGGGGTTTGCCCGCGCCTAGGGTTAAATGCCCCACTTCGGAATTTCCTTCTTCGCCCCATGGCAAACCCACCGCGATCCCGGAGGCTTGAAGAGTCGTGAATGGAAAAAATTTTTCCAATTCGCGAAAAGTTGGCATCTTGGCATGCTTCCAAGTTGATTCCGGATTTCCAACATTCACCCCAAACCCATCCAGCACCACCAAAATAACTGGCTTGTATTTTTTGACCATATTTTAACTCAATTATACCACACTACACCCCACTTGACACGTATCGTAGATATTGCTATCATATGGGGAGAAGGAGAAACCTATGCATATTTTAGTATCCGATGATAGGATAGTGTGTATTGGACCTTTTAATTCTGAAGAAGAGGCAACAACCCATCTTTCTCAAGAAATGGGATATGTGCCTGGCGCAGGCTATTGGGAGCGAGCTGATAAAAATATTGATTATCATCATTTCTACATCAGAAGGCTTCACCCCACGTCCAAGTATTGATAGCTGTTATGCGCAAAGGGTCACCCCAATAGCCCTACCTGGTAAAACCGCGCGGGGCTTTTTTTATTTAGCTTTTTCTAAATTTTCTGTTGAAATTCCGGTTTGTTTGAGTATAGAAATCAAAGTGCCGCGAGGAAGTTCTTTGGCATGATAGGCAACAGTCGTCCTCTTTTTGGTTTCTGGGTTGTAGAAAATAAAATGGCTTCCCGTAGTATGATCCAACTGGAAGCCATGCTGTTTTAAAATTTTTATAATCTTTTTGGGCGATAAAGACGGCAACCTAGGCATGCGCTGGAACTTTAGAAGGCGAGTTTAAATTAATGGAAGTTATAAAACTGTCGTCCAATGGAATAGATTCTCGGTGCTTGCGAAGACTGGCGACATAACCCTTTATCGCGTCAGCCGCCATTTTCTTGGCTTCGGCAAGGTTTTTACCATAAGTAACACAACCGGGTAAAGCAGGAACAACAACGGTAAATCCGCCCTCTGGTTCTGGCAGTAAAAACAAGTTGTAATGAATATTGCTCATTGTCTCCATTCTAGCAAGCACATCCGCTGAGTCAATACTTGCTTTTTGAAACAGAGGATGCTAAGATTGGATTATAATTTTATTAACAATGATTTTTAAGACCGAACAAAAACAAATATATGGATATACTTACGCTTGTAAAAGCGGCTATTGCGCTAGTGGCGGGCGCGGCGGCCGGTTACTTTCTGCGCCAAATCATCGCTCAGCAGCGGAAGGACACGCTGGAGCTTAAAGCCAAACAAATATTACTGGATGCGAAAGAATCCGCTCAAAAGACATTGGACGAAGCCAAGTCGCGCGCCGAAAAAATCTCGGAAGAGGCCAAGCGTGAGCAAAAAGAACAGGAAAAGGAGCTAAGAAAAATTGAGGAGCGGCTCGCCCACAAAGACGAGATTTTGGAAAAAAAGTCCGCGGAGCTGGATAAAGAAACGCAAAACCTTCAGGAAAAATTTGAAAAAGTGAAATCTATGAAGGAACAGTTGGAAGCGATTGAAATCCAGAAACGCGAGGAGCTGGCAAAAGTTGCCGGGCTCACTGAAGAAGAAGCCAAAACGAAAATTATAGAAGAAGTTGAAAAAAAACACTCCAACGATATTTTAGCCCGCATCCAAAAAATCGAACAGTTCGGTTTGGAAACTTTAGAAAGAAAAGCGCGAGATATTCTTGCTTCCGTAATCCAGCGCGTGGCCTCTTCCACCGCTTCCGAGGTTACGGTGACGTCTCTCACTATCCCTTCGGACGATATTAAAGGAAAAATAATCGGAAAAGAAGGTAGAAACATTCGCGCCTTTGAGCGCGCTGCGGGAGTTGAGCTGATCGTTGACGACACTCCCGGAGTAATTATTATTTCAAGTTTTGATCCAGTCAGGCGCCAAATTGCCAGAGTCGCTTTGGAAAACTTGATTTTAGACGGCAGAATCCAGCCAGCGCGGATTGAAGAAATGGTTGAAAAAGCGAAAGTTGAAATTGAAAAAATAATCAAAGACGCGGGAGAAAAAGCGGCTTACGAAGTCAGGATTTTGGATGTTGACCCGAGGCTTCTGATGCTTGTCGGCAGATTAAAATTTAGAACTTCCTACGGCCAAAATGTTCTGCAACATTCGGTTGAAATGGCGCATATTTCCGGAATGCTGGCTTCGGAATTGAAAGCCGATGTTGGCATCGCAAAAAAGGGCGCGCTTCTTCACGATATCGGAAAAGCCGTGGACCATGAAATTCAAGGAACGCATGTTGAGATCGGCCGGAGAATTTTGCAAAAATTCAACGTGGACCAGCGCGTCATTCAAGCCATGCAATCGCACCACGAAGAATATCCTTACGAAACTTTGGAATCAATCATTGTGCAGACGGCGGACGCGATTTCTGCATCCCGCCCGGGCGCCAGGAGAGACAGCGTTGAAAATTATTTAAAACGGCTGGAAGATTTGGAAAGAATCGCCAATACTTTCCCGGGTGTTGAAAAAACTTACGCTATTCAGGCCGGCCGCGAAATAAGAATTTTTATAACGCCGGACAAAATTACCGATCTGGAAGCCAAAAAAATGGCGCGAGATATCGCCGACCGCATTGAATCCGAATTAAAATATCCCGGAGAAATAAAAGTAAATGTAATTAGAGAGCTAAGAGCTATAGAGTATGCCCGGTAATTGTGATATTATAAAATCAATATGACTACGGCGATTATTCAAAAAGAGCTTAAAAAGGTTGTGGAGACTCAAAAAAGATTTGAGGTTGAGTTAAATATAATCAAAAAAGCCATTGATGAACACGCCTTTGAAGAAGTAAGGCCAGAATATTTAAAAAAACTTGCTCAAATAGACGCCGAGATGGATCAAGGGAAAGGAATTAAGTTTCGCAGTAGAGAAGAACTGAAAACATACTTCGATAAGTTAAGATCATAATGATCGAGCAATCTAACTATTTTCCATTCTTTTCCGAAAAGTTAAAAAGGGTTTTAAAAAAACTAGAAAAGAAAGATAGGCAAGCCCTGCGCCAAATAGAAGAACAAATAAATAAAATTCTCAATAATCCAGAAACGGGCAAACCGCTTCGTTATGATATGAAACAGCTAAGACGCGTTCATATTGGTTCTTTCGTTTTAGTTTATAAAATTTTAGGAAACGAAATCCGCTTTTTGGATTTCGATCATCACGATAAAGTTTATAAGGTGAAATCGTGAAACCCTATATTGAAACAATATGAAACTCTTAATTTTTGGCGATGTTTTTGGAAAACTTGGGAGAGCTGGTGTGAAAACGATTTTGCCGAAGTGGCGAGAAAAATTTTCTCCGGACGTTGTCATTGCCAACATTGAAAACATCGCGCACGGAAAAGGAATCGGTATAAAACAAATTAATGAATTGCGTGAGGCGGGAGTTAATATTTTTACCGGAGGCAACCATTCGCTTGAAGGAAAAGATTTTGAAAAAGTTTTAAATGATGAAACTGTCCCCGTCCTCCGCCCCGCGAACATCCCGAACGCTCCCGGCAGGGGAGCGGAAATATTCCAAGTGAAACAGAATAAACTTCTGGTAATTAATTTAATCGGCCAAGTTTTTATGAAACAGCAATACGACTCCCCCTTTGACGCCGTTGATAAAATTTTAAAGGAATACGGACGCGCAACTCTTTTTAAAATTTTAGATTGGCACGCCGACGCCACTTCTGAAAAAACTGTGATGGGCTGGTATCTGGACGGAAAAGTTTCTCTGGTTTACGGCACACATTCGCATGTGCCAACGGCAGACGCCAAAATTTTACCCAATGGCACGGCGTATATTTCGGACATCGGCATGACGGGGCCGTTAAACTCCGTAATAGGCGTGGAAATTGAGCCATCATTTTTGCGTTTTTCCGCCAAGGGCGGATCCGCCTTTGGCGGAAAAAATAATGTAAAAACCAAAATAAATCCTGTTGAATCAGGTCCGATTGAAATAAACGCGATTTTTGTTGAAATATCGGAAAAACCTCCAGAAGCTGGAAAAGCTGTGGATATCAGGCATTTGCGCGAAATCGTTTCAACATATAAGATATGAAAATGAATAAAGCACAATTAGCGGAAAAATTGCATGACATGCATGCGAAAAAAAGCATGGACACCACAAAGAAACACTCCGATGAAGTGGTGGATTTCGTTTTTGATAGCATTACGGAGGCCTTAAAAAAAGGCGATGAAGTTTCCATCGCAGGGTTTGGCGTTTTTATCACCAAGCAAAGGAAAGCCCGAACCGCGAGAAACCCCAGAACGGGAGCAACTGTGCAGGTGCCGGCCACAACCGTCCCCCGCTTCCGCGCCGGCAAAGGCCTCAAAGAAGCAGTGAAATAACGGCTGCGATAAAAAATTTATTTTACATTCAAAAACCCCCGCAATGTGGGGGTTTTTGAATTGCTACTTTTTGCACTTTTATAGACGATGTTAGAACCTCTCTCAAGGCACTAACCGACTATTCGGTATTCAATATAGTAGCATCTTGGTAGCTTTTCTCAACGCCGTAGAGATATGCCAGACGCTGTTAGAAAGCAGAAAACTGATATATTGATGAATACTGCCCGTCTGCAATAGAACCCTGCTTAGAGTGCCCAACTTTTAACGACCGTATCCACCCGTAAATGTTCACAATAGTCACAAAGTTCACGATATAAAAAAATAGGCGAGAATATCGCCCATAGGAACGCTCACACAGGACGAGTGTTTTTTAGTATATGCGATATGGAAAGATATGGTTTCAAATATATTCACGTCTTTAAAAAAAGTAGCAGATACGCAAGAGCGCTCTGCTACTTTTTGAATCCACACCCCTAGAAGTTAACGGCAGGTCCCGTTTTGCCTCTTTGAACGGCATTCGTTGCAAAATTCGCCTGAAGATGGCTTTTCGACCCGAGTATCGTAATCGAAAGTTGGCCAATTCGAACAGTTAGCGCAAAAATGCCAGGTGTCATTCCCTTTTCGTCTTCTGTATATAGTCATGGTATTAAGGTGCTTGTGGATTGCTAAGT
>MFHU01000002.1 GCA_001778695.1 Candidatus Giovannonibacteria bacterium RIFCSPHIGHO2_12_FULL_44_22 | reverse complement strand
GCGCGATCATAAATGCTTTTATAAATATTTTTTAGAATATCAAAATTAATGAAATTAATATATTCTTCAAATGTTTTCTTTTTTTCGGGCTGATTTGGAGCTGTTTCAGGAATAGTTGTAAAACCTATATTTTCATTTGACATAAAACGTGGTTTTTATTTCTTATCACCATCAACATCTTTAAAATCTGTATCTTTTACATCCGGCCCTTTATCGTCTTCGGGCGGCTTTTTATACATCGCCTCGCCGATTTTGGATAATGCCTGCGCCAAAGCGGTTTCGGCGTTTTTAATTTCAGATATATCTTCGGCGTCTTTCAGTTTTTTCAGCGCCTCTATTTTTTGATTTACTTCGTCTTTAATGGGCTGCTCAACTTTATCCCCGGCATCCCGCAAAGATTTCTCCGCCGTATAAACCAAAGCATCCGCGCGGTTTTTGGCCTCAACCAATTCTTTTTTCTTTTTATCGTCTTCGGCGTGAAGTTCCGCGTCGCGTTTCATTTTTTCAATTTCATCTTTGGAAAGCCCCGTGGAAGCCTCAATGCGGATGGATTGTTCTTTATTCGTCGCTTTGTCTTTAGCTTTCACGGATAAAATTCCGTTGGCGTCAATGTCAAAACTGACCTCAACCTGCGGCAATCCCCGCGGAGAAGGCGGAATGCCGTCCAAAATAAATCTGCCCAAAGTTTTATTGTCTCTCGCCATTTCACGCTCGCCCTGCAAAACATGAATTTCCACGGAAGTTTGGTTGTCAGCGGCGGTTGAAAAAACCTGCGCGCGCGCTACCGGCACGGTCGTATTTTTTTCAATAATTTTTGTCATCACGCCTCCCAAGGTTTCAATGCCCAAAGAAAGCGGAGTGACGTCCAAAAGCAAAACATCTTTCACGTCGCCCTGCAAAATCCCGCCTTGCACCGCCGCGCCCAGCGCCACGACTTCATCTGGATTGATGGTGCGGTTGGGTTCCTTTCCGAAAAGCTTTTTAATGCCCTCAACAATAGCGGGCATTCTGGTTTGCCCCCCAACCAAAACTATTTCGTCAATTTCCTGCATTTTAAAACCAGAATCATCAACAACTTTTTTAGTAATCTCAAAAGACCTGTTCAAATAATCGCCGACAAGTTCCTCCAATTTGGCGCGGGTAAATTTCATTAAAAGATGCCGCGGGCCGGAAGCATCGGAGGTGATGAAAGGAATATTTATTTCTGTTTCAACCGTAGTGGAAAGTTCGTGCTTGGCTTTTTCGGCCGTCTCTTTCAGGCGCTGGAGCGCCAAAACATCGCGGGTTACGTCAACGCCCGATTCTTTTTTAAATTCCACGGCGATATATTGGATAATTTTTTGGTCAAAATCGTCCCCGCCTAAATGGGTATCGCCTCCGGTGGCGCGGACTTCAATCGTGTCGTCCCCGATTTCCAAAACCGAAAGGTCAAAAGTCCCTCCGCCGTAGTCATAGACGACTATTTTTTCATTTTTCTTTTTATTCAAACCGTAAGCCAAAGCCGCGGCAGTCGGCTCGTTTAAAATCCTGCGCACGGAGAAACCGGCGATCTCACCGGCAGCTTTGGTGGCCTGCCTTTGGGCATCGTCAAAATAAGCCGGCACGGTAATGATGGCTTCTTCAATTTTTTCTCCCAGCTTGGCTTCGGCGTCTGTTTTTAATTTTGTCAAAATCATGGCGGAAATTTCTTCCGGCCGGTACCATTTTTCGTTTATTTTTACGTCCACTCCGCCATTTGCCGATTCTTTTATTTCGTAGGGAAGCAAAGCTTTATCGCGCTTTACTTCGATATCCGAAAATTTTCGGCCGATCAGGCGCTTCACGGAAAAAATTGTGTTTTTGGGGTTGGTCACGGCCTGTCTTTTTGCCAAAAGACCGACCAAGCGCTCGCCTGTCTTTGAAAACGCAACCATTGAAGGCGTGGTGCGCGCGCCCTCCGTATTTTCCAATATTTTTGGAACTCCTCCTTCCACAATCGCCATCGCCGAGTTGGTCGTCCCCAAGTCTATTCCTAAAATTTTTGCCATATTTTTTTGTTTTTAATTTTTATTTTTATAAACTCCTACTTTAACTTTTGCCGGCCTTAAAATTCTATCATAAATCCGCCAGCCTTTCTGCAATTCTTCCGCCACCACATTATCTTCTTTTTCGTCCAAAACCTCTTTTTCCTCCAACGCTTCATGCTCCAGCGGATTAAATTTTTTCCCTTGGCTCTCAACTGGAACCACTCCATGCTCTTTAAAAATTTCTCTCAACTGCGCGTAAATCGGTCCGCTCGACTCTCCCGCAAGCTCTAACGAATCCGCCACCTTTAACATCTCCAGCAAAATTCCTTCGGCTGCAAATTTTGCGAATTCCGTTCTGGCGCGCTCCTCATCCTTTCTCGCGTTTATAAAATCCGCTTTCGCCCTCTGCCAGCCCGCCAGATAATCATCCCGCTCGCTCTTTGCCGCCTTAAGCTCGTCTTTCAGTTTTTTCAACTTATCTTTGAATGTCTCTTCATCTCCTTCATTTATAATTTCTACGTCATCATCCATATTGTTTTTGTCTTTTAGCGTATTTAAGCACTGACCCGGCTTTTTCATAATTCATCCGGCGAGGACCCAAGGATATCATGACGAATCTCCCCCAATCTTCATCTTCAAAAAACATTCCTGCCATGCCGAATTCTTCTATGATGAAATCTGGCTCATTATAATTTTTATTTTTTCTTTGAAATATGCCCGAAACCATATTTTCAAGATGTTCCGTCAAATCCACAAAATTAACCGCTCGCCCCTGCTCCATAAATTCCGGCTCTTTTAAAACTTCCGACAAGCCATGCTTGAAAAATCTGTTTTCGTTTTCCAAAAAAATCGCCGAAAAAAGCCGGAGATGCCTTGAGACGGCGCTGTTTAATTCCTCAAAGATTTCGCCCGAGCGCGAAAAAATTTCATCCATAGAGCGCCTAATATCGGCTTGGGGCTCCTTGAGGCGCATCAGGTTTTGAATAAAATAGCGGTAGCCTTTGTCCGTAGGAATCCGGCCGGCGGAGGTATGGAGCTGTTCCAAAAAACCGCCTTTATCCAACTCCAACATGGTGTTTCTGATGGTGGCAGGGCTCACGCCCAAGCTCACCTTTTTATTAATGCGTTCGGAAGACACCGGAAAAGCCGTACGGACATAATCCCGCACGATAAAATCTAAAATATTCTCGGACCGTTCGTTTAACTTCATAAAAGGCATAATAGCAAAATTAGCACTCTCCAGTCAAGAGTGCTAACGCAATTCGCAGACCCAAGTTTCAACTATTGATTTATACAAAGATTCTTGCTTAAATAAAAACAGATCGAAAAGGAGGCCCTTATGGCTAAACAAGCTCTACTTAGTAGCGCCGCTTGCGCAAGTACCATGGATGTACCTGTTAAGAAGAAACTTGATGGAGATTTGGTCCTCGCCAGTTTTACTTGTGATAATCAAACAGCCGAGCATAGAGAACATTACTGGAAGGGCTTAATCAAAAAGCCCGATGGTAAAGAGTTTAGATGCACGGTAATCTGGCTTGAAAATCAAAACTCAATCCATGCGTCACGCAACTGACCACTGCCCCGCCATCCGACGGGGCTTTTTTTATTTCTATAAAAATTATTTATTAAGTTCTTTTTCCGCGCGATTCGCTATATCAATGAGAATACTTATTTCTTCCGCGCTAAATAATCTGGGCTTCGTATCTTTTACACAAAAAACTCCGACGGGTTGCCCTGTTTTGTAATCAAAAATAGCCACTCCCGCATAAAATCTAATAAATGGAAAACTAATAACCATTGGATTATCGGCAAAATGCGGATCTTTTAAAGTATCCTCAACAATAAAAATATCTTCGGCAAACAAAGCGTGCCCGCAAAATGATATGGCTCGCTCACCCTCCTTTTGGTCTAAGCCTTGACATGATTTAAACCATTCTCTTTTGGAGTCCAAAATAGTAAGCGTCGAGATTGGAACTTTTAGTTTTTCTACTGCTTCTTTAGTTAAACGATCAAACCGTTCTTCGGGCTTTGTGTCCAAAATAGCCATTCTATGAACGGCCTCCATTCTCTCTTTTTCATTTTCTGGGATAGGAGCTATCTGCATACATTAATTATATATTATATATATATATGCAACTATCTCTTCGCCCATTGTGGGGCTTTGCGGGCTTTTTTGAGGCCGAATTTACGCCTTTCCTTCATTCTGGGGTCGCGCTTTAAAAAGCCCAATTGTTTTAATGATTTTCTTTCTTCGGGATTGATTTTCAAAATCACCCGCGAAATGCCGTGCCGGAGCGCTTCGGCCTGCGAATGAATTCCACCGCCCGAAAGTTTCGCCGAAACTCTGTAATTTCCTTCAATATGCGCGGCTTTCAAAGCTTCTTCCGCGATTTTTTTAAGCGGAGCGGTGGGAAAATAAATCGTGTGCGGCTTGTCGTTTACTGAAATTTGGGGCGAAGAAGTTCCTACCTTTCCGACAGGCAAACTCTCCTCAAATAGCCTCACCCGCGCCACAGAAGTTTTCCGGCGGCCCACCGCTTCAAAATATTTTATATTATTTATCTTCGCCATGGTAAATTATTAAATTCTTAATCATAATTTTTCTCAAACGGTTATGCGGCAACATGCCCAAAACGGCATGTTGAAAAACTTTGCGCTTGTCTTTTTTGGCCACCTCCCAGGCGCTGGTTACTTTTCTGCCGCTCGGATAGCCGGAATAGCGCGCGTGTTCACTCTCTTTTAATTTTTTTTCAGAAATATCAACCAAGCCCCCATTTTTTACGGTAACTTTAGGTAAAACCGTCCGGTTGGGCAAAAAATCGGCTTCGGTTTTTCCGCGGAGTGCTTTGGCAACCTCCGACGCGATCCTTCCCAGCCGTTTATTTTTGGCGTCTATAATTATTTCTTTTTTCATAATTTTATATAAATTCAATAAAAGCCATTTTAGCAGCATCCCCCTTTCTCGGAAGCAGCCTGGTAATTCTGGTGTATCCGCCGTTTCTTTCCTTGTATTTCGGCGCAACGTCCTTCACCAATTTCTGGGCGACGGCTTTTGGCAAAGTCTTCCTCAACTTCCGATATTCGGCAGAGGGCGCCTGATGCCTCTTGACATGAGTAACCAATCTTTCGGCGACACTTCTTAATTCTTTGGCGCGCGCCATGGTCGTTTTTATTTTTCCTTTCATTATCAAAGCAACCGCCAGGCTTTTTAAAAACGCTCGTCTCTGATTCCGCTCTCTGTGAAATTTCCTGTTTTTTTTCATTATTCTTTAAGTAATAATCCCAATTTAGCCAGAGCTTTTTTGATTTCGGACACTGCCTTATCCCCCACGCCGTCAAAATCTTTCAATTCCGCTTCCGATTTTTCCGCGATCTCCAGCGGAGATTTCAAACCGGAAGCCATGAGCGCGTTTTTTGTCCTGGCGGATAATTTCATTTCAGAAAAAACGCCGTCGCCAACTTCTTTTTTTGCCGGTGTTTTCATTTGGCCGTTTTTATTTTCAAAAATATCCATCTCGGCAATTTGTTTCCTCATAATGGATACAGCTTCTTTTAAAGCGTCCCTAGTGGAAATAGTGCCGTCCGTTTCAATAAAAAGCCTTAAGCGGTTGTAATCGGTACGGTCGCCCACGCGCATGTTTTCAACTTCGTACGTCGCGCGCCTGATGGGAGTAAAAATGGCGTCCAAAATAATCACCCCCACGGCCACTTTATCTTTTACCAATTCCTCGGAGGGCACAAAACCGATGCCTTTCTCCACGGTAAATTCGGCAGAAAATTGCGCGTTTTTTTCGGTGAGCGTGGCAATGTGCAAATCCTTGCTCATCACCTCAAGCTGGGTAGGGCATTTTATATCTTTGCCTTTTACTTCTCTGATTCCCTTAACTTCCACCGTCGCTGTTTCCGGCCCCGAACCGTGGAGCTTAAAACGAAGCTGTTTGATATTCAGCAAAATCATAACTACGTCCTCCAAAACGCCCGGCAAAGTAGCGAACTCGTGGCTAGCCCCTTCAATTTTTATTTTGGTAACGGCCGCTCCTGGCAAAGAAGAAAGCATAATGCGGCGGAGGGCGTTGCCCAAAGTGTGCCCATAACCCGGGTAAAGGCCGTCTATTTCGTAAGTCCCCTTGTTATTTTCCTCAGAAACGATTCTGGTGTGCGCCGGTAAAACTATATTGTGGTCCATAAAAATTATTTAATTATTGTTAATAACGATTAACGCGAATAATATTCGACGATTGAACTTAAATTGTAAGACCTGATTAAAGCATCTGTGGATGGGTAAGCGATCACTTTGCCGGCATAACTTGTTTTATCCAATTCCAGCCATTCAGGTGGCGCGTATTTTTTGATGGTCATGGCCAAATTCATAAAAACACCTTTTTGCAAACTTCCCGGCCGGATAACCACCGCGTCTCCCATTTTCAATTTATAGGAAGGAATGTTCACGCGCTTTTCATTTACCAAAATGTGCCCGTGGTTCACCATCTGCCTGGCGCCAGCTCTGGTCGGCGCAAAGCCCAAACGGTAAATAATATTGTCCAGTCGCATTTCCAAATTTCTGATAATCGCTTCTCCGGAAGGAATAGCGCGCTGGGCCACGGCTTTATCAATATAATTTCTGAATTGCGTCTCGCGCAGACCATAAAGAAATTTCACTTTTTGCTTTTCCTTAAGTTGCTGGCCGAATTCCGAAAGGCCCCTGCGGAAGCTTTTGCCGTGTATTCCCGGCGGATAAGGTTTTCTTTTTAAAGCGCATTTTTCGCGTCCGCATATGGACATTCCCAAGCGCCGGCACATTTTACAAGTAATTGTAGTTCTCATGTTTTTATTTTTAAACTCTCCTAGGTTTTGGCGCCCGCGGGCCGTTATGCGGTACGGGAGTAATATCGCGAATAGCGTAAATTTCAAAACCCTGGGCGGCAAAAGAGCGCAAAGCCGCGTCTCTTCCGGAACCCACGCCTTTTACCAATATGCCTAAATTTTTAATACCGACAGCTTTGGCTTTTTCTCCCAAAAATTCGGCGACTTTTGTGGAAGCGTAGGGAGTCCCCTTTTTGGCGCCGGAAAACCCCAGAGCTCCGGAGCTGGAAGATAAAATGACATCGCCATTTTGGTTAGTTATGGAAATAATCGTATTATTGTAAGTTGAAAGGATATGAGCCACGCCGTCGGAAAATTTCTTTTTTGACTGCGTGGATTTAACCGCGGAGGCTCGGCCTTCATCGGTGGTTAAATCAACTTTTTGAATAATTCTTTTTTTACCCATAATTATTTTTTCTCCATTTTACGCTTGCCCGACATCATAGTCTTTCTGACATTGCCTCGGCGCGTTCTGGAATTGGTTTTGGTCCTCTGGCCCCTGGACGGCAAGCCCCGCATGTGGCGCGTCCCGCGGTAGGATTTTATATCCTTTAATCTTTTAATGTTTAAAGTGATCTCGCGCCTCAACTCCCCCTCTACTTTATAACTTTTTTCAATAATATCGCGGAGCTTTCCAACTTCCTGCGGAGTTAAATCTTTGGCCCGCTTATCTTTACCAACTTTGGCGGAGGTTAAAATTCTCCCGGCCAAAGGATGCCCGATGCCGTAAATATAGGTCAAGGATATTGGAATTTTTTTATTGTCGGGTATGTTTACCCCTGCGATTCTTACCATAAAATAAATTTAGCCTTGCCTCTGTTTATGCTTCGGATTTTTGCAGGTAATAAAGACACGGCCACCCCGGCGGATGACTTTGCAACTTGCGCATCTTGGTTTTACGGAAGCTCTTACTCTCATATTATAATCTTTTAATAATTCGCCCGCGGGCGTCGTCATAGGGGCTGAATTCAACCATCACCTTATCGCCAACCAGCACTTTTATATAATGAACGCGCATCTTACCGGAAAGATAGCCCGAAACCTCGCGACCATCCGTGAGCAAAATACGGAAAGTTGCCGAAGGCAACGCCTCGATTACTTGCCCTTCTTTAATCTCTGTGTCTTTTGACGAAGCTAGCATTAAAAATCACCCCTTAGGAATGTTCCCCTATATTAGCGCTACTTAAAAACAATGTCAATAACTTTCATGGCTCAATAAGGGCTTAATATATTTAAACCTTTAATTTCTTTAAAATGCCTCACATTTTTGGTTACTAGCTTTAAATCATAAGCCAGAGCGGTAGCGGCTATAATGGCATCCGCAAAAGGCTTATTGTAATCTCTCCGTATTATGCCAGCAACTTTAGCAATTTGAGCGTCAACGCCAATAACATAAAAATTACTTAAAAACTGATCAATAAGCAATCTTTTTATTGCGCTTGCGGTTTCCTTACCAGCATAAATTTCGGCAATACTTACTACGCTAACGTTAAGCAGGGCTTCTTCGCCGCTTTTTAATAAAAAACTTCTCGCTGGCTCAAAACCGCGCAAATAATCAATAAGAATATCGGAATCAACGCAATACCTTTTTAAGACCTCCACGATTTCCTCATCTTAGATACATAAAAAACCGAAAGTTTTTTGCCAAATCCTTTCTTTAAAATGCCAAACGCCGCATCCACGAATTTCTTCCTGTTTGCAAAATCTTTAAGCTTTGGCGCTATTTCTAATTTATATTTCTCTATATTCTTGGTTATTATAGCCATACATTTAAAATAGCACGAAGCCCAAAAAGTTGTCAATAATTTTGCTACCCATTTAGATGTCGGACGTCTAAATGATCAGGTTTTCTTTTTTCCAAAAATTTGCGCTACCGAAGAATAATGTCAATACGGTTGGGGTCTTTAGGAGGTTTTTTGTAAAATAGGCCTGTCCAGAAAGGTTTGAAGCTTATTTCCGCCCGCGAAATATAGGCGTATTCGCTTAAAACCGCACTCGCGCCAACAATCCCTTTTTCTATTATTTTATTTTTAATGGCAGCTTGGTCCAGCACCGCTTCAACCTCGGCTGTACCAGAAATTTGAATAGTAAAGCTGGAAACGTCAAATTTATAATTTATCAGCTTGATGTTTAATTTGTCCAAATTTTTTATACGAAGAGGCGCGCCGTCGAAACTAGAAAGTAAAGCGTTATCTTTCAGCAAAGCCGTCTCTAATTCGCTTCTGGACATTGTCGCGGCTCTGATTTCGCCTTCCATATTAAAAGTAAAATTATCTGCCGCAACGCCTACTGCCGGAATGCTTTCTTCTTTTAACGCTGCGTACTCAACTGATGCCGGAAGTAAAAATTCTTCTTGGGGAATTTTTTTCAAAATTAAAGAAATTGCTTCTTTTTTAGCTTTTTCTATTAAACTAGCTAGCGCCGAATCCCGGTCGCTTTTGCCAATAACGATTCGCGCCCCTTCAGAACCGCCGCTTATCTCTATTTTGGATCTGCCAAAAATTAATTCGTACTTCGAACCGCCTTTTAATCCGGGCAAAGTGAAATCCGTAAGCCCTAGATTATAATTTGCCCCAGCTTTGTCTGCGGTCACGGCAACTTCCAAAGATCCTGGAACCGATTGTCCGCTTTGCGATTTTGCTCCTGGCACAACTATTGTTTTTGGAATCCGGTAAATATTTCCGTTGGGAGCCTCCAGACGCGTGGAAGCGATTAAAACCTGCGCGTCTTTTGACTTATTAAAAATAACCACAATTCCTCCGGCTTTGGCATCCTCGGTTCTTCTTTCCGTAGCTACAAACGAACCGCTTCTGGTATCCGGCAGAGCGAGAGTCCTAAACACAGAAAAAATCGGATCCTGGGATCTTTTTAAAATCAAAGTTTTTTCTATCTTCCAAGAAGCGGTTTTAGGAGTCAGTGTCACTTCCATTTTAGCAAAAAATATACTGCCTAAGGCAAAAATAATTAAAACCGCCAAGATAATAAAAGCCCTCCGGCCCTTTTTCCCCCGGCGCCCGCCCTGTTTGGAAAATTTAATAGTGGGTGGCGGCGTTTTAAAAAGCTGGGAGGTTATTTCTTTTTTTGGCGCCATAACAACGTCTGAAATAACGCGCTTGCCGCTCGATGGAACTATGTCTATAAAACTTTCTTTAGATTTTTTTTGCATCCGCGAACAGAATAAGGGCCGATAAAATAATATCTCCTCCGCCGGCAAGCAGGCCAAACGGATAAAGCATATCTTTAAAAGCTTCGGTGCGCAGAATTTGTGGTTCTATGTCAACGCCGAAATCTTTCTTAAAACTGTCTTTCAAAAAACCGGAAAATAAAGTGAAATCCGCCCCGCCACCGGAAATTATGATTTTTTTGGGAATAACTCCGGCCGAAGCAGGCGTAAAAGTATTTTTAAGAACGCCCTTCAAGCTAGTCCACCAATCGGAAAGCGCCGGAGAAAGCACTCGCTCCAATTTCATTATCAAAGTTTCATCCAAAGTTCCTAAGGTATATTTTCTAAGAATCGCCTCCACGTCCTTTTGGTCTATTTTTAAAGACGCGGAAATTCTTCTGGCCAAAGTGCGGATGCCGAAAGCCGCCGCTCCAGCGTGTTCAATATTATTTTTGTCAGCCCAAAAAATACCAGTAATCTCCCCGCCGATATCTATAACCAAGGCCGGATCCGAAAAATTTTCCGTCGCCTTAAGCAAACGCCAAAGCGCTTGGGAATCCGAATAATAGCGCGCGATCGCTTTCGGAAAAAATTTTTCTTTGGCATTTTCAATATAATCTTTTAAAGTTCCGCTTATTAAAGTAAAAATAATTTCTGCTTCCAGCGTGCGCCCTTTGTAGCCAGCCGCGTTTTCAATATTATAGCCGTTAATTTTGACGCCCAAGACTTCATGTCCCACAACAAAAAGATTTTTGGCCGCGGCGCTTTTTTTTAAAGATTTCATCATAGCATCAACTTCGCTTTCGGAAATAATTTTATCAGGGTTGGTTCTTTCAATTTTTTTTTGCGCTTTCTTGTCCAAAAAAAACGGGCCGGAAAGCGCGATTAAAACAACATCTATATGATGCGAGACGTCATAAGCATCTTTGAATATTTTTAAAAATCCGTCTTTTAAAATAAAAGGGAGTTTTTGCTCCTCGCCGCTTATTTGATAACCAAATAAATCAATGGGGTATCTCAAAACCTTCAGAATTTCACAAGGGCCCGTAATGGATTTAGGTCCGCCAGCCGGCGGATTTTTTTCATACCGAACAGCCACAACCGCCGAAATAGAGGCCGTCCCCAAGTCAATCGCCAAAATATGCGTTTTCCTTCTTTCCTTGCCAAAAATCCACGAAAGCATAAATTTATTATAACAAAAACATTTACACAAAAAAAGCGACGCTCCTGCAAGCGCCGCTACTAGAACTTACGGATTCTTTTTCCGCCCCGGCCGATATAAACCCCTTCGCCGGCCGAGCTTCCTCCGCGAATTTTTCCGCCATGGCTCTGGACTGTGCGGCTGAAAAACATGGCCGCGGCGTTAAAGCTGTCCGCAACATCATGGAAATGATTCGTGCCTCCCCTGCCTAAAAAGCGCGTTGGCGCCTTTGGAGGATGTTCATATGCCTGTCGTTCTTCCAAAGAAAGCTCCGCAAGTGGCCTGCCGGAGAGCAGTTTCCGTCGAAATTCCTCCACAGCCGCTTTTCTTTTCGAGACATGGGCATTACCCTTTATTGTAAAAAACTCTTGAGGTAAAAGCTCTATGAGCGAATCAACGGAACCGTTGCCGTCCATAGCTTGAATAATAGCAGTAACAATGGCTTCGGTCTTTACCCGTAAATCTCTGATTTTCTTGTCGAGCGCCCAGTATTCAGTTTCCATTTTGTCCACCAAAAACTTACTGATTGTCGGAGCTGTTTTTTGGCTCTGAATCGAGGAGTATGTTTGTTCTTGTGCAGTTTCCGCTCCCTTCAATTGTTTTTCCAAACCATCCAAAAAAGCTGTTGCGCTCTCTATAATGTTATTCTGGTCCATCACAGCCTCCATTTCTCAAAAATCTAATGTTGGAATCTAAAATAATACTAGCGGATTCTAAATTTTTGTCAACCCCTAAATATTAATCCACCGTTGCCCTGATTCTGCGAAGCCCCGCGCCGACGGCTTCCTGCTTCAAAATTTTAAATTGGCCGATTTCGGATGTGTTTTTTACATGCGGTCCGCCACATAGTTCCCGTGAAAAAATTTCCGGCGGATCCGCCTTCAAGTCTCCAATGGAATAAACTTTAACTTTTTGCGGGTACTTTTCCTTAAAAAAATGTAAAGCGCCCAATTTTAAAGCGTCCTCCAAAGCCATTTCTTTCATTTTAACCTGATATTTTTTATTAACCGCCAAATTCACCAAACCCTCAACTTTTTTAATTTCTTCGTCAGTAAGTTTTCTGTCAAACGTAAAATCAAATCTCGTCCGCTCCGCGGTAATATCGCTCCCCGCCTGTTTCACCTCTTCTCCCAGAACTTTTCTCAAAGCCGCCTGCAAAAGATGGGTTGCGGTATGCAACCTCGTTACCTTTTTCAATTCTTCTTCGTTTGCGGCTTTCAATTCTCCCGTATCCAGCAAAAGTCCATGCCCTCCGAATTTTTTCTCGGCGCCCTTTGCTGAAACAGATAAATGTTCTCGTTTTGCCTTATCAAATTCATCTTTACTGAAAGGTTTTAATTCTTGAATTATCTCCGGCGACAATCCGAACGATTGATAAATATTAAACGCTTCTTGGCCGGTTAGTTTTTTCGCGTCGCCCAAGGCTCTAAGGCCTTTATCCAACGCTTTTTGAAATTTTTCGCGTTCTTCTCGATATTCATCGCGAATTATTTCTCCGGCGCGCGCAAGCTCCGGATAAAACTCGCCGTATTTGTGCGCCATATCGTGAAGAACGCCTTCCAAAATATGCGCGGGCATTTTATTTTGGTGCTCATAAACAAAAATCCTCCGCAAAATCCTCCGTAAAATATACCCAGCTTCTTTGTTGGAGGGCCTAACGCCGTCCGCAATTAAAAATACCGACCCGCGCAAATGGTCAATAATGATGCGTTTTGCGCGCTCCGGAAGTTCTTCGGGCAATAATTCAAAATAGGGCGCGAATAAATCCGTTTCAAAAATATTTTTTTTGCCTTGCGAGACCATTGCGAGCCTTTCTAACCCCATACCAGTATCCACGCCCGGAGTTTTCAATTTTTCGAGCTTCCTGTTTTTTTGTTTATAATATTGGTTAAAAACTATATTCCATATTTCAATTCCATTTATATAGACTTCGGTGGTAGGCCCGCACGGACCCTCCGCTCCCGTTGGTCCCCAAAAATTATCCTCGCGTCCGGATTTTCTTACGTCTTTAATGCCAAGCGATTGCCAAATTTTATAAGATTCTTCATCAAAAGGCGTATCGGAATCTCCTTCAAAAACCGTCACATAATCTATGCCGAGATTTATGCTATCAAAAAAATCTTTTGACAACTTAATCGCTTCTTTTTTAAAATAACCGCCAAAAGAAAAATTCCCAAGCATTTCAAAAAAAGTAAGATGCGAATCGTCCCCCACTTCGTCAATATCCGACGTCCTGAAAGATTTTTGGATTGAAGCGGTATTTTTTGAACCAAAATCTTTTATCGGGTCCGCCTCGCCTGTGTAGTATTTTTTAAATTGTTGCATCCCGGCAGTTGTCAAAAGCACCGACGGGTCGTCGGGTATAAGAGAAGACGAGGGTACAACTGTGTGCCCGCGGGATTTGAAAAATTCCAGAAATTTCTTTCTTAATTCGGATGCCAACATAGTGTTATTTTAACATGTAAAATAAAAAAAAGAAGCTGGCATTGCTTCTTAAAAAACGGCTTCTATTATTTAACCCTCTCCTCCTTCCAAGCAATTAATCCTTTCCTTAAATAATCTGGATTAAGCTTTAAAACCTCGCACACAGTTTCAAAAGAAAAAGGCTCCATACTATAACCGTAGCTAAAAATCCATTCTTGCGTCTCCACCCACAAAGACTTTTGCCCGCGATTAGTACTAGAAATGTATTTTTGGTAGCAATGAATGGCGTCTTCAAGCACCGCGCGCATCAACTCCTCTTCGGGGCTCAATTTTTGCCCAGAAAACCTGTTCCAAAACTGAAAACCTGCGGTTGAATCAGTAAAAATAAACTTATTAAGCAGTTTTTCCTCCCCCGGATTTAAAGCCTGGCTAGAATAAAAATACTTATTTGCGGCGCTATATTTTTCCATAATATGCTCTCCTCCGCTAAAAATATAGCAAACTAGATATTTCTGTCAAGTCCTTATTACGCCGCCCCCGAGCATCTTATCGCCGTCATCCTCCTTTGCAGAAACTTCGGCTGGCAAGTAAAATACTACTGATTGCCCTATAGCAACCGCCCTTTGCGGCGTGTCAAAAATAACGCGGCCACTTTCAAATATAGTTGCCCTTTGTAAGGGCTGGCGGTAGCGTACGCGCGCGGAAACTTTCGCCGGAAACCGCGACGGTTCGCCCGCTGTCCAATTAGCATTACTAAAAATAAGTTCACTGCGATATAAAATAGGATCCGCTTGGCCGTTTGCCATAACTAATATATTTGTTTCCGCGTTTTTTTGCGCGACATAAATCGGCCGCGGTTGACCGCCCAGATTAAGCCCGCGCCTCTGGCCAATCGTGTAAAAATGCGCCCCGTCATGCGAGCCTAGCGTTTTTCCGAATGAGTCAACCACTTGCCCAATTTTTTTCGGCAGGTAATTTTTTATAAATTCTTCAAAATCAATATTTCCGACAAAGCAAAGCCCCTGCGAATCTTTTTTCTCCGCGGTCGGAAGATTAAATTTCTTTGCAAGTTCTCTAACTTCTGATTTTAAATAATCCCCGATAGGGAAAATTGAATGCTTAAGTTGGTCTTGGGTGAGGGTCCATAAAAAATAGGACTGGTCTTTTGAAGTATCGCGTGCCGAGAAAAGCGAGATGAAACCGCGCGAATGCCGAGTCGGCGTCGGAGCCCCCGCAGAGAGGGTTAAGACGCGAGGCAGGCGTGCGGTTTTATCTCGCCGAACATAATGCCCCGTTGCGATAAAATCCGCCCCCGCTTCAAGCGCGCGCTTCAAAAAAACGCCGAACTTTATTTCTTTATTGCACATCACGTCCGGATTGGGCGTGCGACCTGCCGCGTATTCACGAATCATGTAATTAAAAACTGCCTCGCGATATTCTTTTTTAAAATCCCAAACCAAAAACGGGATATCCAAAACCGCCGCCACACATAGGGCGTCTTGCTTGTCTTCATTATTCTCACACCCTTCCCAACAAAACATATGCACTCCAGTCACATCGTAACCCTCATTTTTTAACAACGCCGCCGCCACAGATGAATCCACCCCTCCGGACATTGCTACAAAAACTTTTTTATTTAAAACCTTATCCATAAACAACACTATATTATACCTTTGCAAGTATTTTGTCATCTGTTATACTTAAATTAATCATGAAATCGGCTTTTGCTACCTTTTTAATATTCAGTCTGTTGGGCGTGGCTGTTTTGGGTTTCCTGGCGATGAATCACGGCGATGGGCACAGCGGCTGTATTGCCGCCGTGGCGAACGGCGTAGATTGCGCCCGCGAAATCGGCCGGGTCGGATTATTCAGTTTTCATTCCGACGCTTTTAGAAGTTTTTCTTTAGCTACATTACTCGGTCTTACGCTATTCGTTTTAGCCCTTCTCTTTAGTTTTAATTTTAAAATGCCGCTTCCGGCGTTATATCTAAAATGGCATAATCCAAAAACTTTATCTCTGCCGCAAAAAAGCCTGCTCATCCGCTGGCTCGCGCTTCACGAAAATAGCCCAAGTTTTTCATAAGACGCAAATAAAAACTCCGCAGTTTTTATTCTTATTATTTTAATTTATTTTAATTCTTATGGAAAAAAATCAAAACAAATTCATCTTGGCTGGAGTGGTTCTGGTTGTGCTTATCGGATTCATTTGGCTGGCCCGCCCTACTCCGCAATCGGCGCCGGCCTCGCCCGTCTTGGGAAAAAACGGCGTACTAGCCACCCAAGAAAACAATTATGATTTCGGCGCCATCTCCATGGCCGCCGGAAAAGTGTCAAAAACATTCGTGATAAAAAATACCGGCACCGATTCTCTTGCCATCAATCAGCTCTACACTTCCTGCATGTGCACTGTGGCAACGCTCAAAATCGGAGGCCGCGTCGCGGGGCCATTTGGCATGCCCGGGCACGGTTTCGCCCAGCGCATCAATGAAACGATTCAACCTAACGAAGAAGCCGGAGTTGAGGTGGTATTTGATCCTGCCGCGCACGGTCCTGCGGGAGTCGGTCGGATAGAGCGAGTCGTGTATCTGGAAAATAACGCAGGTGTTCCACTCGAATTTAAATTTTCCGCGACGGTAATCCCTTAACATCATGAGCAAAAAATTAATTATTTTCGCGGCCATCGCAATCCTATTCTTAGGTTTGGTAATTTTCCTAAAAACAGACAGCTTAGGAACCGTTTTTGTTTGGAATTTGAGCAATGGTGGAAAATTACTCCTGCCGCTCGTAATAGTTTCGGCGCTAATTGACAGCATCAACCCCTGCGCTTTCTCCATTCTGCTTTTAACCATCGCTTTTCTCTTCAGCATCGGCAAGCTCCGTTCCGGCATTCTAAAAATCGGCAGCGCTTATATCCTCGGCATTTTTCTTGTCTACATTCTCATTGGGCTGGGGCTTTTGCAAACGCTTCATCTTTTCTCAACGCCTCACTTTATGGCCAAAGTCGGCGCGGGGCTTTTGATCGCGCTCGGATTTATTAATGTGATAAATGAATTCTTCCCTTCGTTCCCGGTTAAACTCCGTATTCCGCACGCGGCTCACCGCAAAATGGCTGAACTTATGGAAAAAGCTTCGTTGCCGACAGCATTTCTCTTGGGCGGGCTTGTCGGCCTCTGCGAATTCCCTTGCACCGGCGGGCCGTATCTTATGGTCTTGGGGCTGTTGCACGACCAGGCGACTTATCTAAAAGGTGTTGGGTATCTTTTGCTTTACAATGTCATCTTTATCCTGCCGCTGGCAATTATTCTGCTTATGGCCAGCGACGGAGCATTGCTTGAAAAAGTACGCGCTTGGCAACAAAAAGAAAACCGCCTGATGCGATTCGGCGGAGGCATCGCAATGATTATTTTGGGGAGCATTATTTTTCTATTTTAAAAATATGCGCCTAGAAATTTGCCCAATTTGCTCCGCAGTCGCAGGAACTTGGCTTCTCTTAACGGCGCTGGTTTTATCCGGATATTTAAATTCCGAAATTTTTCTGCCTCTCATCTCACTCCTCATGGGAGGGACAGTTGCGGGCGTCGCTTACCAAATTGGCAAAAGAAAACCGATTATAATTAGCGTTGGCATGCTTCTAGCTTTCTGGGCAGTGCGCAATTTAAACTTTAAAGTGTTTGTTTTAGAACTTGCGGTTCTTGCAACGCTTGCCTATTTTTTATTCGTCAAACGAAACGGCACGACAGGACCAGCTCTGCCCCGAGACCAGAAAGCGCGCGAATTATTAGAAGAAAAAATGAAAAATTGCTGTTAATTAAATTATTAAATTTATGGAAAACGAAACAAAACAAAAAGATTCTTTACTGCCAGCGAGTATTCTTGTTTCAACGATTATCCTCGCGGGAGTATGGCTTTATACAAGTGGCCCAAGAGACCAACAAAATCAGACGCAAATTCAGCCGCCACAAAAAACATCGGAGGGCATTATTCTGCCGATACGTTGGGGCGATCTCGGCGTAAAAATGGTGAGCGCGAGCGTGATTGACGCGAAAAAATTTGAACAGCTTTACGCGAACCGCGAGGGATTGAATAATGAGGCGAAAGAATTGCTCTATGGAGATAAAAACGGCAATCTTAAAATCACTTCGGAAAATTCCGGAATGATTTTAAATCTCCTATGGGCGTTGGGGTTGGGCGCGAAAAATGATATTTTGGAATCTGGACCGATAGCGCAATACGGCGACACGGGGAATTTTGCTTCCACTGGCGGCTGGACAATCGCCAAAGGCAATGCGATGGACCACTACAGCAAGCACGCTTTCTTTAAACTGACTCCGGAACAGCAAGCGTTGGTTGAAAATGTGAGTAAAAATATTTACCGGCCGTGCTGTGATAATTCCACCAATTTCCCGGACTGCAACCACGGCATGGCCATGCTGGGGCTTTTGGAAATTATGGCATCGCAAGGAATTTCAGAAAAAGAAATGTATAAAACAGCATTACAAGTTAACTCATTTTGGTTTCCGGAAGAATATGCCGCAATCGCGCGCTATTTTGCCTCAAAAGGCCAGACGCTTTCCGCGATTGACCCAAAAGAAATTTTGGGGCGGAATTATTCAAGCGCTTCGGGCTTTCGCAAAATCGCGGCGCTTGTGCCGCAAGTGAAAAGCAGTGGAGGAGGCGGCTGCGGAGTAGATAGCGGACAGCCCACCGCCCCTCAACAACAAAGCGGCTGCGGTATATAATAGAAATCAAAAGGCCGAAAAAATTAAAAACCATTAATCAAACTTTAATAAAATTATGGAACTTGATAAAAATAAATTTGCGCTGGCCGCCGGCGCGACTATAGGCATTTGGTACGTTATTTGCGCGACTTTGGTCGCAACAGTACCTGATTTAGCGACGAAGCTTTTTAGTTGGATGGTACATCTCATTGATTTGAGGGCGGAGGTAAGTTTCCCAGAAGTTATTTACGGATTTATTGAGGTCGTCATCTTTGCTTATATTACCGCTTATGTATTCGCATGGCTGCATAATCGGTTCATGAAAATCTCTTGAGCATATGAATCTTTATACCTGCCCGATGCATCCGGAGGTTGTTAAAAATGAGCCCGGAAACTGTCCGGGCTGCGGCATGACACTTATATTAAAAGAAGAAAAGCAGAATCACAAAAATCATAAAACTGTGATGACCAACCCGCAAATGGCGAAGCATATGGAGCAAGATATGCGCCGCAGATTTTGGGTTTCGTTTCTTCTGTCAATTCCGATTGTGCTTTACTCTCCGCTTGGCATTAGTGTTTTCTCCGCCATAGGCGGATCCGCCTTTGGCGGAAAGCTTACTCTGCCGACTCCTCTTCCCGCAAATTGGCTGCTTTTGATTCTCACAACGCCCATCGTGTTCTGGACCGGCTCCATTTTTATCACCGGCACTTATCATTCGCTCAAAGCCCGCAAATTAAATATGTCGGTTTTAATCGCCACCGGCGTGCTTGCGGCGTATCTTTTCAGCGTTTTGCTCACCGCGATTGGAGGGGGTGAGACTTTCTACGAAGCGGCCGCGCTTTTGGTAACTTTTGTTTTATTCGGCCACTGGATGGAGATGAAGTCGCGTCGGGGCACTTCCGACGCGCTGCGCGCGCTATTTGACCTCGTGCCGCCGCTGGCGAAAGTGATCCGCAATGAAAAAGAAATCGTAATTCCCAGCGCTGAAATTATTCATGATGATATTGTCGTGTTGCGTCCAGGAGATAAAGTTCCTGTGGACGGAATTATTATTGAAGGAGAATCCTCAATTGATGAATCGCTTGTCACCGGCGAATCAATCCCTGTGGCAAAAAAAATCGGCGATAAAGTCATCGGCGGTTCGGTAAACCAAACCGGCAGGGTTGCATTCAAAACCACTCAAGTGGGGTCCGAAACCGTTCTCGCGCAAATCATAAAAATGGTGGAAATTGCCCAAAATTCCAAAGCGCCCGGCCAGCGCATAGCCGACAAGGCCGCCGGCTGGCTCGTTATAATTGCGGTCGGATCCGGAGTCGCGGCGTTTTTGGGCTGGTATTTTCTTGTGGGCGCGACGCTTTTGACCGCGCTGACTTTCGCGATATCGGCGGTTGTAATCGCCTGCCCTGATGCGCTTGGCCTCGCGACCCCCACCGCGGTTGCCGTTGGCACGGGCATCGGCGCAAAGCATAATATTTTAATTAAAGACGCAGCAACCTTGGAGAATACTTCAAGAATCAACGCAATTATTTTAGACAAAACCGGCACGTTAACCCTCGGAAAGCCGAAGGTTGCCGATGTTGTTGCTTTTAATAATTTTAGCGAACATGAAATTTTGCGTTATGAAGCGAGTCTGGAGGCGGGGTCTAATCATCCGCTTGCGAAAGCTATTTTTGAAGAAACTGAAAAACGCGGCGCTTTGCCGCTAAAACCCATGGAAAATTTTGAGTCGCTCGCTGGCCACGGACTTAAAGCACGGATTAGCGGTAAAATAATTTTAGCCGGAACAGAAAAACTACTTCGGGATAACGGCGTCTCTACCGAGCTCGGGCGCGGCGCCCTTGATCGGCTCGCCGGAGAAGGAAAAACTTTAAGCTTGCTCGCGGTCGGTGGAATTTTCGCCGGCGTTGTCGCCGCCGCAGATCCCGCTAGAGCAAATTCCAAAAAAACCATTTTGGCGCTTAAAAATCTAGGCATGGAAGTAGTAATGATTACGGGCGACCACATAAAAGTTGCTGAAGGCATTGGAAAAGATCTTGGAATTGATCGTGTATTTGCCGAAGTGCTTCCGGCAGATAAAGCAAAATATGTAAAAAAACTGCAGGACGAAGGAAAATTCGTAGCCATGGTCGGCGACGGAATAAATGACGCGCCGGCTTTGGCCCAGTCGGATATCGGCATAGCGATTGGCGCGGGAACCGACGTTGCCATTGAAACCGGAAATATTGTTTTAATGAAATCGGACCCATACGACATCGTCGCCGCTATCCGCTTAAGCAAAGCAACAGTCACAAAAATGAAACAAAATCTTTTCTGGGCGGCGATTTATAATCTGCTCGCGATTCCAGTCGCGGCGGGAGTTTTTTATAATTCGCTCGGTTGGTTCTTGCGACCTGAAATTTCGGCTCTCTTAATGTCCGCTTCTTCTATTATTGTTGCCGCAAACGCGGTATTATTAAAAAAGGTCGAGTCAAAATTAAAAAAATAAACTTATGACACAATTTCAAAAAATATCTTTATTTCTTCTGCGCGTTTCTTTGGGCTGGGTTTTTTTATATGCCGGCATAACCGCGCTGACAACTCCAAGTTGGTCTGCTGCCGGTTATCTTAAAGGCGCGAAAACTTTCGTCGGATTTTATCAATGGCTGCTGCAACCGAACATTCTGCCTACAATTAATTTTGTGAACGAATGGGCTTTGACTCTGCTCGGCATTTCTTTAATTCTCGGCGTGTTTGTGAGATTTAGCGCGCCTTTAGGAGCGGTTCTTATGCTACTTTACTATTTTCCGATTCTTGCTTTCCCATATCCCAACGCGCGCGCCTTCGTAGTTGACGACCATATAATTTACGCCGCGGCACTCTTGACGTTAGCAAGCCTCCGCGCCGGCAATGTCTGGGGCCTCGGCAAAAAATTCGGATAAAAATAAAAAGGGGCGTTTCGTCATTGGTGGTGACGCACGCCCTTTCAGATTTGCTCGGCAAAATCTACACCTTTTACGCATTTTCAAGATCACTAATGGTTTCCATAATGACACCGAAAATGGGATTGTCCGCTGAGCCCTCCGGGAGCAGGCCCTTTAAAACCTCGCAGGCAACTTTGGCGCGCGCTTGAAGCATTTCATATTTATCCTTAAGCTTTTTCAGATCGACGAGTTGTTTTTCTTGCTCTTTTATTAAGTCTTCGATGGTTTCTTTCTTTTCTTCTAACTCGTGAGCTCTCTGCTCAGTATAGGATTCTCCATCCATAAGTTCAGAGACTTTTCTAGCAAGCTCGTCCCGGCATATATCTTCCCCGCAAGTAAGCCCTTCGGGAGATTTTCCCATAACTCCGCTTTTGCAGATAACGCACGGATGAGCAGTAATGATTGGTTGGTAAATATGGCCATTTCTGCTATTCATGGCCTTAGCGATAAGCCCCCGGATATACTTTAAAGACTCGGACTTCGAAGGATGCAATATCTCTTCCATAATCCCCCCTTGTTTTAAAACAACATTACTATTTACTAAACCCCTTTCTTTATAGCAAAAATTTTGCGCCAATGGCAACGCATAAGCTGTGGATTGGTAGCGTGGGTAAAAAATGTTATATTTGGCTTATGAACGAAAAAACTGGCCCCAAAGACGTATTTCTTCAGCTTTTGAACATAATCGCGCTTTATGTTAGTGCGGGAATGTTTATCAGCTTGATTTTCAGCTATATTGATATCTGGCTGCCAGACGCGCTTTCGGAAAATTATTACACGCTTCTTGCCGCGCGCTCGTCCGTCCGCTGGGCGATAGCGAGCTTAATTGTGGTTTTTCCTGTTTATATCTGGGCAACTTGGTTTTTAAACAAGGGATATGCCGCCACGCCCGAAAAACGCGAGATGAAAATCAGAAAGTGGTTGTTGTATTTCACGCTTTTCGCCGCCGGGATTATTGTTATCGGAGACTTTGTGACTTTAATTTATAATTTTTTGCAAGGAGAGCTGACTTTGCGGTTTTTGCTCAAGATCTTGGCGGTGCTTGCGGCAGCCGGAGGAGTTTTTGGATATTATATTTTAGATATTAAAAATAAAGCGCCGCAGAAAATTTTTGCCTACGGCGTTTCGGCAATAATGCTTATTGCCATCGTCGCCGGATTTTTTGTGGCTGGCTCTCCGAAAGAAGAGCGCGCCAGAAGATTTGACGACCAAAGAACCCAGCATCTTCAGATGATCCAATCCGAAATCATAAACTTCTGGATTAAAAAAGCTGCTCTGCCGAAAACATTGGAAGAGCTCAATGATCCCATTCGCGGGGTTGCGATTCCCAAAGATCCGGAATCCGGCGCGGAATATGTTTATGAAATAACAGACAAAGAAAATTTTAAACTTTGCGCGACATTTAATCAGCCGAGTTTGGACCAAGCATCCGCCAGCATGCCTAAGCGCGCCGCCCTCAGCTATCCGCTTGAAAATATTTATTACGGCAACGAAAACTGGGCGCACAACTCCGGCCAAACCTGCCTTGACCGTAAAATTGATAAAGATTTATATAAGCCGGAGAAACCGAGATAATTATTTTCTCTTCGCTAGAACTTCTTCGGCTTCTTCAAATTTTAGTGAAAGCAGTTTGGAGATTCCATCTCCGCCCATGGTAACGCCGTAAAGCACGTCCGCGGCTTTCATTGTTTCCCTATTGTGGGTAACGACAATCAGCTGGGTTTTTTTGCCGAGCTCTTTTAACATCAACGCGTAGCGCGCCGAATTGGCTTCGTCTAGGGCAGCATCGGTTTCGTCCAAAACTAAAAATGGCGGAGGGTTTACGGTGGATATGGCAAAAAGTAAAGCTATGGACGAAAGCGACCGCTCGCCCCCCGAAAGCATGGCTAAAGATTTTATGCGCTTTCTGGGAATATCCACCATAATTTCTAGCCCCGGCTCCAATTCTTCCTCTTCAAATTCTCTTAACCCGTCGTCAAAATCTTCCTCGCCCACCTGATTGCGAAGCTTTCGGCGAGTTTCAAGCTTCTCCATCTTTATTTCGGCTCTTCCACCACCGAAAATTTCATGGAAAAATTCTCCAAAGAGCTTGTTTATTTTAGCAAGCCCTTCGTCAAAATCTTTGGCAATTTTGGTTTCCAGCTCATCAAACACATCTTTTAAGCTTTGGGCGGCTTTTTTCAAATCTTCCAATTCCTTGCCTAGAAACTCGTCGCGCTTTTTGGTTTCCTCAAATTCTTTAAGCGTGCCTTTATCAACCCCACCGGCTTCCTCCAAGCGGATTTTTAGACGCTCTATTTTCTTTTTAAAATCCACGCGCTCTTGGTCGCTCAAAGTGTCCCCCGCGGGTTTTTCATATTTTATCCAATCGATAAAATCAATTTCAAATTCTTTTTTAAGTAAAAGGGCGCGCTCTTCTTTCACTACAAAATTTCTCAAAGCGTCTTTGGTGCTGGCAAGCTCCTCCATTTTTTCCCGCAGCATGGCGCCTTCCTTGTGGATTTTAAGCGCACGAGTTTCGTAATTTTTCTGCGCCGCCTGTTTATTTTTTGAAATTTCCCGCTCTTCGGCTTCCAGCTTGGAGATAGCTTCTTTGGCCTGAAAAAGCCCTTTGTCCAAAACAAAAATTTTATTTTTGTCTTCGCCGTTTATTTCCTCCAAAAATCTGTAAATTTTTTGGGTGGCTGAAAAAATCATATTCCTTACCGCCTCCATTGTGCCGGATTGGGAAACCGACTCCAAATCCTTTGCAAGTTCCATAAGCACTATTTTTACTTTTTCTTTCGGCAAGGCTCCGGCCGCGGCCGATGGGGCAACTTCCGACACGGCTTCCAATCGGCCAATTTCCCGTTCAAGCAAACGGCGCTTTTTGGAAATCGCCCCCAGCGCCATATCCATAGTTTTTAATGCTTCAAAAAATTTCTCGGCGTCCGTTTCCCTGTCCAGCGCCGCTTCGCTCTCCTTAATTTCAAGCTCTAAATCGACAGCTTTTTTAGAAAGCGGCGTTTTATTTTTTTTAATCTCCTCTGCTTCTTCAGCCAAAGTTTTAAGCTCCCGAGAAACATATTCTTCCGAAAGCGTTTCCAGCTGTTTTTTTAATTCTTCCGCGTTTTTCATTTTTTCCGCCTGTCCGCTCAAAAACTTAAGATGAGGTCTGAGCTCCAACCTTAAAGCCTCAACTTGTTTTATATTTCCCTCGGTCGCTTCCAATTTGCGCGATGCTTCATTTTTTTTAAGCTCAAAAATTTTAAGGCCCAAAGATTCCTCCACCATTGATTTTTTTTCTTTGGGCGAAGCGTAAAGTATGCGGTCGGAATCTCCTTGGGCGATAATATGATGTTGCGATGCTCCCAGCCCGACTTTAGACAAAAGCTCAATAATATCCTTCAGCCGCACCTGCGAATTATTTAAAAGATATTCGTTCGCGCCGTCCCGATAGACTCTCCGGGACATCGCAACCTCGTCAAACTCCACCGGAAAAATTTTACTCTTATTATCAAAAACCAAAGAAACCGAAGCTTTAGAAAGTCGGGCAATTTGCGAAGTCCCGGCGAAAATTAAATCCTCACCTTTTTTCCCGCGGAGATGCTTAAGCGACTGCTCTCCCAAAACCCAGCGGATGGCGTCGGCGATATTTGATTTGCCGGAACCGTTTGGCCCAACGATGGAAGTGATTCTCGTCGGAAATTCCAAAGTGACAGCTTTGGCGAACGATTTAAAACCAGTCATCTCAAGGCGTTTTAACAGCATATTATTCCCAGTTTTTTATTTTAAGAGCGGCTTCGGCGGCTTGCTGTTGGGCTTCTTGTTTAGACGGCCCCTCCCCTTCGGCCACTAAATCTTTCCCTAAATAAACTCCCACAACAAAATGTTTATCATGGTCAGGGCCCCATTCTTTTGATACCTCGTAGGTCGGGGTAATACTTGCCCTATCCTGGGCCTCTTCCTGAAATAAACTTTTAGCGTCTCTGTAAAGTTTTTTTTCTAAAATTTCTGAAATCTTAGGCGCGAGAATTCTAATAATAAAATCACGCGCCGGACCGTAACCCTGATCCAAATAAATCGCCCCTATCACGGCTTCGTACGTGTTGGCCAAAATATACTGGCGCGCCCTGCCTACATCTCTAGCCTCGCCACGAGAAAGCAATAAGAAATTATTGAAATCCAGTTCCGCCGCCACCGCCCCCAGCATATTAGCGTTAACCAAAGAAGCCCGCAGGCTGGTAAGCTCGCCTTCCGGACTCGCCGGAAATTTTTCGTAAATATATTCAGTGATTGCCAACTCCAATACGGCGTCTCCCAGAAATTCCAATCGCTCGTTGTGCTTACCCGCCGATGAGGTGGGACCTCCAGGCATCGCGAAGTTTTCATTTATATAAGATCGGTGAGTTAGAGCTTGCGTTAAAAGCGCCCGATCTTTAAATGTTACTCCTAAAATTTTTTCAAATGCTTTTAAATCTATCATTTTTATAATTTAAGATTTAATTCGGCAAGAGCGTTTTCCAAAATCGGTTTTATGTCTGAATACATTTTAAGGCTCCTAACTTCGTCCAACGTGAACCACTTGGCGTCATCCAAACCGCCGGAACTCTCAAGTTTTAATTCTTTTTCTTTAGTCTCGGCTAAAAAATAATTGACACGACGCCTAGTCGGTCCGGTTTCCGGGTCAGAAGCGATGTATTCGTTTCCACCGATTTTTTTTAAAATATCCAAGTTTTTAATATCAAGCTCTTCTTTCACTTTCCGCCGAGCTCCTTTTTCCAACTCTTCGCCTTTTTGAAGATGCCCCTTGGAAAAAGTCCAGTAACCAAAAACGTCGTGTACTAAAGCAAAAAGTATTTCATTCTTTCCGCCTTGCCGTCGGGCAGGTTCTTTTCTGATAACCACCGCACCCACTAAATCTTCTTTGGGAAGTTTTTCCAAATCCAGTTCGTATTTTTGCTTGCCCGTATCGTCTTTGCCTGGCTCGCCCAATTCACGGTAAATCGTTCCCAAAACTCCGTTTACAAAACGGCCGGATGAATCTCCTCCGAAAGTTTTGGCGATTTCAATCGCTTCATTGATGGCAACTTTGGGCGGAACTTCTTTTTGGTCGCCAAAAAGAAGTTCAAAAAGCCCGATGCGGAGCACGTTTCTATCAACCGGCGCGATTTGCGGAATAGGCCATTCGGGTGCGGCTTTTTCAATAATATCGTCAATTTCTTTTTCATGCTTGGCAACTCCCTCAACCAATTTTTTGGCGAAACCTTCGTCACGCAACCCCGGCCCGAATTCTCCGAGATCTCGATCCAAAATCGCTTTTATTTTTTCTTTGCCCGCCTTGCCGTCGGGCAGGCCACCATAAAAATCCCATTCAAAGAGGGCTTGCATCGCTATTGATCTGGAAAGGTGCCTGTTGGCCATATTAATTAAGCTAAGCAAATCTGAATAATTTTTACGCCTGGCTTTTTTTAGTAAAAATTATTTAGTTTGGCTTGCCTCTAATTCTTTTGTTTTCTCCTTGCGCTCTTTTTTGGTAAGTTTTTTAAGCACATTCACGACTTCTCGGCCTTTATAAAACCCGCAATTTCCGCAAACCATATGCGGCAAAGCGCTCGCCCTGCATTTTGGGCATTTTATCAAAGAGATCGCGGAAAGCGCGTGATGCGACCTGCGGTTTTTGGTGTGTGAAGGCGTATGCCTCATCCGAACTGTCATGGTTTAAAGTTTATCATGCCTGATTAAAAAATCAATAGAAAAAGGGGGTTGGTGTGGCCCCCTCAACGGAATGAAAACTGGCGTCCTTTTTACGCGTGTAACGGCCTAACTGTTTTCTGAACTTTTTCCGACGCGACAGATTGTTTATCTGCTTTTGCTCGCCACAACAAGCTCACCCTAAGAATAATGCTCCGAATAGCATAGTACTTATTTGCAAGTGGATCGGAAGCAAATTCCGCCTCCAAATAATGTTGGGCAAATTCTTCTTTCCATTCACGGTAAACCACATCCACGACCTTACCACAACACTCCATAACAGCTTCCCGACCTAAAAAACGAAAAGTCGTATATCCGTCGTCGCTATGATTAAGCTCGGGATGACAAGTGCCACAGAGCCCACATGTTATCGCGCTCGTTGTTCGAGTACTTAGATTTCCTCTTTGCATCACCTCTGAATCACCGACTGGTTTTCGAAAGAACCATTTTTTCTTTTTCGTTTTCTGCATACGCCCTCCTTTTTTCTCAAACGTAAGATTTTGGAACAGCCCAGACTCCAAAACGATAGACTTTTTTTCGTATCCAACTCGAGAGAATTAAGGGACCAATTAAGCACCAAGAAAAATCTATTACGAGCTGCGCAAAATGTAGTCCTCTATCGCCCCATTTCCCTTTTTCTTTACCAAAGCGACTTCTCTTTTCTCTCCAGAGTCCCAAAAGGAATTCTTCTTCATCTTCAAGACCACTACCCGGCTTATCAAAATGAAATGATAAGCAAAATCCGATTCCCAGCCAAAGCACTATAAGCCAAAGCATCGTAAATCCCTCCTTTTGCGCTACTTTAAGATAAGAAAATCAAACCAGTTTTGTACAAAAGCTTCTACGATGAATATCGCATAATCCGTGTTTTTTTACAAGCTTGCAATGGAGCTTGGTGCCGTAACCTTTATGCAAATCAAAGCGATATTTTGGAAACTGCTCATGGAGTTTCACCATTTTTTTGTCGCGCCAGATTTTGGCGAAAATGGACGCCGCCGCGATGAGCGGAATTTTTTCGTCGCCTTTTATAATAGTCTTTTGATTTAAATAAGTCCGTGGCGCGTAAAGACTGCCGTCTAGCAAAATTTTGTGGTTTTTATTTTTAATTTTTAATTTTTTAAGGCATCTCCCTACGGCCAGCCTGGCGGAGGCGGAAATCCCGATTTTATCAATTGTAGACACCCCCACCGATGCCAGCGCTATTTCAAAATTTCTATATTTTAATTGTTTTTCTTTGATTTTTGAAAGCCATTCTTCGCGCTGTTTTGCTGAAAGTTTTTTTGAATCCTTAATCCCGCGCAAAAAATCAATCCTTCCTTTCGTCGCCACCGCTCCGACCGTAATCGGCCCGGCCAACGGCCCCCGCCCCACCTCATCTATGCCAATAACATACCGCGCCATATTCTAAATTTTAATAAAAAGAGGATAGGCTAGCAAACAGTAATTTTTTTGTCTAGAATGTAGCCATGTCTTTCGTCCATCTCCACACTCATTCGCACTACTCACTTTTGGACGGTCTTGCCAAGGTTGATGATTTGGTTGCCAAAGCGAAAAAATTGGGCATGCCCGCCCTTGCCATCACCGACCATGGAAATCTCTACGCCGCCATAGAATTTTATAAATCCTGCAAAAAAGTTGGAATAAAACCGATTATCGGGCTGGAAGCCTACATCGCGGCAAATTCTCTTTATGAAAAACGCCCGGGCGTTGACGACCGCAGGTATCATTTAATTTTGCTTTCCAAAGATTTGGAAGGATATAAAAATTTGGTGCGCCTTGTCACGGTCTCGCATCTGGAAGGTTTTTATTATAAGCCCAGGGTAGACAAAAATTTGCTGAAAAAACATTCGGCGGGGCTGATCGCGCTTTCTGGATGCATGTCAGGCGAAATCCCTCGCGCGCTTTTAAATGATGACGAAGAAAAAGCGGAAAAGTTGCTTCGTGAATACCAAAATATTTTCGGGGAAGAAAATTTTTTCATAGAAATCGGCTCGCACCCCAATGTGCCCAATTATGATTTTTTGGTAAAGCATCTTATAAATTTTGCCAAAAAATTTAACGCCCCATTGGTCGCGACCCAAGACATTCATTATTTAAATAAAGAAGACGCGGGGGCGCATGATGTGCTTTTGGCGGTACAAACCAACACCCGGCTTGATGACGAAGATCGCCTAACCATGAAAGACGACGATTATTCCTTAAGAAGCCCGGATGAAATGCGGGAACTTTTTAAAGATATGCCTGAAGCAATTTCCAACACTTTGCGCGTCGCCGAAGCCTGCGATCTAAAAATAGAGCTCGATAAAATCCAACTGCCGCATTTCAACGCGCCCGATGGCGAGACAGCTCTTTCTTATCTGAAAAAACTTTGCCAAGAAGGTTTGGAAAAAAGATACGGTAAAAAAATTGATCCGGAAATAAAAAAACGGCTGGAATATGAACTTTCCGTCATAGAAAAAACCGGGTTTGTTGAATATTTTTTGGTGGTTTGGGATTTCGTCAACTGGGCAAAAACAAATAAAATCGTGGTGGGCCCAGGCCGAGGTTCCGCCGCTGGTTCGTTGATTTCTTATGTGCTTGAAATAACCAGCGTTGACCCGATCAAATATAATTTGATTTTTGAAAGATTTTTAAACCCCGAACGCGTGGAGCCCCCCGATATTGATTTGGATTTCGCCGATACCCGCCGGGACGAAGTTATTGAATACGTCGCCCAAAAATACGGTAGGGACCGCGTGGCCCAAATTATAACTTTTGGAACCATGGCCGCACGCGCCGCAATAAGAGACGCGGGCCGTGCGCTGGGAATAAGCTTGGCGCTAGCTGACCAAGTCGCGAAAATGATACCTTTCAACCCAAACCAAAATGAAAAAGAGGGCTACTTGGCTCAATGTTTGAAAAATGTGCCGGAACTTAAAAATATTTCCGGGACCAATCCCGATGCCAAGCGGATGCTTGAAGCCGCGATAAAATTGGAAGGAGTGGCGCGGCACGCCTCGGTGCACGCTTCTGGAGTCGTGATTACTAAAGAACCGCTTTCGGAAATCGTGCCTCTGCAGCGCGCGGCCATAAGAGGAGGCGAAGAAGGGCGCTCTGAAGCGCGGCAGGAAGCAGTCGTCACGCAATACGATATGCACGCCATTATGGATTTGGGGCTTTTGAAAATGGATTTTTTGGGTTTGAAAAATTTAAGCACTATTGAAGACACATTGAAATTGGTAAAAGCTCGGCACGGCGTGGATATTGACGTGCAAAATTTAAATTTGGAAGATCCCGCTCCCTATAAAATGCTGGGCGAAGGGAAAACCGTAGGTGTATTTCAATTGGAAGGCGCTGGTATGACTAGATTTTTAAAAGAGCTGGGGCCGACAAATATTGAAGATATTATCGCCATGGTAGCGCTTTTTAGGCCGGGGCCGATGGAGCTGATTCCCTCTTTCATAGCCAGAAAACACGGCAAAGAAAAAGTTGAATACACCCATCCCAAGCTTGAGCCGATTTTAAAAAATACTTACGGCATCGCGGTTTATCAAGAACAGCTGATGCAGATAGCTAGGGATCTGGCGGGGTTCACTATGGCCGAAGCCGATATTTTAAGAAAGGCCATCGGCAAAAAAATAAGAAAACTGCTGGAAGAGCAAAAAGAAAAATTCGTAAGCAAAATGATAACCAATAAAATCCAAAAAAGCATCGCCGAAAAATTGGGCGACCTTTTGGAGCCTTTTTCCAGATACGGGTTTAACCGGTCGCACGCGGCTTCCTACGCCATGTTAAGTTTCCAGACCGCTTATTTAAAATATCATTATACGATTGAATTTATGACTTCACTTCTCAACTCCGACAAAAAAGACACGGAACGCATCGCTTACCTAATAAAAGAATGTAAAAGCTCGGAGATTTCCGTGCTTCCGCCCACCATAAACCAAAGCGACAAAATTTTTTCAATACCAGAGGGGGATAAAAAGCCAGCCTCGCCTAGCGCGAGTCTAGGCGGGGAAATTCGTTTCGGACTTTCTTCAATAAAAAACGTGGGAGAAAATATAGTGGAAGCGATAATCGAAGAGCGCCGGAAAAACGGCCCATATAAATCCTTGGCAGATTTTTTGGAACGCGTCCAGTCCAAAGATCTCAATAAAAGGTCAATTGAATCCTTAGCCAAAGCCGGCGCTTTGGACGAATTTGGGGAAAGAAACGAAACGTTAAAAAACATGGACCGCATTTTAGAATACGCCCATTCCTCGCATCATACTAAATCCCAAAATCAATCATCGCTTTTCAGCATGATGGCGGATAGTTCATCTGTGCCAACTTTGCGGCTGGATAAAGTCATGCCGGCGACTTTGGCCGAAAAACTTTCCTGGGAAAAAGAGCTAATGGGACTTTACGTTTCGGGACATCCACTAGAGCAATTCTCCGCCAAAGGCGGATCCGCCTTTGGCGGACAGAACAAAAACGCGACCACAATCAAGCAAATTAAAATAAAAAAAATGGCGTCTTCGGTTACGCTTCCGGCCATCATCACCCAAACCAAAAGAATAGTCACAAAAACTGGAGAATCAATGATGTTCATAAAATTGCAGGACTTAACCGACGAAATTGAGGCGGTAGTTTTCCCGCGAACTCTGCGCGACTACGGCCAATTTATTTTGGAAGAAGGTCTCGTCACCGTTCGCGGAAAATATTCCTCCCGCAACGGCCTGCCCTCTCTCATTGCCGAAGAGATTCGGAAGATATAGAATATGGCAATATAATATATCTATGAACATAAAAATAATAGACAAAAAAATAACAGAACCTGAACTTCGCGAGATTGCTAAAGATTTTTATGGCGAAATGGTGAAAGGCGTTGTAGATATTGAGCGTGAAATTATCGTTATGGGTGGAGAGTATCATATGGACGCGAATGTTATACTTATGGAGAATGGCTCTAAGCAACAAGATGTTTGGGGTTTTAATTGGTATTTTGATAAAACTGGAGATGAACGGATTGAGTATGTCTCACTTATAAATATTCGCCCAGCGCAAAGCAATAGGACAATGGAAGTGCAGAATGTTTCATTGCGTAATAAAATGAAAGCTATCATATTGAAATATTTATCATGAATACAACTCGTACATCATTATTTTATATGGCTAATTTAGGCAGTGAGGTATCTCGCGCTCTTTTGGAATATGAAAAAGAAGATTTTGAAAAAATGAGAAATTCGATTATGCGTGCAAAAAATATTATAGTAAAAATTGAAGAATGTCCAGAAATGAAAGGCAGAACAGGTGAGCTTGAGATATTGAAATCTATTATTGAAGATTTAAATCAAAAAAAATTCGAACTTAATAAAGATCAGTTTCTAGATTATTTTTCTCCATTTGCTATTCGTTTGATGTCTTTATAATTTACTAAACTACTCTCCCTCCAATATTTATATCGGCTAATTCTTGCGAATTAGTCTGTGAGAGATTCAGAAGATATAAAAAACGCCTCGGAAAGTTTTCCTTGGCGCATAGTCTTTGAGGGAAATTAAAATGTGATTAATTTCCATAATCTACTTTTTATCACATGATCGTGTCTCTTGGAATCGCATTTTGAATCTTTGTCGTGGTCGTGCTGACATTGCTTGATTAACTTTTGGCAATTTTTTATAGCTTTTTTCACAGATGATTTGCGAAAAGTAAAATTCCTCTGAAAATGACTTCCATAACATTCAAGTCGAAATTTCATTCTAGCCTCCTAATGGCAGTGCCGGGCTTTAACCAAATCTCTAGTATTTAATTTCTTTTTCTTCACTTAGTTAATCAAAATATGGTTAAAAAGTCAATGCGTTCTCCGATTCGCGCGAATCGTGGAATGGATATAAAAAATAAAATGCCGAGGTGGAGATTCCTCGGCGCATGGTTGTTGAGTAGCATCATTTGCGAGATCGAAGTAGGCTAAAAATTCGAAGTAGTCTTCCCTGCTAGTTGTCCAGCATCTTACTTCACCCTTCGAGCTTCGAAGGACACGCCGGACGCTTTTTTACTTAGAAACAACGACTTCGGGTTGGTCGAGACGATGTATCCAAAACCGGACACTTTTTCCGTACGCTCTTAAAGTGCTGAGCGTCGCATGATCGATGAACCCCTTGAGCTCAACTTTGATTGCCGCCCCATGTGGATTGGCATCAAAATCAACCACCTTACATTTTATGACTATCTCGTCGCCGATTTCCATAATAAGCCTCCTTCCTAAGTACTACTGGATTCTAACCGGACCTTCTAACATTCAGTTTCTTTCTCCTCCTCTATCTAAGCAAAATGGGGGTAAAAAAGTCAATGCGTTGCCGAAATTGAAAAAGTTGTATAAAATAAAACACATGGCAGAAGACAATAAGCATAGAGACCACAGGGATTTGGGGCGGGAGATGGATTTATTTTCGTTTCATGAAATCGCCCCAGGGGCACCTTTTTGGCATCCCAAGGGAATGATTATTTTCAGGGAGCTAGAAAAATACGCCAGAGAAATAAACGACAGAGAGGGCTATGACGAAATATCAACCCCGATTATGGTTAAAAAAGATGTTTTTGAACAAAGCGGCCATTGGGAGCATTATCGCGACAATATGTTTTGGTTTAAAAATCCGGTGGATGAAAACGAAACCTTGGTGGTTAAGCCGATGAATTGCCCTGAATCAACTTATATTTATAATTCAAAAATCAGAAGCTATAAAGATTTGCCGTTAAGATTCGCGGAGCTGGGGAGATTACACCGAAATGAATTATCTGGAACTTTGGGAGGAATGTTCAGGGTGCGGCAAATCACGATGGATGACGCGCATATTTTTATCCGCCCAGACCAAGCCGAGGAAGAGATTGTAAAAGTTTTGAAAGTAATCGCCGATTTTTATAAAATGCTGGGTTTTGAATCGGAATTTTATCTGGCCACCAAGCCGGAAAAAGCTTTGGGCACTAAAGAAGAATGGGCGGTTGCCGAAAAAGCTTTAAAAGACGCTTTGGAAAACAGCAAAATAAAATACAAAATTGCGGATGCTGAAGGCGCTTTTTACGGCCCGAAAATTGAGGCGCACATCAAAGACAGCCAGGGAAGAGACTGGCAATTGGGCACGGTTCAATTGGATTTGGTGATGTTGCCGGACAAATTTGAGCTGGCTTATATTGACGAGAATGGCAACAAACAAAAACCCTTTGTCATTCACCGCGCCGTATTCGGGTCCTTTGAAAGATTTACCGGAATTTTACTTGAACATTTTGACGGTGCTTTGCCATTTTGGCTCTCTCCGACGCAAGTGGCCGTCTTGGCGATTAATGACAAAGTTTTAGATTATGCAAATCAAATCGCCGGCGAACTTAAAGAAAAAAATATCCGCGTTGAGTTAGACAGCCGGAATGAAACTATTGGCAAAAAAATTAGGGAGGCTGAAACCCAGCGTATCCCCTATCTTCTGATAATCGGCGAGAAAGAGGCCGCCGGAAACATGATTGCCGTTCGCGAACGCGGCAAAGGCGATTTAGGAAGTATGGTGCTGGAGGACTTCATCAAAAAATGCCCTCCAAAATCATAGTTGTTGTCGGACCGAACGCGAGCGGAAAATCAGAATTTGCTGTACAGCTCGCCCAAAAAATTGGCGGAGAGATTATTTCGGCGGATTCCAGACAGGTTTATAAAGGTTTGAATATTGGCAGCGGGAAAATTACTAAAAAAGAAATGAGAGGCGTGCCGCATCATTGTTTAAGCATTGCTAATCCTAAAAAACAATTTAGCGCGCTGGATTTTAAAAAATGCGCGGAGCGAGCAATCGCCAATATTTTATCTCATGGCAAAACTCCAATAATAGTTGGTGGGACTGGTTTTTATATTGACGCGGCACTTGGTAGAGTAAAATTGGGCGGAGTACCACCCAATCGCGCGCTCCGCAAAAAATTGGCCGGGAAATCAGCAGTGAAACTTTCAAAAATGTTAAAAAAACTAGATTCAGAGCGCGCCGAAAAAATAGAACAAAAAAATCCTAGAAGATTAATTAGAGCGATTGAGATTGCTTTATGGAGGAAAAAGCGCCATTTTGTTGATTTTGCGGGTTTTGCGAGCACGCAACCCCGAGGACCGCTTGGCGGTCGCGAGGAAAGCAAAATTAATAAAATGGCGATAGTGTGGCTCGGAATCAAACGCCCGCCGGAGGAATTAAAAAAACGGATATATAACCGCCTACTACGCCGGCTTCAAGGCATTATTCAAGAGACCAAGAAACTTCACAGGCAAGGTGTCAGCTGGAAACGGCTTTATGATTTGGGGCTGGAATATCGTTATGTTTCGCTATATCTCCGCGGTAAATTGAAAGCTCCGCTTTCATCCCGCCGTGGCGGGATCGCTACTAAAGTAGCGACAAAAGACGAAATGATACAAAAAATCCTCACAGAATCATGGCGCTACGCCAAACGCCAAATGACTTGGTTTAAAAAAAATAAGGAGATCCGCTGGATTTCTAACCCAAAATCTTTGCCAATATCTCTTTGATGGCTTCCGGATTTGCTACGCCTTTGGTTTCTTGCATCACTTGCCCCACTAAAAATTGAAGGGCGTTGGCTTTACCTTTTTTAAAATCGGCAATAGCTTTTTGATTCGCTGTAATTACTTTTTTAACGACCGCTTCAAGCTGAACCGAATCACCAATTTGCTTAAGCTCTTTGGATTCTATAATAGTTGATGGATCCCCGCCTTCTTCAACCATTTTGCGCAAAACATCTTTGGCAACGCGCGAAGTAATTTCTTTTTTCACAATCATCTTGATAAGCTCCGCAAAATTTTCAGGGGTCATTAAAAGTTCTTCCGGCGGAATTTCTTTTTCTTTAATAAGGCCCAAAAAATCGGAGGTAAAATAATTAACCGCCACTTTCATGGCTTCAAGGAATTTTTTAGGGTCTTCCTCCCTCATCCAATCTTTCAATTCCGAAATAACTTTCTCCCAAAAAGCGGCTAGTGAGCATTCGTGAACCAGGGTCTCAACTAAATTCGCTGAAATACCGTATTCCTCCGTAAATCTTTTTCTTTTTTGTTCCGGTAACTCCGGAATCATCGCGTGCAAGGCCTCAATATATTCATCGGAAAACTCCATCGGCGGCAGATCCGGTTCCGGAAAATAGCGGTAATCATGCGCCGATTCCTTTGAGCGCTGCGAAAATGTTGACTCTTTATTTTCATCCCACCCACGGGTTTCCTGCGCGACTTTTTTACCCGATTCCAAAAGTTCAATCTGCCGTTTTACTTCGTACTCAATCGCCAGCTCCACCGCGCGGAACGAGTTGAGATTTTTTACCTCAACTTTTACGCCCTTTTCATTTGTTTTTGAAACAGAAATATTTGCTTCGCAACGCATCTCGCCTTTTTCCATATTTGCTTCCGAAGCCCCGAGATATCGAAACACCAATTGCAGCTCCTCCGCGAATTCGCGTGCTTGCTTTGCGGATTTTATATCCGGCTCTGTGACCAGTTCCATTAAAGGAATCCCCGCCCTATTAAAATCCACCAAACTGGATTTGCCGGCTCCTTCATGCGCCAGGCGCGCCGCGTCTTCCTCAAGATGGATTCTTGTTATCCTTATTCCATTCAAATTGCCTCCCAAAACTAGCGGATATTTATATTGTGAAATCTGATAGCCTTTCGGCAAATCCGGATAAAAATAATTTTTGCGGTCAAAACGCGAAAATTTTTGAATCTCGCCCCCCAAAGCCAGCCCAACCCGATGAACCAACTTCACTGCCTCCTCATTTATCACAGGGAGCGTCCCCGGGTGGCCCATGCAGACAGGGCAGATATTGAGATTGGGATGTTTTTCATCGGGATCATTTTTGGACGCGCAAAACATTTTGCTCCTGGTTTTAAGCTCCGCGTGAATTTCCAAGCCGACCGTGATTTGATATTCCATATAAAATAATATACAATATTTTTTAATGCTTTCATATACCGATTTAACCAAAGGAGTTATTTTTGAAATGGAGGGCGAACCCTACATTGTTTTGGAATATAACTTTTTGCGCATGCAGCAAAGAAAGCCGACCGTGCAAACAAAACTTAAAAATCTAATAACCGGCAAAATTGTGGCAAAATCCTTCCAAGGAAGCGACTCGTATCCAGAAGCCGAGATAGAAAAACAACTGATTACTTTTCTTTATGAAAATAAAGATGAATTTTGGTTTTGCGAAAAAAGCAATCCCCCGCCTCGCGTCGATGAGCAACGCGAAGCGAGGCGGGAAAAAACCGTTCGCTTTAAACTTGATGAAAAAATAATTGGCGGCCAGGGAAAATTTTTAAAACCGAACACGGAAGTTTTGGCTTACAAATTCGGAGAAAAAGTTATAAATATTGAGCTGCCAGTAAAAATTGATTACAAAGTCATGGAAGCTCCGCCTTCTTATAAAGGCAATACTGCCACCGGCGGCTCCAAAACCGTAAAACTGGAAAACGGTTTGCAAATTCAAGTTCCTATGTTTATCAACGAAGGCGACATTGTGCGCCTCAACACCGAAACCGGAGAATATGTGGAAAGGGCGGAGAAAAAATAAAAAAGGCCACACACGTCCTATTATTTTTGTCTAGAGCTCTATTTTTTCTCCGGGTTTAAGAGTTCCGGAGCCGGATTCATTTTTTGGCGCCGG
>MFHU01000001.1 GCA_001778695.1 Candidatus Giovannonibacteria bacterium RIFCSPHIGHO2_12_FULL_44_22 | reverse complement strand
TAGGGTTTCAATTTTAGGCTCCAGAGATTGCCGGAAGTTTTGTCGCGGAAAAGGAGAAAGGAATCGTCCAAAAGGAGTTTTGGCTGTGTAATGTCGGTGGGAGTCGGCACAAAAACGGAACTTTGGCCGGTCGCGGTGTCCAGCAAAACAAAATCGTCTTGAAAACCGACTTTCCCCTGCCACCAGGCATCGGGCATTCGCTCAAGTGTTTTTTCGCGAGGGACTCCGCAATAAGCGACATTTTTTAAAGTATTCAAGAAAGCGCACTTTTCGGCAATAGTTTTTACTATAAACTCTTTTTCAACCCCTGTTTTAACGTCCAAAAATTTGATGTTGAGCATATTGCCGTCCGCGTCGCTTCGGGAATAAAGCGCCCCCGAACCATCTTTATTCCAAACAGCGTCCAAGCCCAAACCCTCGGCGATTTTTGTGAATATACCACTTTCTATATTAACCGTATATAAAAATCCGCGGATAGCATATGACGATTTTGTTTTTAAAGCTACAAAATTCTGATTTGGCCAGAAAATTTCCAACCCAGGAATGTTATTGTCTAAAATTTTTCTCTGATTTTTAAAATCGGATGTGGCTGTAAAAATATTTTGGGTATCCCCCCCGTCATTTATAAACGCCATGGATTTGGAATCTGGCGAAAAAGCCACATCTGAAACGGCATCGGGCAAGAAGTTTGTTTTTAGAGTCGTGGTGCTGTAATCAATTAAAAGTTTTTTGATTTGGTCATCCAAGTTATAAAAAATCACGGCGCGCTTTCCGTTGGGCGCCCAGATGGCGCGCAAAACTTGCGGGATAGTGAAATTAGAAATTCTTTTTTCTTCGTCGGCGCCGTCCGCGCGCCTTTCAAAAAGATGCCCCAAATTTTCCGGAATATTTTTATGATATCTCGCGGAAGTCGTTCCTATTGGCGCGATGGAAGAAATATTGTCGTTGCTTAAGCGTATCAATGTGCCCACAGGCAAGGATTTTGCCGCCCCGACGCTTAAGGGAAGCTCGCCAACGCCTCCGACGCCCCGCTCTGCGGGGGTCGGAGCTCCGACACCGCCTGAAGGCGTCGTCGGAGCGGATGGAAAAATAGCTCCAAAAAATCCCCCACCTGTCCCTTGTGTCCCGCTCTTTGACCCAAAATAAAACACCGTGGCAATAATAATTATCATTCCCACCCCCGCGATTATTATATTTCTTCTGGTTAAATAATTTTGCATAATTTTATCTCATTTTTTTAACAAATCCGTTTTGTTCCAACCAATTAAATTTTTGAGATAATATTTCATCTGATCTAGCATTACCGGTTTTATATTGGCCATTGGTCATAACATATACATTTACTGCCATAGCTAAATCTTCCGCTGAAGTATTGTAAGCGTAAGCGGTTTTTTTATCACGACCCAGTACTTCGGGTAAAGCGACTCCGCGATTTTCTGAAACTGAGATAGTATGTAAGTTTTTCCATTCAGAATTACCATCGGCGTCTCCAAATTTTTCTGTGGCTAAAGCATGAGCCATCTCATGTACTAGGGTAAATTGAAAATATGTCCCGGAATTATAAAAAGGGTTTGAAACACCAGCTTGTTCCCCATTTATTACTGTGGTTTGAATATGTTTAAATTCAGTTCCGGAAAAAGATCGTCCGCGTTCGGCCTCAATTGCGCCAATTGATACACCAACCTCTATATTGATATCGTCTATAGTGTCTGCATTAAGTATGAGCACGGGCTTTTTTAAGTTTGCGTAAGCGTCTGGAAGTGAAGCATATACCGCATCCATTTCATTTTGTATTAGCGTTTCTTGGCTTTGCGAAAACTGCCCCTTTACAATTACAGCCCTTTTTTCTGTTTGTGCGGCAAGAGTTGGCGGTAAAGTTATAAACTTACTGCAACTTCCTCCTCGGGAAGCGCAGTCAGCACTGTCGCAAGCGTTAGTTGTGGGGCTTAAAATTATGCCAACGGAAGAAAGACAGGCGCTTTCAATTTTCGCAGAAGGCGGCGGCACTACATCTGTATTTGTACACGCGCCGATTGTGCTTCCTGATGGAATATTACAGATATTAGATGAGCAATCAGCCGGCTTTTGGCATGTTCCCGCATAAAGTTTGCACATACCGACACTTTGTCCAGAGAGAATATCGCAGAATCCAGGCGCGCATTCAGATTGTGTTGTATTTGTACATGGCAAACTAATAGGATCAGGCCCTGTTTGTTGCGTGCCTGGTAAGCCCGGAATATTTAATTTCAAGTTCACAAGCTCTGGATTTATTGTGGAAAGAATTAACCAAGAAATTAGCGCGAGCAAGAGTCCCAAAATCGCTTGGGTGATGCGGTCTTTAGCGTCCGCTTTTGCGTCAATCGCTTCCGTGACGGCGTATTCTATCCCGCCAATAACTATCATTACCACTGCGAGCACCGCCGCCAAGCCCAAAATAAACGGAATTATTTTTGTAATATAATCCGGGAAAGTATCAACAGTCTGCCCCACGCCGGGAAGCGGCTGGAGCAAATTATACGCCAAAGCCGTGCCGGCTAAAGAGAATAAAAATATTATTATTAAAATTTTCTTTTTCATTTTGTGGCTGAAATATTTATTAATGCTTCGGCTTGCTGGAAAAGCGCCTGGCGGTCTTCAATTTTTAAAGAAAAAGCGGTTTGCGAATCGGTATTATCCGGCGCGGCCAGTTCTAAAAGCAACGGATTTTTGGCGTTTGGGGCGGCCGCCGTTCCGTTCGCGTTCCAATTAAATTTGGCGCGCACCAAAGAACCTAAATCAAAATAAAAAGGTTCCGCCAATATTGAAAACGAATCCCCCGCTCGGCCCAAAAAAGAATTCAGCGCCATGGACTTTAATCCGGTAAGCGCGTTGGTTTCATAAAATAAAATTTCTGGCATAGTTGTTTTTAAGCGCACGCTTTTTTGCGCGGATATTTCGCCGTCTAAGGTACTGACTCTAAGGGTAACGATGTAATCGCTGTTGCCGACATCGGCTAATTTTATGGAGAACTTATTTTTTCCGCCGCCAGACTGATTTCGAAAAAGCTTGTCGTCAATTGACCATTCGTAAATCAGATTTTGGGCGCGCAGCCTTTCTCCTCCGAAAAAAAGATGTGGCACGGCGATTATTTCAGTAATGCTTCCAGGTGTGGCAAGCGCGGAACCCCTGTAAAAACTTGGCGTGTAGGTTAAGGGGCGGATTATAAAATCTACGTCGGAAATTGTAATTTTAGCGCCAGCTTCATAGGAAATTCCATCGGCCGAAATCACGCTTACTCTAATATTCATTTCTGAACCGATTTTTCCGGCTTGGAAACTTTGCTCTCTCAATCCAACTCCAGAAGTAATATTTTTTCCATCTAAAAACCAGGTAAATTTCGCGCGGACCATATCAAAAGAGAAAGACTTGGTCGAAACTGTAAAAGACGCTCCCGCCCGCGGAGATGAAGGAAAAACATCAAGAGCCAAATCTGTCGGCGAGGAGAGGGTTAGGGCGTAAACTTGCCAAGAAAAAAGCAACGCAAGAACTGGTATTAAAATTTTATAAATATTTTTCATGATTCTTTTTTCTTGATGAATTTTTTGGCGATCGGTACTTTTTCTAAAATTTCTCCGCCGTATTCAATAATCACTGTGCCTAAAGCAAAAGCTGTCCACCCGGGAAATGAATTTAAAATCGGCAGAAGTTCAAACCCAAACGCTGAAGCAAGAAATATCAATCTCTTTAGGTCTTTATCTTTTTTAATGCTTCCTGAAATCCCTAGACTTTTTAGCCAAACAAAAAACAGGAGCCAAGTGAATATGTCTATTATCCAGTTTAGCACGACGCCTATGACTATAAAATTTAAGAATACCTGCAGGCCATCAATTCCCAAAGCCATCAGAATAAGCAATGTGGCCGTAATCGCGCTCATTCTGACAGCGGTTGCTCCGGAAGAAGCAATGGGCTCGTCTTGCGCATCCGCATTGCGATCTTGTTGAAGACCGGCGTAATTTTGATTGTCCATTGTGTTTGTTTCGTCCATAAATTATTTTTGTGATACCTGTTCGCCTTGGGCGCCCGCCTGCCGGTCGGGCAGGGAAAAATCTTCTTTAGCTTTTTTAATCGCCAAGAGCTGGGCCGGGTCGGAAGTAATCAACTGATCTTCAGTGTAAGAAGCTAAGATTTTTATGGCAACGTGTTTTAATCCAGCGAAAAAGAGCCCTTCGCCGACATCGGACTCAAGGAGCAAAAACTTTTCTTCATCCGTAAGATTGAAAGTTTGTTTTAGTAAATCAATTGACGCTGGAGATTGGCGCAGTAGAATTTGGATGGATGAATTGGTAATCAAAGATTTTCCGTAGGGCGAATTTAAAAAGTCGCCGACGTCCTGGGTGATAGTGGCCAAGCCCAGGTAATATTTTCTAGCGCGCTTGGCTATGCCAAAGAGAAACGAAGCGCCGTCTTCATTTTTCATAATCCACCAGGCCTCGTCCACCACCAGTAATCTTTTTTTAATATTCGCGCGGATGGCGCTCCAGATATAGTGGATTATTAAATACGTAGCCACTGGACGCAAATCATCCTCCATATCGCGGACGGAAAAAACAACGCATTTTTGGTTGATATCAACATTGGTCGGCTGGTTGATAAATCCCGACCAGGTGCCTTTGGTGAATTTTCGGAGGCGTTGGGCTAAACTTTCACCTCCTTCCATATTGGCCAAAACAAGCTCCAAATCGGAAAGTATTGGCGGGGTGGCTTTACTGAAATTCGAGTCCGGCGTGATGTCCCGCGAAGCGTAGGTTTCGGTTATGGCGCGGTCAATGACGGAATCTTCCTCGGGGTTTAACCCGCCCAACATAATTCTGAAAAGGCCCACCAAATTTATAATGTGCGAGCGCAAAACATCAGCGGGCGATTCGTCTTCCCGAGGCATCGGCAGATCAAAAGGATTGATGTGGTGGTGCGAGGTCAAAGAAATATTAAAATATCTTCCGCCAACGGCTTCGGCCAAATATTCATATTCTTTTTCAGGGTCTATAACGATGACATCCGTTTCAAACATTAAGGAGCGCAATATTTCCAGTTTGGTGGCGTAAGATTTTCCGGCGCCGGCTTTGGCAAAAATTACCGAGTTATAATTTTCTAAACTAAAGCGGTCAAATAAAATCAGAGAATTATTATGCGAATTGATGCCGTAAAGGATTCCCCTATTGGAAGTGAGGTCAAAAGAAACAAATGGGAAAACGCTGGAGGCGGGCGAGGAATTCAGATAATTGTTGACGCCAAGAGTGTCTAAAGCTTGGGGAAAAATAGAGTCCATGGCTTCCTTTTGCTGAAAAAGCGCGGGCTTGGCATAAACCAAACGCGACTCCAGCATGGATTTTATTTCAGTCTCCGCTTTATCCAGCTCTTCTATAGTATTTCCATAAACCGCGATATAAAGCCCGAAATTGAACAATCTTTCCTGCGCTTGCTGGAGCTTGTCGCGCAAAGATTCCAAATCTTGGAAGGCGGTGTCCAAAATCGGGTCTCGCACCAATCCTTTTTCCTGCCGGATGGAAACTTGCGATTGAACTTCGGCGACTTTCCGCTGAAGTTTTTTTAAAACTGTTGCGGTATTCACCGGATGTATAAATATGGAAACATCAAAAACCTTATCCAAATTTATTATGGGAGAAAACCAGTTTGAAGAAAGAAATCTGGGGAGCGAAAAAATAAAAATTGTCCGCACCAATTTTTCTCCAAGGCGCATGTGATTGGCCGTGACTTCCAGCGCCGCTGGCGCGATAACGTCTTTTAATTCCAAAACGCCGGCGCGATAAATTTCTTCCGGAAAAACCGGAGTAATTTCCGTTTCTTTAGGTTTCTTTTTTCTAAATATATTCAGTAATGCCATAAATTTATGATAGGGGGTTCACCCCCACACCAAAATCACTTTGGTGTGAGGGTTTGCCTTTTTCTAATTCGCCGGGGTTGTAAAGACTGTAAAAAAGTTCAATCAGTTCCTCGGTGTTCAGGGGAACCGCTCTAACGCCAGTCCGTACTAGCCCTTGAATCACGCTGTCCGCTCTTTGCCAGAGCTGATTTTTATATTCGTCAAATTTATCTTGCGGTAAGGTTTTAGGTTTGGGAGCGCCTTGCCCAAAAATTCCAAGCAAGCTTTTAAATCCTTCTTTTGGCGTTGTAAACATCGCCGGTGTGAAAGGCACAATAATATAAAAATTTTTGCTTACGATATTTGCCGCGCGGACGAATGTTCGAATGAATTCTATGTATTCCGTTATTTGAATTTTCAAAAGTTCGTTTGTCTGCTTGGCTTCGGCTTCTTTTAAAGTATTAAGATAGGGTTCAATGTTTAATTTTCGCGACTCCAGAAAAAATTGCACGGTGAAATCCAAAGAATTCAGGAAATTTTGGTATTGCATAATAACCGCAGTTTGCTCGTCCGCGCTTTTCAAGGAAAAATTCAAGGAAGAGGCCATCATCACGGCGCGGAGCGACCCGTCTTTTAAAACCAGGACGCCATCCCGGATTTCTTCTATCTTTAAAATATCTTGAGATGGTAAAGCGTTTGCCATATTTATCGTTTAATATTCTTTTGAATATCCAGCGACCAGGATAAATCTTGTAATTTGCTTTGGGTAAGTTTCGGAGTTCCGCCAGCCTCTTTGAAGTCCGACTTCAAATCCCCAAAGAAGTCGGACTTCCTCCCGGCTGGCGCGGCTGTCTTTTTCCACAAATACAATCTGGCCGAAGAGGCGTAATCTATGGCGCTGGCCAGAATTTTAATAAAGGGCTGGCCGTTTATTTTTAAAAACGCCAAAGAGCCGGCAAACGCCGCGATCGGAGCGCCCAGAATAATTACCAGCCAAAACTGCAGGTAGACATACATTATAAAAACAATGGCGGCGCCGCCCAAAATATAGAAAAACTGCTTGGCCGTTAAAGGCCCGAAAATTTTATCTTCTATGTCTATAAATTGCGGTACTTGGTGTTGCATATTATGGTTCTATTATTTCGCGATAAGGGTCTTTGTCTTTATACCCGCCTGCAACGCCTTGCGTAGCATTGCGGGCAGGCTGCGACGACAAAGCTTTTTCTAATTCCGTTTTAGCGGCAAGAAAATTTTGCGGCAAAGATTCTTTTGGAGCGGGAAGAATATCTGGCGGAGCTTGCCCGCCTAATTGCGAAGCTATTGGTGTGGGCATTTTTTTAACAAAGATTGGAGGGATTACTTCTTGAAACGTGGAACGTGGAGCTTGAAACGCCGTTTTGGCTTCTTCTGTTTTTGGTTTTTGCGTTTCAATATCTTCCCGCTTCGGCAATGGCTTGGGTTGCGGTTTGATTTCTATTTCTTTACCTCCCCTGACCCCTCCTTGTAAAGGAGGGGATATCTCTACTCTTTCTCCCCCCATTGATAAGGGGGGGGCTGGGGGGGGTGTTTCTATCCCATGTATTTTCTTCAGCGACTCCCTCACCGGCTGGAAAACTTTTTGATTTATTTCTTCGGCGATGGCTTTCGCTTTTTCTTGATTAACACTCAATCTGCTCACCAGATTTTTTACATAATCCGAGGGTGAAGTAATTCCCAGCATCACCCGTCCCGTTTCGTCAGCTAACTCCCCGATTTTATCAATGGAAAGTCCGGCATTTTTTCCAACGACTTGTATCGTATCGGTCGTTGAGCGCGCGAAAAGCGCTTTCCGGAGATCATCCGGCAGTTCTGAAACTCTTTCTAAAATATCTTTTTGGTCGGCCATAGTTTTAGGGTGTTTTAGGTTGCGCTCTACCCTCCAATATACTTGTAATTACTTCTTTATACGGAGAAATTCCCGCAACATAATCTCTTAATTCTTGAGCGGCGATATTATTTCCCTTTCTCTGCATCTCGTTTGCCAGGGCCTGCGCTCTATCCTCCGTTCTGGGTCCTATTGTGACTCTTGATGCTGTTAATATCGCTTCATAACCTTCTTTAAACGCAGCCGCGCGCCTCGTGTCTCCAGTGATTAGTGAAATATCTTCTATCGTCCCTGCCGCCAAAACATCTTCCACAAATTCTTTTTGCTTAATAATATCCGGAGATAAATTCCTGCGCAAAGCTTTGGCGTCAACTTTAGTGAAGTATTCTTTTAATTTTTCTTGATGGGATCTAGTATCAGCCGCGCCCATAATTGTGTCTATAAACTGCCTTGGCGCTACGCGATCAATATATTTATTTTCTTGCCCGCGCTTAACTATGCTTTTACCAATCTTTTGAGCTATAGCTTTCTCCCCCGCTTTAGCGCTTCCGCCAAAATCATTTATCAGCCGCGATATCTTATTTTCATCTCCCACTTTTTGTAGAATATCTAGCTCTTCATCAGACATTGTCGCCGCGGCTACCTTAATTTTATCAACAGCTTTCCCGCTTGTATTTTCAATAACCGCTTCCTTGAAAGCCCTTTGTTCGCTGGCGCTAAAACGAGTTTGGATTGTTGTTTTAGCTGCGGTTTCGGCATCAGTCCAATCTTTTGCATTAAAGCCAGCCGGCATTGTAGCAAAGCTATCCATAAACCTAGCTTGCCCTTTAGCGTCTTTTTTACGCAGGAAAGCTTCTTTATCATCATTGTTAAGTTCGGTGGCGAATTTAGTATGTTGCTCATCATCGGTCTTACGTAGAAGGCGGGCAATCTTGAAACTTTGTTGGTCTTTCGGACTGAATCGCGATTCAATGAAATCTGTGGCTTGTTTTGCCAACGCAGGGTCAACCAGCGCTAGCGAATCAACCAGGGTTGCTTGGTCCTCGGGGCTCATACTGCGCAAAGCTTCAGCCGCAGCTTCTTGATTATTGGGAAGTCCGGTTTTAGGATTAATGCCAAGCCATCCGGCCATTCGCGCTTGTTGTTGCGGCCTGGTCTGCCGCTTCCAACTTTCCAGATCAAATTTCGCGGCTTCGGCCGCGCTAAACTGCGGCGAACGAAGAATATCGTTTGCCCTTATCGCTTGATTTCTTGAAAGGCCGGCAACAAATTCCGCGCGTTGTTCTTGAGTCATCCCTTTCAGCATCGCTTCTTGCCCTGCCCGACCAAGTTTTCCAAACGACGCCCCCCATGTTCCCTTGCCTTGCGCCAATGCCGCTTTAGCCATATTCTCCGCTTGCGCTGGCGCCTTGCCCAGCCCGGCCAGCCAGCCCGTGCCCATCCGCGCGTAATAACCCAAAGTCGGAGAGGCCTCCGTTATTCTTCCCATGGCCTTGGTTTGCTGCAATCTTGCTCCAATCGGCGCCACCAAATTCCTCGCCGCCACTCCTCCCACAAATCCCGTGAGCCATTTTCTACTTGAAGTTGCCCAACCCAAGACCGAGCTAGCAAAGTAGATGCCCATTGTGCGCGCAATTAAAAGAGAAGAGATTAAAAGTACGACAACTGTAGTTGTATCAACCAAAAACGGAAAATTTTGGGTTATATTTCCGCTAATCGCGCTACGCGTCATAGTGTTGGCTATGGAGATGCTGATGTAAAGAAGAAACATAAAAGCGGGGAAGAAAAATGCATGAGAAATCAACTTTTCCCACCAAGTATGCCAATATTTTTCTGTTGTAGGCAGTATATAAAAAAGGAAAGCTAATGGTGCTAAAACCAAAAGTAGAGTTAGTATGGCGAACCTGATAATCATTAAAATTCCCCCAAATACAAAGACGAAAACCAGCGGAAGAGAAACAATAAGCGGGAGCATTATTAGGTAAAAATAATCTATAGCGGATTGTAAGTTGGCTGATGAACTTAATGTTGCCCAGCTTGCATAACCAGCGAACGTCCCTCCAATCATCAAACCTCCGAGCGCAATTGCTCCTGGGCAGAAAAATCCTGTCAAACAGCCTGCTCCTGCGATTGAAGCACCTAAAACAGTGCCAATTGTGCCCCACAACCATTTTTCCCACCCCGAAGTTTTAATAACATCATTGGTGTCAAAAATCTCTTGGTATCTAGCACCAGCCATTAGAGATTGAGAGATAGACTGGCTTCCATTTTTAGTAAGTGCAAACCAAAAGCCACCTCCGAGTATATTTGCGAAATCAATTACTACATAGCTTATTGTTAAACTGAAATTAATTAGCAAGGCTATCACTATTAGTTTAGGTAGCAATTGTTTTGCATTGTAGCTTTGTATGCGCAAAATAGTGGCAATTGCAATAGCAAGCAGTATGAGAATGAAAAAAAGATTAGCGATGTTTCGCGACACTTCCCAGCCTTTTTGTACAGCTATTAAATTATTGAAGCCACTTAAGGCTGCATTATGAATAGCTACGTCAAAAAAACTTCCAGCTAGCGCGACGAATTTCCCCATAGCAAGCACTGCTGCCGTTAAAATTATGTTTAGTCCCCATAGCAATCCCTTACCTATGCCGAACGCCCCACCAGCCTTGTTTAATAAGACTTCTTGATCCGCTGTCTTTATACCGCTTTCACTTACATTAATAGGCTTACATATTCCCTCCAATTTTGAACACTCTGACGCGTCACATGACATTGAATATGTTTTAACAATTGTGCCGTCTGTTTTTTGACATGCGGCTGCAGCCAACGCCAACGGCGCCGCGATGAAATTAAACATCAAACAGAAAAGCACTATTGAGAAAATTGTGATTATGAATTTTTTATTTTCTTTTCTCATTTCTAATCTCCACCGCTTGGCGGATTTAAACAATCGGCTAAGTCATTCTCGGCCTTTGCTTTGTCGGCTGTGATTTTCGCGTTTTCTAGAGTCGCCGCGCCCAAACTTCCTATTTTCGCGACATCATTTTGGGTTTTGGCAAGCGCCAGATTGAGCGTTTCCGCGGTGGTGGCGCCGAGCAACTCCGCCCTGTCGTCTTTTAAGGTTTCATTAAATAAAGTTTGGTTCAAAATATCATTTTCCAGCGCCAGCTTTGTGGAGACGGCGGCGTTTAGGCCGTTCTCCACTGTGTTTATAGAAAGCCCGCTGGTCTGCTGGCAAGTTTTGAGTTTGCCCAGCGTTAAAATTTCATTTTTCACTTTGGCCAAAGAATCATTCTTTTTGGTGATAATTGATTGAGTGATGGAGATGGCGCTGTCCACTCCGCTAAACTGAATCATGCTTTGTTTTAAATTATTCAAATCATTTTCCAGTTGCGAAGTGATGGCGGTTGAGCGAATATTGGACGAAGCCAGCCCGCCCGAAGAAAAGAGCGTCTGCATCATTGTTTGAAAAGCAGCCAAAATTATTTCATTAAAAGAATCGGCGAGATTTAGTTGTTTAATGTCAGAGTTTGTGGATTCAATCAATCGCTCTTCTAGCCACTTGCCAGGGCTTACGATTTTACAGACCTCTCCGATTGGATTGTCTCCGGGCTCGTTTTGCACTGTTGGCCCGCACTCTTTAATTCCCAAAAATCCGTTTGCCGACATAGCTTCGTTGAAACTTTTTTGCACTCCCAAGGCCTCTCTTTTTTCTTTTTCTTCCAATAACCCTAAATATTGCCCGTAGGGATTATTTTGAACTTGCGTAAGCTCAATCCATCTTTGCCATCCGCCATTATTAAAATCATTAAAAAAACCTTGAATATTACCCATTATGGTTGAAACGGTGCATCTATATCTGTCTTGAAACGAGCGCCGTCCGCCGGCAAAAATTAATCTTAACCGCGGGGCGAAAGGCTCGCAAAGCTGGGTTAGATTCAGCTCTTTAATAAATACTCCGCTGGCTTGGTCGGCGGCGTCAAGCAAAAATCCGTTCCAATCCTGCACAAAAAGCGCCCCCCCGCCTTGTCCACCGGTTCTGATGAGCATTACAATCTGGTCGGTGAGCTTTTGCACCAGCATTTTAGCAATTCCCCAAGCGATTTTATTAGCAATGTCTCGCGGGACTCCGAGCGGTACTTTTGTAGGGACCTCATTGCAATCCGTAGATCCTAATATGGCGATTACGCTACATGAACTCTGCGAAGTTTCCCCCGATGATGGTTCAGACCCCGCAGAATCTGGTGTTGTGGTCGTTGGCGGGTCTTCAGTCAAGGCTAAAGCAAAAACAGGCACCAATAAACTTACGCTCAACACCGCCGCGAAAATTTGTTTTTTATAATCCATATTTTACGAAATGATACCCGCCTTCCGCCGGTTTAAACTCCAGCGCGTCTATTTTTATCTGCGCCTTTATTGATTTTGAAAAATTCACGGCGCGCTCAACCTGATTAAAATAAAGCGAAAGACCAATGAGCCCCTT